>CAVJLG010000038.1:0-6234 GCA_963650135.1 Barnesiella intestinihominis | reverse complement strand
CACCTGCGCCAACTCATCGCTGAATGCGGATATTGTCATCTGTTTATCCATGCGTCCATTATATCACAATTTGGCTTCGTTTTGTTTTTCTGTGCGGTATTGCCTTAGATGGAATTTGCAATCTGATAGCCTGTCCGAATGGCGGTTTGCAGGTTGCCCATGGTGCCGCAGTCGCCAATGGCAAAGAACTGCTTGCCGCAATCCGCATAGGTCATGGCCGCTGCGGTATCCGGCTTCATGCCCGCTGCCAGCAGTACGGTTCCGGCCTCTACCGTGTGGATTTCGCCCTGCGCATCCCGATAGCTCAGTCCGTTGGCCGTTACCTGGGTGCATGCAGCCTCCAGAATAATATGGAGATTTCCGGCGTATTCCTCCACCGCATCCATAAACATATTATAATAGTGCACCCGCTTGGCTTCCTCGGCTGCGGTATCCTTCATTTCGATCACCGTAACCTGCCGCCCCAGCTGGGCCAGATGCAGTCCGGTTTCTACGCCGATCTCACCGCCGCCGATGATGGCAACGTTTTCTCCCACAAACTCCTCATGGCCGAACGCCTGCACCGCCGGAATTGCCCGTTCAATGCCCGGAATGGGCGGCACCACCGGCTGCGAACCCACCGCCGCAATGACCGCATCATAGTCCTGTGCAGAAAGCCACTCCGGCTCCGGCGCGCAGTCCAGATGTACCGTAATCTGCGGATCTCCGTTGACCTTCCGCTCAAAATAGCGCAGCAGGTTCAGCATGGGCCACTTAAACGATGCATAGCGGCTGTGGTCGATCATACCGCCCAGATGGTCCTTCTTTTCAAACAGATCCACCTGATGGCCCCGCTCCGCCGCCGTAATGGCAGCCTTCATTCCCGCAGGGCCGCCGCCAATGATGGTAACGCGCTTTTTCTCCCCCGCAGGTACGATCAGCCGGTCCATCCACTTTTCGGAGCCAAACCGGGGATTCACCACGCATACCGTCAGATGATGGTTGCCGGTATGGCACTTGTTGCACCGCAGGCAGGGCACAATCTCCTCCGGCTTTCGCTGCTCCAGGAGCTGTCCATAATTGGGGTTAGAGACATAGGCCCGGGCCATGGAAAGCAGGTCTGCCTTGCCGGAAGCGATTGCCTCTTCACAGTCCTTGGGATCAAAGAACCCCGCAGACGCTGCAACAGCCTGGGGCACGCCAGCCTTCTTCACATACTCCGCCATATAGAGGAAGGGCGTTCTGCTCTTGGCAAAGCCGGTGGGATGCTGATTGTCCAGCTCCACCGAGCGCAGGGTCAGAATATCAATCAGGCCCTCTGCCGCCCGGCCAAAGGCAACCGTATCGTCCAGGCTCCAGCCCTCGGGCTCTATATCCTGCCCGGACACAGAGGCCTCAATGATGAAATTCCGTCCGCACAGCTCCTTAATCCGCTTGCACAGCAGCAGCGGGAACCGAATTCTGTTTTCAAAGCTGCCGCCGAATTCATCGGTGCGGCGGTTGGTAATGGGCGAAAGCATTCTGCCGGTGAGCACCATGCGGTAGGACATATGGATATACACCCCGTCAAAGCCGCAGTCCGCCATGTCCTTTGCCAGCGCCGCATATTTCTCGATGAGCTCATAGAGCATCTCCGTAGGAATCTCTTTTTTGTCCGAGGTCAGGGTGGCCTTGGAGCCAGGCATCATACGAATCTGCGGTACACCCGCCGAAGCGTCCATCCCCGGCGGCGCAAACATCATAATCACGCCGTTGGCCTTTGCCCCATAAAAATGAACCGCATCCGCCATTTGAGACATATAGTTCTTAGCGTCGGGGCTGGAAGCGTCCCAGCCGTTTCCGCCGGGCCGGGTGCCAAAGGAATTGCCGTCGCAGGTCACAATGGCAGCGCCGCCTCTAGCCCGCTGGGCATAGTGGGCAATGAGGCTGTCCGAGGGCCAATTCTCTCCCGCCTGAGCCAGATGGGGCTCAGAGGGTGGACAGATCATTCTGTTTTTCAGAATGGCAGTTCCGATCTGTAGCGGACGGAACAAGTTGGGATAATAGGGATTCATCGCGTTACCTCCTTTAATTGCGTTGCCGGAATGGATGCATGCTGCACCCATTCCGGTACTTTATTGCATCGCCCATGTAATTGGGCGCTACTTCATCGGGATTATTCGGCAGAAACAGCGCCCATTTGCGCATTACTCCACCGTCAGCTCCAGCTTGCCGGTATAGGTCTTCCCAGCCTCGGGCCGAACTGCTTCGCTATCAACCTTCAGCACCAGATTTTTCCCCTCCGGCGCTGTCAGGGTTGCCTGGGCGCCGATGGTCAGGCTCGCCAGCAGGCAGGTGCCCGTCACTGTCCAGCAAGCGTCGTCTTCCAGGGTTACGCGAACCGGATTGACGCCGTTATACAGGGGCTGATTCTTCACATGGCCCAGGTAGTAATATTCCTCCATGGTAAAGAGATTCTTATCTCTCCCCCGCTCGTCCACATGCTTCGCCGTAGACGCTGTGGCAATACCGGTGATGCCGGCCCCCTGGCCGAAGGTCAGCTCCAGCGCCTCGCCCTGGCCCTGTACATTGTCGCCCAGCTTCCGATAGCCGGTGGCATTGTAGAAGTCGCCCTGAACGGTGCAATTGGTGAACTTCGCGGTAACGGTCTTGCCGGAAGAGGTGCACTCGGTATCATAATCAATGCCCGGATAGCCCGGATGCTCGAAAAACTCGTGGTTAAAAATGGGGCCCATATGGGGCTGAATCAGCTTGCCGTTTTCGTCATAGATATCCGGCGTAAACAGGCCGCCCACTGCCTTATCATCATTATCAATCAGCTGGAGGATCACGCCGTCGCCGCTGCAAATCCGGCTGTTGTCCACCACCACATTGCCGCCCACGGCCCGGAACAGGAACGTGGCATAGCCGGTGTCGCAAATGGTGCCATCCAGCAGCGAGATATTGCAGTCGCCGTGGAACATAAAGCCCCAGCCGTCAGAATTTACGACCGTAGGCCTGCCCTTTCCCTGGATGGGCGCAAACACCGGGGTATCCTCCCAGAACACATCCATTACCTCGCCCCGATGGCCATCCGGGGGCATGGGTGCAAACCGTCCCGTAGGCACCAGGTACTTTTTCTTCGGCGTTACCGTGGTATTGGAGGACTGGAGGGTGATGTTGCCGCCAATTCCGATGATGGCATAGGTGCCCACATTGAACTCGGTGCCATAGATAAACTCATCGCAGCCCGCCGCATAGATGCCATAGCCCGGTCCAAAGCGATGGGTAAAGGGGTTGTCCTCCATAGTGCCCTGGCCCAGAAGTGTGATCTTCGAATCCACCACATACAGCGCCATTTCATTTCCACCGTCGGTGGAGATCACACCCCAATCATTGGCCCGGCAATCGCAGTTGGCAATGGTCATGGTGGAAAGCTCTCCCATGAGATTGGTGCCCCGGGCCGTTCCGGTGATGCCCAGAACCCACGGGGGCGCTACCATCTTGGTAAAGCCCGCCGCATTCTGATAGCCCGCATACAGCGTGCCGCCCATGCAGTCATAGGTGCAGTGGTCCATCAATACGTCCGATCCGCCGTCGGCAAACAGCACCGGCTTTGCAACGCCCTTACTATAAAGTCGGCTGTTTTTCACTGTGAGCTTTGCCCCGTGATAGGCGCAGACCACCGAACCGTAGCCGTCAAAATCGCAGACTCGCTTGCCGTCGGATTCGGTATCGGCCCGCAGATCGCAGTCCTCCAGGGTATACTCGGAGTTCTCCACAATCACATGATTGAAATTCGGCGTATGGCTGACAATCTTGGTGCCTTGCATCCCCTGGTTGGTTACGGTGCCGCCGTTGAGTGCCGGACGAACGCTCATATTCTCCGCAATTTTTCCATCGCGCACCACCAGCGCTGCCCGATAGGGCTCCCGTCCGCGGCCGGTAAAGTCCGAGGGCGAGGTGGGGAATGCATCGCTGAGCACCAGCACCGCATCCTCTCCATAGATAGCCGCATTGACCTCCTGCTCTTCGCCGCCCGCCACCAGCGTCAGCAGCTTTTCTCCAAACGGAATGCTTCGATCCTTCATTGTATCTTCATCCTTTCCATGCAGTTTCTTGGATTCTTTCATGATGCATTGTATTGGATTCGAAACAACAAAGCAATTCATTATCTTGTGATTTGGTGCAGGATTTTATGAAGTTCGAAGAATCCCCCTGTATTTTAGTGCAATTCAGTGCGAATTCCGAAAAATAATGCACCAAATGGTAAGAATGCCGCATTGCAAGCCCCCTTCGAAGCTGGCATAATAGCCTTGACCGAGGGAAGCCCCCTCAGAATCACAGTAAGGAGGACCGAACATGAAAAAGTTATCCACCCTGCGGCATCTGGGTGCAGTCATTCTGGCCCTGGGTCTGCTTGCCGGCTGCGGAAGTCAGGCAGCATCCAGCACTGAAGCTGCACCGCCATCCAGCGCCGAAGAAACCGCACAGCCCACCGCCGCCCCATCTACCGCGCCGATTTCCGAGGAAGCATCCTTAGAGGAAGCATCTCAGGTTGAATCCATTCAGGAGGAATCGTCCGATTTTACCCCGGTGGAATACAGCTTCCCGCTGACCGAACAAACCGAGACGCTGCGGTACTTTGCCACTATGTCGCCCAACTTCACCAGCTATATGGACGACTACAGCACCAATGCTTCCGTTCAGAAGTTGGAGGAGCTCACCGGCGTTCACATTGATTACGAATGCTACATCCCCGAAAATGCTCAGACTCAATTCAATCTCCAGGCCGCAGCCGGGAGCCTGCCGGATATTCTGCTGGGCGCCACGGAATACTACTCCGGCGGCATGGACACCGCAGTTTCCGACGATATTCTGCTGAACCTGGCGGATTATCTGGACGATTGCCCCAACTACAGTCAGATTCTCTCCCTGACCCCGGAGATGAAGAACAGCCTGACCACCGACAGCGGCAATCTCATCGGCTTCTATCCCTATACCGACCCCAAAATCGCAACCCCCGTCACCGGCAGTATCTTCGTCCGCGGCGATTGGCTGGACCAGGTGGGGATGGACGTTCCCACCACCTATGACCAGGTGCACGAGGTGCTGACCGCCTTCCAGCAGCAGCTTGGGGTGGAACATCCCATGCTGGTCAACTCCTATCTGGACGATCAGGGCGGCTCCTTCGCCTCCGGCTATGACATCAAGGCGTTCTTTATGACCTCCCCTGGCATTCAGGTGCCCTTCTATGTGGTGGATGGACAGGTTAAGTGTGCCATTGTAGAGGACGATTTCGTCTCTTACCTTACCATGCTCCAAGCCTACATGAACGAAGGCCTCACCATGCCCGGCATCGAAAGCTATACCAACGAGATGTCCTATCAGGATCTGGTGACCTCCGGTCAGATTGGCTTCTTCTGGGGCTTTGGCGTTCGGGATATGGAAACGCTGAACAGCCAGATTGAAGACGGCTATCTGGTGGCTGTGCCCGCCATCCGTCAGACCGAGGATCAGACGCTGCATTTCACCACCGCCGCCTCCTATGAGGTGCGCTATGCCGTCAGCCTTTCCGCCACCTGCTCCAATGTGGAGCTGGCCTGCAAATGGCTGGACGCCCATTACACCTCCGAGGTTTCTATGCTGGCCATGTACGGCGTGGAGGGTGTCAGCTATGAGATGCAGGACGGCACGCCCCGCTTTACGGATATGATGACCCAGTCCACCCAGGACGGCCTGACCCTGACGGTGCAGAAGGCCCTCTATTGTCTGGCAGAAGCAGACAACATCTATTATAAGACCATCAACTCCGATCTGGACGTATACACCGACGCCCAGGTAGAGGCCCTGGAGCTCATCAACAGCGGCAATCTGGACGGCGATTACGTCTATCCCACCGGCGCCTCCATGACCACCGAGGAGGACGAGCGCTATACCGCACTGATTTCCGACCTGAGCACCTATATGGCCGAGCATGTGCTGAAATTCGCCACCGGCGAGGAGGATATGAGCCAGTACGAGAGCTTTGTTTCCACCCTGTATGACATGGGTATGCAGGAAGCCATTGATCTCAAGCAGGCTGCCTACGACCGGTATGCCGCACGCTAAACGCCCCCTTCTTGTTTGCACGCCGCCGTACGTTTTGTGCGGCGGTATGCTTTGCGTTATGCGTGCCCGTTCCGTCTCCTCAACCTTAGAATTCTATGATATAATGCTATTAGAGATGAGCAAAACACACATTGAACATCGAGGTCAAAGCGATTCAATAAAGGA
>CAVJLG010000037.1:0-9803 GCA_963650135.1 Barnesiella intestinihominis | reverse complement strand
ACAATCCACAAAAAGTGCGGTAAGAATCCGTTGGTTTGCGCATTGACGGCGGTTTCGTATTTTCCTTATAATGTAGGAGATGAAACTAGAATCAGAAGGAGGCAAACCAAATGAAAAAGAAGATTCTTGCAATGCTCCTGGCAGCGGGGATGCTGCTGGGCCTGCTGGCTGGCTGCGGCGGTGGCACGGCGGAAAGCGCCAAAACCTCCGAGGCGGAAAAGCCAGCATCCACCCAGGCGGAAGCTCCTGTGACCGAGGAGCAGTCTGAAGCGCCGGTACAGGAGCCTGCATCCGACCGGGAAGAGGCTTCGACCCTGGAGGCCAGTGAGGACTATGTCTACACCGGCGAATGGGCCAGCTATCCCCTGTGCGATCCCGGCACCAAGACTTTGACCATGTGGTGTGAGTTCCCCGGCTTCCTGAGCATGATCGGCATCGATTCCTATCAGGACTGCTCCGTGTTCAACGCAGCAGAAGAGGCCACCGGCGTCCACATTGACTTCACCGAGGTTTCCATGATGAACGCATCCGAGCAGTTTTCCCTGCTGTGTGCGGCCAACGATATGAAGGACATCATGGGCGGCGTGGGCTCCTACTATGGCTCCACCGCTGGCGCCATTGAAGAAGAAATCATCATCGATCTGGCGGAGCCTGCCGAGGAGTACATGGGCAACTACATGACCATCCTCAACGACCCCAAGTATGCCGCATACAAGGAAAAGGCCTACAATGCCGAGGGGCAGCTGGCGGAGATCACCTCGATTTCCGACGATTTTAAGCCCACCAGCGGCGCACAGATCCGGAAGGACTGGCTGGATGCGCTGAATCTCGACATGCCCGAAACCTATGACGACTGGGAGAATACCCTCCTGGCCTTCAAGGAAAACTACGGCTGCACCAATGCACTGCTGCTCTCCGGCGTGACACAGATGACCAACCTGATTGCCGGCTATGGCACCGCAGGCGCAGCGGAAGCGGCAATGGGCAGTTCCAGCGCAGTGAATATGTATCAGGTTGACGGCGTGATTAAGAACGGCTATCAGGACGACAGCTATCGTGCATACCTGACCATGATGCACAAGTGGTATGACGAGGGCCTGCTGTCCCGGGACTTCATCACCGCATCCTCCGACGGTTCCCAGAACAACACCGACGGTCTGATTCTCGCCGGTGATTCCGGCATCTGGTTCTCCCAGGGCAACTTCATCACCCAGTATGAGACGCAGGCACAGGTTTCTGAGCCGAACTTTGCCGTTGAGGGCATTACCGATCCTTATTCTCCTGAGTATAACCCCGAGAAGACCACCCACTTTACCTCTATGGCTGGCGGCAATTCCGGCGGCAGCGGTGCCATGAGCATCTCCACCAACTGCGAGGACGTGCAGCTGGCATGCCAGTGGCTGGACTACTTCTGGACCGAGGAAGGTCAGCTCCTTTGCAACTATGGCATCGAGGGTGAGGGCTTTGAGTACGACGAAAACGGCGATCCCCAGTTTACCGATTTCGTGGTCAACGGCGGAAACTTCCAGTTTATGATGACCGGCTATACCCTGTCCGGCGTTCCCTCTCTCCAGGACTTCGATAAGTCCTTCTTCACCTATGGCGATAATGTCATCGAAGCTTTTGACACCTGGGCTTCCTGCGTGGACGATCTCTATACCCTGCCCGCAGCGTTGACGCTGAATACCGAGCAGAACGAGGCGTACAGCTCCAAGTTTAACGACATCAACACCATGGCAGAAGAGCGCGTCGGAAAGTTCATCACCGGCGAGCTGGATATCGAAACTCAGTGGGATGCATTCCAGGAGGATCTTGTCTCCATGGGCATCCAGGACTGCATCGATATCTACCAGGAGGCTTACGACACCTATATGGCATCCAAGGGATGATTGCAGCACTCCAAAGGGACCCGCTCCAAAGGGCGGGTTCCTTTTCCTTGTCCTTAGAGGGATTATAGGGGGAAATTCTTAAAATCTTAACAAATGGTTACTGGTCAAAGCGTGACTCTTGTGATATAATAAACGCGTGATATTATGTGAAATCTATAGGGAGGCAAAGTATGCGGAAACGATTATTTGCAGGACTGCTTGCTCTGACACTGACGGTGGCGATGGTACCTGAGACATTTGCGGTGGACTCAGGCAGCATCACTGACATCAGCGGTCATTGGGCGGAGTCGTCCATCCAGTGGGCAATAGAAAATAATGTGTTCAAGGGATCGTCTGCTACCAGCTTTCAGCCGGATGAGAATATGACACGGGGAATGTTTGTGACGGTTCTGGGGCGAATGGCCGGTGTTGTTGCGGACAACTACCAGAACACTACATATTCACTGTTCCAGGATGTGCCGAAAGATGCATACTATGCCCCATATGTGAACTGGGCGGTGCGTTACGGTATCGCAAGCGGGGTCGATGATGGTCTGTTTGCACCCGAAGAGTTGATTACGCGGGAGCAAATGGCTGTATTTTTTGTGCGCTATGCATCCATTTACAACTATCAGATGGTAAAAGTGGGGGACACTGAGGCCGATGAGCTCGAAACGTTTGCCGATGCTGGCAGCATTTCCGATTATGCGGCAGATTCTGTGGCAACCATGTGCAAGGTTGGCGTTTTTGACTGCGAGGAGCAGACTGATGGCATGTACTTTGATCCGGCAGGCAATGTTACCCGCGCAGAATGCGCAGTAGCGCTTCAGCGTTTGAAAACAAGCCTCCAGCCATATGAAGGACGGGTAATTGTGAATCCGGTGGGACTTCGGATCAATAGCGATGTTAGCCGGTTGAATGTTGGACAGTGGGTTTTCCTTGCTTCGCAAATTATTCCGGAAAATGCTAGCAATCAAACGGTTACCTGGGTTTCTGACGATCCGAGTATTGCAACGGTGAATCTCTCGGGCAAGGTGACCGCAGTGGGGGAAGGCATCGTGACAATCTATGCCTATACCTGGAATGGAATGATGGGCAGCTATACCATTACCTGCGGTAAGGAAGCATCGATGGTGAGCAATGCCGGAACTTATAAGGTGGCAGACACCGCAGGCTCTGCGGAAACCTATGAGCAGAAGTGTACACGGGTGTTTGGCACTGTGGTTTCCAATCCCCGGAGATATTATCAAACGGCAACCGAAGCCCAAAGCCATATGGTATCAATTACCGTGCGGGTATGGGACTTTGCTGACAGCAGCAAAACCACAAAAACAACCAAGTATCTGACCCTGCAGGTAAATGAAAATATGGCAGACATTTATACTGCCATATTCGAGGAAATCTACAACGGCAGTGAGCAGTTTCCGATTAAGGAGGTTGGCTGTTACCGCTGGGAGCCCGGCTCGGAGCATATGCCGGGACTTGCTGTGGACATCAACCCCAACGAGAACTATGAGTGTACGCTGGACGGTACAGCAACCACAGGCTCTTACTGGAGGCCCGGCGAGGATCCCTATTCCATTCCGGCAGATGGCGATGTGGTGAATGCGTTCCGGAAATACGGATTTGGCTGGGGCGGCAACTGGAACACCAAAAAGGACTATATGCACTTCAGCTATTTTTCCACCTGATAACTCCACGTAGGCGTCGCAGTGCGGCGTCTACGTTCATATAGAACCCAGTCTGCCGGAACTGGCGGCAGAGGGATGAACAGAAAGGAACGAATCCCTATGGGAAAAAGGCAACCGGTAAAGCCGGAAATCAAACGAAACCCACAGACGATTCCGGTGTGTGATCCGCCGCATACCCATGGGCTCAGCGATGTGGCAGTTCGTCAGCGGATGCAGGCGGGACTCAGCAATGTTCAGGTGGAGTCCCCCACCAAGTCAGAAAAGCAGATCATCCGAGACAATTGCCTGACATATTTCAACCTGATTTTTATCATTCTGGCAGCTTGTCTGGCGGTGGTGGGCGCATTTGGCGACATGCTCTTTCTGGGCATCGCCATTACCAATACCGCCATCGGCATTTTTCAGGAGATTCGCTCCAAGCGCACCATCGATCAGCTGACGCTGATGACGGCGCGGAAGGTGCCAACCATTCGTAACGGCAAGCGGGAGATGGTGGAGTCGGACCGGCTGGTGCGGGATGACATTGTAGAATTTGCTTCCGGCGATCAGATCTGCGCCGATGCAGTGGTCCGTGTGGGGCAGGTTCAGGTGAATGAATCCCTGATTACCGGCGAGGAGGACGCGATTGTAAAGCGTGCGGGCGATGTGCTGCTGTCCGGCAGCTTTGTGGTGTCCGGGCGATGTAAGGCGCAGCTGACCCAGGTAGGCGCGGATTCCTATGCGTCAAAGCTGACCCTGGAGGCCAAGAAGGACGTCAAAGTCGGCAATTCGGAGATGATGGCGTCTCTGGACAAGGTGATCCGGGTGATCGGCATCGCCATGATTCCCCTGGGTATCATTCTGTTTATTAAGCAGTTTAAGGTGCTGGATCTGGGGCTCCAGGCTTCGGTCAAGGCAACGGTAGCGGCGCTGATCGGCATGATTCCCGAGGGCCTGTATCTGCTTACCAGCGTGGCATTGGCGGTCAGTGTCATTCGTCTGGCCCAGAAGCATGTTTTGACCCAGGATATGAACTGCATTGAAAATCTGGCCCGCGTAGACGTGCTCTGCGTGGATAAAACCGGAACCATTACGGAAAATGTAATGGAACCCGGTGATCCGGTGCCCATGGATGGGGTAGAGTATCACCAGGTGCAGGAGATTCTTTCAGAAATCTATGGCGCGGCCAAAGCGGACAACGACACCGGCAGAGCCATGGCAGATAAATTCTGTCGGGAACCCAAATGGATGGCGAAAAAGGTGATTCCGTTCTCCTCCGACACCAAATGGACCGGCGTGGTGTTTGAAGAAAAGGGCAGCTTCCTGGTGGGTGCGCCGGAGTTTATTATGAGCTCCCGTTATGACGAGGTGGGCAAGGACGTGGAGAGCTGGAGCAGCCGGGGCTATCGTGTGCTGCTGCTGGCAAGCTATGCGGGGGTACCGGAACCGGGAAATCTGTCCTTGGGCGCGGTAACACCCATGGCGCTGATTCCGCTGACCAACCGAATCCGTCCGGAAGCGCCGGAGACGTTCCGCTACTTTACGCAGCAGGGTGTGTCGATCCGCGTCATCTCCGGAGATAATCCGGTGACGGTGTCGGAGGTAGCCCGGCAGGCGGGAATTTCCGACGCGGACCTGTATGTGGATGCGTCCACTCTGACCACCGATGAAGAAATCGAAGAGGCGGCAGAGCACTATGCAGTGTTTGGCCGTGTTACCCCGGACCAAAAGCGGAAGCTGGTAAAGGCCATGCAGAAGGCGGGGCATACGGTTGCCATGACCGGCGACGGCGTAAACGACGTGTTGGCGCTGAAGGATGCAGATTGCGGCATTGCCATGGCGTCCGGCGCCGATGCAGCCTGTCAGGTGGCACAGCTGGTGCTGCTGGATTCCGATTTCTCCACCATGCCCCAGGTGGTGGACGAGGGGCGGCGGGTCATCAATAACATTCAGCGGGCGGCGTCGCTGTTCTTTGTGAAGAACATTTTTTCGTTCCTGATTTCGGTGATTTCGCTGTTCGTAAATATGCCCTATCCCCTGGTGCCGCTGCATCTGTCCGTCATTAGCGGTCTGACCATTGGCGCGCCTGCATTCTTCCTGGCGCTGGAGCCCAATCATGAGCGGGTCAAGGGCCGGTTTATTACGAATGTGTTCTTAAAAGCACTACCAGGCGGCCTGACCAATGTGATTTTGATTCTGCTCATCGAGACATTTGTGGCGGTGTTCCATTTCCCAACGGAGCAGCTGTATACCATGAGCGCGGTGGTGCTGGCAGTGGTGGGACTACGGGTGCTCTACCAGGTGTCTCAGCCCCTGGATTGGAAACGGTCGGCACTGATTGCGGTGATGGCGCTGGCAGAGGTGATTTGCTTTACCGTGCTGAGCTCGGTATTTGGCTTTACAGCGCCTACGTTGGAGACGGGATTGGTGCTGGCGGTGTTTATTATGCTGTCCTTCCAGATCATGCGGACGGTATTGATGATTTTTGAGAAAACCGAGCTGCTCATCGGAAAACTCCGGGAAAAGCGGCAGGATCGGCTGACGTTGGGAACAAAAATCCGGAAGCATGAACGATAAATAAAGTGCGGCTTATAAGATCGGAACTATTTTGGTTGACGGAAGCGGAAATTAAGGGTAAAATGAGAACAAATCAAAAGAAATGAGGGGTCATGCGTGAAGACCGTGATGCTGGTGTTTGGCACCCGCCCAGAGGCCATAAAGATGTGCCCGCTGGTAAAGGAACTGAAAAAACGGGAAGGAATGAAAACGGTAGTGTGCGTCACCGGACAGCATCGGCAAATGCTGGATATGGTGCTCGACACCTTCGAGGTTGTGCCGGAATATGACCTTGCCATTATGAAGCAGCGGCAGACGCTGTTTGACGTAACAACAGAGATTCTCGGCTCCATTCGGACGGTACTGGAAGAGGTAAAGCCCGACGTGGTGCTGGTTCATGGCGACACCTCCACCACCTTTGTGACGGCGCTGGCGTGCTTCTATATGAGCATTCCCGTGGGCCATGTGGAGGCGGGACTGCGTACCTATAATATTTACAGTCCCTATCCGGAAGAGTTTAACCGCCAGGCGGTGAGCATCATCAGCCGGTTTAACTTTGCGCCCACCCAGCAGGCGCGGCAGAATCTGCTGAATGAAAAGCGGGACACCGGCAAGATTTTTGTCACCGGCAATACCGGCATCGATGCCCTGCGCACTACCGTTCGGGAGAACTACACCCATCCGGAGCTGGAGTGGGCAGCGGGCAGCCGTATGATTTTGATTACGGCCCATCGCCGGGAGAATCTTGGAGAGCCGATGGTGCATATGTTCCGGGCCATTCGCCGGGTGTGCGACGAGCATCCGGACATTAAGGTGATCTATCCCATCCACATGAACCCTGCTGTCCGTGAAATTGCGGAGCGGGAGCTGGGCGGAGACGATCGGATTCACCTGATTGAGCCCCTGGATGTGTTGGATTTCCACAACTTTATGGCCCGCTGCTATTTGATTCTGACGGATTCCGGCGGCGTACAGGAAGAGGCGCCGTCTCTGGGCAAGCCGGTATTGGTCATGCGGGATACCACCGAGCGTCCCGAGGGCATTGCCGCAGGTACCCTGAAGCTGGTGGGCACCGACGAAGAGAATATTTACCGCAATTTCTGCCTGCTGCTGGAGGATCAGAGCGCCTATGCGGCAATGGCAGAGGCGTCGAACCCCTACGGCGACGGTCACGCCTCCGAGCGGATCGCGGATATCCTGGAACAAGAATTGGAAGGATGATGGCTGCATGAGTGAGAGCAGAGGCGGAAGATGGGAGTTTGACGAAAACGGAAACGTCCATTATGTCTCGCCGGAGGGAGAAGAAACCCAGCGTGATTCCACCCAGGACCGGGTAGACGGCAGCTATCATCGCAGCTACACCTACACTTACAGTAGCGAGAAGGCTTCCGGCAGCCAGCACCGTAAGGGCGGTAACGATAAGGGCTGGCATTGGATCTTTATTGTGCTGGCGTTTATGGTGGCTTGGCCTGTTGGATTGATCCTGCTGTTCCTGGAGCTGTCCGGGAAATGGCCTGGCGATCAGCGGGTGCGGAAAGAGCTGCATCGGGCGGCCAATGCGGCAAAATCCGCGGCCAACCAGGCCCGAACCGGCTATCAAAAGGGCCAGAAGAGCGTCCAGTGGGAGCAGGTCAGCCAGGAGGCGGCCAAGGTTCGGACGGAGGCCAATGCCCGGCGGCAGAATTCGGACAATAAAAAGGGTAAAAACTCGGAAAAGCAGGAAGCGCGGCTCCATGGCTTTGGCAATCTGGGACTGCTGCGGATTCTGGGCGGTATTTTAACGGTTGGCTTTGGGTTTGCGTTTGTGATGCAGCTCATTGAAGAAATTGAATATTTCATCGGCTTCGGCTATGCCATGAGAAATCTTGTGCCGCTGCTGGCGCTGTTCCTGGCAGGCATTGCGCTGCTGGGCATGGCGGGCAGCCGAAAGCGGAAAATGAAGAAGTTCCGCAGTTATCTCTCCATGATCGGCAGCCGGGATGAGATTTCCATCTCCAGCCTGGCAAAGGCCATGGGTGTTTCGGAGAAGCATACGGTGCAGGATCTGGAGGAAATGCTGGAGCGGGATTATTTCGAAAGCGGCTATATTGATGCGGCCCGGAACCTGCTGGTACTCAAGGAGGGCGGTATTGAGGAAGCGCCGGAGCCCGAACCGGACATTCAGAATGTGCCCAACGATAAGGCGGAGAGCGTGGCCGACAGTACTCTCAAGCATATCCGGCAGATTAACGATGACATCGATAACCCGGAGCTGAGCCGTAAAATCGACCGGATTGAAGAGCTCACTGCGAAAATCTTCCGGCTGCTGGAGGCCCGCCCGGAAAAGGCCGGGGAGCTCAAGAGCTTTATGAACTATTATCTGCCCCAGACCCTGAAAATCCTGGAGAACTATGCAAAGCTGGAGGAACAGGATGTGGAGGGCGAAAATATCCGGGAAACCAAGCAGAAAATCGAAGATATGATGGACAAGATTGTAGACGGCTATGAAACCCAGCTGGACAAGCTGTTTGCAGACGACGCCCTGGATATTTCGGCGGACCTCAAGGTGATGGAAACTATGCTGGAGAAGGATGGCCTCACCGCCGACAATGAACTGAAGCTATAAGTCCTATGGCTCTGCGGAAAATCTTCGCAGAGCCATAAATATTCCGAAAAAGGCCTTGACAGAGCGGCAGGGCTGTGCTAAAATAACCTAGTTAAAAGGAAGTAGGAGCGGCAGCCCCGCACCTCACCGCCAGCAATTGCGACGCGGTTTGATAGCGTAGTTTGGCAGAATGTCAGGCTGGAGCTTCATGCGGGTGCTATGCAGCATCCGCGTTTTTTTGTTGGAGGTGTTTCATATCAGCAAACTAGACCATCAGCTCAATGAGGATATCAGAGACAAGGAAATCCGCGTGATCGACACCACAGGTGAACAGCTTGGTATTATGTCCCCCCGGGATGCGCTTGCACGAGCTTATGATCAGGGGTTGGACCTGGTAAAGATCTCGCCCAATGCCACCCCTCCGGTGTGCAAGATCATGGACTACGGTAAGTTCCGCTTTGAACAGACCAAAAAGGAAAAGGAAGCCAAGAAAAATCAGCATGTGACCGAGATCAAGGAAGTTCGGATGTCTCCCGGTATCGACACCAACGACTTCAATGTCAAAGTCAAGAGCGCACAGAAGTTCTTGAAAGACGGCAATCGAGTCAAGGTGACCGTTCGGTTCCGCGGCAGAGAGATGGCGCATACCGATATCGGCAAAACGCTGCTGGCTCAGTTTGGCGAGATGTGTGCGGAAACCGCCAATATCGAGCGCGCTCCGAAGCTGGATGGACGCCATATGTCCATGTTCCTGGGACCCAAGACAAGTAAGTAAATCCCTTTATTATACGGAAGGAGTACACCACCATGGCGAACAAGATTAAGACGCACTCCGGTGCAAAGAAAAGATTTAAGATGACCAAGAACGGCAAGGTCAAGAAGGCTTGCGCATTCAAGAGCCACATCCTTACCAAGAAGGAAACCAAGCGGACTCGTCGTCTGCGTCAGGGCAGCTATGCCGATAAGACCAACGTTAAGGCTATCAAAGAGCTGATTCCCTACAAATAATCAACGCTTTACACTTCTAAGGAGGATAACATAAATGGCTAGAGTAAAAGGCGCAATGATGACGCGCAAGAGACGCAATAAGACCCTGAAGATCGCAAAGGGCTACTGGGGCAGCAA
>CAVJLG010000036.1:0-61039 GCA_963650135.1 Barnesiella intestinihominis | reverse complement strand
CACCTGCGCCAACTCATCGCTGAATGCGGATATTGTCATCTGTTTATCCATGCGTTCATTATATCACAATTTGGCTTCGTTTTGTTTTTCTGTGCGGTATTGCCTTAAATTGCTTTTAAATGCCCTCGCGGTGGGTAATTTTTCCGCCGCAGATGGTTAGCTTCACCTTGCCGGTGAGGGTATCGCCTGCAAACACGGTGCTTCTGCCCTTGGAACGGAACTGTTGGGGGTCTACCGTCCACTGCTCCGCTGCGTCAAATACGCACAGGTCAGCAGCGCCGCCGGCATGAAGGGTTCCGGTGTCCAAACCGAGAATGCTTGCGGGAACCACGGTCATTTTCCGAATCAGTTGGGGAACGGTCAGATAGCCGGGCTTGACCAAATGGGTCAGGCAGGCGGCAAGGGAGGTTTCCAGACCCACCATGCCGCTGGGGGCATCGGGCAGGGGGCGGGCTTTCTCCTCGGCACTGTGGGGGGCATGGTCGGTGACGATGCAGTCCAGCGTGCCGTCCAAAACCGCAGCCAGAATGGCCTGACGATCTTCTTCCGTGCGCAGGGGTGGATTGACCCGGGCCATGGTGCCCTTTTTGAGAATCTCCTGCTCGGTGTAGATGAAATACTGGGGGCAGGTTTCCGCAGTGACCGATACGCCCTCCTGCTTGGCCTGACGAATCAGCTGGGCGGAACCCTTGGTGGAGACGTGGGCAATATGGACATGTGCGCCGGTTTCCTTTGCCAGCATCAGGTCCCGGGCCACCATCAAATCCTCGGCAATGGCGGGCCGACCGGGGAGCCCCAGCTGCCGGGATACCTCACCCTCGTTGACGGCGTAGTTCTTTACCATTTCGCCGTCTTCGCAGTGGGAGATGACAATTTTGTTGAGCTCTTTTGCAGATTTCAGAGCGTCCCGCATCCGAACCGCCGAAGTAACCGGCACGCCGTCGTCGGAGAAGGCCACGGCGCCGGCTTGGGCCAGTGCGTGAAAGTCGGTCAGCGTTTCGCCTGCTTGTCCCACGGTCACAGCGCCGATGGGCAGCACATGACAATGGCCCTGGGTGCGGCCCTTTTCCAGGACATATTCCATCTGCTCCGGGGTATCCAGTACCGGTTTGGTGTTGGGCATGCAGGCCACGGTGGTGAAGCCGCCCGCTGCCGCCGCTGCACTGCCGGTGACGATGTCCTCTTTATAAGTAAGGCCGGGATCGCGGAAGTGGACGTGCATATCCACAAGGCCCGGGGCCAGATACAGCCCGGTGCAGTCGATGATTTCATGGCCCTTGGCGGCGACACCCGCGGCCAGTGCGGAGACAATGCCATTTTCGGTCAAAAGATCCATAGGGGAGGCGGTCAGGGCAACCGGGTCGATCACGAAAGCGTTTTTTAATAGAATTCCCATAGCAATATGTGGCTCCTTTCAGGATAGTTCCGCCCGCATCGGGCAGAATGGAGATGAGGGGAGTGAGTGAGCATGGAAGCGAAGACATTTTTCATGGCCATGGGCCTGGGCGCAGCTGCGGGTACTGCCGTAGGAATGATGCTGCCCCGCAATCGGGAGATGCAGCATCTTGGCAGACAGGCAGCCCATACCGCTGCCCGAAAGGTCAATCAGGCGGTTGACGCGGTAGAACGGAAAATGACCTGATGGCCGGGTGCGTTGCAGAAATTGCAGCGCACCTTTTCCATGCAAACGTAAATGTAAATGTAGTATACCATGATTTTTTCGGTTATGCGACTCCTTCCGGGCGAAAAAATTTCTCTAAGAAATTTTGAAAAAACACTTGCTTTTTTGAAGCCGGGATGCTATAATACCCTAGCATTCTGTGAGAGATATGCGCCAGTAGCTCAGTTGGATAGAGTGACTGACTACGAATCAGTAGGTCGGGGGTTCGAGTCCCTTCTGGCGTACCATAGATTGTAGAAAACCGGAAGCCGTTAGGTTTCCGGTTTTCGTTTGCCTGGCTGTATCGACTTGGGAACGCCGCCAAAAATTCATCGCTTAGGGCTCGAATTTTTGGGAAGGGACGGATTCAGTCGAACATGCCACTGGCATATTCTTTGTGAATCCACTTCCGGCGTACCAGTGGGGGAGCAAGGAGCCTCCGGCGGATTGGATTAAGGGTGCACTATATAATTACATACGAATTCTACAACCAAGACATAGGGGCATTACCACGCGGGGCGGCAAGAGCATTCGGCGAGAGATTTTTCGTTCGGGAAAAGCCGTTTTCCTGCGGGAATACTTTGTGTATTTCAAAGGAAAACGGCGCGTTCCCGGCGGAAAAGATCCGTCGAAGGCCGCAGCAGGCCCACGCGGTATTGCCCCCAAAAACAAAGGAGTGTTGCTGGGACAGCGATAACGGCATCGGATTTTGAGGCGCATTTCGCCGGTGCTGGAGTGAACGGATACGTTTCATACAATGTGCCGCACATAGAAACATCAAACTTTTAACGTGCGACAAGGAGGCAAAAACGTTGCGGCTGTTTCAGAATAAGAACTTATACAAGACATTTTTTCCACTGCTGATTGTGATCTCGCTCCAGCAGCTGGCGGCGCTGATGGTGAACATGGTGGACAACATCATGCTGGGCACCTATACGGAGCTGGCCCTGTCCGGGGCAACGCTGGTCAATCAGATTCAGTTTATGCTCCAGTCCTTTGTAGTTGGCATCGGCACTGGTGTTGCGGTGCTGGGCGCGCAGTATTGGGGCAAGGGCCAGGTGGACCCCATCCGCCGCATTACCTCGGTGGGACTGAAATTTGGCAGTCTTATCGGTCTGATCTTTTTCCTGCTGACCCTGCTGATTCCGCGCTCTATTCTGGGCCTGTTTACCTCGGACCAGGCTGTGGTGGCTGAGGCGCTGAAATACCTGAAAATCATGTGCTGGACGTATATCATCTATGCCGTCTCCAACACACTGATGTATTCCCTGCAAAGCGTGGAGACGGCGTTTGTGGGCACGGTCATGTCCGTCAGCACCATTTTCATCAACATGTGCCTGAACTACTGCCTGATTTTCGGCCATTTTGGGCTGCCGGAGCTGGGTATTGTGGGCGCTGCCATTGCAACCCTCACCAGCCGGGTGGTAGAGCTGATTATCATCCTGGTGTACCTGTTCTTCATTGACAAGAAGCTCAAAATGCGGCCCCGGCATCTGCTGAATCTGGATTTCGGCTTCCTGGGGGACTATGTAAAGGTTTCCCTGCCGGTGGTGATTACCGGCGGACTGTGGGGCGTGGCCCAGGCGGCGCAGACCTCGATTCTGGGGCATATCAGCGCCGAAACCATTGCGGCCAACTCCATTGCCACGGTGGTGTTCCAGCTGTTTGTGGTGGTGGGCATGTCCGGCTCCAATGCGGCGTCGGTGACCATCGGAAAGACCATCGGCGAAGGGAATATTCATCTGGTGAAGCCCTATGCCCGGAGCCTCCAGTGCATTTTCCTGGTGCTGGGCGCGATTTCGGCAGTGCTGATTCTGCTGTGCAAGGATTGGATTATCTCCTTCTATAATGTCTCGGCGGAAACGGCGCAGTTGGCGTCACAGTTCCTGACGGTGTTGGGCGTTGCGTCTCTGGGCAGCTGCTATGAGTATCCGGTGGAGGCCGGTATCATTGGCGGCGGCGGCAACACCAAGTATGCGGCGATTATGGACACCAGCTTTATGTGGCTGTTTACCATTCCCATGAGCTATCTCAGCGCCTTTGTATGGAACCTGCCCCCGGTGGTGACGTTTATGTTCCTGAAAGCCGACCAGGTGATTAAGTGCATCCCCAACGCCATCTACTGCAACCGGTTTACCTGGATTCGTCAGCTCACCCGAGGGGACGAACAGAAAGAAGCATAATAGAATTCCCCTTCGGATGTTTGATATGTACCCCCAATACTGATATGTACCCCCAATACTGGACACCCGGTATTGGGGGTACATATCAGTTGCTCCGGAGGGAAATTTTTTATGGGGAGATATGGGGCGAAAAGCCCGGCGCAGGGCGATTTTGAGACGCTGCCGGGGCGGAAATGGCGGCAGGATGACCGGCGGCCCAGAGCTCTGCTGCTACCATAGCGCCGATGGGCAGGAGAATCATTCCCGCAAAGCCTGAGAGACGATAGCCAGTGTAGATGGAAAACAGCGTCAGCAGGGGACTGATGCCCACCTGCGCGCCCAACAGCTTGGGCTCCAACACATTTCGGCTCAATGCAGCGGCGGCATAGAGTACCATCAGGCCCAATCCCAGGTGAAAATCCCCGGAGATCAGCTGGAGCAGTCCCCAGGGCAGCAGGACGGTGCCGGTGCCAAAGAGGGGGAGTGCATCCAGCAGCGCAATTAGCAGGGCCGGAAGTAGCGGGAAGGATACGCCCAAAATCCATAGACCGCACAGCAGAATCAGAAATGTGATGCCCATGAGGATCAGCTGCGCCCGGACCCAGCCGCCCAATACGGTTTTCATACTGGCCCCTAGCCTTTGGCAGTGACCCAGCAGCTTGGGCGGCAGGTGCTCCCGGCAGATGGCCCGGAGCCGAGGCAGCTCTCCCGCGGCGAAATAGCAGGAGAGCACAGTGGTCAGCAGAAACAGCACCGTATCCGGCAGCTTCCCCAGGAACCCGTACACCAGGGAAAACAGCCGCTCGTAAAGAGAGGATGCCAAGCTGCCCCCGGACCGGATGATCTCCTGGGCCCAATCGGAAAATGCATCGCCCACGCCGCCGGGGAGCAGGTCCGCCAGATGCTCGGCCCAGGCGCCGAAGGCAGAAAGTCCCTGGGAGGCGGACGCAATCAGCGCCGGAAGCCGGTCGTATAGGCCTGCGGCCTGATGAATCAGCAGCCGGGCCAGCAGCCATAAAATCAGCCCCAGCGTCAGCAGCACAACCGTTACGGCGATGGCGGCGCTGGTTCCCCGGCGCAGAGAAAACCGCCGCTGAAAAAGCCGAATGAGGGGCGTCAAAGCCATTGCGACGCCAATGCCCAGGAGAAATGGCAGCACCAGGGGCAAAAGGTATTTCAGCCCCAATAGAAACAGCCCGCCGCACAAAAGCAGGGATAAAATTCGCCGATATTTCGTTGTAAGCTCCATGGATATGCCTCCAGACCGGTGGGGTGACAGATAGTACAAAAAACCTGCAAAATTTGTGGGATATTTTATGGATGTGTCCGTTGCAAACGGACAGGCAACGTGATAAGATAGACCACACAGTAAATACAAATGAGCATGATAGAAGGACAAGGGGGATTTATTCGTGGATAAGACACCCAAATACTATATCGTGGAAGCCGCTGCGCTGCCGGAGGTATTCCTCAAGGTAGCCGAGGCAAAGCGAATGCTGGATTCCGGCGAGGCTGCCACCGTTGGCGAGGCAACCAAGGCCACCGGGATCAGCCGCAGTGCGTTTTATAAATACAGAGACGCTATGATGCCCTTTCAAAATCTTATGGCGGGGCATATCATTACATTCCAGCTGATGCTCAAGGACCGTACCGGCGTGCTGTCCGGTATACTATCCATTTTTTCCTATAACGGCGCAAATATACTCACCATTAACCAGAATATTCCCACCAACGGCTGCGCCATCGTCACCATTTCGGTGGAAACCAGTGAGCTGCACTGTTCGGTGGAGGATTTGCTCAAGCGCATGGGCAATCTGGATGGTGTGCTCAAGGCTGAGATTGTAGCAGGCTGAAAGGAGTAGCATATGGCAAAAGTAGCGATTCTGGGACTTGGAACCGTGGGCTCCGGTGTGGCAGAGGTGCTCACCAAAAACGCAGATTCCATTGCCCGAAAGGCCGGGGAGCCGGTTGAGGTCAAATATATTCTGGGGCGGCACGACTATCCCGACAGCCCCTTCCGGGACCTGGTGGTCCAGGATTTTTCCGTGATTGAAAACGATCCGGAGGTCAGCGTGGTAGCGGAATGCATCGGCGGCACCGGTGCGGCCCGGGATTATACCCTCCGGGCACTGAAGGCCGGGAAAAGCGTGGTCACCTCCAATAAAGAGGTGGTGGCAGAGTGCGGCGACGAATTCTTTTCCATTGCCCGGGAGAAAAACCTCAACTACCTCTATGAGGCCTCTGTGGGCGGCGGCATTCCCATCATCCGCCCTCTGGGCTCCTGCCTGGCTGCCAATGAGATTACCGAAATCTATGGCATTCTCAATGGAACAACCAACTATATTCTGACTAAAATGATAAAAGAAGGACTATCTTTCGACACGGCGCTGAAGCAGGCCCAGGAGAAGGGCTATGCCGAAGCGGACCCCACGGCAGACGTGGAGGGCTTTGACGCCTGCCGGAAAATCTGCATTCTGGCGTCCTTGAGCTTTGGGCGGCATATCTATCCGGCACAGGTTCCCACCCAGGGCATCACCGGCGTTACCGCCCAGGATGTGGCCCTGGCAGAGGCAGCCGGAATGAAGATTAAGCTGCTGGGCAGAGCCATTTTGCAGGAAGACGGCAGGGTGGTGGCCTATGTTGCGCCCCATCTGATTCCCGAGGATCAGCAGCTGGCGGGCGTAGAAGATGTGTTCAACGGAATTGTGGTCCGGGGGGATGCCATCGGCGATGTGATGTTCTATGGACGGGGCGCAGGAAAGCTTCCCACGGCCAGCGCCGTTTCTGCCGATATCATCGACGCGGTCAAGCATAAGGAGCGTCGGCAGAATATGGACTGGGCCCCCGGCGGCGACGACGTGGTGGGCAGCTTCGAAGATCTGCCCCTGCGCTGGTATCTCCGCACCCAGGAGCGGGAGGTACGGATTGGCGCGGTATTCGGCGATGCCCGGACGGTAGCAGCCGGAACCGGAGAAACGGCGGTATTTACCGGGCTTTTGACCAGAAAAGAGCTGGATCAGAAGCTTGCAGAGTTCCAGGTAATGACCTGCCTGCCTGTTTTGGAGTAATTTTAATCTGGAGAGGATACTATGGCATTGATTGTTCAGAAGTTCGGCGGCAGCTCTGTGGCAAACGCCGAGCGGATCCTGCACGTTGCAGAGATCATAACCGGTACTTATAAAAAAGGAAATCAGGTGGTGGTGGTGCTTTCTGCCCAGGGCGACACCACTGACGACCTGCTGGCAAAGGCAGCGGAGATTAACTCTTCCGCCTCGAAGCGCGAGATGGATATGCTGCTGAACACCGGCGAGCAGATGTCCATTGCGCTGATGGCCATGGCCATTGAGAAGCTGGGCTTCCCGGTGGTATCGCTGACCGGCTGGCAGGTGGGCATGGAAACCACCGCGGCCTATGGCGCAGCCCGGATTAAGCGGGTGTCCGGCAGCCGCATTCAGGAGGAGCTGGACCAGAATAAGATTGTTCTGGTGGCGGGCTTCCAGGGTATCAACAAATATGGCGATGTGACCACCCTGGGCCGGGGCGGCTCCGATACCACGGCGGTGGCCCTGGCGGTGGCGCTGCGGGCGGATCTGTGTCAGATCTACACCGATGTGGACGGCGTATATACCGCCGACCCGCGGAAGGTGCCCAATGCCCGGAAAATCGATGAAATCACCTTTGACGAAATGCTGGAGCTGGCGTCTCTGGGCGCACAGGTGCTCCATAACCGCTCGGTGGAAATGGCAAAGCGGTATAATATGAATATCGAGGTGCTCTCCAGCTTTACCGGAGCGCCCGGAACCATTGTCAAGGAGGCAGTGAAGAAAGTGGAAAAGACATACATCAGCGGTGTGGCGCAGGATAAAAATGTGGCGCGGCTGGCCATTGTGGGCCTCCGGGATGTGCCCGGTGTGGCCTTTAAGGTGTTCAACCTGCTGGCAAGAGAAAAAATCAACGTTGATATCATTTTGCAGTCGATTGGTCGTGCAGATTCCAAGGATATCTCCTTTACTGTGGCCAGTGACTATGCGGAGAAAGCATATCAGGTCATTAAGGACAATCAGGACGCTCTGGGCTTTGACCATGTAGACATCAATCAGGACGTTGCAAAGGTTTCCGTGGTCGGCGGTGGTATGGTTGATAATCCCGGCGTGGCGGCGACTATGTTTGAGGCGCTCTATGAAGCACATATCAATATCATGATGATTTCCACCAGTGAAATCAAGGTCTCCGTGCTGATTGACAAAGAGGACACGGACCGTGCGGTTGCGGCAATTCACGCAAAGTTCTTTAATTAAACGGAACGGAAGTCCCTCTGCTGCAAGTATTTTTGCGGCGGAGGGGCTTTTTTCTATGGTTCTGTGACTTATCCCAGGAAAATCAGGGGAAAATGTAGTAAAATGCCCTTGACAAAATTTTATTTTGATAATAAACTATTTGATAGATGAAACAGTTTGACCTGCGGCCGTGGGCAGCGGGAACCAGTCTGACCAGCTGGGATTCAATTGCGAAGGGAGAATTCACGATGGAAGAAAAACAGATGGACAAAAAGCAGCCGATGCAGGAAAACCCCGATGTGGGCTATTTGATTACCAACATTTCCTATGGCATCCGCCAGTATTTTGACAAGCTGTTTGTAGACTATGATGTTACCTATCCCCAGTCCCGCGTACTGACGCGGCTGTTTGGACAGCTGGGCAAGGGCGACGTCAATCAGCGGGATCTGGAATATGCCCTGGGCATCAAGGCCTCCAGCGTTTCCTCGCTGGTGCGCAATCTGGAGCAGAAGGGCTTTATCCGTTGCGAACGCCTGCCCCAAGACACCCGGAATAAGCGGGTCCTGCTCACCGAAAAGGGCATGGAGGTCCGTGCCGTTCTCGACGGTGCCCGGGATCAGGCCGAAGCAAAGCTGGTAAAGGGCATGACCCAGGAAGAGCAGGAGCTGCTGCGCCAGTGCCTGAGAAAGGTATTTGAAAATCTCGAAGAGGAATAAAACGCTCCAGTCTGTGGCGGATGGGACGCGTTTGGGCGCATTGCAGCGTTTGCAGTGCGCCCATTTTTTATGCAATCTCATGCAAAAACTGGTTGACAAATGGGGCTTTTGCCTCTATAATAGTAAGGCTGTTCATTGAACGGCATATCCTTGCCGCAGACGCGATCTGCGGCCATATGTCCAAAAGGAGGTGCAAACAACATGGCTAAGATTTCCGAAAAGTACGAGGCGCTGTATATCATCAATCCTCAGCTCACTGAGGAGGGCACCCAGGCTCTGGTGGAAAAGTTCAAGGCAATGGTGGAAGCAGAGGGCACCCTCACCGAGGTTAACGAGTGGGGCAAGCGCCGTCTGGCTTATCCCATTGAGGACCTGAACGAGGGCTACTATGTGCTCATGACCTTTGAGTCCAAGCCCGAGCTCCCCGCTGAGCTGGATCGTGTGATGAAGATCACCGACGGCATCATGCGTTGCCTCATCACCACCGTAGAAGCATAAGGAGGACGTGTTCATGCTGAACCATATTGTTCTCATGGGCCGGCTGACCCGTGACCCGGAGCTTCGGCGTACCGGCAGCGGGATTGCAGTTGCATCCTTCACGCTGGCTGTTGACCGCGACTTCAAGAGTCAGAACGGTGAGAAAGAGTGTGATTTCATCGACGTGGTTGCCTGGAGAAGCACCGGAGAGTTCGTCTCCAAATACTTCACCAAGGGCAGCATGGCGGTGGTATCCGGCAGACTTCAAATTCGGGCATGGACCGATAAGGAAGGCAATAAGCGCCGCAGCGCCGAGGTTGTAGCAGACAATGTTTACTTCGGCAGCTCTAAGCGCGATACCGCTTCCGGCGGCAGCTATTCTGAGTATGGCGGCAGCAGTTTCTCTGCACCGGCAGCCAGCAGCTTCTCCGCCCCCGCCGCTTCCAATGGGAACTCTGAGTTCTCCATGCTGGAAGACGACGACAGCGACCTTCCCTTCTGATTCCACCCGGTAACGTACTTTATAAGATAGGAGGAATATCCATGGCTAACGATAGAGCTAGAGGCCGCAAGCGCCGTAAGGTATGCAGCTTCTGTGTCGATAAGGTCGAGCACATCGACTACAAGGAGGCTGCAAAGCTTCGTCGGTATCTGTCTGAGCGCGGCAAGATCCTGCCCCGCAGAACCACCGGTACTTGCGCAAAGCATCAGCGTCAGCTGACCACCGCTATCAAGCGGGCACGTCAGATCGCACTGCTGCCTTACGTCACCGACTAAGATATTTGAAATCCCCGTCTTCCAATGGAGGGCGGGGATTTTTGTATGCGGTGCTTTGCGGCGCTTTTTGTGAAAATGCTATGGTTTTTGCGTCAAAATCGAAGTTGTTCTGGGATATTATCTATTGATTGTTCTTGGCGGTTAGGTATAATAGAACCATAGTTTTGCCTGAAAGCGAGGGAAACCATATGACAAAACGCGAATTATATGAATCCAAGTTTATTTCCATTCCCCAGGCGCTGGAGAAAATTCAGTCCGGAGATACCATTGCGGTGGGCCATTATGGCAATGAGCCGAGGAATCTCCTTCGGCAGCTCCACACCATCCGGGATCGGGTAGAGGACGTTACCGTCTGGATTAACAATCCCTCCGAGGAATATCCCTTTATTATGGACAACAGCCTCAAGGGGAAAATCGACCTGCTTACGGCCTTTTACGGCGGGCCCCTTCGGAAGATTCACGATTCCGGACGGGTGAGCTTTGCGCCCCACAATATGCATATGCTGAGCCAGACCATCATCGAGACAAAGAAGCCTACGGTGTTTATGGCGGCAGTGACGCCGCTGGACGAATACGGCTATGTGTGCATGTCCATGAGCCAGCAGATGGAGCGGGAGATGATGGAGGTTGCAGACCTGGTGATTTTTGAGGTCAACGAAAACATCCCCAAAACCATCGGCACCATTCAGATTCCCGTGGACAAGGTGGATTTCTTTGTCCAGGCAGAGGGGGACATCTCCTCGGCCCCGGAATATCCCATTACGGAGGTGCAGCAGAGAATTGCCCAGAATGTGGCGTCGCTGATTCGGGACGGGGACACCATCCAGCTGGGCATTGGCGGCCTGCCCAACGCCATGGCAGATGCGCTGATGGACAAAAAAGACCTGGGCGTTCATACCGAGATGTTCTCCGACGCCATGGGCAAGCTGATGGAAGCAGGCGTCATCAATAACTACCGGAAGAATCTCCATCCCGGGCAGACCATTTGCGCCTTTGCCTGGGGCAGTAAGAAGTTCTGCAAATACATTGACCGGAATCCGCTGATTCGGGTGCTGCCGGTGAGCTATGTGAACGATCCCTTTGTGATTGCGCAGAATGACAACATGGTGTCGGTGAATACGGCGCTCCAGATGGACCTCACCGGTCAGGTTTGCTCGGAGTCTCTGGGCTTCCGGCAGTATTCCGGTACCGGCGGCGCGTTCGATTTTGCCTATGGTGCATTCCACTCCAAGGGCGGGCGGGGAATCCTGGCCCTGGCCTCCACCGCAAAGGGCGGCACGGTTTCTCGGATTCAGCCGGGATTGACCCCAGGCTCTGTGGTGTCTATTTCCCGAAACGTGGTGGATTATGTGGTAACGGAATACGGCGTTGCCCATCTCCGGGGAAAAACGGTCCGGCAGCGGCGGGATGCGCTGATTGCCATTGCCCATCCGGACTTCCGCCAGCAGCTGCGGGAGGAAGCGGACAAGCTGATGATTTGGTAAAGTGTCAAAACAGGCACGTTGCAATGAATGTTGCAGCGTGCCTGTTTTTGTTGTTTATTCTAGTTACCTTGCAGGGTTTTTCGGCAGATGGCAGTAAAGCGGGAGATCAGGTGGCTGTCATTGTCCCGGTGGGAGAGCAGCAGCATGGTGTCTCGCAGATCCTCGTCAATGGGCAGCATGGCAACCTGCTGATTTTTATGCACCGCAGCCCGTGCCGGCAGCAGACAGCAGCCCATTTCCGCCTCCACATATAAAAGTGCCGTGGGGACATCCCGAGTGGAGAGGAGAATATGGGCCTCTACGCCGTGATCCCGCAGGGTGACCTGGAGGGAAGCGGCTGATTGGTCCTCTTTAAAGGGACTATAGGCAATCAGCGTCAGTCCCTGAAGATCCTCCCAGTGGATATGGTGCTGCTCTGCCAGGGGATGGGACGCAGGCACCGCCAGAATATAGTCCAGCACCTGATAGGAGAACAGCTCCACCGCCTCCAGGGATGCCCTGCGCTGATAATACCGCTTGCCCAGCAGCATGGCGTCGATGGTGCGGCCCTGGAGGGATTCCAGCAGCATAATGTGGTTGTCGGAAATCAAAAGCGGCGTGGCGTCGGGCTCTGCCTGGGAAAATTCCTTTAATGCGGGGGCAAGAAAGCGGTTGATGGCCTGGTCGAATAGACCGATGCGGAAGATGGTGGACTGTACCCCGGCAACCGCAGAGGCGTTTTCCACCGCACGCTCTAAATCCAGCACCAGCGGCCGAACTTTTTCGTATAGGGCCTGTCCGGCCTGGGTCAGCTCCACGGAACGATTGCTCCGGTGAAACAATAAAAAGCCCAATTCTTTTTCCAGGGCGCTGATCTGCTGGCTCATGGCGGTTTGGGCGATGAAATAATTCCGGGCGGCGTTGGTAAAGCTCTTGGTTTCCGCCACGGCGATAAAGTAGTGAATCTGCTTGATGGTCAAGGCAAACAACCTCCTTGCCCATCCATTATAACATGAATCAAGCCATAAGTAAATTGAGTAGCGCCACCGATTTTTTATATTGTACAGGATTTTGTTTCCATGATATAATTTAAATATATGTGTAATACATCTGCAACAAATTAGGCACATATGAAACAATGCAAGAAAACAAAAGGGTATATTTCCGGATGATCCGGCGATATAAATACATGAAAGATGGTGAAGTAAGTGAAGAAATTGTTCGCAATGGTGCTGGCGCTGTGCCTGTGCGTCGGGATGCTTGCTGGCTGCGGCGATACCGCTGCCTCCGCAGAGGAAAAGACCTCCTCCGCTGCTCCCGTCCAGGAAGAGACGAAGGCACCTGAGGAAGCGACTGCCGCACCGGAAACGGAATCCGATAGCGCAGTCGAGGCTTCCGCAGCAGAAGAATCCACCGCAGTCGGCGAGGGTGAGATCACCCAGCACGCAAAGGACGTGTTTGGCGTGGAAGAAGCCCCCGCTGAGAACAGCTATCCGCTGGACACCGACGAGAGCCTGACGCTGGTGGCAACCTTCCCTGATCCCCTGTTTGCATCCTATCCCAACGGCATGGCAGATTGCCAGATCTATCAGGTAGCAGAGGAGAAGACTGGTGTTCATATGGAGTATCAGCCCCTTTCTACCTCCGCTTCCGCCGAGCAGTTTAACGTAATGATTGCTTCCGGCGCTTATCCCGACCTGATCGGCTGGGGCCTCAACTACACCACCGGCGACGATGCCGCAGTGGAAGAGGAAATCTACTATGACCTCACCGAGTACATCGCAGAATATGCACCCAACTACTTTAATATCCTGGCAACCGACGACGAGCTGCTGGACACTGCTGTCACCGACGGCGGCCACATTGTAGGCTTCCATGCAGTCCGTACCGAGCAGTCCCTGGGCAAGGCCGGTCTGGCCATCCGTACCGATGAGCTGGAGAAGCTGGGCCTGGACAAGCCCTATACCATTGAAGAGTTTGAAAACGTTCTGGCTGCATTCAAGGACGACGGTCTGAAGCAGCCCCTGGTGATGCTGGCTCCCGGCGCCATTCAGGACAACTGGCTGGCCGCTGCATTTAATGTATCCGCATTCTGCAACAGCTTCCCCATGAGCGTTGCTCCCACCTATGTAGAGGACGGCGAGATCAAGTTCGGTCCTCTGGAGGACGGCTTCAAGGAGTACATCACCCTGATTCACGACTGGTATGAAAAGGGCTACATCCACTCCGATTTCGTATCCCTGAACTCCAACTGGAACAGCCCCGACTATGCCAATGCCATCACCGGCGGCGATGCAGGCATCTTCTATGCCGATCAGGGCAACCTGGGCGGCTACATTGAGGCCTCCGAGATCCCCGGCTTCGCAGTAGAGGCCACCTATGATATGCATGCCACCAAGGACAGCATCAACCATTTTGCACAGTATACCAAGAAGTCCGTGGGCAACGGCTTTAAGATCACCACCAACTGCGAGAACATCGAGCTGGCCTGCAAGTGGGGCGACTGGTGGTATTCCGACGAGGGCAGCCTGCTGGCCAACTATGGCGTAGAGGGCGTTTCCTTCGACTATGTAGACGGCAAGCCCGTACTCAATGAGACTGTGACCAAGGCCTCTGAGGGCATGCGCGACGCACTGCTGATCTATGCTTCCAACGACACCATCTGCTGTGTCATCGACCCTGATGCAGTGACCTCCGGTTACTCCGAGGTGGATAAGGCTGCGCCCGAGATTTGGAACGAGGGCATGGACGATTCCATGGTCATTCCCTCTACCGTCACCCTGTCCGCTGACGAGAACACCCGTGCTGCCAACATCTACTCCGACATCGAAACCATTTGCCTGGAGGCGATTGCCAAGTTCATCACCGGCGAGAAGCCCCTGGATGAATTCGATTCCTTTGTAGAGAGCATCCGCAGCGCCGGTATCGACGACTATCTGGCCATTCAGCAGGGCGCTTATGACCGGGCAATGGGCAACTAATCCCATCTTCCTGCATGGAATCCAATGAAATAGGATAGACGAGCTTCCCAAATCGGAAAACCGGTTTGGGAAGCTTTTTCCATAAGTAATTTGTATGGCATTACTTAAATTATATGTTGTACACTTCCTCGATGTTGTGCTATGATTCATAGGCGATAGGTATCATATTTTGTCATTAGGTGACAAATTGTGATGTTTCTGTGAAGAAAATATGGCAGTATATTTTCCTGGGTTGCCCGGGTAATATAAATTTAAGAAAGAATGGTGAGTATTTTGAAGAAAATTCTTGCAATGGTTCTGTCGCTCTGCCTGTGCCTTGGTCTGATGGCTGGCTGCGGCAGCAACGGCAGCACGGCTTCTTCCGGTGCTCAGTCTGCGGCTCCCACTGCGGCAGCCGACGAGGGCAGCACCGAAGAGAATGGCACCCCCGCAGCGGATGCAGCTGCCGAGGGCAGTGTTACCCTGCAGGAGGCTGCTGCAAACGCAGAGGCTACCTCCTATGCAAAGGAAATCTTCGGCGACGACGTACAGCCCGAAGAGGTTTCCTACCCCGTGGATACTGACGAGAGCCTGAGCCTGGTGGCTACGTTCCCCGATCCTCTGTTCTCCTCCTATCCCAACGCCATGGCTGACTGCTCCATCTACAAGGCAGCAGAAGAGGCTACCGGCATTCATGTGGACTTCCAGGGTATGTCCACCTCCGCTTCCAACGAGCAGTTCAACGTAATGGTTGCTTCCGGCTCCTATCCCGACCTGATTGGCTGGGGCCTGAACTTCGCCAACGGCGATGATGCTGAGGTTGAGGAAGACGTGATCCTGGACCTGACTAAGTATATCGCTCAGTATGCTCCCAACTACTACAACCTGCTGTCCACCGATGATGAGCTGCTGAAGACCGCTGTTTCTTCCTCCGGCTACATCACCGCCTTCTATGGCCTGACCACTGAGGACGGCCTGGCAAAGGAAGGTCTGGCCATCCGTACCGATGAGCTGGAGAAGCTGGGTCTGGACAAGCCCTACACCATTGAAGACTTCGAGAACGTTCTGGCTGCCTTCAAGGACGACGGCCTGAAGCAGCCCCTGATGATGCTGGCTCCCGGCGCCATCCAGGACAACTGGCTCTCTGGCGCATTCGACGTTGCTGCATTCTGCAACAGCTTCCCCATGAGCGTGGTTCCCATCTATGTGCAGGACGGCGAGATCAAGTTCGGCCCCATTGAGGACGGCTTCAAGGATTATATCACCCTGATGCACGAGTGGTATGAGAAGGGCTACATTGAGTCCGACTTCGTATCCGACAACTCCAACTGGAACGGTTCCGATTACTCCAACGCCATTACCAACGGCGAGGCTGGTATCTTCTACTGCGACTGGGGCAACCTGAACGGCTATATCCAGAACTCCGAGGTAGAGGGCTTTAGCCTGGAAGCTACCTACGATATGCATGCTACCGAAGACAGTGTCAACCACTTCGGCACCTTCATCACCAAGTCCGCAAGCAACGGCTTCCGTATCAGCAGCAACTGCGAGAACGTTGAGCTGGCTTGCAAGTGGGGCGACTGGTGGTACTCCGAGGAAGGCTCCCTGCTGGCCAACTATGGCGTTGAGGGCGAGGGCTTCGAGTATGTAGACGGCGTTCCTACCTTCACCTCCCTGGTGACCGATTCTGACCTGGGCATGCGTGATGCACTGCTGGTTTATGCCTCCAACGGCACCATCAACTGCGTCATCGACAACAATGCAGCTGCTTCCGTCTACTCTGACGTAGATAAGGCTGCTCCCGAGATCTGGGCTACCGGCATGGATGACGAGTATGTCATTCCTACCTCCATGGCTCTGTCCGCAGACGACAGCACCGAGGCTGCCAACATCTACTCCGACATTCAGACCCTGTGCATGGAGTCCATCGCCAAGTTCATCACTGGCGACAAGTCCCTGGACGAGTTTGATGATTTCGTACAGCAGATCAAGGACATGGGCATTCAGGACTACCTGGATATCTACCAGGACTGCTATGACGAGTACATGGCTCGCTAATCTCTGAATTTACAAAAACGTCTCCTGCTTCGGCAGGGGGCGTTTTTTGTCGGTTTGGCGGGAATGTGGGCACGTTTCTTCTGAAAATTGCATAGGCTAAAGCAGCGAAAACCCACATAAGCCAGGGGCGAATGTGGGGAGGGAGGAATGGAGATGGGCCGGATGAAGCTGAGCCAGCTGTCCCCGGGAATGGGCGGCGTGGTGACAGAGATGATAGGAGCTCCGGCGCTGGAAATGCGCCTGGAGGATTTGGGGCTGACGGAGGGAACCAGGATTGTGTGCCTGCACAGAAGTCCGGCTGGTACCCCGGCAGCCTATGAAATCCGCGGGGCGGTGATTGCCCTGCGCCGGGAGGACGCTGCGCAAATTATCGTGGAGGTGGAACCGTGAGCCGCCCGCTGACTGTACTACTGGCGGGAAATCCAAACGTGGGGAAGTCTACGGTGTTCAACACTCTGACCGGTATGCATCAGCACACGGGAAACTGGACCGGGAAAACCGTGGCCTTGGCCCGGGGCAGCTATGCCTATAAGGGCCGGGACTATGAACTGACGGACCTGCCGGGGACCTATTCTCTGGACGCACGTTCTCAGGAAGAGCAGGTGGCCCGGGATGCGCTGCTTCAAGGGGACTTTGACTGCCTGGTGGTGGTATGCGACGCAACCTGTTTGGAGCGAAATCTGATTCTCACCTATCAGATTCTCCGGCACATCCGAAAAGTGGTGGTGATGGTGAATCTGATGGATGAGGCCGAACGGCGAGGGATTACGGTGGATTGCGAGGCACTGGAGCGATGCTTGGGCGTGCCGGTGGTGCCGGGATCGGCGGGCCGGGGCGAGGGCATGGAGCAGCTCCGGGAGCAAATCCGCATGGTGGCGGAGGACTATTGCCGCCCGAGGCCGGTGCCTGTGCCCGAAAGCCGCCAAGACAGAACCCGAATGGCCCAGGAAACTGCCAAAAAGGTGGTGTCCGGAACGGATCGGGGCAGGGACTGGCAGCTGATGTGGGACCGGATTCTCACGGGCAGAAAAACGGGAATACCGCTGATGGTGCTATTGCTGTTCCTGATCCTATGGCTGACCGTGGCGGGGGCGAATGTCCCGTCGGCGTGGCTGTGGCGGGGCGTATTGTGGCTCTATGATCGGGGAAAACAGGGAATGGAGTACATACAGGCGCCCTGGTGGCTCCAAGGGGCGATACTGGAGGGTGTGGTGCTCACGGCAGGGCGAGTGATTTCGGTGATGCTGCCGCCCATGGCCATCTTTTTCCCGCTGTTTACGCTGCTGGAGGATTTGGGGTACCTGCCCCGGGTGGCCTATGATTTGGACCATGCCATGTCGGTGTGCGGCAGCTGCGGGAAAATGGGCCTGACCATGTGTATGGGCCTGGGCTGCAATGCGGTGGGTGTAACCGGCTGTCGGATCATCGAATCGCCGCGGGAAAAGCTCATGGCGGTGCTCACCAACAGCATGATTCCCTGCAACGGGAAATTCGGCGGCCTCCTGCTGCTCTTAACGGCGTTTTTAATCCCCAGAGAAGGGGGTAGCGCATGGGTTGCCCTGGGACTGACGGGGTTTATGGTGTTGGGAGCCGGAATTTCCATGGGCTGCTGCTTCCTGCTGAGTAAAACGCTGCTGAGGGGGATGCCCTCAGGATTTGTGCTGGAGCTTCCGCCGTTCCGCAGGCCAAAAGTAGGGCAGGTGGTGGTGCGGTCCATTTTAGACCGGACGCTGCTGGTGCTGCGGCGGGCGGCGGTGGTGGCGGTACCGGCGGGGGTGGGACTGTGGATGCTGCGGCAAATCACCATCCATCAGGTGCCGCTGCTTACCCTGGCGGCGGGATGGCTTGGGCCCATAGGCAGCTGGCTGGGCTTGAGCGGCACGATCTTGCTGGCGTTTCTCCTGGGCTTCCCGGCCAATGAAATCATTTTGCCAATCGTGCTGCTGATTGCGGGCGGCAGCATGGAGACGGATACCGCAGCGCTGGCGGCCGGTCTAAGCGCTATGGGCTTCGACTGGCAGCAGGCACTGTGTACGGCCATTTTCCTGCTGTTCCACTGGCCCTGCGCCACCACCTGTTTGACCATTCATAAGGAAACCGACAGCCTGAAATGGACACTTTGGGCGATTCTGCTGCCAACGGCGGTGGGGATTATCCTGTGCCGAATTACGCATTTGATCTTGCTATTGATATAGTACAATGTAATTATTAAAATGATATTTTACGGTAATCATATTGACTTTTGTGGGTTAGGGGCGTATACTGAAGACAGTAATCCGGACAGGAGGTTCCGATCATGAAAAAGAAATTCAGTGAAAAAGGCAGAGATCCCTATGACGGCCTGCGCCCCTATTCCGCGCTGACCCACGGCGTTGGCATCCTGTTTGCATTGGCGGCGCTGGCGATTCTGCTACACATGACCACATCCATGGGCTCCGGGGCGGTGACCATTACGGCGGTTTCCGTCTATGCAGTGAGTATGCTGTGCCTTTATACGGCCAGCACCGTCTATCACAGTCTCAACACCGGCGTACAGGGGCGGCTGTTCCTGCGCAAGCTGGATCATGTGATGATCTATTTCCTGATCGCCGGGACCTATACCCCCATTTGCACCATTACCCTGGGCGGCATGCTGTCGGGCCGGGTGATGCTGGCGGTGATCTGGACTATGGCGCTGCTGGGCACCGGCTTTACGCTGTTTTGGATTAAAATGCCCCGGGCGCTGACCTCGATCATCTATCTGGTGATGGGCTGGACTGCGATTTTCGCCATCTATCCCCTCCATGCGGTGATGAGCACCGAGAGCTTTGCCATGCTGCTGGCAGGCGGCATCCTCTACTCCATCGGCGGCATTCTCTACGCCCTGAAATGGCCCGGACGGAACAATAAGTATTTTGGCTGCCACGAGATTTTCCATGTGTTCATCGTACTGGGCAGCGTGTGCCACTTTGTGATGATCTATCACATCATTGGGGCATAAGGGCAACACCACACAAATGTGTCGTCGGGCTACAGCCGATCTTTTCCGCCGGAAATGCGTTATTTTTTCTTGAAATACACAAAGTATTCCTGCGAAAAACTGCCTTTTTCCTGCGCAAAATCTCAGGCTGAATCCACGCCGCCAATCTGTGCGGTATTGCCCAAGGAATAAAATAAACTGCTGCGGCGTATCTTGATGATGCGTCGCAGCAGTTTTTCTTTGATCAACCGTGATTAACCGTCCAAATCTTCAAAATCGTAGATATCGCTGGGCAGCACGTCGGAGAGCTCTACCAGGGCAGGGGAGAACCCGCCGAAGGGTGTGGGGCGCTGAATCGGGGAGTGGAGCGGCTCTTCGGAATAGCTGTGGGCGTAGGGAAAGGCCAAATACACCGTGGTGCCCTGGTGCGGCTGAGATTCGAGAATCAGCGAGCCGCCATGCTGCTGCATAATTGCCCGGGCAAGGGGAAGTCCCAACCCGATGCCCCAGCGATGGTCCGACAAATCCCGGGGACTTTCCTGCCGGGAGAAAACCATGCCCATCTGGTCCGGCGCAATGCCGCAGCCGTCGTCCCGTATCAGCAGGCAAATGCGCTTTGGCGATGTTTTTTTCAGCTGAAGGGTAATATGCCCGCCCGGCTCCGTAAATTTGATGGCATTGGACACCAGGTTCAGCAGAGCCTGCCCCAAGGCTTCGGCGTCGAACCGGCATAGGATATTCTGGGGCGGTACAACCAGCTCTAGATTACGCTCTGCCGATTGGAGCAGCGGGGTCAGCAGCTGGGATTGCTCTTCCAGCCAAAGGCTGAGATTGTCGTGCTTGGGCAGAATCCGCATCCGCCCGGGGTCGCTGCAAATGCGCAGATGGGTCCCGGCACGAAATACTGCATAAATCCCCTGGAGCAGCTGCGCAGAGGTCGCCTGAACCTCCGGATTGTCTTGGTCCGGAAGCTGCCGCAAAAGCTCGGGGGCTACCGCCATAACTCCGCTTAGAGGGGACAGAATGCCCTGAGCAACGGAGGCCATAACGCGGCGGGTGGGGGGCACGGGGTCCAGCACCTCCAGCAGCCGATGGCCCATCCAGAGGGTCACCCGCAGGTCCCGTTCCAGCCCCAAAAGCGTTCCGGAAAACAGGCGGCTGCCGGTGCCGTCGTAGTGAAAGGCGGGGCATGCGTCGGCGGATAAAAGCGCAGAGATGGAAGCCCCTAACTCCAGCGCAGGATAGCACCGCCGCGCGGCCTGATTCAGTTGTACAAGGGTGTCGCCCTCAAACAGCAGCAGCGGGGAGGCGCACCCATCCAGCAGCGGCTGAAGATCGTCAAGGGTAAACGAGATCATGGAATTTCCCTCCCAACATACCGGTGTTAGCCTATCCAGTTTTTCATGGAACAAGCTGTGTAATATCTGGGAAAAAACGCTGTTCTTTACAGTGCCTATGATACCTGAAAAATTGACGAAAAGCAACGACAGAATTCAACTTTTTACGTCATGCTCCACATTTTTTTCGGGATTCCGGGGAAAAGAATCAGAAGCTCTTTACCTTTCCGGGATGATGTTATATAATAACAGCGGCGAACGCTGTCCTGGCAGACAGTGCTCCGCTGGCACAATGGAATAATGCAATAAAGGAGATATCTGGCATGAGTGTAAAAGTGGGTATCAACGGCTTCGGCAGAATCGGACGTCTGGCAGTCCGCGAAGCTGCGTTCCGTGACGACATTGAAATTGTCGCCATCAACAACACCGTCACCCCCGACTACATGGTCTACAAGCTCAAGTATGACTCTGTCCATGGAATTTTCCCGGGTGAGCTGAGCTTCGACGACAATGCAATCTATGTATGCGGCAAGCGGATCGTTACATTCCGGGAGAAAGAGCCCAAGGATGTAGACTGGGCAAGCACCGGCGCCGAGTACATCATTGAGTCCACCGGTAAGTTCACCACCGCAGAAAAGTGCATGGGCCACTTCAACAGCCCCTCGGTCAAGCGGGTCATCATTTCCGCTCCTGCAAAGGATGACAGCCCCATGTTCGTCATGGGCGTCAACAACCAGGAATATGACCCCAGCATGAAGGTAATTTCCAACGCCTCCTGTACCACCAACTGCCTGGCGCCTTTGGCCAAGGTCCTGAACGACAACTTTGGTATCCGCATGGGCTTGATGACTACCATTCACTCCACCACCGCCTCACAGAAGACCGTTGACGGTACCTCTCGTAAGGACTGGCGCGGCGGTCGTGCAGCCGAGGGCAATATCATTCCCTCCTCCACCGGTGCAGCCAAGGCAGTGGGCCGCGTGATTCCCGCCCTCAATGGCAAGCTCACTGGCATGAGCTTCCGGGTTCCTACCCTGGACGTATCCGTGGTGGATCTGACCATCGAGCTGGAGAAGCACACCAGCTATCAGGAAATCTGCAAAACCATCAAGGAAGCCTCCGAGACTTATATGAAGGGCATTCTGGGCTACACCGAGGACGACGTGGTTTCCACCGACTTCGTGGGCGATAAGCGGACCTGCATTTTTGACGCAAAGGCCGGCATTGAGCTGGCGGACAACTTCCTCAAGCTGGTTGCCTGGTATGATAACGAGGCAGGCTATACCAGCAAGACCCTGGACCTGGTGGCTTATGTCCATCAGCGGGATCTGGAAGCAGGGGGTTAAGCTCCACTTATATATCAATCCATAATAAAATGGGCACGCTGCGATTTGGTTCGCAACGTGCCCATATTTTATTGTTATCTTCGTCCGGCACCGCCGCCGCCGGTTCGACCGCCGCCGAAGCCGCCGCCGCCAAATCCGCCGCGCCCGGCACCGCCGCCACCGGTATGGCCGCCGCCAAAGCCACCGCCGAACCCGCCGGGACCGCCGAAGCCGCCAAATCCACCGGGGCCTCTGGGACCACGGGGACCCCACGGATCTCTGGGGCCTCTGGGACCGCGAGGGCCGCCGCACCATCTGGGGCCGCCAAAGCACCAGAAGAACGGGCTCCGCGCCATGCCGAAGAAGACCACGACCACGATAATCAGCACGATCACCAGGAAAATCAGGTTGAAAATGCTGCTGACCAGCGACCTGACGGCGCGCCCGGCAGCTGCCACACCGCCGCCCCAACCGGAGCTGCTTTGGCTGGAGGAGGTGACCTGCGTGGAGCTGTAATTGGCAAGGGAAATGCCATAGTATTCCTCGTACCAGGAGAAAATCGCCTGCACAGTGTCGTAAACCGCCGCATCATAGCGCCCGGAATCGAGATTATCGTAGCAGTTTTCCTCCAGAATATTCTCCAGAACGGTGCTGTTCAGGGCATCCTCCAGGCCGGTGCCGGAAACCACCCAGCACTTTTTCTCCTCGGTGACCAGTACGAATACGCTGCCGTTGTTGGCCTGCTTATCGCCTACGCCCCATTCGTTGAATACCTTCCGGGCGTATTGCTCGGCGTCCAGATCATTGAGATAGTCCAGGGTGACCACGGCCACCTGTCCGCCGCAGGCGTTGGTTAAAGCGATATTTTGCCGGTTGATATAGTCTTTTGTGGTGCTGCTGAGGCAACCGGCGTCGTCTACATAGTAAATCCCGTGCTTGGCATCGGGCGCAGAGACGATTTTACGGTCTGCAAAGGCGGGAAAAATCAGAATCCCGGATAAAACAGACACCATCAGCAGCAAACTGAGGATTCGTTTTGCGTATTTCATAGAAAAACCTCCGGCAGGGGACCGAAATTGGCCCCCTGCGATAAATCAAGTGAAAAAGTTACTGGCGAACTTCCAACAGCTTCTGCCGCAGCTCGCCTTCGATGCGCTGGAGCTCGACCTCGGCGTCCTTCCGCTTCTGACGGCCCTCGGTCTGAATGGCCATCACCTCGTCCAGGGTGGAGATCAGGCTCTCGTTGGTGTGCTGAAGGGTTTCGATGTCTACGATGCCCCGCTCAGATTCCTTGGCAGTTTCGACGGTGGCAACCTTGAGCATGTCGGCGTTTTTCTTCAGCAGCTCGTTGGTCATGTCGGAAACGGCACGCTGGGCCTCCATGGCCTGCTTGGAATGGCTGATGCCCAGGGCCAGGACCATCTGGCTCTTCCACAGGGGAATGGTGTTGACCAGAGAGGTCTGGATTTTTTCAGTCATCAGGGTATCGTTGTTCTGGATCATCCGAATCTGGGGGCCCATCTGGATGGAAATCTGACGGGTGAGCTTCAGATCATAGAGCTTTTTCTCAAACCGGTCACAAAGCGCCGCATAGTCGTTGGCGGCCTGGGCGTCTTCGGGGAGGCCGGACGCCTGGGCCTTGGCATAGAGCTCCTGGAGGGTGGTGGCCCGCTCGTCTGCCAGCTTCTTCTCACCGGCGAGAATGTACATGGACAGCTGCTTGAAGTACTCCAGGTTTTTCTCATACATCTGGTCCAGCAGTGCGGCGTCCTTCATCAGAACCATTTGGTGCTGCTCCAACTGCTCGGCAATCCGGTCTACGTTGGCCTCGGCCTTCTCATATTTAATTTTCATGTTCTGAATGTTGTTGGAGACCTTTTTGAACATGCCGAAGAAGCCCTTTTTCTCTTCCTCCTCTGCGGAAAAGCCCTTGAGCTCGCCCAGCAGACTGGTTACCATGTCGCCCAGCTCGCCCATGTCCTTGGTGCGGACGGCGTTGAGGGTGGACTCGGAGAAGCTGGCAATATTCTTCTGAGCCGCAGCGCCGTATTGCAGCACCACGCCGGAATTGGTCAAGTCAATCTTTTCTGCAAAATCCAGCACGGCCTTCTGCTCGGCGGGGCTGAGTCCGGAGAGGTCGGGACCGGCCTTCTGCGCGGGGGCTACCTGCTCCTCGGGCTTGGGCTCGGGGGTGGGAATGTCACTGAGGTCGGGGGTCAGGGTCAGTTCGGGAATCTTTTCGTCCATGGTTTGCTTTCTCTCCTTTATCTGATGATCTTATCTTCAAATCAGGTAAATGATATTTACAAAATAATGCGAAGCATCATTCAATAAAATTCACCTTTACAGAAATCATTGTACCGCATTCTGGATTGCCTGTCAAGCAGGAATGGGCGGTTGACACCATTTCAATTTCATATTATACTGGTATCATTGTCCGGAATGATTGTAAGGATACATCCTCCGGCAGGAAATCACCCAAAGAAGGTATGAAAATATGATGACACTCACCGAATTCCGGGAGGCAAGAGATCTGCTCTCCGGAATCCTTTCCAACACCAGCCTGATTCACAGCCCCTACTATTCCAAGCGCACCGGGGGCGAGGTTTACATTAAGCCGGAGAATATGCAGGTTACCGGCGCATATAAGGTGCGTGGCGCATGCTATAAAGTCTCGACCCTCACCGACGAAGAGAAGGCAAAGGGCCTGGTGACGGCATCCGCAGGCAACCATGCCCAGGGCGTTGCGTTTGCGGCCCAGCGGGCAGGCATTGAGGCCACCATCGTTATGCCCACCACCACGCCGCTGGTCAAGGTCAACAATACCAAGGACTATGGCGCTCATGTGGTGCTGGAGGGCAGCTGCTTCGACGAGTCTGCTGCCGTGGCCCTGAAGCTCAGTGAGGAAAAGGGCCTGACCTATGTACATCCCTTTAACGATCTGACCGTTGCTACCGGCCAGGGCACCATTGCCTATGAGATTTTTAAGGATCTCCCGGATGTGGACATTATCCTGATGCCCATTGGCGGCGGCGGACTGGCAGCAGGCGTTTCCACCCTGACCAAGCTGCTCAACCCCAATGTCAAGGTTATCGGCGTGGAGCCCGTGGGCGCTGCATCTATGAAGGCGGCCCTGGAGGCTGGCCATCCGGTTACGCTGCCTGGGGTCAGCACCATTGCCGACGGCGTGGCAGTCAAGACCGTGGGCGATAAGGTGTTCCCCTATGTGCAGGAGAATGTGGACGAGATCATTACCATTGAAGACGACGAGCTGGTGGACGCATTCCTGGACATGATGGAAAAGCACAAGATGATTGTGGAGAACTCCGGCCTTCTGACCATTGCGGCCCTGAACCACATCGACTGCAAGGGCAAGTGCGTGGTGCCCATTCTCAGCGGCGGCAACATGGACGTGATTACCATGAGCAGCCTGGTGCAGCATGGCCTGATTCGCCGCGGCCGCGTGTTCACCTTCTCGGTCCTGCTGCCGGATCAGCCCGGCGAGCTGCTGAAGGTGGCAAAGATCGTATCCGATCAGCAGGGCAACATCATCAAGCTGGAGCATAACCAGTTTGTATCCATCAACCGTCAGGCGGCGGTGGAGCTGCAGGTGACCTTGGAGGCATTCGGACACAATCATAAGAACGCCATCATCAAGGCCCTGGAGGATGCGGGCTATCCGGTTAAGCTGGTTTCCACCGTCTCCACCACCGGCATACAGATGTAAGAAAGGAAACGAAACCGATGATTAAAGTTGCACCTTCTATCCTGTCTGCGGATTTTGTCAATCTGGAGCGGGATATCCGCCACCTCAAGGAAAGCGGCGCGGACTATATCCATGTGGACGTAATGGACGGACTGTTTGTGCCCAATATCTCCATTGGGATTCCCGTGGTGGCTGCCATTCGGAAGATTACCGATCTGCCCCTGGACGTTCATCTGATGATCGACCGCCCCATCCGCTATGTAGAGCAGTTCTGCGACGCCGGTGCGGATATTCTCACCATCCATGCCGAGGCGGATACCGTGGAGAACAACCAGGAGGCCCTGCGGATGATCCGGCGGAAGGGCGTTCGGGCGGCGGTGTCCATTAAGCCCGGCACCCCTGCCAGCGCTGTGGACCCCTATATGGATCTGATGGACATGATCCTGGTCATGACGGTAGAGCCCGGATTCGGCGGCCAGAAGTTTATGGAGGACATGATGGCCAAGGTTCGCGCCCTGCGGAAGATCATTGATGTTCGCACCCCCGGCGTGGAGCTGGAGGTAGACGGCGGCGTGAATCTCACCACCGGCAAGACCTGCGTAGAGGCAGGCGCCAATGTGCTGGTGGCCGGCAGCGCACTGTTTAAGGCGGAAAATACCGCAGAGTTTGTGGCAGGACTGCATCAGCTGGTATAAGGGGCAACCATTAAGATTTTCTTAGAAATGGGAAAAATACCTGTTTGCTCTGGTCAAATCCCGCACTGTGTGGTATAATCACCAGATAAGCGTAAAAGTGACACAGAAAGGAGCAGTTGATATGAACCATAAACGTCTGATTCCGATTCTCGCTGCGGTGCTCACCGTTGCCCTGATGGCAGGGTGCGGCGTTGGCGGCGAGTCTGTTACAGATAATTCCACGCCCGAGGGGCTTCAAACCTTTGGCGTTGCAGTAAATCCTTCGGCGCAGCCTTCCATGGCCCAGGAGGTAAGCCCCAATGTTACCATGCCCGGCGGCTCCACCGGTGGGGAACCCGGACAGACCGACCAGGGGGAGAGCGGTACCACGGCTGAGCCCAGTCCCAGCCAGAGCAGCACCTCCGGCGGCAGCAGTACCACCACCGAGCCTTCGACCACCACCAATCCCACCAAGAATCCCACCACCACCGATGAGCCTGCGGTGTCTCCCAGCGCCTCCCCAACCATTACCCCGCCCCAGCCTGCCAGCACGGCGACCTATGACGAGGTGATGGGGTATGTGGGCAAGCAGCTGACAGAGCTGGTGGATGCACTGGGCGTGCCCGTTCGCTCGGACTATGACTATGTGGATAAGAACGATCCCTCTCAGGGCGAAATCGGCACCCTGTATTTCAGCGGCGGCTTTACCATTACCACCCTGCGCAACGGCGACGGCGAGGTCATCACCGGAATTGAACAGGAGTAATCCACTCCGGCGCTTCTATGAAATGAAAGATCAAAACGGCTTCTCGCGTCATAGCGGGGAGCCGTTTTGCGGTATAGTGGACATATGGGGGAAAAACAGCCCAATCATACCCCAATAAATTCTTGCCATTTCGAAGGAAAGGGGTTATACTAATAAGCAGTTAGAAAGCAAAATGGCTTTCCGAATCTGAACATAAAGGAGAATCCCACATGAAAACCTTTACAGCTCCTGAGGGCAAGCTGGTTACCGTTCTGGTAGACGGCGTGGAAGTTTCCTATGTGCCGGGGCAGGAATACCCCGACAATGCGGAATTTGTCGTAACCGAGCATCTGGCCGAGCAGCCCGCCAGCTTTGATAAGCGCGGTATCGAGCCCTATCGTGCAGCCATTATGGTCAATGAGGGCGGCGTTGACGAGAAGAACTCCGTCAAGGGCGCTATCGTTGGCGGCACCGTCACCGGCGAGGGCATGGACGGCGTAGTAATCAACTCCACCTCCGACGATTTCTCTGCGGTTGTTTCCGTGGGCGGCACCTACAGCGTTAAGAATTCTGTTCTGAACTTCGATACCAAGTCCGACGGCAAGCACGTCTGCGACTTCTCGGGCTATGGCTCCGTGATGGCTGCGTTCAAGGGCGCAAAGCTCACCGTTGAGAATACCCAGATTAACTCCGTCGGTGTTGCAAAGCCCGCTGTGTTCTGCGACGACCGTTCCGAGTGCCTGTTCAAGGACTGCAACGTCACCGTTCGCGGCGGCAAGCTCTATGACGGCTATGTCAACTCCGCAAACCAGAAGACCATGGTTGCTCCCCCGTGGGTACTGGGTATCACCGGCAACGCCCGCGGCGTCAACCTGGAGGGTGACCGCGGTACTGCATATATTGTCGATACCTGCTTCAAGGCAAATCAGTGGGGCGTTCTGTCCACCGATGCAGGCCAGAACATGCACCTGTATGTGGCAGACTCCGACATGATCCTCCTGGGCGAGAATCTGTCCGCTGACGACAATAAGGATCCCTATTCCAAGAAGTACGGCTCTGGCTACGGCTCCTACATCATCGGCAATGCCTATGAGGAGTTCTCCGGCGTTGATATTAAGGTTGGCACCCATGGTGCAGTCCTCCGCGGCGGCACCGGCGTTTATAAGTCCTCCAAGGGCACTATCAAGTTCGTTTCTCCCATCACCGGCGAGACGGTCTATGAGGCACCCGGTAAGGGCCGCATCACCCGCATCGACTGCGAGTTCGGCGTGATGGCCCATGGCGACGGCAAGATCGTCTACACCGAGGGCACTGAGGTCAACGCGAATAATGCGGTCTTCCTGCTGAAGTCCGGCGGCGTAACCTGCGACGTGGAAGACGGCGCAAAGCTGCATTCCGGCAACGGCGTGATCCTCCAGATGATGGACGACGACGACAACCTGGTCGGCGCAAAGATGACCGATGCAGGCCCCATGTTCAACACCGAGTTCAACGAGGTTCCCGGCTGGCCCTCTGAGAATGGCCAGATCACTTCCAAGATGCCTGCTCCCAGCTTTGATCCTATGGCTGGCGGCCCTGGTGGTCCTGGCGGTCCTGGTGGTCCTGGCGGCCCTGGTGGCCCCGGCGGCCCTGGCGGTCCTGGTGGTCCTGGCGGCCCCGGTGGTCCTGGTGGCCCTGGCGGTCCTGGTGGTCCTGGCGGCATGGAAATGCCCAAGCCCGACACCTTCCTGAACGCTACCGATGTTACCCTGAACGGCGACATCTACAACGGCACCGGCTACTATGGCCAGAAGCCCAAGCCTCTGTTCGTGACCCTGGGTAAGGGCGCTGTACTCAATGGCGCTGTTTCCGCAACCGAGACTCGTCATATCGATGAGAACGGCAAGCAGAACACCCACTTCACCATCAAGGAGTTCTACTATCTGGCTCATGTGGAGAACCGCAACTTCTTCAATGGCGACAACACTGTTGAGGTTACCCTGAAGGACGGCGCAGTTTGGAATGTTACCGCACCTGGTATCATCAACAAGCTCACCGTTGGCGATGGCTGCACCCTGAACGGCACCGTCACCGAGAACGCCGACGGCACCCTGACCGTAGCTCCCAAGGCTTAAATTACAATCAAAAGGCGCTGTCCAATGCTGGGCGGCGCCTTTTTTGTGGAACGGTACAATATTGCGCAAATATTCTATGATCTATGGAACCTTTTTCCTCCCTTTGCGTCTAAATGGGTGTAGAACAAAAAAGGAGGAAACGGAGATGAAACAGAAAAGTTATATTTGCGCGCTTTTGGCGGCCTTATTCCTGGCAATGTCGGCCTGCGGTGCATCGTCGGCCAATTCGACCATGGATACGGCGGCAGCAGAACCGGCGATGGAAACGTTGGAGATCGAGGGCACGGACGGCGGTACCTATACTGAGGAAGTGGCGGAGGAAAACGCGGATTATGCGGATGGTACAGTCGATGCCACGGGCCTTGTCCAGGGAGATGAAACCGGAAATTTTGCGGACAAAATCATCTATACGGCTTCTGCCGATTTGGAGACGACGGATTTGGACCAGAGCATTGATGCGCTGTACCAGCTGGCGGACCAATATGGCGCGTTTTTGGAGAGCTCCTCGGTGATTGGACGCAGACTGCAAGACCAAGCGGAGGGGAATCCCTATGGAAGATGTGCCGACTTTACCCTGCGCGTACCGAAGGAGCATTATTCCGACGTCACCGCAGCGCTGGACACGGTGGGAAATGTAGTCACCCTTTCCAGCAATGCCGAGAATATCACGGCGCAATACAGCGACGTGGAGGCACAGGTGAAGTCCTATGACACCCAGGAGCAGCGTCTGCTGGAGATCATGGCCCAGGCGGATACCGTGGAGGACATGATTACCCTGGAAAGCCGCCTGAGCGATGTGCGGATGGCAAAGGAACGCCTGGAAACCCAACTGCAAAATTGGGACCGCCAGGTGGACTATTCCACGGTGACGATTTCCCTGACGGAGGTGGAGGTGCTGACCCCGGAGCCCCCGGCAGAGGAACCCACTTATCTAGAGCAGTTGGGGCAGACCTTCATGAGCTCGGTGCGCTGGATGGGCCTGGCGGCCAAGGGTGGCGTGAAGCTGCTGGTGGCGGTGATTCCGGTGCTGCTGCCCATTGCGGTTATCATTTTGGCGGTAGTGCTGATTTGTAAGGGTGCTGCAAAGCGGAAGCTCCGCAAGCAGGAGAAGGCCATGGAAAATCAGAAGAAAGAGGACAATCAACCTTGAACATCACATTAAAACCTGCCACGGCGGCGGATTTGCCGGAGCTATTGGAGATGGCCCATCAAGCCGCCGAGGCGCCAAACAGCCGATGGAGCGAGGACTATCCCGATTTGGAGATATTAACGTGGGATTTGGAGCAAAACGGGCTCTATCGGGCGGTATTTCCGGACGGAACCACCGGCGGCATGATCGCCATTGATCGTAACGGTGAATTGGACGACATGGATTGGCAGGATGGCTTGACCACCGCCTGGGAGCTGTCTCGACTGGCGATATTTCCGGAATATCTGGGTACCGGACTTGGCCAGGCGATCTTTGGGGCGGCGCTGGCGCTGTGCCGGGAGGAAAACTGCCCGGGACTGCGGCTGCTGGTGAGCCTGGGATTTGACCGGGGCGTCCATATTTATGAGAAGTTCGGTTTTCACCGGGTGGGGCAGACCCACCAATGGGGCGAGGACTTCTGGATGTACAGCCTGACACTATAATAATGGGAAAGCGGCGCACGGAGACAAACAGAAAGCTCCGTGCGCTGTAAGGTTATGGGGGCGAAATCTCCTGAACATTGCCGGATTTTTGCACCCGTAGCTCGTAGACCTGCCCCGGCGGCAATGGCCCCAGATAAAACCGACCGCTGCTGTCGGTGACGGACCACTGCTCCGGGGTGCCGGTGGCCTCGGCGATGGCCAGCACCAGCGCGTCGGGGCAGGGGAGCCCCTGGTTGATGACCTGACCGTAAATCAAACATTGATCGGCGGCGGGCAGCGAAACCGGCACGGAGAGGCGGCTCCCGGGCTGGGGCGTCAGGTAGCATAGAAAGCGCTGCATGAACGATGCCTCCTTTTTACGGAAAAAACTATCCCATCCTATGCAATTTTGCGGAATGTGCTCTTGAAGGCGCCGGAAAAGTGTGTTATCATAATCGATACGATACAACGGGCGCCTTTGCGCCATGACCATAGCGCACTGCGCGAAAGGATGAAAACAAAATGGCAAAAGAGAAGAAACAGGTGGAACGCATCACCGATATGGAGGCGGATTTCGCCAAGTGGTATACCGACGTCTGCACCAAGGCAGAGCTCATCGACTATACCAGCACCAAGGGCATGTTTATCCTCCGTCCCTATGGCTATGCCATCTGGGAGAACATTCAGAAGGAGCTGGACGCTGACTTTAAGCGCACCGGGCATACCAACGTATCCATGCCCATGCTGATTCCTGAGAGCCTGCTCCAGAAGGAGAAGGATCATGTCTCCGGCTTTGCGCCGGAGTGCGCATGGGTCACCCACGGCGGCAGCGAAAAGCTGGAGGAGCGGCTGTGCATCCGTCCTACCTCCGAGACGCTGTTCTGCGACCATTGGAGCCACATTGTCCACTCCTGGAGAGATCTGCCCCTGCTGTACAATCAGTGGTGCAGCGTACTCCGTTGGGAGAAGACCTCCCGTCCCTTCCTGCGTCACCGGGAATTCCTGTGGCAGGAGGGCCATACCCTCCATGCAACCCCCGAAGAGGCCATTGCCGAGACGGAGCAGCAGCTGGAGGCTTACGCAAACCTCTGCGAGAATATCCTGGCAATGCCGGTGATCCGGGGCCAGAAGACCGATAAAGAGAAGTTCGCCGGTGCAGAACGGACCTACACCATTGAGTGCATGATGCATGACCGGAAGGCCCTCCAGGCCGGTACCAGCCACTACTTTGGCGACGGTTTCCCCACGGCCTTTGACATTACCTTTACCGATAAGAACAACCAGCAGACCCATCCCTTTGAAACGTCCTGGGGCCTGTCCACCCGTATTATCGGCGGCATTATCATGACCCATGGCGACAACAACGGCCTGGTGCTGCCCCCCAGAATCGCACCCATCCAGGTCATCATCCTGCCCATCGCTGCCCACAAGCCCGGCGTCACCGAGGCGGCAGAGCAGCTGGTGGAGCGGCTGAAGAACCAGGGCCTCCGTGCCAAGGGCGATTTCTCCGACAACAGCCCCGGCTGGAAGTTCGCCGAGTATGAGATGAAGGGCGTTCCCCTGCGCATCGAGATCGGCCCCAAGGATCTGGAGAAGAATCAGTGCGTGGCTGTTCGCCGGGACAATGGCGAGAAGATCGTGCTGTCCCTGGATGAGCTGGAGACGAAGGTGCCCGAGCTGCTGGATCAGGTTCACAACGGCCTGTATGAAAAGGCAGCCAAGAACATCGCCGACCATACCTATGCAGCTTACTCCCTGGAGGAGGCAAAGCAGCTCCAGGAGGAGCATGGCGGCTTCATCAAGACCATGTGGTGCGGCAACCTCCAGTGCGAGCTGGATATGAAGGAGAAGGCCGGTATGACCTCCCGCTGCATCCCCTTCCGGCAGGAGCATCTCTCTGACGTGTGCCCCATCTGCGGCAAAAAGGCAGAGAAGATGGTCTACTGGGGCGTGGCCTACTAAGAGGCGCGCGGCTTGAGCAGAAAAAAGGACAGTACCGTTACGGTACAGGTATACGGCATTGAATACCCGGAATTTGCAAAGCTCAAATGGCAGCAGTTCCTCCGGGGATTCTCCCTGGCGGTGGCGCTGCTGGTGCTGATTGTGCTGTTTCTCGCCATTGGGAAGCAGCTGCCCAGTGAAATGCCCATTTCCGTGATCCTGGTATTGGTGTTGGTGATTTTGGCGGTGTTTGCGGTATATCGCAGCAATATCCGCCGGGAGCATAAGCGCTCGGGGCTGGCAAATCAGCGCCTGGAGTATCAGTTCGACCGGGACGGCTGGACGGTGAAAGCTGGATCTGAGCAGGTGAGAGTGCTCTGGAGCAAAACCTGGCGGGTCCGGAAGAATCAAAATGCCCTTCTGTTGTATCCCAATCGCCGGAGCGTGAACCTGGTGCCCCTGAAATACATGACCCAGGAGCAGCTGAACCGCATCATTGGCTGGTGTACCGGAAAAAGGGAAAGAAAACAATAAAAAATGCAAATACCCCCTTGACAAAAGGGGGTATTTGTTATATTATATTCAGGCGCGAGTTTTGAGCGCAAATGCGATGAAACAGGAGATTGCGGTGAAAACGCCGGTAACTTCTGCGGAGTATGTCCGTTAATCGGGCGGCTGGAAGCACTGCTTCGCGGCGTATATCGCCGGGATGTAGTCTGGGCCGGCTCACTGCCGGTCTTTTCTCTGCTCCGGAATGATACGCACGGCATAGCGGACAGATGCTTTCGACCGTACCCAGAAGACTCATGTGACATAACTGAGTACGATATCTAAGGAGGAAAACCCACAATGGCAAACAAAGAAATGATCCGGATCCGCCTGAAGGCTTACGATCATCAGATCATCGATTCCAGCGCTGAGAAAATCGTGGAGACTGCAAAGCGCAACGGCGCTCAGGTTTCCGGCCCCATTCCCCTTCCTACCAAGAAGGAAGTCGTTACCATTCTTCGTGCAGTGCATAAGTACAAGGACAGCCGTGAGCAGTTCGAGCGGCGCACCCACAAGAGACTGATCGATATTCTCAACCCCAGCCAGAAATGCGTTGAGGCCCTGATGGGTCTTGAGCTGCCTGCCGGCGTTGAGATTGAGATAAAGCTGTAATTCCCCCAACCCACGGAACTACAGTCACCAAGTTCGCGTTTGCGAACGGGTCAAGTTGACATACCCAATGTGTCAACCAATAACCTTATAGGAGGAAAACACTATGCAAAAAGCAATCATCGGCAAGAAAGTGGGTATGACCCAGATCTTCGATGAGAGCGGCAAGGTCATTCCGGTTACCGTTGTGGAAGCCGGTCCCTGCACCGTTACTCAGCTGAAGACCGTGGAAAAGGATGGCTATACCGCAGTTCAGCTGGGCTATCAGGACGTCAAAGAGTCCAAGCTCACCAAGCCTGAGGCCGGTCATCTCAAGAAGGCAAACGTAGCCCTCAAGAAGGTTCTCAAGGAGTTCCGCCTGGAGAACAGCACCCTGCAGGTTGGCGACGAAGTAAAGGCTGACGTCTTTGCTGCTGGTGACAAGGTCGATGTGACCGGCGTTACCAAGGGCCACGGCTATCAGGGCGTTATTAAGCGTCATGGCGCACAGCGTACTCCCACCACTCACGGCGGCGGCCCTGTCCACAGACATGCCGGCTCCATGAACTCCTGCTCCACTCCTTCCCGTATCTACAAGGGCAAGATTGGCGCTGGTCAGATGGGCGTAGATCAGGTTACTGTGCAGAATTTGGATGTCGTTAAGGTTGATGCTGAACTCAACATGATCGTGATCCGCGGCGCAATCCCCGGCCCCAAGGGCGGTCTGGTTGTGCTGAAGAACACCGTCAAGAACAACAAGGTGAAGCAGGCTGATACCGGCATCAGCAAGAACCCGCAGAAGGCTTCCGGACGTAACCCGCAGAAGGCTTCCGCAAGAGGCTAATGGAGAGGAGTGTAATTCATGCCTAAGACGAATGTTTATGATATGACCGGCAAGCAGGTCGGTGAGATCGAACTCTCCGAAGCCGTGTTCGGCATTGAGCCCAACGCTTCTGTTGTGCACGATGTTGTAAAGAATCATCTGGCTAACTGCCGCCAGGGTACCCAGAGCACCCTGACTCGTGCTGAGGTCAGAGGCGGCGGCATTAAGCCGTGGCGCCAGAAGGGCACCGGCCGCGCAAGACAGGGCTCCATCCGTGCTCCCCAGTGGACTCACGGCGGCGTTGTGTTCGCACCCAAGCCCAGAGATTACAGCTACACCCTGAACAAGAAGGTTAAGAGACTGGCTCTGAAGTCTGCTCTGTCCGCTAAGGTTGCTTCCGGCGACCTGATCGTTGTGGATGAGATCAAGATGGACGAGGTCAAGACCAAGACCTTTAAGACCTTCCTGACCGCCGTTGGCGCAGAGAAGAAGGCTATGGTGGTTACCCCTGAGGTCAACCAGAACGTGATCCTCAGCTCCCGGAATATCCCCGGCTGCAACACCACCTTCGCAAACCTCATCAATGTTTATGACATTGTCAACTGCAACAAGCTGGTGGTCGATAAGGCTGCTGTGGCTAAGATTGAGGAGGTATTCGCATAATGAAGACTGCATATGACGTTATCCTTCGTCCTGTGATTACCGAGAAGTCCATGGCAGAGAGCGCTGAGAAGAAGTATGTCTTTGAGGTTGCCCCCTCCGCCAACAAGATCGAGATCAAGCAGGCGATCGCTGAAATTTTCGGTGTGAAGGTAAAGTCCGTAAACACCGTTAAGACCAAGGGCAAGCAGAAGCGTACCGGCTCCTACCCCATGGGCCGCACCGCTGCTACCAAGAAGGCTTATGTTGAGCTGACCGAGGACTCCAAGAGCATCGAGTTCTTCGAAGGCATGGTCTAATTCAAATCTCAAACAAGGAGAGAACTAATCATGGCTATTAAAACTTTTAAGCCGACCACGCCGTCTCGCAGAAACATGACCGTATCCGGTTTCGATGGCGTTGATAAGAAGGCGAAACCCGAGCGCAGCCTTGTGGAGCCCCTCAAGAAGCACGCTGGCCGTAACAGCTACGGCAGAATCACCGTTCGTCATCATGGCGGCGGCAACAAGAGAAAGTACAGAATCATCGACTTCAAGCGGGATCTCGTTGACGTGCCCGGCACTGTCCTCCGCCTGGAGTACGACCCCAACCGCAGCGCATTCATCGCTCTGGTTGACTATGGCACCGAGAAGCGTTATATCTTGGCTCCGGTTGGCCTGAAGGCTGGCGACACCGTTGTGTCCTCCACCACTGCCGACATTAAGCCCGGCAACGCACTTCCCGTTGCCAACATCCCTGTTGGTACCGTGATCCACAATGTTGAGATCTACCCCGGCCGCGGCGCTCAGCTGGTTCGTTCCGCTGGCACCTCCGCTCAGCTGATGGCAAAGGACGGCGCTATGGCGCAGATCCGTATGCCCTCCGGTGAGGTTCGCTACATCCGTATGGACTGCAAGGCAACCATCGGTCAGATCGGCAACATCGATCATGAGAACGTCCACCTGGGCAAGGCTGGCCGTAAGCGTCACATGGGCATTCGTCCCACCGTTCGCGGCTCCGTTATGAACCCCAATGACCACCCCCACGGCGGCGGCGAGGGCAAGAGCCCCGTTGGTCGTCCCGGACCGGTTACTCCTTGGGGTAAGCCTGCAATGGGTTATAAGACCCGCAAGACGAAGAACCCCACCGATAAGTTCATCGTCAAGCGCAGAAACAGCAAGTAAGGAGGAAATACAATGAGCAGAAGTGTGAAAAAAGGCCCTTTCGTAGCTCCTGAGCTGTATAAGCGCGTTGAGGAACTCAACAAGGCCAATGAGAAAAAGGTGCTCAAGACCTGGTCCAGAGCATCCACCATTTTCCCCTCCTTCGTCGGCCATACGATCGCCGTCCACGACGGCCGCAAGCACGTTCCCGTGTATATCACCGAGGACATGGTTGGTCACAAGCTGGGCGAATTTGCTCCCACCAGAACCTTCAGAGGTCATTCTGGCAGCAAGACCACCAATTCCAAGTAAGGAGGAAGCATTAAATGGAAGCGAAAGCACACCTGAGTTACGCCCGCATTTCTCCCCGCAAGGTGCAGATTGTCTGCGACCTGATCCGCGGCAAGGATGTGAAGACTGCGGCCGCAATTCTTATGCAGACCCCCAAGGCTGCTTCTGAGCTTCTCCTGAAGCTCCTGAACAGCGCAGTGGCCAATGCAGAGAATAACCACGGAATGGATGTAGATAAGCTCTATGTTTCTGCCGTGTCCGCCGATCCCGGCCCCATCCTGAAGCGGGCCATGCCTCGTGCACAGGGCAGATCCTACAGAATCAACAAGAGAACTTCTCACATCACCGTCGTGGTCAGCGAGAAGGATTAAGGCAGGAGGTAACTTATGGGACAGAAAGTTAATCCCCATGGACTGCGCGTTGGCGTAATCAAGGATTGGGACTCTCGCTGGTATGCCCGCGAGGACAAAGTTGGTGATCTGGTAGTTGAGGATTACAACATCCGCAAGTACCTGAAGAGCACCCTGTACTCCGCCGGCATTGCCAAGATCGAGATTGAAAGAGACAACGCGAACAAGGTTCGCATCAATATTCATTGCTCCCGCCCCGGCGTCGTAATCGGCAAGGGCGGCAGCGAGATTGAGAAGCTCCGCCTGAAGCTGGAAGCTATGCTCAAGAAGCCCGTGAACGTCAACATCGTTGAGGTTCGCAGCCCCGACATGAACGCTCAGCTGGTTGCCGAGAACATCGCAGCTCAGCTGGAGAAGCGTATCGGCTACCGCAGAGCCATGAAGAAGGCAATGCAGAACGCCACTCGCCTGGGCGCTAAGGGCATCAAGGTTACCTGCGGCGGCCGTCTCGGCGGCGCTGAAATCGCCCGCAGCGAAACCTACCACGAGGGCACCATCCCCCTGCAGACCATCCGCGCCGACATCGACTACGGTTTCACCGAGGCGAACACCACCTATGGTAAGATCGGCGTTAAGGTTTGGATCTACAAGGGCGAGGTTCTCAACTCCACGCTCCGTGAGACGAAGGTTGAGCAGCCCAGACGTGAGCGCAGAAACAATGACCGTCGTGGCGACCGCCGCGGCAACAGAAACTACGGCAACAGAAATAACAGCCGGAGGGAAGGAGGCAACCGCTAATGCTTCTGCCTAAGAGAGTTAAATACCGCAAGCAGCAGAGAGGCCGCATGAAGGGCGCTGCTTCCCGCGGAAATTTCGTGGCTTACGGCGACTACGGTATTGCCGCTTGTGAGCCCGGCTGGATCACCAGCAACCAGATCGAGGCTGCCCGTGTAGCCATGACCCGTTCCACCAAGCGTGGCGGCAAGGTCTGGATCAAGATTTTCCCTGATAAGCCTGTTTCTAAGAAGGCAATCGGTACTCGAATGGGTTCCGGTAAGGGCGGACCTGAGTTCTGGGTTGCAGTTGTAAAGCCCGGCAAGGTCATGTTCGAGATCGGCGGCGTTTCCGAAGAAGTCGCCAAGGAAGCACTTCGTCTTGCTATCCACAAGCTGCCTGTAAAGTGCAAGATCGTGGCCAAGGAAGACACCGAGTCCGGAAATGGTGGTGAATAATGATGAAGGCAAAAGAATTACGGGACAAGACCACCGCAGAGCTCGAGGCACAGCTGACTTCTCTGAAGAAGGACCTGTTCTTCCTGCGGATGCAGCATGCTACCAATCAGCTGGATAACCCTCTGAAGATCCAGACTGTGAAGAAGGATATTGCCCGAGTCAAAACTATTTTACGCGAAAGGGAGCTTCGGACCGAAGCCTAAGGAGGTAAACTCAAGTGGAAGATACAAGAGCTTTCCGCAAAACCAGGGTTGGCACCGTCGTCTCCAATAAGATGGATAAGACAATCGTGGTTGCGATTGAGGACAGCGTGCAGCATGCCCTCTACAAGAAGACGATTAAGAGAACCTACAAGCTCAAGGCGCATGATGAGAACAATGAGTGCGGCATCGGCGATACCGTCCGCGTCATGGAGACTCGTCCCCTGTCCAAGGACAAGCGCTGGAGACTGGTAGAGATTATCGAAAAAGCGAAGTAAGGAGGCCGGTTCGATGATTCAGCAGGAAAGTTACCTGAAGGTTGCCGATAATACCGGCGCCAAGGAAATTAAGTGCATCCGTGTTCTGGGCGGCTCCAAGCGCAAGTACGGCAACATCGGCGACGTGATCGTTGCTTCCGTGCGCAAGGCTGCTCCCGGCGGCACTGTGAAGAAGGGCGAAGTCGTCAAGGCTGTTATCGTCCGTACCTGCCGCGGCGTTCGCCGTGCAGACGGCACCTATGTGCGCTTTGACGAGAACGCAGCCGTTCTCATTAAGGACGACAAGAACCCCAGAGGCACCCGTATCTTTGGGCCTGTGGCAAGAGAGCTGCGTGACAAGGACTACATGAAGATCCTGTCCCTGGCTCCGGAAGTCATTTAAGGGGGTACCTAGATGAAGATCAAAAAGAACGATACAGTCGTTGTTCTGTCCGGTAAGGATAAGGGCAAGCAGGGCAAGGTTTTCTCCACCATGCCCACCGTTGGTAAGGTTCTGGTCGAGGGCATCAACATGGCTGACTGCCACATTCGTGCTACCCGTCAGGATCAGGAGAGCGGCATCATTCGTAAGGCCATTCCCATGAGAGCTTCCAAGGTTATGCTGGTTTGCCCTAAGTGCGGCAAGGCGACCCGCGGCGGCTACAAGATCCTGGAGGATGGTTCCAAGGTTCGCGTCTGCACCGGCAAGCACGGCTGCGGCGAGCAGTTTTAAGAAAGGAGCGTATAAAGAATGCCTACTTTGAAGGATAAGTACAAAGCTGAAATCGCTCCTGCTATGATGACTAAGTTCCAGTACAAGAGCGTCATGGAGATCCCCAAGATCGACAAGGTTGTTGTTAACGTCGGTTCTTCCGAGGCTAAGGACAACGCGAAGATCGTTGAAGCCATTATCAACGACATTTCCACCATTACCGGTCAGAAGGCTGTCCCCACCAAGGCTAAGAAGTCTGTTGCAAACTTCAAGGTCCGTGAGGGTCAGACCGTCGGCGTGAAGGTCACCCTCCGTCAGGACAGAATGTGGGAGTTCCTGGATCGTCTGTTCAACGTGGCTCTGCCCCGTGTCCGTGACTTCCGTGGTATCAACCCCAACTCCTTCGACGGCAGAGGCAACTACTGCTTCGGCATCAAGGAGCAGCTGATCTTCCCCGAGATCGAGTACGACAAGGTAGACGCCATCCGCGGCATGGACATCGTTATTTGCACCACTGCTAAGACGGATGAAGAGGCAAAAGAGCTGCTGACCATGGTGGGCGCTCCCTTCTACAACTAATCGGAGGAAAGAATAATGGCTAGAAAGTCTATGGTAATGAAGCAGCAGAAGGACCCCAAGTTCTCTACTCGCTACTATAACCGCTGCAAGATCTGCGGCAGACCCCATGCGTATCTGCGCAACTACGGCATTTGCCGTATTTGCTTCAGAGAGCTCGCCTACAAGGGTCAGATTCCTGGCGTCAAGAAGGCAAGCTGGTAATATACGGACGCCGGAAGTCTTCCCGTTCACTCCGGGCGGGATGATACTCCGGCTGTCACCACAGTCGCAAGACTGTAATTCATAACAGGAGGTTCACAAATGCAAATCACAGATCCTATCGCTGATATGCTCACCCGTATCAGAAACGCCAACAACGCTAAGCATGAGTCCGTGAATGTGCCTGCTTCCAAGCTGAAGCTGGCCATCGCCAAGATCCTCTTCGAGGAGGGCTACATTAAGTCCTACCAGTTCGTTGAGGATGGCAACCAGGGCGTCATCAAGATCACCCTGAAGTACCTGGGTAAGGAGAAGGTTATCACCGGTCTCCGCCGCGTGTCCAAGCCCGGCCTGCGTATGTATGTCGGTGCCGACGAGCTGCCCAAGGTTCTCCGTGGTCTGGGTATCGCAATCGTTTCCACGTCTAAGGGCGTCATGACCGATAAGGAAGCTCGCAAGCTCCATGTCGGCGGCGAAGTCCTGGCGTTTGTATGGTAAAGGAGGTAAATCTGTATGTCTCGTATCGGCAGAATGCCTATCACAGTACCTGCAGGCGTTGAAGTCACCATCGGCGATGGAAATGTTGTTACGGTAAAGGGCCCCAAGGGCACCCTCACCAAGACCATGAATCCCGCTATGACCATCACCTGCGAGGACGGCACCATCCATGTGACCCGTCCCAACGATGAAAAGCTGAACCGCAGCCTCCACGGCCTGACCCGTACCCTCATCCACAACATGGTCATCGGTGTTACCGAGGGCTATAAGAAGGAGCTTGAGGTCAACGGCGTTGGCTACAGAGTGGAGAAGAAGGGCAAGCAGCTGGTTATGAAGCTTGGCTTCTCTCACGACGTTACTGTGGACGAAGTTGAGGGCATCACCATTGAGGTCCCCGAAAAGTCCACCAACAAGATCATCATCCACGGCATTGACAAGCAGCAGGTTGGTCAGTTCGCGGCTGAGGTCAGAGGGAAGAGACCCCCCGAGCCTTATAAGGGCAAGGGTATCAAATACGCCAATGAGGTCATTCGCCGCAAGGAAGGCAAGACCGGCGGTAAAAAGTAATAGGAGGTGTGCCTAAATGATTAAAAGACCTAACACAAATGCGCAGCGGCTGAAGCGCCACAAGAGAGTGCGCGGCAAGATCTCCGGCACGCCCGAGAGACCTCGTCTGAATGTGTTCCGCAGCAATGCGAACATCTATGCGCAGATCATCGACGACGTCAACGGCGTCACCCTGGTCTCCGCTTCTACACTGGATAAGTCCATCGAAGGCCCCACCGGCAATAAGGAAGCTGCCCGCAAGGTTGGCGCCCTGATTGCTGAGCGTGCGAAGGCAAAGGGCATCGAGAACGTAGTTTTTGACCGCGGCGGTTATATCTATCACGGCCGTGTTCAGGAACTGGCTGAAGGCGCCCGCGAAGGCGGCCTGGATTTTTAAGGGGAGGAGGACAAACGAATGGCTTACAATAGAGGTGCAAAAGAAGAAGCTGCACAGGAGTATATTGAGAAGGTTGTCTCCCTGAACCGCGTTTCCAAGACCGTTAAGGGTGGCCGTATCTACAAGTTCGCCGCACTGGTTGTGGTTGGCGACGGTAAGGGTAAGGTCGGCTATGGCCTGGGCAAGGCTTCCGAGGTTTCCGAGGCAATCCTGAAGGGCATTGCCGACGCCAAGAAGAACATGGTCCAGATCACCCTGTCCGGCACTACCATTCCCCACGAGGTTACCGGCATCTACGGCGCTGGCGCTGTTCTGATGATGCCCGCTTCCACCGGTACTGGCGTGATTGCCGGCGGTGCAGTTCGTTCCGTTATGGAGGCTGCTGGTATTACCAACATCCGTGCGAAGTGCATGCGCTCCAAGAATCCCCAGAACGTGGTCAAGGCGACCTTTGCCGGTCTGATGTCCCTGCGCGGCCCCGAAGAGGTTGCTCGCATCAGAGGTAAGAGCGTCGAAGAAATCTTGGGTTAAGGAGGGCTGAACAATGGCAAATTTGAAAATCGAGCTGGTCAAGAGCCTCAACGGCAGACTTGACAAGCACATTGCAACAGCCAATTCTCTCGGGCTTCGCAAGATTGGTCAGAAGACCATCCAGCCCGACAATGCTCAGACCCGCGGCAAGATCGCCCAGATCGGCTATCTGCTGAAGGTCACCGAGGAACAGTAAGGAGGTGCAAGTAGATGAAATTACATGAACTTGCTCCGGTTGCCGGCTCCGTTCAGACTGGCAAGCGTAAGGGCCGCGGTCATGGTACCGGTAACGGCAAGACCGCAGGTCGCGGTCATAAGGGCCAGAAGGCCCGCAGCGGCGGTAAGATCAGAAGAGGTTTTGAGGGTGGCCAGATGCCCCTCGCTCGGCGCGTGCCCAAGCGTGGCTTCAACAACATCTTCGCTAAGCCCCTGACTTCCGTAAACGTTTCCCAGCTGGAGCGTTTCGAGGAGGGAACTGTTATCACTGCCGAGGCACTGATCGCCGCTGGCGTGATCTCCACCTGCCCCAACGGCCTGAAGGTCCTGGGCGCTGGTAACCTCACGAAGAAGCTTACTGTTCAGGCAGCTGCTTTCTCCGAATCTGCTAAGGAAAAGATCGAACAGGCAGGTGGAAAGGCCGAGGTGGTCTAAGTGGCAGAAATGCTTCAGACCATTAAGGGTGCCTGGAAGGCTCCGGAGCTTCGTAAGAAGATCCTGTTCACTGTGTTTATCCTGCTGATTTATCGGCTGGGTAACGCAGTGCCTGTTCCGTATGTTGACGTGGCTGCGTTGAAGGAGTATTTCGATACCACCCTCAACAGCACGGTCCTGGGACTGTATAACGCCATGTCCGGTAGCGCATTCTCCCGTGCAACGGTGTTTGCGCTGTCTATTAACCCTTATATCAACAGCTCCATTATTATGCAGCTGCTGTGCATTGCGATTCCTGCCCTCGAGCGCCTTCAGAAGGACGGCGGCGAGGAAGGACGCAAGAAGATCGCCAGCATTACCCGGTATGTGACCGTGGGCCTGGGCCTCATCATGGGCTTTGCCTACTACTCCATGCTGCGGAACTATGGCCTGCTGACTCAGTCTGGTGTGCTCACCGGTATCGTGATCGTGCTTACCTTCACCGCCGGTTCCGCATTCATCATGTGGCTGGGCGAGCAGATTACCGAGTTCGGTATCGGCAACGGTATTTCCATTATCCTGTTTGCCTCCATTATCTCCCGGATTCCTTCCACCGTCAGCTCTGTGATTACCAACATCGCAGGCGGTGCTCAGAGCATCGGCGGTGTGCTGGTGATCCTGGTGCTGGCACTGGCTCTCGTGGTTGTGATCGTTTTCGTCAACGATTCCGAGCGCCGGATTCCCATTCAGTATGCCAAGCAGATGCGCGGCCGGAAGATGTATGGCGGCCAGAGCACGTTCCTGCCCATCAAGGTGAACATGTCTGGCGTTATGCCCATCATCTTCGCACAGTCCATCGCTTCTCTGCCGGCTACGATTCTGGCCTTCAATAATCCTGCAAACGACTGGAAGTTTACCACCATCATGCGTACTATCACCAATACCAACGGTGTGCTGTATGCCATTGTGTACTTCCTGCTGATTATTGCCTTTGGCTATTTCTATGCTGCGATCCAGTATAATCCCATTGAGATCGCAAACAACCTGAAGAAGAACGGCGGCTACATTCCTGGCTTCCGGCCCGGTCGTCCCACCGCTGAGTTCATTCAGAAGGTCATTCACAAAATCGTGCTCTTTGGCTCCCTGTATCTGGGCGTCGTCGCAATTCTGCCGATTATCATCTCCAACATCTCCGGCTATTCCAGCCTTGCCATTGGCGGTACTTCCGTTATCATCGTGGTAGGCGTTGCACTGGAGACTGCAAAGGCCCTCGAGGCACAGATGATGATGCGGAATTACAAGGGCTTTCTTGAGTAATTAAGGGGGATATCGTAATGAACGTCATTCTTCTTGGTGCTCCCGGTGCGGGCAAGGGCACCCAGGCTGAGATCATCAGCGAAAAGTTGGGCATTCCCACCATCTCCACCGGAAACATTCTCCGTGAAGCAGTAAAGAACGGCACTGAGGTTGGCCTTCAGGCGAAGGCTTATATGGACGCCGGTAAACTGGTGCCCGACGAAGTGATCGTTGGAATTGTGAAAGAGCGCGTAGCGCAGCCCGACTGCCAGAAGGGCTTCATTCTGGACGGTATGCCCAGAACCATCCCCCAGGCAGAGGCGCTGGTGGCGCAGGATGTTCGCATCGACAAGGTTGTCTCCATTGAAATCGCTGACAAAGTCATCGAGGACAGAATGGTAGGCCGCCGGGTTTGCTCCTCCTGCGGCGCAAGCTATCATATTACCGCCAACCCGCCCAAGGTCGAGGGAGTCTGCGATTCCTGCGGCGGCGAGCTGGCAATCCGGAAAGATGATGCCCCCGAGACTGTCAAGAATCGGCTGAAGGTCTTCCATGACGAGACTGAGCCCCTGAAGGCATTCTATGAGAAGATGGGCATTCTGAAGGAAGTTCAGGGCAATCAGCCCATTGATGGAGCAACCAAGGATATCCTGGCTGCTCTGGAGGCAAATGTATGATCTCCATCAAAACGCCCCACGAAATTGAGATCATGCGCAAAGCCGGTAAAATCACCGCTGAGGCCAGAGCTGTGGCCGGCGACATGATTCGTCCTGGTGTGACGACCCATGCCATCGACAAGGCAGTTCATGACTATATCGTATCCCAGGGAGCGACTCCGTCGTTCCTTGGTTACGGCGGTTTCCCCGCCAGCGCCTGCATTTCCATTAACGACGTGGTGATCCACGGCATTCCCGGAAAGCAGGTCATTCAGGAGGGCGATATCGTCTCCGTTGATGTTGGCGCTTATTGGGGCGGCTTCCACGGCGATTGCGCAGCCACCTTCATCTGCGGCGAGACGGACGACGTGTCCCGCAAGCTGGTGGAAGTGACCCGGCAGAGCTTTTACGAAGGTCTGAAATTCTGCAAGAGAGGCTTCCGTATTTCGGATATCTCCCATGCGGTTCAGACCTGTGTTGAGGCAAACGGCTTTGGTGTGGTACGGAAGTTTGTTGGCCACGGTGTGGGCGAGCAGCTCCATGAGGAGCCCGAGGTTCCCAACTATGGGCATCCCGGCCGCGGACCCAGACTGATGCCCGGCATGGTCATCGCCATTGAACCTATGGTTACCGTCGGTTCCTATGACGTACATGTAATGCCGGATCGCTGGACCACAAAAACCGTGGACGGCACCAGAGCTGCTCACTATGAAAATACTGTGCTCATTACCGACGGCGAGCCGGAAATTCTCACCGTCACCGAGAGGCAGGACAATGGATATCTCTAAAGCAGATATCATCGTTTCTATGGCTGGTCGTGACAAGGGTGGGCTGTTCTATGTGCTCCGGGTGGAGGACGGATACGCCTACCTGGTCAACGGCAAACAAAGGACCATGGAAAATCCCAAACGGAAGAAGCTAAAGCATCTCCGTTTTGCCGCTCGGATTGATTCTAACGTCGCCCAGAAGATTCTTAGCGGCGACAAAGTACTCAACAGCGAGTTACGCAGGGATTTGGCCATTTATGGTCAGACATTAACAGTCAGAACCAAGGAGGCTGAGTAATCTTGGCAAAAGACGACGTAATTGAGCTTGAGGGCATCGTAGTGGATGCATTGCCGAATGCAATGTTCTCTGTGGACATTGGCGGAGGACACACCATTCTGGCACACATTTCCGGCAAGCTCCGGATGAACTTTATTAAGATTCTTCCGGGAGATAAGGTCACCGTTCAGATGTCGCCCTATGACCTGACACGGGGACGGATCACCTGGAGAAGCAAGTGAGAGACACGTTCTCAATATGGAGGTTAACAGTATGAAAGTAAGACCGTCCGTAAAGCCCATGTGCGAGAAGTGCAAAGTCATTAAGCGCAAGGGCCGCGTTATGGTGATTTGCGAAAATCCCAAGCATAAGCAGAGACAGGGTTAATAGAAAAGGAGGTGCAGAGTTAAATGGCACGAATTTCCGGTGTTGATCTGCCGAAGGATAAGCGAGTCGAGATCGGCCTGACTTATATCTATGGTATCGGCAGAAAGAGTGCAAAAGACATTCTTGAGAAGGCGGGGATTAATCCCGACATCCGCGTAAAGGACCTGACTGACGATCAGGAGGCCGCCCTCCGTGACGTCATCGATAAGGACTACACCATCGAAGGTGATCTTCGGCGTGAAGTCGCTCTGAACATCAAGCGGCTCACCGAGATCGGCTGCTACCGTGGCACTCGCCACAGAAGAGGCCTGCCCGTTAGAGGTCAGCGTTCCAAGACTAATGCCAGAACTCGCAAGGGTCCCAAGAAGACCATTGCTAATAAGAAGAAGTAAGGAGGGATATGTATGGCTGCCAACAAGAAAAAAGTGATCAAAAAGCGCCGTGAGCGCAAGAACATCGAAAAAGGTGCCGCGCATATCCGCAGCTCCTTCAACAATACCATGGTGACCATTACCGATCTCAACGGTAATGCCATCTCCTGGGCTTCCTCCGGTGGTCTGGGCTTCCGTGGTTCCAGAAAGTCCACTCCCTATGCCGCTCAGATGGTTGCAGAGACTGCTGCCAAGGCTGCTATGGAGCATGGCCTGAAGACCGTAGAAGTATATGTGAAGGGCCCCGGTCAGGGTCGTGAATCCGCCATCCGTGCGCTTCAGTCCGCTGGCCTCGAGGTCAACATGATTAAGGACGTGACTCCCATTCCTCACAATGGCTGCCGTCCTCCCAAACGCCGCCGCGTATAACTTAAAGGAGGAAATTAGCAATGGCTAGAAATACACAGCCTGTTCTCAAGCGCTGCAGAACGCTGGGCGTTTCTCCTGCCGTCATGGGTTACAGCAGAACTTCCAACAAGAACCCCGGCGGCCAGAGAAGAGCCAAAAAGTCTGAGTATGCAACGCAGCTGACCGAGAAGCAGAAGGTTAAGTTTGTTTATGGCATCCAGGAAAAGCAGTTCCATGCTTACTATGAGAAGGCTTCCAAGATGGCTGGTAACACCGGCGAGGAGCTTCTGTGCATGATCGAGCGGAGACTGGACAACGTCGTTTACAGACTGGGCTTTGCTTCCACTCGCCGTGAGGCTCGTCAGCTGGTAAACCACGGTCATTTTACCGTTAACGGCAAGCGCGTCAACATTCCCTCTTACCTGGTTAAGACCGGCGATGTGGTCGCAGTTTGCGAGAAGAGCTGCTCCAACGCTTTCTTCAAGAAGCTGAAGGAGGACGACGTCTTTGCGGCTACTCCCAAGTGGCTGGACAGAGACAAGAACACACTCACTGGTAAGGTCATTGCCGCTCCCGCTAGAGAGGACATTGACTTCGAGATCGCTGAACATCTTATCGTTGAGTTGTACTCCAAGTAACAATAAGCCCTCGATTATCTGTAAGCTGAATCAAATGCGATTTTCATCGCGGTTACAAGGAGGGTATTTCCTATATGGTAGAAATTGAAAAGCCTCGCATTGAATGCATCGACTCCGCAGAGGATACTTCCTACGGTAAGTATGTAGTTGAGCCCCTGGAGAGAGGATACGGCACAACCCTCGGCAATAGCCTGAGAAGAATTCTGCTTTCTTCTCTGCCCGGCACCGCGGCTACTTCCATCAAGATCGCAGGTGTCCAGCATGAGTTTTCCACCATCCCCGGCGTCAAGGAAGATGTTACTGAGATCGTACTAAACGTCAAGCGCATCATTGCGAAGCTGCACTGCCAGGGTCCCAAGACCGTCTATATTGAGGCCATGGGCGAGCGGGAGGTATGCGCCGGTGATATCAAGGCAGACGGCGAAGTTGAGATTCTGAATCCCGAGCTTCACATCTGCACCTTGGGCCCCGATGCTACGTTTAACATGGAGATTACGCTGAGCCACGGCCGCGGCTATGTTCCTGCTGACAAGAACAAGACTGCACAGACCGTTATTGGTGTGATTCCCATCGACTCCATCTACACGCCTGTATACAAGGTCAACTTCACCGTGGAAAACACCCGCGTTGGCAATATGACCGACTATGACAAGCTGACCCTCGAGGTTTGGACCGACAACACCATCAGTGCCCGGGACGCCGTGTCCCTGGGCGCCAAAATCCTCACGGATCACCTGGCGCTGTTCACCGACCTGAGCGAGTCTGTGGCAAGCAAGTCCACCATCGTGGATAAGCCGGAGAGCGTCAAGGATAAGGTGCTGGAGATGAGCATCGAGGAAATGGATCTGTCTGTCAGAAGCTTTAACTGCCTCAAGCGCGCAAACATCAACACTGTGCAGGACCTGATTACTCGCTCCGGTGAGGATATGATCAAGGTCCGTAACCTGGGCAGAAAGTCTCTGGAGGAAGTCCAGAACAAGCTGGCGATGATGGGCCTGAGCCTTGCCAGCGACGGCAGCTCCTCAAACAACTAAGCGTACCCTTTCGCAAAGGAGGTAAATAAGAATGTTCGGAACTCGTAAACTCGGCAGAACTACCGCGCAGCGGAAGGCTATGCTTCGGCAGCTGACCACCGACCTGCTGGAGAAGGGCCGCATTGAGACTACTGTGACCCGCGCCAAGGAAGTTCAGCCTATCGCTGAGAAGATGATTACCCTGGGTAAGGGCGGCACTCTGGCAGATCGCCGCAGAGCGCTTGCTTTCATCACCAAGGAGGACGTTGTGACCAAGCTGTTCAAGGAGATCGCTCCTTCCTACGCTGAGCGCAACGGCGGTTATACCAGAATCACCCGGATCGGCGTTCGCCGCGGCGACGCTGCTGAAAAGGCTGTCATTGAGCTGGTATAATTTTTATAAATTTCGCGCTGCATGGAAACATGCAGCGCGTTTTTTGCGTCTATACGATTGAAAGACGTTCTTCCAATTTATGCGGTATTACCTTGTGATCGTGTTTTTTGGGGGTCCGTATCCGGTTATGGGGTCACCAAAACCGTCTTTCACAGAAAAGCGGGAAAAGAGGGGAAGAAATGATAAAAGCAATCCTAAGACGCATTCCTATGGTGCTGATTTTGATGGCAGCGCTGGGCATCTACGCCTTTGCAGACTTCGGGCCAAAGCCGTCGGTGGTGGTGGAGTTTACGGGCGCAGGGGATCAGGAGTATTATGTTACCCTGGTGGCAAAAGAAGATCAGCTGGGCGGACCCTATCACCGGATCACGATTGCGGATCAGCCGGAGATTCAGAATCCAACGGTGTGGAATCGGCTTGTGGCCTATGAGGACCCGGATGGGCTGGTGTTTGCTGGAGGGCTTCAGAAGCTCACCGGAGACGGGGCCTATGCCTTGGACTATTATCCGCCCGAGGAATTCCGGATTCTTGTTTGCATCCCGGATACCGGCTACGTTGAAGTCAGTAAGGAAATTCTAAGCCAGTATGCCTTTGACAGCTATTATCAGGTGGACTTTGCCGATCTGAAGGGCAACTGGAACAGCGCCGTGGGAACCTTTCCGGTGACGCGGAAATATAATGTTCTGTGGCAGGTGGCGGCGTTCCTGCTGCGGCTGGCGGTGACGGTGGTGATCGAAAGTCTGCTGGCGGCCTGCTTTGGCTTTACGGCAAAACGGCAGCTGCAGCTGATCTTCGCCGTAAATTGCGCGACCCAGCTGGCCATGAATCTGCTGATTTTGACCCAGGGCTCGGTGCATATGTTTGTGTTCTATGTGATGCAGTATGCCTTGGCTGAGTTTGCAGTGATTCTGGTGGAAGGACTGGTATATTATCTGGCGCTGCCGAAGCTGGCGGACCGGTATTATGCCGAGGGAAAGCACCCCGTTGCATATGCCGTGGTGGGCAATCTTGCGTCCTTTGTGCTGGGCTATTGGCTGTCTAATTGGTTCCCCATGCTGTTTTCTTGAATACATAATTTTCGGCAATCTGGCGATACTAAGCCGGGAGATGATAGCATGAAAATCAGCAGTATACAGTATGACCGGCTGGTGAAGGAGTATTCCCCCAATTCCCACATCTGGGTGGACACCCTCAATGCCTTCTGGACCGGCGGATTGATTTGCGTTTTGGGGCATCTGGTGCTGAACGGTTGGAGCGCGCTGGGGCTCAGTGACGATTTGGCCGCAACGGCAACATCGATTACCATGGTATTCCTGGGCGCGCTGCTTACGGGCCTGGGGATTTATGACCGGCTTGCCAAGGTGGCCGGGGCCGGTACCATTGTGCCCATCACAGGCTTTGCCAATTCGGTGGTTTCACCGGCCATGGAGTTTAAAACCGAGGGCTTTGTGATGGGGGTCAGTGCAAAGCTGTTTACCATTGCAGGGCCGGTGCTGGTATACGGCGTGGGGGCCAGCGTGCTCTACGGCATCGTCTATTGCGTGTCGAGAATTTTTACAGGATAGCGTGGCAAGGCCTCCGGGATAACCAACCGGGGGCCTTGACCTGGTTTTGGGGTTGCAAACCGCATGGAAATAAGATAGAATAGCGTTCAGGGCAAAACCGTATCATTCGGCAAGGAGATTTGGCGAGGAATTTTACGTCAGAAATTTGCTGTGAAAGCGCAGGAATACTTTGTGTATTTCAAGGTTTCGCAGCGGATTTGTGGCGTAAAAGAACCGTCAAAGCCCGCAGCCGCAATTGTGCGGTGTTGCCCTAGACAATACCGCGCCGGAGTGGCGCTGCGAAATCGCGGAGGATTTTCCGCGCGGGAGGGAGCATGGCAAAGCTATATTTTCGATACGGTGCAATGGGCAGCTCCAAAACTGCCAATGCGCTGATGGTGGGCTATAACTATTATGAACGGGGCAAAACGGCGCTGCTGGTGAAGCCTCAGCTGGATGACCGGGACGGCGAGGGCTATGTGGCGTCTCGGATGGGGCTGCGGCAGAAGTGCGACTATGTGGAGCATTTGGTGACCATGACCTCGGAAGAAATTCAGAAATATGACTGCATCATCGTGGATGAGGCCCAGTTCTGCACCAAGGACCAGGTGGAGTTTCTGGTACATATTGTGGACGATCTCGGGGTGCCGGTGATCTGCTATGGACTGCGGACGGATTTCCAGCGGAATCTGTTCCCGGGCAGCATGTGGCTGCTGGCCTGGGCGGATGTGATCGAGGAGATCAAAACCGTCTGCTGGTGCGGAAAAGCCGCCACCTGCAACGCCCGGTTTAACGAAAAGGGCGAGATGATTACCCAGGGCGACCAGGTGGTACTGGGGGCCAACGACAGCTATATTGCCCTATGTCGAAAGCACCACCGAATGGGCATGCTGAAGCCCAAGGACGAATAAAAAAGGACTGCTGCACGGGAATGTGCAGCAGTCTTGCTATGGTCCGTTATAAATCCTCTACCTGCAAGCGGTCGGTTCCGTTGCGTTCGAATTCTTCCATGTATTCGTCCATCCGCTCAATGAGCTCATCATAGTTCTGGTTGGAGATGGGGGCGTAGTCCATATCCCGGCGGGCCAATTCCTCCGCCAGAATGTCGAAAAACACCGCGTCTTCATAGTCCATGATGGCCTCGTGGATGCCGCCCTCGGCAAAGGCACGGGAGGGCACCGGATGACCGTTCCAGGTTTCCGTCAGGGACCCCATACCGTGATCCTTGCAGTAGGAGAAAATACGGCTCTCTACCTGGTCATAGTCCGAAAAACGGTCAGACCCACGGGTAGAATTGAGAATCCAGTTGCCGATATAAACCATGTCCAGCAGCCGCCGGAACTCCTTTTCTGTTAGTTCCATTTGCATGGCGCATCCCTCCTTTTCTTCATTATATACGGTTCGGGGCAGAATTTCCACTGATTCGGAAAGAGTTTACGGGAAATTCATGTGTTTCCGGGAAAAATGGAGATAACCCCTTGTTTTATATCCCGTTTTATCATATTATATAAGGATAGTCAAGTATATCGTTCAATGTATGAGGTGGAAATCATGAAGAATCTTTTGGTCCTGTTTGGCGGCGTATCTCCCGAGCACGAGGTATCCCTGCGCTCTGCGGAGTTTGTGCTGAGCCATATTGACCGTTCCAAATACAATGTCTATGCAGTGGGCATCACCAAAGCGGGGCAGTGGAAATACTACCCATCTGAGGACTATACTGCAATCAAGGAAAACCGCTGGCAGGAGATTCCGGGCGTATGCGATGCAGCGCTGTCTCCTTCCCGGGGCCAGGGCCTGCTGCTGATGAAGCCGGAGGGCCTGGAGATGGTGCCCATTGACTGCTGCTTCCCGGTGCTCCATGGAGAAAACGGCGAAGACGGCTCCATCCAGGGACTGATGCAGGTGGCAGGCGTGCCCTGCGTGGGCCCCGGCGTTACCGCTTCGGCCTCCTGCATGGATAAAACCATGACCAAGCTGGTGGTGGGCGAGACGGGTGTACGTCAGGCCAACTGGTATCTGGCCCGCCGGCAGAGCATTCAGGAGGACATGGGCCGCCTGGTTCGGGACATTGAGTCCGGTGGGGAATATCCGCTGTTCGTCAAGCCCTCCGGCACCGGCTCTTCCGTGGGCGTTTCCAAGGTAAAAAATACCCAAGAGCTGAAGGACGCGCTGAAAAAGGCAGCCGAGTTTGACGACAAGGTGCTGGTAGAGGAATTTATCTCCGGCCATGAGGTAGAGGTTGCGGTACTGGGCAACAAGAACCCCATTGCATCGGTGGTGGGCGAGGTCATCGCCGGGGCGGAGTTCTATGACTATGACGCAAAGTACATCTCCACGGAGTCCCGCACCGAGATTCCCGCGGACATCTCCCCGGATGCGGCAGAGCGGCTCCGGAAGGCTGCGGTTACGGTCTATGAGGCCTTGGGCTGCAAGGGCCTGAGCCGCGTGGACTTCTTCCTGACCTATGAGGGGGAGGAAGTGGTATTCAATGAGATCAACACCATCCCGGGCTTTACGTCTATCTCCATGTATCCCAAGCTGTTTGAGGCGGCTGGCGTTCCCAACGATACCCTGGTGGATGAGCTAATCTCCCTGGCGATGGAGGGATAACCGTGGATAAGCGGCCAATTGGCGTATTTGATTCGGGCCTGGGGGGATTGACTGCGGTCCGCCAGCTGATGGACCAGCTGCCCGGTGAGGATATCATCTATTTCGGCGATACCAGCCGGGTGCCCTACGGCGGCAGATCCCCGGAAACGGTGCTGAAATATACCCGGCAGGACATCAACTTCCTGCTGCAATTCGACATCAAAGCCATTGTGATTGCCTGCAACACAGCCGATACGGCGGCAGGGGCCCAGGTGCAGCGGGAATATGACCTGCCCATCTGCGGCGCCATCCGGCCCACGGCAAAAAAGGCGGCGATGGTCACAAAAAATAACCGCATCGGCGTGATTGGGACCAATGCCACCATCCGGGGCAGAGCCTATGACGGCATCATTCGGGAGATCAATCCCCGGGCCCAGGTCCGGAGCATTGCCTGCCCGCTGCTGGTGCCGCTGGTGGAGAATTTCCGGACGAAGCCCGGGGACCTGGTGGTGGAGCAGGTGGTGCGGGAGTATCTCCAGCCGCTGAAGGACTGGTGCTGCGATACCCTGGTGCTGGGCTGCACCCATTATCCGCTGCTGTGGGATGTCATCACAGAGTTTATGGGCCCTGAGGTGACGTTGGTGAACTCCGGCAAGGAAGCGGCGTGCCAGCTGGCAGAAACCCTAAAGCGGGCGGACATGCTCTCAGGAGTTGCCTCCGGGGGCGCTTATAAATACTATGTCAGCGATACCACCGAGGGCTTTTCACAGATGGCGTCGGCCTTTTTGGAAAAGCCGGTGAAAGAGCTGGTGGGAAAAATCGATATTGAAAGGTACTGAGTTATGACACAATCGGTTATCATCTCGGTGGAGGGGACCCAGCGGTTTATCGGCGAGGAATCCCAGACCGTACAGGTGGTTACAGAGGGCACCATGAAGATGGAGGGCGACACCGTTTACCTCTCCTATGAGGAATCGGAGGCCACCGGCATGGAGGGCACCACCACCACCTTTACCGTCAAGGGCGAACGGGTGGAGCTGGTCCGCACCGGGGCGATTCAGTCTAAAATGGTGTTTGAAAAGGGCAAGAAGGACGTATCCCTTTATAACGTTGGATTTGGAGCGCTGACCATCGGCGTAAAGGCCCGGCGGCTGAAAAATGAGCTGGGGCCCGATGGCGGCCATTTGGAAATCTCCTATGGCATCGAAATCGAGGAAGAGGTCAAGGGCCTGAATTCCTTTGTGATCGACGTTCGACGGCAGGAAGCGGCGCTGCCCCAGTAAAGAATCAAATTTGGAGCTTCGGCGGTGGCCGGGGCTCCTTTTTTATGCCGGGAAGAACAGTCGGGTAAAAAAGGCGGCGCTGAGAAAACCGGTGAGATCGGCAATCAGGGCGGCGGGAATGGCGTTGCGGGTGCGCTTCAGGCCCGACGCGCCAAAGTAGACGGTGATGGTGTAGAATGTGGTTTCCGAGGAGCCCAGCATCACAGCGGCGGTTCGTCCGATCTGCGAATCCACGCCATATTGGGTCATCAGCTCAGCGCCCACCGCCAGGGCTGCACTGCCGCTGAAGGGCCGAACCAGCATCAGGGGCAGCACCTCCGGGGGCAGTCCCAGCACCCGGCACAAAGGCTGTAGCCAGCTGCCAAGCAGGTCCAGGAACCCGCTGGCCCGGAGCATCCCGATGGCACACAGCAGGATGACCAGAGAGGGGACAATGGTTCTTAGCAGCCCAAGGCCCTGGGATGCGCCGGTGGTCAATGCATCGTAGATATTTTCCCTGCGGTATAGTCCTGCACCGGCGCACAGGAGCAGAATCCCGGGAATCAGCAAATCCGCAGTCATTTATGCCGCCCCTCCAGCACCCGGCAGGCCAGGAGCCCCGCAGAAACCGAGCACAGGGAGCTGAGCAGCACCGCCGGGAGAATATCCAGCGGAGCAGCGCAGCCCAATCCGGCGCGCAGGGCGGCAACGGTGGTGGGGAGCAGCTGAATGGAGGCGGTGTTCATCACCACCAGACGGCATTGCTCCCGGGTGGGATTGCCGGTGCCGTCGTTCATGGACCGGCAGGCGGCGATGCCCATGGGGGTGGCGGCGTTGCCCAGACCCAGCAAATTGGCCGTAACATTGGCGCACAGGGCCGAGAAGCCGGATGAATGTTCCTTGAGGCCGGGAAACAGTCTGCCCAAAAGCGGACGAAGCAGCCGACCAAGCTTGTCCCGAAGCCCTGTGCGCTGCATCAGCTCGCCTACGCCGCACCAGAGGCAGAGGGGCCCGGCCAGCAGCAGCGCCGTCTCAATGGCACTCTGGGCCCCTTGACCGGCAGCGGAAGAGACTGCATCCATGCGCCCCAGAAGTAGGCCGGAGAGCATCGAAATCAGCACCATTGCGGCCCAGAGATAGGATAAGGCCATTGCGTCACATCCTCTCATTCATTGAAAATAAAAGCAAACATTAACAAATTTTGTGGGGTTGAATTGTGAAAATAACAAATATTAGCGAAATTTTTGTAGAAACTATTGACAAAAAATCGAGGGATTCCTATAATATCCCTAAGAGCGCTAGGCTCACGGTTATGGAAAAGGAGACAGTAAATTATGAAATCAACCGGTATTGTAAGAAAAGTTGACGAGCTGGGACGCATTGTTCTGCCCATCGAGCTTCGCCGTACCCTGGAGATTGCAGAGCGTGATTCTCTGGAAATCTATGTAGAGGGCTCCACAATTATTCTCAAGAAGTATGAGCCTGCCTGCATTTTCTGCGGCGACGCAAAGGATGTTGTCAACTATAAGGGCCGCAACATTTGCAGAACCTGCCTGGACGAAATGAAAAAGATCTAAGCGTTACATCACAAAAGAATCCCCACAGCCTTTCCTTGGCTGTGGGGATTTTTGCGCGTCGTTATGGATTTGTATTTTTTATAAAAATTCTAGGAGTTGTTTGATTGAAGTACAGCGTCGTAAAGGGTGTTCCTGGGGATGCCGCAGTCCTTGCTTACCTGCTTCACCGCGTCCTTCATGGAAAGGCCCGCTTCCCGGAGCGCGTTGACCCGGGCGATGCAGTCGTCCATGGAGGGGGCCTCCTGCACCTTGGGGGCAGCGCCGCCCACAATCAGGACGTATTCGCCCCGGGGGCTGTTTTCCTGGTAATGGGCCAGGGCCTGACCGATGGTGGTTTTTACCGCTTCCTCATGGAGCTTGGTGAGTTCCCGGCACAGGCAGATGGGGCGGTCGGGGCCGAATGCCTCCTGCATATCCCCCAGGGTGGTGAGAAGCTTGTGGGGGGCCTCGTAGAAGATCATGGTGCGGGTTTCCTCCAGAAGGGACTGGAGATGCTCCCGGCGAGAGCGCTTGTTCACCGATAAAAAGCCCTCGAAGGTAAAGCGGCCCGTGGGCAGCCCGGACATGGCCAGGGCGGTGATGGCGGCGCAGGGCCCGGGAATGGCGGTCACAGGCACTCCGTTTTCCCGGCACAGCTGCACCAGGTCCTCGCCGGGGTCGGAAATGGCGGGGGTGCCAGCATCGGTCACCAGGGCGCAGGATTCGCCGCCTTGCAGCCGGGAGAGAATATGGGGGCCGCTTTCCAGCTTATTGTGCTCGTGATAGCTAATGAGCTGCTTTTTGAGCCCCAGATGGTTCAGCAGCTTAATGGATACCCGGGTGTCTTCGGCGGCAATGAAATCCGCCTGCTCCAGAGCCTCGGCGGCCCGGGGAGAGATATCGCCCAAATTCCCGATGGGGGTGGGCACAAGAATGAGCATACCAGACATAACGTTCTCCTTTTGATGAGATGAAAATCAGCTTCGGCGGTAGATTTGGCGCAGCTCCGGGGATTCGCTGCCCTCCGGGGTGTAGAGATAGAGGTCGTTTTCCCAGCGCAGTCCGGGACTTCCGCCCCGCCGTGCTTCCACCAGAATGAGATTCACCGGCGCATTGGGGTGATGATGGACCGGGCGCAGCCGCTTTGGCTCGAATCCGGCCTGTTTCAGGGCCACGAACAGACTGCAAAGCCGCTCCGGACGAAATACCACGCAAAACCGACCGCCCCATCGGGTGGCCCAGCTTGCTGCGGTGCATAGATCCTCCAACGTGCAGCTGCCATCCCCCCGGGCGTCCTTTAAACCGAAGGAGGCGTCATAGCCGGTGCCGGTTTCAAAATACGGGGGATTGGACACGGTGAGATCAAAGGCCCCTGCGGGAATGAAGTCCCGATGCTGCCGGAGATCCCCGGGAATGAGACGAACCCGGTCAGAAAGGCCGTTGCATTGAAAATTCTGTTGGGCCAGCGCGCAGGCGTCGGGGCTGAGCTCCACGGCGGAGGCGGTGGCGTCGGGGCGCATACTCAGCAGCAGTACCGGCAGAATTCCCGAGCCGGTGCCCAGATCCAGAATCCGGTCCCGCTTTCCGGGATGGGAGAAGTCCGCCAGCAGAATGGAATCGGTGCCCATGGGGAACACCCCCGGGGCCTGGTGGAGGATGGGACCGCCGTCCCAAAGGGTTTCGGGCATGGAGCAGCTCCTTTCCAGAGGCAAAGGAAATGGGCACCGCCAAGTTAGCGGCGCCCATTTGTGGTTAGGTACATCAAGCCTGAGCGATTGCTTCTACAGGACAGTTGTCAGCGCAGGTGCCGCAGTCGATGCAAGCGTCGGCGTTGATCTCGTAATGCTCGTCACCGGCGGCAATTGCCTCTACAGGACAGTTGCTGGCGCAAAGACCGCAGGAAATGCAGTCGCCGTTAATCTGATATGCCATTTGGTACACCTCCATTTATGGTCTTGGGCAATCCCGCATTGCTGCGGCACCGCCTAATTTCCTTCATTGTAACACGGATTTCGGAAAAAGCAAATCTTTTCTGGTGTGATTTTTCGCTTTTCCTGTGACAAATGTTTGAAAGCGCCGGGATTTGGACAGGATGAAGAGGCAAGGAGGGATACGCATGGGGCAGAATCGGTTCTCACCCGCCGGAATCACGGCGCTGAAATGGGCGGAGAGTACGGCGGCGCTGCTGGGGCACAGCGGTGTTGGCAGCGGGCATCTGCTGGCAGGGGTATCCCATGACCAGGGAACCGGCGGGCTCCTGTGCCGGGAGGGGGCCCAGACGGAACGGATTCTGCGGGCTACCCAGGAGCGCTGGGGCCAGGGCAACCCCGGATGCGGCGGTCAGCAGGGACTGACGGAGGAGGCCCGGCGGTGCGTCTGTGCGGCGGCCATGGATGCAGAACGCCTGGGCGCCGGGCAGGTGGAGCCGGTGCATCTGCTGCTGGGAATTCTGCGGGTGACCGGCAGCGAGGGCGGCAGTATTCTCAGAATGCTGAATGCGGACCAGGACCGGCTGTTTACCGGGGCGCTGGAGCTGAGCCGAAAGAAGATAGCGGGAGGAAATACAATGGTGACAAAGCTGCTGGACCGATTCAGCCAGGATTTAACCCAGAAGGCGGCGGATGGGGGCTGCATGCCGGTGATTGGCCGGGAAACCCAGGTGGAGCAGATGGTGCAGATTCTCTGCCGGAAGACCAAGAACAACATTGCCCTGGTGGGAAAGCCCGGGGTGGGGAAAACGGCATTGGCGGAAAAACTGGCCCAGGAGATCATCCGGGGCGAGGTGCCCGATGCCCTGCGGGAAAAGCGGGTGGTGGCGCTGTATATGTCCTCGCTGGTGGCGGGCACCAAATACCGGGGCGAATTTGAAGAGCGGCTGCGGGATATCCTCGACGAGGTGACCCGGGCGGGGAATATCATTCTGTTTGTGGACGAAATGCATACCATGGTGGGGGCCGGTTCCGCAGAGGGGGCGGTGGATGCGGCGAACATCTTAAAGCCTGCTTTGGGCCGGGGCGAAATCCAGATGATCGGTGCCACCACCGGGAAGGAATACCGAAAGTATATCCTCCGGGATGCTGCCCTCAGCCGCCGTTTTTCCCAGGTGGAGGTGCCGGAGCCTTCGGAGGAGGAAACCATGGAGATTCTTCGGGGGCTCCAGGGGGAATTTCAGAAGTTTCACCAGGTGTGCTATACCGACGGGGCCATTGCGGCGGCGGTTACCATGTCCGGGCGGTATCTGCCCCAGAAATGCTGGCCGGATAAGGCAGTGGACGTGATGGACGAGGCGGCGGCCATGGTACGGCTGGGGCTGGAGCAGCGGGTGACGGGCCAGGATCGCCGGAAGCGGCGGCAGCTGGAGCAGCACATGCACGATGCCGCCCAGCAGGGACAGTATGAAAAGGCGGCCCAGCTGCGGGATCAGCTGGGGCAGCTGGGCCAGGAGATCACCCAGCGGTTCCGGGGCAAGGGGGCATTGGTGGTGGACCGGCAGCATATTGCGGGGATCATCGCCCGGGAGACGGGAATCCCGGTGGCAGAGCTGCTGGAAACCGCTGACGACAGTTTGATAACCTTAAAGGAGCGGCTGAGCAAGCAGATCCTGGGGCAGGAGGAAGCCGTCAGAACCGTGGCGGAAACCCTATTGCGCAGCCGATTGGGCCTGCGGGAGGAGCGGCGGCCCCTGGGGTGCTTTTTATTTGCGGGGCCTACCGGTGTGGGAAAGACGGAGCTGTGCCGGGCGCTGGCCCGGGAGCTCTATGGAAGAAAGGACGCGCTGATTCGACTGGATATGACGGAGCTCAGTGAAAAAAACGGCACCGCGACGTTAATTGGTGCCCCCCCTGGCTATGCCGGTTACGGGGAGGGCGGTATGCTCACGGAAAAGGTGCGCAGTCAGCCCTATTCTCTGGTACTGTTTGACGAGGTGGAAAAAGCCCACAGCGACGTCCGGGGTCTGCTGCTGCAAATCATGGACGAAGGGGCTCTTAGCGATGCGGAGGGGGAGCGGGTGGACTTCCGGAACACCGTGGTGGTGATGACCTGTAATCTGGGATCAGAGGCGATTCAGGGGCGGCAGGGGACCCTGGGCTTCTGCCGGGCGGAGAATCAGCGGGACAATGCACTGCGCCGGGAGCTGGAGCGCTGCTTTTCCCCGGAGTTCCTGGGACGGCTGGACGCCATCGTACCATTTTCGCCCCTGGATGCGGAAAGCCGCCGGGGCATTGCGGAAAAGCTGCTGGCAGAGTTTACGGCCCAGGCCCAAAGGGCAGGGTGCAGCCTGACCCTGGAGGGGGATATGGTGGAGTATCTCCTGGCCCGGTGGCAGCGGGACGGCTATGGGGTCCGGACCCTGAAGCGGATTTTAGAGCGGGAGCTGGGCAATCCTGTGGCAAAGGCCCTGGCAGAGGGGAAACGAACGCTGTGTCTCCGCGGATCACCGGAGGGCATCGGGCAAAAATAAAAAAATTTTTTCGGGCGCGGTTTGGGCGAAATGTTCTAAGCTGCGTCCGTTTTTCATAGAATGATAGCAGAATTAGAAGTTGGTCAGATTTACGAAAAAATGAGAAAAAGTTCGAATTTTGACGGAAAATAATCCAAAAGGATCGTTAATTAGCAGGCTAAAAATTGAACGTTTCAAGACACATTGCACAAAAATGAATCGGGAAATTGCCGGGAAATTCCCCGGTGTTTGTGAATATTGCCATGGGATACGGGGAAATAGACAAAAAAGTTGA
>CAVJLG010000035.1:0-10430 GCA_963650135.1 Barnesiella intestinihominis | reverse complement strand
GGCAACACCGCACAAATGTGTCGTCGGGCTTCGTCGTCGTAAGCTGCGCATCCTTCGTTTTGCCTTTTTGGGCAAAAGCTCAGTCGCTACGCTACGCCTCCTCTCCCCACCAAACCCGCTTACGCTGGGCTTTGGCGGGGACCCCAGAAATCTTTTTCGCCGGAAATGCGTTATTTTTTCTTGACATACACAAAGTATGCCTGCGAAAAACTGCCTTTTTCCGACGAAAAATCTCTGGCTGAATCCTCGCCGCCAATTTATGCGGTATTGCCCTAATAAAATATCACAAAATGCTGCCTGCGGTATCGTGGACGGCATTTTTTCGTAAATTTTCGGGAAATGCGCGGTTTTGGGTTGCGCTGTTACAAACGTATGGTATAATATAGACAAGAAAGATACGATACTGCCCCAAAGAAACCGTGGGGCAAATATCTCATACAATGATTGTGCCGGGAGGCAAGGAGGGTTTCCAATGCGCAAAACAAAGATCATCTGCACCATGGGGCCAGCAACCATGGATAAGGAAGTACTGAAAAAGCTCTGCCTTGGGGGAATGAATGTCGCCCGGATGAATTTTTCCCATGGAGATCATGACAGCCATCTGGCACAGCTGAATCTGCTTCAGGAGATTCGGGAGCAGCTGGGCCTGCCTATCGGCACCATGTGCGACACCAAGGGCCCGGAAATCCGCACGGGACTGTTCCAGGGCGGCAAAGCGACCTTGAAGGCTGGCGAAACGTTTACATTTTACGGCGATGGCCGAATGGGAGACGAAACCGGCTGCTCCACCAGCTATCCCAACCTTAGCCATGTGGTGGAGCCTGGGGTGCGCATCTGCATCGACGATGGGCTCATTGAACTGATTGTGCAGGAGATTTCCGGGGATGATGTGGTCTGCACCGTGGCAAACGGCGGCGAGGTAAAGGATCGTAAGGGCATCAATCTGCCGGGTACGCCGGTGGATCTGCCGTTTTTGTCCCCTCAGGACCGCAGCGACATTCTGTTTGCGGTGGAGAATGGCTTTGATTTCATTGCCGCTTCCTTTACCCGGTCTGCCCAGGACGTGAAGGACATCCGTAGCCTGCTGGAGCGGGTGGGCGCCGGAAGCGTAGAGATCATCGCAAAGATTGAAAATCAGCAGGGCATTGATAACATCGATGAAATCATCGAGGCAGCAGACGGCATTATGGTGGCCCGGGGCGATCTTGGCGTGGAGGTGCCCAGCTATCAGGTGCCCATGCTTCAGAAGGAAATCATTCAGCGCTGTCGGAAGGCGGGGAAAAACGTCATTGTGGCAACACAGATGCTGGATTCCATGATTCGTAACCCCCGGCCCACCCGGGCAGAGGTCAACGATGTAGCCCAGGCGGTGTACGACGGAGCCAGCGCGGTAATGCTGTCCGGCGAAACCGCGTCCGGTAAATATCCCGTGGAGGCGCTGACCACTATGGCGGACATTGCCCAGCATGTGGAAGGCAGCATCGACTACTGGAAGGACTTCTGCGGGCAGGAGATTGTCCATAGCCGCAATGTGGGCCTTGCCATTTCCCGGGCCTGCTGCACCACGGCCATGGAGCTGGATGCCAAGGCCATTGTGACCGTTACCAACCGCGGTATTACCGCCAAGGCTGTGGCGCGGTACCGTCCCGGCTGCCCGATTTTGGCGCTGACAGTGGATGAACGGACCCGGCGGCTTTTGAGTCTGGTTTGGGGCGTAGAGACGGCGCTGGCTCCGGTGGTGGACTCCACGGATAAGCTGCTGAACCTGGCCCGAAGCCGTACCTGGGACTTGGGCTATGTACAGGAGGATGATTTGGCGGTGGTCACTGCGGGCATTCCTGTGGGCATCAGCGGTTCCACCAACCTGATTAAGGTTTTGCGGTTTTGACGGATTTTTAAGATTCTGATTGTGCATAGTAAATAAAATGTGAATTTAATTCAAATTAAAAGTTGATATTTCTCACGAAAAGTGCTATTCTAAAGATGAAGATGGGCACATAGCTCCAAATTTTTAATAAGGCGGTGTTCCTATGATTATCACAATTGGAAGACAGTTTGGGTCCGGCGGAAGAGAGATTGGTGAAAAGGTAGCCAAGCGGCTGGGATACGCCTTTTATGACAAAGAAATCCTGACCATGGCTGCGGAAGAGAGTGGTTTTTCCCCTGCGGCAATGCAGCATTACGACGAAAAGCCCAGCGGCAGCCTGATTTATAGCCTGTATATGACCGGCGCGGCCACCAGCGACAATCTGCCGCTGAATCAGCAGCTGGCCTTTGCGCAGTTTAATATCATTCGGAAGGTTGCCCAGGCGGATAACTGCGTCATCGTGGGCCGCTGCGCCGACTACATCCTGCGGGAAAAGAAAAATCTGCTGACCGTATTCCTCCATGCACCCATGGAGTATCGGGTAGGGCGGGTGATGACCGAGCAGTCTATCACCAACCCCACCCTGGCCGAAAAGACCATCAAAAAGCAGGATAAGGCTCGGGCAGATTACTATAATTTCTTCACCCACAAAAAGTGGGGCGATGCAGGCAGCGCAATGCTTTCGGTGGATACCTCAATGCTGGATACCGACGGAATTGCGGCGCTGATTGCCGATGCCGTCAGCATGGTAGAGCGGAACAAATAACGATACAAAAAAGGTCACCGTCAGGTGGCCTTTTTCCTGTAATCTGGTGGAATTTTACTGGGCATTTACCGCGATTTATGGTATTTTATAAGGAGCGGCAAAACGCTGCAATTCTGAGCAATGGAGAGAGAACCATGGTGATTCTGTTTGACCTGGACGGCACCCTTACCGACTCCGGCGAGGGGATTACAAAATGCGCACAGCTGGCCCTAGACCACTTTGGCATTCACATTGAGAACCGGACGCAGCTTCGGTGCTTTGTTGGGCCGCCGCTGCGGGAGAGCTTTCCCAAGTTCGGCGTACCGGCGGACCGGGTGGAGGAGGCTATCACGGTATTCCGCAGCCGCTATCTTACCGTGGGGAAGTTTGAGAATATCCCCTATGCGGGCATTGAGGACCTGCTCCGGACGCTAAAAGCCCAGGGACATCGGCTGTATGTGGCGACCTCCAAGCCGGAATCTACTGCGGTAGAAATCCTCAATAAATTCGAGCTGAGCCAATATTTCACCCGAATTTGCGGAGCATCCATGGACAGCGGCCGAGACAGCAAGGAAGCTGTGATTGCCTACCTCCTGGAGCTGGAGGGCCGGGCGCAGAAAACCGTGATGGTGGGCGATACGGCTTTCGACGTAATTGGCGCGGCGGCCCATGACATTCCCACCATTGGCGTTGCCTGGGGCTATGGCGATGTGGACGAAATGCGCAGGGCCGGGGCCTGTGCCATTGCTCAAAACCCGGAGGAATTGGGGACGCTTTTGGCGAAGAAAGCGGCGAAAAATTAGGAGTCACAACGGCTCCCGGCAAGTGCGCCGTGATACGGAAATGCAATATTTGATACCGTTTTGTTCTTGACATACAGGGGCTTTGGCAGGATACTAGGGGAAGCAAAAACGGAAGGAGCGTGAAGGCTTGCCCGAGTCACTCATTACCTGCTGCACCGGCTGTGGCCAATGCCGAAGCTGCCCCATGGAGCTGGATATTCCCACGATTCTGGGAATATTAAATGCAAACCAGAGCTTTTGGAAGGCGGCGGAGAAAATCCGTGCACTGCCGGAGCAAAATCAGCCTGGGTTTTGCGTGGGCTGCGGTCATTGTGCATCGATATGCCCGGAGCATGTGGATGTGCCCGGATGTATGCTGCGGCTGACGGGGCTGCTCCGCACCGGGAGAGAAGCGGTCTGACATTGACTTTTTACTGCGCACACTCTATAATAAATATCTTGAGCGAATTACGAAAAAATTAAAGTGGGAATGATGATATGAAGTTGTTTGGCGACAGTCCGAAAAAATCAAAGCACGAATCCAAAGAGGGCATTCCGGCGCCCAAGGATAAATCCCGCCGGAAAAAGGGACATCCCGCCGGCGAGGAAATTCAGGAGGAATACCTGGACGACGAGCAGGCGGAGTATGACGAATCCGATGAGCCTGTAGACGATTCCTACGAAGACGAGGCATACGACGAAGCATACGACGAGGAATACGATGCGTATGACGACGCGTACGACGAGGACGAGGAATACGACGAAGCATACGATGACGAATATGACGAGGACGATGAGGACGACGAAGATGACGATGACGAAGAAGAAACGAGCCGGATGTCTACGAAGAAAAAGGTCCTCATTGGCGTTATCATTTTCCTGGTGGTGCTGCTGGGCGCGGTAGGCATGTTTATCAACTACCTGCTGGACCTCATCAACTACCAGGCCGCCAACAGCGACTACTTTGCTACCGTGTCCACGGCGGAAGAGCTGCCGGCGGAAACGGCTGAAAACTCTTATCTGGAGCAGCTGGACGAAGAGGACAAGAAGGACGAGCTGGAGGCCACCGCTTCGGAGCTGGAGCAGTGGAACGACCATATTGAAGATGTTACCTCTGACAGCTCCAGCTATACCATTCCCATTTCCGACGATGTGTACAATATTCTGCTGATTGGCTCAGATACGCGTGCCTCCGGTGAAGTGGGCCGGTCTGACGCGATGATTCTGGTGTCCATCAACCAGAAGAAGGAGACGATTTATCTCACCTCCTTCTTGCGGGACTGCTATGTGAGCATCCCCGGCTATGGCAACACCCGACTGAACCATGCCTTTGCCTATGGCGGCCCGGACCTCCTGGAGAAGACGCTGGAGCAGAACTTTAAGGTTCATGTGGACCGGTATATCGCAGTAGATTTCTTCTCGTTTATGGATGTTATCGACACCCTGGGCGGCGTTTATATCAACGTCAGCGAGGACGAGCAGAAGGTCACCAACAACTATATCTGGTCTATGAACAAGCTCATGGGCGAAGAGTGGAGCAACGACTATCTCTGGTCCTCCGGCTGGCAGAAGCTCAACGGCAAGCAGGCCCTGTGCTATGCCCGGAACCGCTACACCGGCAACGACTATGAGCGGACCGCACGGCAGAGAACCATCATCAATCAGATTATCGACGGCGCGATGCAGGCCTCTCCGGCGACCTTGGTGGACCTGGCACAGGTGATTTTGCCCCAGGTGACCACGGATATGACCAAGTCGGAAATCCTGGCCTATGCGGCTAATGTGGCGGCTTATCTGGGTTATGATATTCAGCAGCAGCAGATTCCCGCATCAGGCACCTATTCCGGTGCAACCATCAGCGGCATGAGCGTCATCAGCCTGGATCTGGATGCCAACATTAAGTATCTCCAGGGGACGATTTATGCAGGCACCGAATACGGCAGCAACGGCTAAAACAAAATAATAAGCGGCAGGTAGATCGGGATGGTCTGCCTGCTGCTTTTTATGCCCTGTAACGGGGAAAAACGAAAAGGACATTCTTATACGCAACACAAAGAAAATCCCGGTAGAATGGCACGAGCGTCCGGACAGAGAAAAATAGCCGCCCGATACGGAAGGTACCGGGCGGCTATGCCATATTATTCTGCTTGTCCGTCTGATTGCAGCTCGTAAGTGCACAGATAGAACAGGAAGGAGGTCATCTGATAGCGGCTGATGCGGGTAGAGTAGTTGGCAAACAGCTCGCTGAGCTCCGAATCCTTGGTGGTGATGTTCTCCTGATTCATCCACAGGAAGGCGTGGACGGTTTCTGCGCTGAGCCGGGGATGATCTTCGATGGTAGCGTTCAGGGTAGCGTCATCCACGTTGGTGTTGATGCCCATGTACTGCGCAAACCGAAGGGTCAGCAGTGCGGCGGTGCGGTAGTCCACATCATCGTCCCACAGGTCGTCAATGTCGCCATCCAGGATAATGCCGTTCTGCCATGCCCAGCAAACCGCATCATAGTATTTGTTGTCGGCGTTGAACTCGTCGTCCTCATAGCCCTCCGGGAGACTGTCAGCATTGGTGGCTGGCTTTCCGGCGATGCGATAGAGCACATCACAGTATTCGCCGACCTCTGCCACATTCCGCCCGCCAAAGGTGTCTTCGCTGATGGGATCAACATAGCCGTTTCGATACATGTAAAGCACGCTGGCCTGATTGAAGATGTTCTTGATATCGGTGAAGACCACGGTATCTTCCAATTCGCCAGTGCTGGTTTTTCCGAACACATGGCCGTAGTAGTCGTTGTTCAGAATACCTGTGGATAGGGCGAATTTATTGGAAACGTACAGGCGGTAATTGTCCAGCATTTCATCGCTTACGGTCACACCTGGCGTGGTAACCGTGAGGGTTTCCGTGGCGGCATCAAATCGGAAGTCCTTGGTGATAAAGGACTGGTCCGACAGGATCGCCATGTGAATGCCGTTGTTGGAGAAGACGTCGGTACCCTCCAGCAGGCGGGAGTCATATTCCGCGCCGAACAGGTTCAGCAGGGTGGGAAGAATATCTGCGGTGGAGCAGTATTCGTCCACATAGACATTTTCACGAAGGCCGGGCACATAGCAGATGAAGGAGTTCCGGTAGCGCTCAAAGGTGGTGTCCAGCTCCTTGCCTGCCAGCTCGTTATATTCCTCCTCGGTCAGACCATAGGGATAATGGTCGTTGGTGAGGACGATGCAGGTCTTGTCGGCAACACCGGCCTGCTCCAGCCGATCCATCAGGTACTCCAGGGCATATTCCAGCTCCAGGTTGCAGGCGATATAGGCCTTTACTGTGTCGGAATAGGGCAGATCCTCTACCTTATCCCGGTTCTTCGCGCTCATGGCGTTCTCCCAGTTGTACTGATAGTGACCGCTGAAGGTCATATAGTAGGCGTGGAAGGGGGAGCCGCTGTCGATATAGTCATCCACTGAGGCCTCCATCATCTCCAGGTCAGAGGAGGGCCAGTCCACGGTGATGTTCAGGCCGGAATCGGCGGCCTTAAAGGTGTAGCCCATGTTGGCGTGGGTGACGTTGCGGTTATAGAAATCGCCGATGTAATCATGATAGGCCCAGGTCTGATAGCCTTCGTTTTTCAGTGCGTTGCCCAGGCAGAAGGGGAGATAGTTGTTGGAGGATACATCAAAGCTGGACTGGGTTTTCGTCCGGGACATATCCGGATACAGACCCATGTTCATGGTGTATTCGCCGTTGGTGGTAACGCTCTGGAAGGTGCCGTAATAGTTGTTGAAGATGATGCCGGTATTGCCGAGCTTATACAGCGTGGGGGTCAATTCCTCGCTGATGAAGTAGGGGCAGAAGGACTCGGCACAGATGGTAATCAGGTTATAGTCCTTGAGCATGCCGGTGTAGTCGTTCTTCCGGGTAGGCATCATGGTATCGAAGAACTGGTCCAGGCTCTTGAGCATCTCGTCGTCGGTGGAGTTTGCCAGCGCCTCAAAGTCGATGTCCATGGCGTTGTATTCCTGGGAGGAGTATTTCCGGCCCGGGGCAGAACGGCCCATGGAGACGCTGCTGAGGGCGGAATCCTCTTGGCTGACGCCCAAAAGCATATACCGAAGCTCCTGCTCGGTGGTGGCCAGCATGCCAACGTTCTTATAGCTGGTGTCCGTTGAGGTGTTGACGTTGGTGAGAATCTCATAGACCGAGAACGTCTCGCCCTTTTGGGAGAACAGCATGCCGCCGAGAATCAGGCTGATAACGGCAACCACACCGGCGGAGGTGAGGCTCTGCTTCCAGCCGGCCCGATGCTTGGGTGCACGGCGGAGAATCAGCAGTACGATCACCAGAATCAGCGGGATCAAAAGCAGCAGAATGGGCACGATGTTTTGACCAATGCCATAGAGAATCTGATTGCCGAAGTTGGTGACAACATTTTCGCCCATGCCCGCCAAGGAGATGGGCATGAAGTTGCCGAAGATGGCGTGGTATACCAGCTGCACCTCGGCGTATATGACCTCGGCGGCAATGAGAATCACCGTTAGGATGCGGCCGGGAATCCGGGGCAGCAGGGTACACAGGAACGTCATAATGCCGCCGCCCAGCAGCGCAAAGAGAATGGGGTAGACAATCCGACCGTCGATCTCCTTGAACACGCACAAATGGAGGCACAGCTCCACATAGACGCTGACAAAGCAGAACAGCAGCAGGCTTTTCCGCCATTCCCGCCACTTGGCACGGCGCAGCACCGGGCCCTGCATGGGGGGCATATTCAAGTTTTCAAATTCCGGCTTGTCCTGTTTTTGGCGGAATTTGCGCCGAGACTTTTTCTGGGGTTCGGCAGTGTCTGGGGATGAATTCTCTGCCGGGGTGGTGTCAAGACCATCAGGGAAAACAGTAGATGCACCGGCCTGCTCTTTGGGGTCCTGCGTGGACGGCGCGACAGTATTGCTTGCCATGATAGACTCCTTTCTTTATGATGAAATTTGACTTTGACTTTGTAAAATGTCTGTAAACGTAACGCTTATCATAGCGCATTGCGGCGAAAAAAGCAACAGATGCACGGAAATGTTCATAATTCTTTTGCAGAATGGAGAAAAGCACAAAGGGCAGAGATTCTAAATTAGAACCTCTGCCCAAAATGGAACGAAGATTAGCGAAATTGGAAGCCCATATCCTTCATGGCTGCAATGGTATGGGTCATGCTTGCATAGATATCGATGTTGGCATACCAGTAGGATTCCTTGGGGGCCTTCACTGCGCCCACAGGGTCCCACAGAGACAGGCTCAGGGAGCCCAAAACGTCGCTGTAATCGTCCCCAAGATACTGGTGGCAGGGGGACAATACGTTGCCGTCGGCGATGTCCTGGCAGATGGCGTGGTATAGAGCCTGGCCCTCTTGTGCAGTCAAGGGGAAGTCGCCATAGGCATCGGTGGAGCCGTTTCGGGTAAATGCGGGCTGGTCGATGCTCTCCCCATCCACATAGGCGGGATAGGCGGAAATCACGGTATCCCGGAAGGTCAGGGCATCCGGGTCCTCGGGCCAGCCTGTAAACAGGGCGGAATAGACATTTTCCTGTTTATCTATGATTGCGTTGAGCTGGGCCGTCAGATCCTCGTCCTCGGTGGAAATGTAATAGGTACGATCCAGGGTTTTGCCATCTTTGAGGCCGTAGCTGACGGCCACGGCAATGTTGTTGCTGTTTGAGGAGTTGCTGAGTTCGTCTATGTGGTCCAGCATCAGCGTATGGACGGCATGGGCGTCCTCAAAATCCACGGGAATATAGTTGAGACTGACTGCGACGGAGGTGGAGCTGACCTCTGACTCATCCGGCATCCGGTGGATGTATCCGGTCATATCTGCACGGGCGCCTACCATCAGGGCCGCAGTCAAGAGAAGCAGAATGCCGCAGGGAATCACCGACTGGGCCTTTACAATCCGGAAGGACTTCCGAATAATCATTTCTGCGGCAACCCAGCCAATAGCGGTGAGGACCAGCACCATAGCAAGCAGTGCGCCGAAGGAGATATGATTGCTGTATATCGTCACTAAAATCAGCAGGGTGCCGCCCAGCCCCACGGCCAGCGCTGCCATGACCTTACTGAGCCAGCGGGTCCAGGGAAAGGAAATTGTCTCTCCGGCGGTTTCGGCTTTGCGGTACTGATAGAGCACCGCAGCCAAAACGATCAGGATAAGGCCCACCAGACCGTAGATCAAGGGTGTGTGCAAATCCAGGCCGCTGCTTGTCTGGGCATTCATAACCGGTGCGCCGGAAACATACTCCACAGTATAGTAGCCCACCTGCATGAACTGGGCCAGGGGGATGAGCCAAAGAATCCAGCTGGTTTCTGCGGCGGAGCCGTCAAAGCCCGGGATAAAGCACTGACCAACTTGGCAGGCACCCAACCATATGGCGGCTACTGCACCGTGCATGCCGCAGTAGAGCAGAAATGCGCCGAAGCTTTGCCCCGCCATGACGCAGGCCACAAGGGCCATGCCATAGAAGCAGAGATAGGCCAGCAGGGAAGCGGCCAGATACCGCAGGGATGCCTGAGCTCCTACCCCGAAGGAAACGGAGATGCCCAGCACCACCAGCTGGCTCAGCAGCAGGGGCAGGGCGACCAGCAGAAAGCCCATGATTGCCCAGGTGCCGAACAGACCGCTCCGGCGCACCGGCAGCCCCAGATAGAACTGAATCTCCCGGCGGCTGTGGAGGTGGTGAAACAGCAGCATGGCGGATACCAGGGCGGCTCCGGCCAGCAGCACGCACAGAAGATAATATTGGTTGCTCAGATGGCTGGCGGCATCAGTGGCAATGACCTGTGCCTGGGAGATCCCGTCGGCGGCTGCATAGGGCGCACCCGGTTGGGTAATTTCACGCAGATAGGTGTAATAGGGCAGCACAAGAAAGCAGAGAAACAGGAAGAAGCTGCACACCGGCAGGGGCCAGAACCGCCGCAGGGTATTCTTTGCCAGACTGGGATTAAAGCAGGATGTCGTGCACTTCATAGGACATACCTCCTAACTCATAGATAAAGATCTCCTCCAGGGTCA
>CAVJLG010000034.1:0-46753 GCA_963650135.1 Barnesiella intestinihominis | reverse complement strand
GTCCTGGCGGTCCCGGTGGTCCTGGCGGTCCCGGTGGTCCTGGTGGTCCTGGCGGCCCTGGTGGTCCTGGTGGCCCCGGTGGTCCTGGCGGTCCTGGTGGTCCCGGCGGTCCCCCACCCATGGGTCCCACAAAGCCTGGCACAGCTCAGGAGCTGAAGGACTTTGGCAAGGCGAAGCATCCCGAGGCGGTAGCCCTGTGCTATACCCTGGGACTGGTGGAGCCGGAGAATCAGGGAGATGACTTTTTCCTGAAGCCCCAGGCACCGGCAGCTGAGGAAGCACGCAAAACCATGGCGGAAAAGGCTGCGGCTCTGGGCGGCAAGAAGACGGACTTTGTGCCCGCTGGCCCGACCCTGGACGAGGCTTGCCAGCAGGTGGCCGATGCGCTGCTGAACGGCGAAAACGGCATGCCCACTCTGAAGCTGGTGGACAAGACCCAGGAGCTTGCATCGCTGACCATCGGCGAGGACGAAATTTACATGGCGGTTCCCGGCAAGGAGCTCACCATGACCGTTTCCGGCGTGGGCACCAACATGAAGCCCGGCACCTATGAGAATGTGACTCTGACCGTAACCGATTCCTATCTCAAAACCACCGGCGGCCCTGGCGGCGTACATACCCATCATTTCCGCACGGCGCTGTTTGTAAAGGACGGCGAAATTGTAGAGGGCAAGTCCGTGAAGGCAGCCATCCTCGGCGGCACCGTTTCCGGCGAAAAGGCAGAGAACCTGAAAATCGACAACCACGAGCACCTGTTCAACGGCGTGATGGTAACCGGCGGCAAGTATGAAATCGACGGCGCAGACCTGACCTTTGTGGGCAATGGCGGCAACGATTTCCAGGGCTATGGCGCTGGCATTATGACCACCGGCGATGCAGACGTGGTGGTAAAGGATGCGCGCATCCATGTAGAGGGCGCGATCCGCTCCGCAGTTTGGTGCGGCGGCGAGAGCCATTTGAAGGTGGAGGATTCCGTTATCGACTCCAAGGATGCCGATCCCTTTGATAACGATTTCCGCAGCCTGTCCGTTCCTATGATGAAGTGCGTTCCCTTTGCACTGGGCCTGGACGGCAACTGCCGCGCCACCAATGTGCTGGAGGCCGGTCAGGTAAGCTATGAAAACAGCATTGTTGTAGCGGAGAAGTGGGCGCCTCTGTCCACCGATTCCGGCTATCCTCCCACGTCTCTGACTGTGAAGAACGTCCTGGCAGGCGTTGGTTCGGTGGAAGAGGCAGTGCCCGGTAAGGAATATACCGCCACCAAGACCGTGGCAGGGAAGACCTGGGGCTATACCATGGGCGGCAGCGGCTATGTGGCCTATGGCGACGGCGGCGTAACCAACCTGTTTGAGGATTGCCAGTTCTATTCTCCCGACTATATCCTGATTTGCACCGGCGTAAAGCCCATGACCTTTAAGAATGTCACCGCAAAGGCTGGCAGAGCCGGCTTCATGTGGCATCAGGCCCAGGGCGGCAACCTCACCGTCGAGGGCGGCTCCTATGACTTCGACAAGTGCGGCTTCCAGATCAAGTCCGGCGCTTATGTCCATATCGACGTGAAGAATGCAGACATTAAGCTGGGCGAAAACGGCGTGCTGATTCAGCAGCTGGAGAGCGACGATGCAGGCGGCATTGTCACCCGGAAGTATGTGGTGCCCATGCAGGAGGACGATTGGTCCACCGTGGCACCGGCGGAGCGGGAGATTCCCGATTCCACTGCGGTCTTCACCGGCGAAACCCTCACCGGCGATATCTACAACTCCGTTTACGGTGCAAAGCATGGCCTCAGCGTAACCCTGAAGAACTCCACCCTTACCGGCGTGGTGTCCTCCTCCCATGCAAACCACCTGAAGGCAGACGGCACCGTGGCCCCCGGCGGCACAGTCTTTGAGCAGGACAACCACTGGGATGCCAAGACCACTGCGGATTACCATGTGGTGGACGACAAGGCTTATCTCTATGCCGGTCGCCTGAAGAACACGGCAGCTCCTGCGGTGAACAACCCCGTCTCTCTGACCCTGGAGGACGGCGCAGTTTGGAATGTTACCGGCACCAGCTACCTGAAGAGCCTGACCATCAGCCGGGACTCCAAGGTCTGCGGCATCATTACCGTAGACGGCAAGGCAGTTTCCGGCGCTGGCACCTACACCGGCGAGATCGTAGTCAATCCCTGAATGAAATGAACGAAGCCCCCTTCTGAATTGGAGGGGGCTTCTATCTCCTCGGAAAGGAGCAGAGAATATGGTTCGACATATTTCCATGTTTCAAATGGAGCCCCAGCCTACCAATGGGAAGAACGTTGCGGAGAATACCCAGGCGCTGGTGGATTTTTTAAACGCACTTCCGGCCCAGGAGCCCAGCATTGTGGGCAGCCATGTGGCAACCTATGTGGGCCAGCAGCCGGAATTGCCGGAGGAGGCCCCGGTCATGTTCCATCAGGTGGTGCAGATGATCGACTTTGTAAAGCCTGAGGATGCGGCGGCCTATCCGGAATCCCAGGCCCACAAGTCCCTGATGGGATTTTCCCAGGGCATGGTGAAAAAGGTCAGCGCCATTGATTTTGAAATCTAAAATGAATCTGAATCAAAAGCCCCTGCGCAGCGGAAACTTTGCTGCACAGGGGTATTTTGTATTGTTGGAATGATGATTAGCTCAAATAGTCCGTTGCGCTGTCGGCGGCAAAATAGCCGGAGTTGACCGCCCAGGTGAGCTCGGTCAGGGGGCCCAGCACACCACGGGTATACCAGGTGGAGGCGGCGTCGCCTACCGCATACAGGCCGGGAATCACGGTGCCGTCCTTGCGAATGACCTCCACATCCTCGTTGGTCATTACGCCGCCGAAGGCACCCTCAGCAAAACGCTGGCCCAGGAAGGCATAGAAGGGGCCCTCTGCAATGGGCTCGGCGGGAGGGGGAGGCGGCAGGCCGGGGCCGTCGTCGCCATGGTCCACATCGTCGTTGTGGAAGGAAGGATTGCCTGCATCCTCTTCGTTTTCCGGCTCAAAGGGCATCATGGGCGGCTTGGGCTCCTTGAGGGATTCATTATAGGCGCTGACGCTGGCGGTGAAGACGGCAGGATCCATTCCCAGCTTTTCTGCCAGCCCCTCCAGGGTGTCGGCGCAGTAGGCGGGGCCGCGGCTTTTCAGCTCAAAGTTGATTTCGGCCCGATAGTCGTCATAGGTCATGCCCTTGTTGCCCTCGCGGGGATGGGCAACGGAGTCCCGCAGCTTTTCATCTACGGTTTTCTCCGATACGATGTACCATACGGCGTGCTCCGGGAGATTGTCCAGGAAAGCGGTGTCACCCATGGGGCCCATGGGCATCTCCACCAGGTTGCCCCGGAAGTCTACCATCATGCTGCCAAACCCGGCCATGGCGCAGCCGGAGGCGGTATAGGGGTGATGTACAGGGCCAAACTTGTTGAGCTTGGTCTTTTTCATGTTGCACCAAGCGCCCAAAGGCTCGGACAGGAGCATACCGTCGCCGGAGCAGGTGACCGGGGAGAAGCGATGGACGGGAATGCCGCCGTCAAAGAAGTTCGGCTCGAATTTCTTGAGCTTTTCGTCGTTGCCGGAGAAGCCACCGGTAGCCAGCACCACTGCGCCTGCGTGGACGGTAACGGTGCTGCCGGGGTTATTGGCGACCACGCCGTTCACTGCGCCGTTTTCATCGGTGAGCAGCTTCACGGCCTCATGCTGGGTATAGACCTCTACCCCCAGCGTCGGCGCGACCTGAAGCATTTTGCGAATCAGATAGGTGCCCGCCCAGCCGGGGCCAATGGCGGGATCGTGGCAGTTGAGGTTTTCAAACTTCCGATCCGGGTAGTCGATGCCCAGCGCGCCCATGGGACCGCGGCCAATGGCAAAGCATTCCCGGGCTTCCTTCTCGTCGAAGTCCACCAGCCATTCAAAGAACCGGCCGGTATTCCGCAGGACCTTTTCCACCAGCGAATCCGGCAGACAGCCCTGGGCCTCGCGGATGCAGTATTTCAGCAGCTTTTCCGTCTGATCGGGAATGCCTGCCTCCTGGTGCCAACGGTTGTAGCCGGTGAACCAGTTGTGGGCCAGGGTGGTGGAGCCGCCGCATTTCTTTGCCTTTTCCAGCACAATGACCTTCTTGCCGGTGAGCTGGGCAAAGCGAATGGCTGCCACCAATCCGCCGCCGCCTGCACCGATGACGCAGAGGTCGCAGCTGCGTTCCTCGGGAGCGTGGGGCGCGGGGGCAACCTTGGGCGCATCCTCGTCCTCAATGATGCTTTGCGGACATAGCGGGGCGCAGGTGCCGCAGGAAATGCATACCTCGGGATCGATCCAATACTGGCTGCCCTGGAATGTGATTGCCTCCACAGGGCAATTGGTTGCACAGGTGTGGCAGCAGACACAGCGGTCAATGATTTTATATGCCATATTCTTTCCTCCGTTGATGATACCATTTAGGATACAACCATTATAAAGTGTGTTGCTGGAATAGAGTCAAGTGTTTGGCTCGTCCTCTAAATAGATGTGTACCTGGAGCTCTACAATGTCGCTGATGCGGGAGATGGAGGAGAAGCTAGGCTCCGGGGCCATTTCCAATATGGTGTCGTCGGCTTTAAATCCGTGCTGGGTAATAAACTGACATAGCCGCCGATATACAAGCTCTGGCTGGGTTTGGCTCCGGGAGAAGCGGATGACCGCATAATACCCTTCGGGGAACTGCTGGGCGGGCTCGGAGGGCTGGGCGATGCCATAGGGGCCGGGGTCCAGCAGCACGCCGGAATAGCGCAGCATGCCGGTGGTCCGCAGATCGGACAGGGAAATGGTCGCGCCAAAGCTAAAGCTGGTTTGAATGGGCGGAATGGAACCCAGCAGCTCCTTGCGGTGCTCCATCAGATGCAGGGGAAAGTCCGGGTCCGACACGCTCAAGGGGGAGATGGGACGAATCAGAAGCTGGCGCGGGGGCGCAAATAGCTCAATCCGCAGCTGATTCAGGGGAATCTGTCGGGTGTCGTGGAGATGAAATAGGCTCTGAATGGTATTTCGCAGGCTTTGCAGACTGTCAATTTCCTGCTGGAGCTGCTGGTCCTTTTGAGTGAGCACGTCCATCAGGTCCTTCCCGGCGCGGAATTCATCCATGGCGGCCTGAATCTCCGGCAGGGAAAACTGGAGCCGCCGAAGAAACAGAATGTATTCCAGATGCCGCAGCTGCTCCAGGGAGTAATATCGGTAGCCGGTTTCGGGGTTGGTGACCTCTGGGCGGAACAGGCCGATTTTATCGTAATGACGGAGGGTCTGGACGGTGATACCGTAGAGATTTGCGACCTTTCCGATCATCAGCTGAATGTGGTTTTCCGGGGGACGGTCAATTTCCGGGTGGGTTGTGGCAAAATCGTGCATGAAACTCCTCCTAGTGAATCTGAAACCAGACAATTTGTATGCATAAAAACTCTCTCCTATAGCATAGAGTTTTTTCGGGGAAAAGCAAGGCGCTTTTGCAGAAAACAGCAGGAATTTGTACAAAATGCATGAAAAGTTCGAAAAAATTCGTGCGCCTTGGCACATGGAATTTTCTTGACCGTGCAACAAGGACAGGTTGTAAAGTAGCTCCTGTAAGAATTCTTCAGCGAAAACAAGGAGGAACAACTATGAAGAAGCGTTTGTTTGCGCTGCTGCTGGCGATTAGCATGGTGCTATGTCTAGCCGCCTGCGGCAGTGATGGTGCGGCCTCGTCTGCGCCTGCGGCAAAGGACAGCAGCCAGAGTGCAGCCGCTCCCACCGCAGCAGCAGAGGAAGCGCCCGCAGCCGATTCCGCAGAGGAAACCGAGGCGTCTGCACAGGAAACCGTTGCAGTGGAAGTCCCCGACACCGAGCTGCCCCTGTCCGACGGCAGCGAGACATTTGAGGTGTGGATGGGCATTTCCCCGGCGGCTATGAACTATATCACCACTCTGGCGGATAACGCCACCTATCAGGAGCTCATGAAGCGCACCGGCGTGAACCTGAGCTTTATCCACTTCCATCCCGACACCCAGACCGAGCAGTTCAACCTGATCTGCGCATCCGGCGACTATCCCGATGTGATGAACGGCGTAGTCAACAATTACAGCGGCGGCGCAGATAAGGGCATTGAAGACGGCGTGTTCATCGATCTGCTGGAGTATCTCCCGGAGTATGCGCCCCACTACTACAACATTATTTCCAGCGACTCTGACCTCTATGAGGCTGTCACTACCCCCGAGGGCGCCGTGGCCGGTTTCTACAGCGTCTATGCAGAGGCACGGCTCAACGACATGGGCTATGTCATTCGTCAGGACTGGCTGGATGACCTGGGCCTGGAAAAGCCCAAGACGCTGGACGAGCTCCACAGCGTACTGACTGCATTTAAGGATGACAAGGGCGCTACCGACGGCCTGTTTATCCCCTCCACCGGCGTATCCGACTACTTCACCTCCGCCTTTGGCGTGGCCAGCGGCATGTATCTCGATGGCGATACCATTAAGTTCGGACCGCTGGAGGACGGCTATAAGGAGTATCTGGAGACCATGGCCCAGTGGTATTCCGATGGCCTGATCTATCACGACTTCCCCTTCTATGGCGAGCAGCTGGCATTCCGGGATATGGATAAGATTGGTTCCGGCGCAGTGGCTTGCTTCTACAGCGAGACTGGCGATATGGCATCCTTTAAGGATTTCTCCAATGATGAGAACTTCCTGCTCACCGCCATGGCCCCTGTTTCCAAGGAAGACGGCGGCACTATTTATATGTCCGATAAGAAGCCTTCCCGTGCCGACGACGTTCGTTGGGCCGTTACCACCGGCTGCGAGGACCCGGAACTGCTGGTTTCCTTTGTGGATTACCTCTACAGCGACGAGGGCGCACTGCTGTGCAACTATGGCATCGAGGGTGAGACGTTTGAGTATGACGCCGACGGCGTACCTCATTTCTCCGACCTGATTTATAACAATCCCACCTATGATTACCGCACTGCCGTGTTCATCTATGTAATGGATTCCGGCCCGACTGTGGTAGATCCCATGCGCGGCACCGGCACCTATACCCAGGAGCAGCTGGATTCTTGGGATCAGTGGCGGGACGCCAACCTGGATTACAGCCATGTGATCCCCAAGAAGGTGGTACTGGAGGCAGAGGATGCCGAGTACAACAATGTCAAGAGCGACATTGACACCTTCCTGGATGAGATGACTGTAAAATACATCACCGGCGAGTACAGCTTCGACAACTATGAGACGGATTTTGTGGAAGTGCTGAAGGGCATGAATGCCGATCGTCTGGTAGAGCTGTATCAGGATGCATACGACAACTATGTAGCATAAGCCAAAACAATCAAAGAGCGGAAGCACAGCAAAATGGTGCTTCCGCTCTTATCTATTTCCGTAAATGGTAATTACTGATATTCATTTTGCTGATAAAAAATCGAATATAATCCTGCCAATATTCAAAATATTCGCGGAATTGTCAGCAAATATACATGGAATGCGCATAATTTCCTGCAAAAAGGGGAAATGCGACAAATAATTTGTAAACTCTGTGTGAACTGTTATGGAATATGTCTATTGCAATCGTAGATTTAACCATTTAAACTAGCAATAAGGTTCTTTACTGTATTGTGCAGGGGTACAATTGGCACAATCGGGGGAATCAAACGAATGAAAGGAAGGCGTAACAATGAAGAAAAGAATCCTCGCCCTGATGCTGACGCTGGCGATGGTACTGACGGTTCTGCCGACTGCGGCATTCGCTGCCAATACGGCGGACAACGACGTCCTGACCTATGCGGATCTTGCAGACATCGACAAGGACATTGAAATTCCCGGTGACGCATCCGCAACGGCAGAGCTGTCGGTTGCCGATGCAGTCCGCGCACTGCTGCTGTGGACCGGTATGACGGAGAAGCAGCTGGGCACATTCCCGGCTGACTACCTGGCACAGGCACGCAGCATGGGCATGATCACCGAAGACACTGACACCGATGCAGCTTGCACCCTGGAGGCTTACCGCCAGATGAAGGCAGTTGCAAACACCATGTATGAGGCACTCCATGCAGATAAGCTGCAGCCCCTGTTTATGAACGGCATGGCACAGCCCATCTTCCCCTATACCAGCGGCTCTATGGAGACTGGCTATAGCAACGAAGACAGCGACATCATCCGTTATGTGGTGTATGTGGAAACCAACTATGACACCGACGACGACGGCAAGCTGGACCTGGTAAAGGCAGTGGTTCAGGTTCCCCGCGCCGCAGTGGAGGGTGACTATCAGGCCGCTACCATCTATGAGGCACGGCCCTACATCCCCGGCTGCAACAGCTCCATGAGCCCCGGAAAGAACCTGGGAAATGAATCCTATGATCTTACCAAGCTGTATAGCAAGCCTAATGCGCGTGTACCGGCGGGTACTGCTACCACTGAGGAGGCTGCCGCAGAGGCAGACAGCGCCGATTGGTACTATTGGAATGCGTCCGAGGATATGTATGACTACGAGGATCTGGAGTGGTATGACTACTACCTGACCCGCGGCTATGCTGTTGTAGAGTGCGGCGGTCTGGGCACCAAGGGCTCCGATGGCTTTGAGACTTGCGGCACCGACCTGGAGATCGATGCATTCAAGTGCGTCATCGAGTGGCTCCACGGCGACCGTGTTGCTTACACCGATAGGACCAGCAACATTGCCATCAAGGCCGACTGGTCCAGCGGCAAGGTTGGTATGACCGGTCGTTCCTATGCCGGTACCACCCAGTTTGGCCTGGCCACCACCGGTGTGGAAGGCCTGGAGACGATTGTTCCTGTTGCAGGCATTGCCAGCTGGTATGAGTACACCAACTCCCAGGGCATTTCCACCACCAGCAACATAAGCTATTCCGAGTACCTGGCATGGTACTGCAATGGCCGTTATCTGGACCCCACCGACTACGCAACCATCGCTGAGAAGTACGGCAACTACCTGTATCAGATTCAGCAGGATCAGCTTGCCACCAACGGCGACTATTCCGCCCACTGGGCAAACCGTGACTACACCCTGGATGCCGAGAACATCAAGTGCCCCGCACTGATTGTTCACGGCCTTAACGACGACAACGTACGCACCAAGGAATTCGACCTGATGTACCAGGCCTATCAGGAGGCCGGCGTCAACGTCAAACTGCTGCTCCATCAGGATGCACACCTGACCCCCAGCTATCCTGCCGGTAACCTGGAGTTCTACATTGATGGCGAGTCCTACAACAATGTGCTCAACCGCTGGTTCAGCCACTACCTCTATGGTGTGGAGAACGGCGCTGAGGATATGGCTGCCGTTACCGCTCAGGACAACTCCGATGGTTCTGTATGGCACACCTATGACAGCTGGGATACCGACGAGGAGGTTGTTCTGGCGGACGATTCCAAGACCGGTACGACCATCATCAACAGCGATTATTCTGCTCAGGGCATCACCCGGAGCAACTGGAAAGATAAGCTCACTGCTGACTCCACCGCTGTTAGCGCCATGTATACCATGGATGTAACAGAAGATACTGTCATTAAGGGCAGCGTGGCTGTAAACTTCACTGCCTCCGCTGACAACTATACGGCAACTGAGACCCCCAGAGGCACTGTAGATCACGACAATGCAGTGGCTGCTGATGAGGATTTGACTGTCCTGGATCACGACAACTTCGTTGGTAAGGCTACCAGCAAGGTCACTCTGGCTGCTGCTGCCGCTGAGGAGACTCCCATCGAAGACCGTGACGCTCTGATGGTCAGCGCAATGCTGGTGGATCTTGCCCCCGAGGGCGAAACCTTCCCCGCATTCAACACCCAGGGCAGCTATGTTCCCAAGAAAACGGTGGAAGGCGGCGCTTGGATGGGCGGCGGCCTGGCCAACTATGACTATGCTGAGCTCCAGACCACTGACGTAACCTATAAGATCATTGCCCGCGGCTGGATGGATCTCTGCAACCCCAACGCCGGTTATGATTCCGCTTCCGCTACCGTGGACGACAAGATCTCCCTGAAGGCTGGCGAGAACCACGACTACACCCTGTATCTCCAGCCCAACCTCTACACCGTAAAGGAAGGCCACAAGCTGGCTCTGGTGATCTACACCTATGAGCAGGGCAAGGCAAGATACACTCAGAACTACCAGATCACCCTGGACAACGGTTCTGTCAATGCTGTGATCCCCGTCAACGAGACGCCCGCAGTAGAGAATCCCTTCACCGATGTGGAGGAGGACAGCTACTACTATGACGCAGTTCTGTGGGCAGTGGGCAACGGCATCACCACTGGCAAGTCTGCAACCACCTTTGCACCCGATGATGCTTGCACCCGCGGCGAGATCGTTACGTTCCTGTATCGCGCTGCCGGTGAGCCTGACGTTTCCAATGTGGAAATGCCCTTCACCGATGTAAAGGAAGACAGCTACTGCTACAACGCTGTGAAGTGGGCGGCTGCCGAGGGCATCGCCAAGGGTATTACGACAACCACCTTTGCACCCGATGACACTGCAACCCGCGGCCAGGCGGCAACGTTCCTGTATCGTGTTGCCGAGGAGCCCGGCGTTTCCGATGTAGCAATGCCCTTCACCGACGTAAACGAAGATAACTATTGCTACAACGCTGTGAAGTGGGCCTATGCAGCCGGGGTAATCAACGGTATCACGCCTACGACCTTTGAGCCGGACACCACTTGCGCCCGCAGCCATATCGTTACGATGCTCTACCGTATGCTGGCAGAGTAAGGGCGATACGCCTCGGAAAATAACATAAAAAGAGCGGAAACATCGTGCTGATGTTTCCGCTCTTTTCCGTATTTCGGTTATTTCCGAAGAAGCGGCTTGCCCAGGGTTCCGTTTACAATGGTTCCGTGGTCGCAGGCAATTTCGCCGTCCATGAGCACATAGTCAATGCCCACCGGGGGAAGATCCGGCTGTTGGAAGGTGGCTTTATCCTCGATGGTATCGAGATCAAAGATCACCACGTCTGCATCGCAGCCCGGGGCAATGCTGCCCTTTTGGCTGAGGCCGATCCGCTGGGCGGGCATGGAGGTCATTTTTTCAATGGCATCATAAAGGCTCAACGTTCCGGTTTTTACATATTGGGCAATCAGACGGGGGAAGGTACCGGCAGCCCGGGGGTGGCCCTCATGGGCTTCCATCAGTCCGTCGCTGCACAGCATTACCGCAGGGTGGGCCATGGCCATACGGACGTCTTCCGGCTGCATCACATAGCCCACGGTAATGGTTTCCGGATGCTCCTTCCGAAGCTCGTCGAATATCTCCTTGGTGCACCGCTGACCGTCGTATTTTCCGCCGCACAGGCCAATGGCGCTGTAATCGCAATGATAACGCTCCAGGAAGCCCGGGTCATAGGTGGTTTCGCCAATGCGGGTGGAGAATGCGTCATAGGGGTAGCAGTCCGCCATAACGTCAAGCCCACCGGCCCGGGCGGCGTCCAGCATAGAGAGCACCTGGGCCATTTGGCCATAGCCGCCCATGGAGCCCAAATGGCTTACCTGCATTTTCAGCCCATAGTTCCACCCCGGCGCTAAGAACTCGCGGATGGAATCAAAAATATAGTCGGCGTCGTCCCGCACATGGGCTGCCACCAGCAGATGATTCTTCTGGCACAGCCGGGCTGTTTCCAGCAGCTCCTCCCGGGTGGTGCCGGGATAGTAGCGGATGCCGTAAGAAATACCATAGCAGCCATCCGACAGCCAATCCCTTAAAATATCTGTGACCTGGTGGATCTGCTCCGGCGCAAGGGACTGGTAGCGATCGGTAAATCCGGCGGCTTCCCGGGCGGCGCCGTGGCCTGCCAGCAGCGCCAGAGAGACGGGAAGACGGCCTTCTACCTGCCGGAAATACGCTTTCGGAGGGAGGATGTTCTCACCGCAGTTGCCGCCCAGGGCCGTGGTAACGCCCATCCGCAGCATGCAGCCTAAAATGGAGCCTTGGATATCGGCAAGGTCCCTCAGAGGCGCTTCGTGCATGTGGATATCCAGAAAGCCCGGGCAGACCACCCGATGGTCGGCATGGATGATGCGTGCGCCGGAATCCGGTGCATCGTTTGTCAGGGCGACCACCTTGCCGCCCTCCAGTACCACGTTTAGCTTGCTGTCAATATGGGTCCGGGGGTCAATGACCCGGCCCCCGGTGATCCAGGTTTTCATGTTATTCCATCTCCAGAATCGTGCTTTCCCGCAGCAGGGCATATGCCTTGGAGCTGGTGATTTCCGCTTTGATCTGCTCTTCTGCACCGTCGCCGGCATAGACCTTCAGCCGGGGCTTGTCAATGCCGTACTGCTGGGCCATGGCGTCCCAATGTGCCTCCACCTCTTCTGCGGTGGCCTCCAGATGCTCTTCCTCGGCAATGGCCGACAGCACCAGCCGCAGCATAATCCGGCGCTTGGCCAGAGGTTCCATCTCTGCGGCCATCTGGTCAACCGTCTTGCCGCTCTGGCGGGCAAAGCTGCCAAGGTCGCTGCCCTTTGCGCTGAGCTCTGCGGCAAACTGCTGCATGCAGATGTTGACCTCGCTCTTGAGCATCGCGTCGGGGATTTCCACATGGGCGTCGTCCAGAATCTTGCCCAGCACATAGTCCTCAATCTGCATATCCGCCTGATTCTTTTTCTGCTGCTGGGCCTGATCGATGGCCTGCTGTTTCTGCTCGTCGGTGAGGGGGGCCTTTTCAGGATGCTGGAGGCCCTTGATGGTCACGCGGAAGACGGTGGGCTTTCCGGCGAGATTCTCCGCCTGATAGTTTTCGGGGAAGGTAACGTTGACTGCCACATGATCGCCCACGGAAGCGCCCACCAGCTGCTCTTCAAAGCCGGGGATAAACGTGCCGGAGCCCAGGGGCAGGGGATAGTCCACACCTGCGCCGCCGTCAAAGGGAACGCCGTCGAGATAGCCGGTAAAGTCGATCACCGCAATGTCGCCCAACTGCGCGGGACGGTCAACGCTTTTGTGTACGGTGTTCTGCGCCTCGGCGGCTTCGATGGCAGCCTGCTTCTCTGCCTCGGTGAGGGCATAGCTGGGGCATCTTGCGTGAATGCCCTTGTACTGGCCCAGCTTCACTTCGGGACGCAGAGCAAACTCCATCTGAAACTCCAGTCCCTCGGTTTCACTGGCTTGGAGGACGGAGATCACCGGCTCGGATGCCACGGTCAGACCGGTTTCGGCAATGGCCTGGGCATAGTGCTCGGAAAACACGTCCTGCACAGCCTGCCGCAGTAAATTCTGTGCAGCGGAATCGGTGGCAATATCGGCGCGGGGCACCTGGAAGTCCGTGTGGGTTTTGGTGTACTCTGCATAAACCTTGTCCAGCGCCTTACTCAGCACATCGCCGGGGAAGGTGACCTGAACCTTTGCAGAGCCTTTTTCCTGAGATAGAATGGTTACCTGCATGTAAATTCTCCTTTTATACAGTATTTTAGTATCCTTGTGTTCGGTTTACTACATTTTGAAGGGGCTGATCCTGGACATACCGAGAAAAATTATCCCGGAAAATCTCAAAAATCTGCCGGGTGTTCTGGGAATCCAGGTCGGAGCCGGAGATGTGGGGCGTAATCAGAACGTTTTCCATGTCCCACAGGGGGCAGCTTGGTGGCATAGGCTCTGCCTCGGCTACATCCAGCACTGCGCCGCCCAGATGCCTGGAGTGAAGCGCCGCAATCAGGTCCTCTTGCCGGACGGTTTTCCCTCTGCCCACATTCAGAAAAATCGCGCCGGGCTTCATGGCCTGGAAAAATCGCGCATCCAGAATGCCTTTGGTTTCCTTGGTCAGGGGAAGGCAGGCGGCGACCACATCCGCATCCTGTACCGCCTCCAGCCGCTGGGACATGGGATAGACCCGGGAAAAGGGGTCCAACGGTTTTCCACTGCGGCTGACGCCAATGGTTTCTGCGCCTATGGCAGTGCAGTAGCGCGCAAAGGTGCTGCCCAGATTGCCGGTGCCCAGGATTGCCACGCGGCTGGTGCCCAGCAGACGAAGATCACCGACCCGGTTCCACACATGCTGCCGCTGCTGGCTCAGATATTCCGGCATTCGGTGCAGCATCATCAGCGTTCCCATCAGCAAATGCTCTGCAATGGCAGCGCCAAATGCGCCGGAAGAATTGGTCAAAGTAAAATCGTGGCCGTCGTACAGGCTGTCATCGGCATATTTGTCGGCCCCTGCGGAGGGGAGGCACAGCCAGCGGAGCTGATATGCTCCTTTGAGCAGCCGCCGGGGGAAGTAGCCCAGCAAAATCTCGCAGTCGGCCAGTGCATCGTCGGGATAGCGAACGGACGCATCCATTTCCCGCAGGGTAAAACCGTATTGCCTTGCCAGACTGCGAATTTCGTCCAGCTGTTCCGGGGAAAAGGACGTCCCCATCATTGCCATGACGCGCATGGTGATCCCACCTTTCTGCATACTCTGCACCCGAAAGGCGCACAGTATGGTTACTATACCAAATTTTCGCCTCGGGTACAATGATTCTGTTTGAAAAATACAAAAAACTACGGTATACTTACGGCATCTGAGGCAGGGAGGCGAGCAGAATGCATCAGCCGTCGGAACATGAAGTCCTTTTAACCAGAGCGCTGGATCTGGGGGAACAAATGCTGCTGCGCGGGGCGGAAGTGGGCAGAGTGGAGGATACCCTGACCCGCATTCTCCGGTCCCAGGGGGCAATTCGGGTGGATGTCTTCACAATCACCTCCAGCATGGTGGTCACAGCCCAGTGGACCGACGGGCCGGTGACGCAAACCCGCCGCATTTCCGGCATCCAATATGATATGACGGCGCTGACCCGGCTCAATGCCCTTAGCCGCGAAATCTGCGCCGGGGCGTGCGATATGGAAACCGTGGGCCAGCGGCTGGAGGAAATCGCCCGGGGGAAGACCTACAGCTTCCCCTTTACCATTTTGATTTACGGTTTTACCAGTCTGGTGTTTTCGCTGTTTTTCGGGGGAAGCTGGCTGGATGCGGTGATTTCTGCGGGCATTGGTCTGCTGATTCGGCTGATGCTGCGGCTATTAGAGCGGCTTCAGGTGCCGGGGATTGCGTCGATTTTACTCTGCGCGATTATAGGCGGCTTTGCGGCCCATGGGCTTGCCTATCTGGGGGTGCCCTGTGCGCCGGATAAGGTTGCCATTGGCGATATTATGCTGTTGGTGCCGGGCATTGCCATGACCAACGCCATCCGGGATATGTTCACCGGGGATACCATTTCGGGGCTATTGCGGTTTTGCGAATCCCTGCTGCTGAGTTTGGCGCTGGCATGGGGATTTGCGCTTCCGTCGGCGCTGTTTTTGTAAGGAGGGCGGCGTATGGAAACGAATCTGCTACAGCTCATTACCGCTGCCCTGGGTTCCTTGGGATTTTCTCTGATTTTCAATGTCCGCGGAAAAACACTGTTTTGGGGCGCGTTGGGAGGCCTGCTGGCCTGGGGCGCGTATCTGTTCTTTGTGGCCCGGGGCGCCTCGGATGTGGTGGGATATCTGCTGTCCAGCATGCTCATTACGATCTATGCGGAGATATGCGCCAGACGGTTTCGGGCTCCGGCAACGGTATTCCTGATGTCCTCGGCCATTCCGCTGATCCCCGGCGGCAGCCTATACCGCACCATGGTCTGCGCGGTGAAAATGCAAGGCATGGAGTTTTTGCGGGAGGGTACCCACACCATGCTTCTGGCCGGGGCAATTTCGGCGGGGATTATTCTGGTGTCTACAGTGATGCACGCCTATTATGCCGCCCGGGGAAAGGGCCCGGGACAGCCATAAAATGCAAATAAATAAAATGCTCAGGCGCTGCTGCGAAGATTCGCGGCAGCGCCTGAGTGGTTATGGATGATAAGTCAGAACGAGAAGTGATTACTTGCCGTTCTTTGTAGCGCGTTTCTTGAGCACCACCACGACCACTGCAACGACTGCGATTACAGCAATCACGATGCCTGCAATGGCGCTGCCGGACAGACCGCCGGACTGTGCCTCGGGCTCGGGAGTTACCTCGGGCGTGGGCTCAGGGGTGGGAGTAGTTTCGGGAACGGATGCTTCCTCGACTACGCTCTCTACAATGGACTCCTCCTCGGGCTCCTCGGGAATTTCGGGCCACTCGTCTACGCCGGGGCCTTCCAGGGTGACGTTGCCATAGGTTCCGGCCACTACGGTGGAGGTGGAGTCGAAGGTGATGGTAACCGGCTGGTCAGCGGTGATGTTCTCTACATTGTAGATTTCCAGATCGGAAACCTTGGTGTCTGCGGTGACCTTCCAGCTGGACTTATAGTCGAAGCTCAGGTTGCAGATGCCGGTGATCTCGTCGGTGTCGCCATAGAGCACGGTACCCTCCCACTGGGAGTTCTCAAAGTTGACGGTGGCGGAGTTCGCGCCGGTGCCGATGTCGGGGCTGCCGGTGGACTGGGAGTATGCGCCAATGAAGAAATCGCCGGTGAGCTCTGTGGTATCATCGGTCTTGCCGGTGAGATCCCAGGGGGTCTGATCGTTTTCGTCCTTGAAGTTGACGGTGGCGGAACCGGCGCCCTCTACGGAGAGCAGCAGGTTGTCGGCAGGAGTCTGGCCCTCTTCCAGCTTGGACGGATCGCCGTACTCCACATAGTTCTGGTTGACCATCTTGGAGGCCTCTACATAGATGGGAGTAGAGGAATTCTCCACATACATCACTGCAAACTTGTTGCCGCCGGAATAGCCGGGGGTCTTGGACTTGTCGGTGAACCACCAATCCAGGCTGTCCTCATAGAACTTGGGGGAGTTTGCCTTGTCGATGAACATGTTGAGCTTGGAATAGCCGGTGCCCAGGGAATCGATGTCGATCTCGCCGCTGGCAATCTGAGCAGCCATAGTCTCGGGATCGGCCACGTCATAGGCGTTCTTCATTTCCTCGTCGTCGAAGTAAGCGGCAACACGGGAATTGGTCACATGGATGCCGGTTTCCTCGGCCTCGGCATTACCGCCAGCGCGGCACTTGAGGCCCATAACGCCGTTGATATCGCAGTTATACGCATAGATATAGCCGCCGGAAGCGGAGCACAGGCCCGCATCCAAATAGGAGGTCAGGGTGGAGTTGTAGCAGTATACCCAGCTCTCGTTGGAGCCGATGGAGTAAACACCGGCACAGCGGAGGCCAAAGGTCTTGGTGGTAACCTGGTTTGCGACGATCACGCCGCCGCCGGAGTCGGTGGCCAGTGCGGTACCGGCCTCGTCACCGGTCACGACCACGGTAACGTCATCGGGATGATCCTGATAAACGCCCTCCATATCGCCGCTCTTGCCCCGGGCCATGGTGCCAAGGGAGGCATCGGGACGGTCGGTTGCGGTGAGGGTGTCGGCGTCGCGGTTTACAGAGCCGTCTGCGCCAATGAGGTCAGTGCCCTCGGTGTTCAGCAGAATCTGGCCGCCGGTGGAAACATAGGGACCGTGACCGCCGGAGCTGCAAGAGAAGATATTGCCGCCCTCAATATAAATCACGCCGCTGGCCGTGGCATAGACGGAGTTGACGGTGCCGAGAATCTGGGGGTTGTGCATGGTCAGGGCAGAGGTGCCCTTGTTGATGATGGTACCGGCAGGGGTGGTTGCATCGCCGCCGTCTACATGGATGGCGGAGCCCATGCCGAAGAAGTTGCCTGCCTCAGAGGGACCCTTGCCTGCGGTGTAGCAGTAAGAGGTGAAATCGTCCAGAGTCAGGTCGCCGCCCTGCTGTACAAAGACGGAGGCGGTATTGGTGTGGTCGTTGGAAACGGTGTTCTCGTCGGGGATGTCCTTGGGATCAATCTCCTTATAGAGATAGGTGCAGTACAGGCTGACCACGCCCTGGGCAGGGCCGGAGGTGACGTTCTCATAGTAGTTATAGAGCCGCACCAGGTCATAGTCCTTGCCATAGACCAGCTTATCCTGCTTGTAAACGCCGTTGATGGCCTCGGCCTTGGAAAGGTATTCGGGCTCGTCGGTGACCTGATAGGCCTTTACCATCTCATAGGTCTTGCCGTCGGCTGCATAGTACATGCCGGTGGAGATGCCCATGGTGTTGAGGTACTTGGAGGTAGAGCCGGTGGAAACGCCCACATAGTCGTTTACGTCATCGGGCAGCTTTGCGCCGTCGGCTACAGCCTTTTTGTTGATTTCGGGCACATCATAGTCAAAGCTTTCGTTCATCTCGTCGGGGTCACGGCTGTCCTTGGGGTCTTCCTCGTAAGTGACGTCGATGGAAGCGGAGCTGCTGGTAAAGGTGTAGGAAAGGTCATAGGTGTTCTTTCCTGCGGCATCGGCCACGGCCTGACCGTCTACCGTCAGCGCTTTGATCTTATACTGATAGTCCGCCACAATGTGGAAGGTGGCGGTATGCTTGCCGTCCAGCATGCCGGAGGGCAGATGATAGGTGCCGTTGGGCTGGATATAACCCTTTTCGCCGCCGGTGACGGAGAATACAGAGCTGCCGTCTGCGTCATAGGTGATGAAATCACGGGTTGCATCGGTGGAGGCATAGGTTTCCGCAGCGCTGCCGGATTCGCCATAGAATGCGCCGGGGCAACTGAGGAAGGATGCGGGCTCCGAGCTGATGCTGGTAACCGTGGAGGGGATGGACCAGCCGCTGGTGCTGTTATAGTCGTAAATCATGCGGGGGGACAGGGTGGTAACGCCCTCGGGAATCAGGAAATACACATCCTCGTTTTTGTTGTTGGAGGAGATATTCTGAACGCCGTTGCCCACGGTGGTGACCGTATAGCCGCCCAGAGTTGCCGGGAGCATAACTACATTGCCGGATTTCTCTTCGCCGGTGCCCCAAAGAATGGTGGCCTCGGGGGTGCCCCCTGCCATCATTTGGGCCATGAAAGCGTCGAGGTCCTCCTGGCTGGGCTCACCGCCGCCGCCACCGGCATCTCCGCCGCCACCGCCACCGGGACCGCCGCCGCCAGGGCCGCCCATGGCAGCTTCTGCGACCTCATAGACCCAGGAACCTTCGGTCTGGTTGCCCTGGGGGATGGATTCTTTTTCTGCATCGCCAGCGTCTCCGGCTGCAAACACCGGTGCGGCCGCATAGCCCAGCACCATGGTGAGCGCCAGCAGCATAGACGCTGCTCTCTTACCTCGTTTCATGATGATCCTCCTTACTTTCAAAGCACACTTGTACCTTTATGGCGCAAATATACCAGTTTTCAGGCGCTATTTCAATATTTCCTGTGCAAATCAACCAATTTGAAAACAATATGCAACCTGTAAAATGCCCCAAGGTCGTTTTGGTGGGACGGTGGTCATATTGCGGTTCCAAAGCAATTTTGCGGCGCTGGAAAATGAGGGGGCCAAGGCGGCAAAGATTACGGAAACCGGTTGAGATTTCAGCCTTTCTTTGTTATAATGATTAGAAATATATGATATGGATGTGCATCAAAATTGAAATACGGCACTTGGAATGTCTCCCCCATTGACGGGGAGCGTACGGCGGCACTTTCTGCTGCCGGAATCTCACCTTTAGCTGCCGCCGTATTGGTTTCCCGCGGATATGATACCCCAGAAAAGGCTGCCAGCTTCCTTGCATCCGGACATGGGCCGCTGCTGGACCCCATGACCATGCCGGATATGCCCCAGGCGGTCCGCCGAATTCGGAGGGCCATCGAGGCAGGGGAAATGATCGCAGTATACGGCGACTATGATGTGGACGGTATTACCTCCACTTGTCTTTTAACGGATTTTCTGACAAAACAAGGGGCAGACTGCACCTGGTATATCCCTGCGCGGCTGGAAGAGGGCTATGGCCTGAACGAGCCTGCCATTCGTGGCCTGAAGGACCAGGGAGTCAGCCTGATTATCACGGTGGACTGCGGCATTACCGCGGTGGACGAGGCAAGACTTTGTCGGGAATTGGGCATTGACCTGATTGTCACCGACCACCATGAGTGCAAAACTGAGCTGCCCGATGCGGTGGCGGTGGTAGATCCCCACCGGCATGATTCCCAATATCCGTTCCCCCATTTGGCGGGCGTTGGCGTTGCGTTTAAGGTGGCGTCGGCGGTGCTGGGGGATCAGCAGGCGGTGTTCCGGGAATACTGTGACCTGGTGAGCCTGGGCACGGTGGCGGACGTGATGCCGCTGGTCAGCGAAAACCGGGTGCTGGTGACGGCTGGCATTGCCGCCATGCAGCGATCTCGCCGGGCCGGTATTTTGGCCCTGATGCGGGAATGCCAGATTGCCCCCGGCAGCGTTACATCCTCCACGGTGGGCTATACCATTGCCCCCAGAATCAACGCCGCAGGGCGCATGGGCAAGGTAGAGCTGGCGGCGGAGCTGTTTATGACCCATGACCGGGAAGAGGCGGCCCAATTGGCGGCCCAGCTTTGCCGGCTGAACCGTCAGCGGCAGACCATCGAGGCGGAAATCTATGCGGATGCCGCCGCTATGCTGGAGGGGGTGCAGAACCCCGACACCATTGTGCTGGCCGGAGAAAGCTGGCACCAGGGCGTGGTGGGCATTGTGGCCTCCCGCCTGGCCGAGGATTACGGCTGCCCGGTGTTCCTGATTTGCCTCAGCGGCGAGTCCGGAAAAGCATCCTCCCGCAGCTATGGGAATTTCCCGCTGTTTTCGACCCTGGAAAAACTGGAGCCGCTGCTTCAAAATTTCGGCGGCCATGAATTGGCGGCGGGCTTTACGATTTTGCGGGACAATATCCCGGAATTTCGCCGTCAGGTCACCGCTCTGGCCCGGGCCTATCGTCTGGCGCATCCCGAGGGGTCGGCGCTGGAATTGGACTGCGCCGTTTTGCCGGAGCTGCTGACCACTGCCAATGTGACGGCGCTGGAGCAGCTGGAGCCCTTTGGCGCGTCCTGCCCCCGTCCGCTGCTCTATTTGGAGGGCATGCGGGTGGAGCAGCTCAGCGAGGTGGGCGGCGGAAAGCACCTAAAGCTGCGGCTGAGCCGCCATGGCAAGGTGCTGGACGGCATCTTCTTCTCCACCACGGCCTGCAAGGCTGCCATTGCCTTGGGCGATACGGTGGAGGTGGCGTTCAGCCCCCAGATCAACGAATTCCGGGGCCTGCGCACCGTACAGCTGAACATTACCGATATTCGCCCCGGACTTGCCTGCCGTCAGGCCATGGAACGGGAGAGAAAGATATATGCCTGCCTCAATGGCGATGGGGCGGCAGCGCTGGATTTTGACAGCCTGATTCCGCCCCGCAAGGAGTTTGCGGCGGTGTGGCGGTATCTCCGGGCCAATAGCGCCGGGGGCAGCGTCATGGATGAGTTTACGGTGCTGTCCCGGAAGATTGCCCGCAGCGCCGGACTGCCGGTGAGCTTTGTGCGCACCCGCATTTGCCTGGATGTATTGGCAGAGCGGGGACTGATTCAGCTGGAATCCGGCACCCATATGATGACCATCCGCCTGACCCCGGGACCCGGAAAGGTGGATTTGGAGAATTCCGCAATTTTACTGCGGCTGAGAAACCAAAAGAGAGGTGACTGACATGGAATCAGTATCCGAACACTATGCGGCAATGAAAGCTGCTATTGAAAAATATACGCCCCATGTGGATATGGAGCTGGTGGATGCCGGCTATCAGTATGCGGCCAAAAAGCATGATGGTCAGCTTCGAAAAGACGACTCGCCCTATATCATACATCCTCTGGCTGTGGCGGAGATCGTGGCGGAGATGGGGCTGGACACCGAGTCGATTCTGGCGGCCCTGCTGCACGATTGCATTGAAGATACCGATGCCAGCCATGAGGAAATTGCCCGCCAGTTCGGCAAAACGGTGGCGGACCTGGTGGAGGGCGTTACCAAGCTGACTCGCGTGAACTTCCAGTCTATGGAAGAGGCGCAGATGGAGAACCTCCGGAAGATGTTCCTGGCCATGAGCAAGGATATCCGGGTCATTCTCATCAAGATTGCGGACCGGCTCCACAATACCCGGACGCTGCAATATCAGACCCCGGAGAAGCAGCGGAGCAAGTCTTTGGAGACGATGGAAATCTATGCGCCCCTGGCCCATCGGCTGGGCATGCAGAAGATCAAGTGGGAGCTGGAGGATACGTCCCTCAAATATCTCGACCCGGTGGGCTATGAGGAAATCTCGAAGCAGCTGGACGAAAAAGAGGCGGCCAATGCCCAGCTGATGGCCTCCATCCGCGAAAAAATCGAGAATCGGCTCCATGAATGCGGCATCAAGTTCCAGATTTACGGGCGGGTGAAGCACATCTACTCCATCTACCGGAAGATGTATTCTCAGAATAAGACCCTGGACGAGGTATACGACCTCTATGCCTTCCGGGTGATCGTGGACGATATCGCAGACTGCTATAACGTGCTGGGCCATATTCACGACCTGTTTAATCTGGTGCCCGGGCGGTTTAAGGACTATATTTCCACCCCCAAGCCCAATGGCTATCAGTCCCTCCACACCACGGTCATCGGCTCTGAGGGTATTCCCTTTGAGGTGCAGATTCGTACGGCTCAGATGCACCATACGGCGGAATACGGCATTGCTGCCCACTGGAAGTACAAAGAGGGCATCCAGTCCACCGGCGGCGAGGAGCAGTTTGAGTGGGTGCGCCGTTTGCTGGAGAACCAGCAGGATTCCGAGGCGGAGGACTTTATCTCCAGCCTGAAAATTGATATGTTCGACGACGAGGTGTTCGTCTTTACCCCCCGAGGCGAGGTGATTTCGCTGCCTGCGGGGTCTACGCCCATTGACTTTGCCTATGCCATCCATTCCGAGGTGGGCAACCATATGGTGGGAGCCAAGGTCAATCACCGGATCGTCAACTACGATACCGTTCTGCAAAACGGCGACATTGTAGAGGTGGTCACCTCCAAATCCGCCAAGGGTCCCAGCCGCGACTGGCTGAGCCTGTGCAAGTCCAATCAGGCGCGGATTAAGATTCGCCAGTGGTATAAGAAGGAGCGCCGGGAGGAGAACGTTGTCAACGGCAAGCAGAGCTTTGAGGAAGAGCTGCGCCGGATCGGCGTGGCACCCAGCATTGTCAGTAACGATGCCCTCCAGCCGCTGCTGCTGAAAAAGCTCTCGTTCTCCAATATGGACGATATGTATGCGGCCATCGGCTACGGCGGCCTCACTGCGGTTAAGGCCGTAAACCGTATCAAGGAAGAAATCCTGCGGTTTAGCAAGAAAGAGGCTGCCGATGCGGCGGGAAAGGACCCCACAGCCATCAGTCATAAGCCCAAGCTGGCTACCTCCGGCGTTATTGTGGAGGATATCGACAACTGCATGATTAAGTTCGCCCGGTGCTGTACGCCGGTTCCGGGAGACGATATTGTGGGCTTTATTACCAAGGGCTTTGGCGTTTCCGTCCACAGAAGAGACTGTCCCAATGCAGCCGGTGCAGCATCGCCGGAGAACTCCGGCAGATGGGTGAAGGTGGCCTGGGCCTCGATGCCCATGGAGAGCTTCTCCACCTCCTTTGAGCTCGCCTGTCAGGATCGAGACGGGCTTGCGCTGGATGTTGCAATGATTATTTCGTCCATGAAGCTCAAATGTTCTGAGCTCAATGCCCGGTCTGACGGAAAGGGCGGATGTACCGTTTCCGTGACCGTGGAGGTCCAGAACGTGACTGAGCTCAATGCGGTGCGCGCGCGTCTGTCGTCTGTCAAGGGCGTAAAGAGCGTTCGCAGAGGGCATCACTGATGCGGGCGGTATTAACCCGGGTTTCCTCCGCCACCGTCACAGTGGACGGCGCAATCACCGGGCAGATCGGACGAGGCTTCCTGATTCTGTTGGGGGTTGGCCCCGAGGATACGGAGCAGGATTGTGACAAGCTGTGCAAAAAGCTTTTGAGCCTGCGGATTTTTACCGATGACCAGGGGAAAATGAACCTGGGCCTGGAGGCGGTGAACGGTCAGGTGCTGGTGGTAAGCCAGTTTACCCTGTACGGCAGCTGCAAAAAGGGCCGTCGTCCGGATTTCTTTGGCGCGGCGGCACCGGATAAGGCTGAGGCACTGTATGAGCGGTTCTTGCAGCAGTGTGAGAAGTTGGGCTATCCGCCGCAGCACGGCATTTTTGGCGCGCATATGATGGTGGAGTCGGTGAATGACGGGCCTGTGACCCTGATTGTGGATTCTAAGGAGCTATAAAACGAACGAATCTCCCCGTGAAAGGAGCAATTCCAATGAAAATAGAAGTTCAGCAGGTGGGTCAGCTGATGACCAACTGCTATATCGTATGGGATGAGAATACGAAGCATGCCGCGGTGATTGATCCCGGTGACGATGGCGCGTATCTTGCCGATCGCCTGCGCAAGAACGGTCTGACCCTTCGGTATATTCTCCTGACCCATGGACATTTTGACCACATTACCGGCGTGCCGGAGCTGCTGGAAACCTGCGGCACGGAGCCGAAGGTCTATATGTCCCACAAGGATTTGAATCTGGAGGCCGTATTCCACGAGAGCGTGGCGCTGGACCCGGAATTGGTCACCGACTGGAAGGACGGCGACACCGTTACCATGGATTCCATCACTTTCCGGGTGCTGGAGACGCCGGGACACACCCCCGGTTCTGTCTGCCTGATTGCGGGCGACGTGATCTTCTCCGGGGATACTCTGTTTCAGGGCTCCTGCGGACGGACGGATTTCCCCGGCGGCAGCTGGACGGAAATGTGTGGGTCCCTTCGGCGGCTCTATGAGCTGAAGGGCGACTATACGGTGCTTTCGGGACATACCGGTTCCACCACCCTGGAGCGGGAGCGGAAAACCAATATGTTCATGCAGTCGGCGCTGGGATGAAGCTAAGACTCATTGGGCACGACAGCCGCTATGCCATGGAGCAGCTTGCCCTGATTCTGTTTCCGCAGGAGAAAATTGAATATGTGGAAGGGGATTTCTCCGGCGACGGTGCCGTATCAGTGCTGTCTCAGGGAAATACCTGGGTTACAGCCACGGCCAAGATCACCCGAAACGGCGAAACAGCCCGGGGCATGGCCCGCTGTAAGGCATCCCAGGTAACGGAACCACTTCGGCGGCAGATCCTCCGGCAGAGCTTTTATCGGGCGGCGCTGCATTTTCTGGATGCACCACCCTCTTGGGGCGCGCTGTCCGGGGTTCGGCCCACCAAGCTGGTATCCCGGCACTTGATGGCTGGGGGCAACCGGGCTTCGGCGGATCGGATGCTGCGGGAGGTCTATGATGTATCCCCTCAGCGGCGGGAATTGTGCTTGGATGCTGCGGAGTCTACCATGGCGGCGCTGGCGAAGCAGCAGGCGGGGGATATCTCCCTGTATGTGGGCATTCCGTTCTGTCCCACCCGCTGCATCTATTGCAGCTTCGTCTCTGCGGCAACGGAAAAGTCCAGAAAGCTCATTCCGGTATACTTAGAGGCGCTGGAGCGGGAAATTTTTGCGGCGGCAGAGGGGCTGAAGCAGCACCCACATCGGATTCGCACCGTTTATATCGGCGGCGGAACCCCCACCACCCTGTCGGCAGAAGAGCTTCGGTGGCTGCTTCAGACGCTGCACCGAGCCTTTGACTTGTCGGAATGCTTGGAATTTACGGTGGAGGCCGGGCGTCCGGATACCCTGGACCCGGAAAAACTCCTTGCCATTCGGCAGGGGGGCGCGACCCGCATCAGCATCAATCCCCAGACCATGGATGACCGCGTGCTGGAGATTATGGGCCGCAGTCACACCAGCGGAGACATTCTCCGGGCCTATGACCAGGCGGTAGCGGCGGGGCATACGGACATCAATATGGACCTGATTGCGGGCCTGCCCGGAGACACGCCGGAGGGGTTCCGGCATACCATGGAACAGGTGCTGTCTTTTGTACCCACCAATATCACCGTCCACACCCTGGCACTGAAAAAGGCGGCAACGCTGTATTATGAAAAACGCGCCACCTTGCCCACCGCGCCTATGGTAGAGGAGATGCTCTCCTTTGCATCCGAATCCCTGCGGGGGGCGGGCTACCATCCCTATTATCTCTACCGGCAGAAATATATGACCGGCAGCTTCGAAAATGTGGGCTGGAGCAGGCATGGATACGATAATCTTTACAATATATATATGATGGAAGAACTCCATTCCATTCTCTCCCTGGGCTCCGGCGGCGTTACCAAGACCATTTCCGGCACTCAAGTAACGCGCCTGACCAATCCGAAATATCCTCAGGAGTATATCCGGGACATTGACGAGATATGCCGTAAAAAGCGGGAGGTGATCCTGTGATCTATGATCTTTATGAAGTTGCCCGGCAGCTTCAAAGCGATGCCCCCGGGGCCATTGCCCGGTGGGAGCAGAATTATAGCGATCAGATTGCCCAGGTGGCAGAGCTGGTGGTGGAAAATCGGACGCTTTCTCCGGTGGTGCTGCTGTCCGGTCCCTCTGCAGCCGGCAAAACCTCCTCAGGCCGACGGCTTCGGGATCTGCTGATTGCACGGAAGATTCCGGCCCATCTGGTTTCCATGGACAATTATTATTTGCCGTGGAGTGCGCCGGAGTTTCCCATGACCTCTGACGGTCAGCGGGATTTGGAGGCACCGGGCTGCCTGGATATTCCGCTGCTCAACGAGCATTTTGCCATGCTGGAGCAGGGGAAACCCATCGACATCCCCATTTACAGCTTCCCCACCCATTCCAGATTGGAGGGGAGAAGCATCCATCTGGACATTGCTCCGGGAGATGTGTTTATTTTTGAGGGCATTCATGCGCTCAACGAGCTGTTTACCCAGCAGCATCCCCAGGCGTGCCGGGTGTATGTATCCCCGGTGTCCTCCTTTGGCGCGGAAGGGCAGGTGCTTTGCGTGCCGCAACAGATTCGGCTTATGCGGCGGATTGTTCGGGATCATCAGTTCCGGGGCGCAACGGCGGAATACAGTCTCCAGCTGTGGGACAATGTGCTCTCCAGCGAGAAAATTTACATCGAGCCCCATCGTGCCCAGGCCCATGGGGTTGTGGACGCCACCCTGGGCTATGAGCTGCAAACGCTCCAGCCCTATGTTGTGCCCCTGCTGCGGGAGCTGCCGGAAACCGTCCCCAGCTATGACGAGGTGCAGAAGGCGCTCCAGGGGCTTTCTCATATTACGCCTCTGGATTCCCGGCTGGTTCCGGCGGATTCGATTCTTCGAGAGTTTATCGGCGCAATGCCGTTATGATGCATGATACGAAAGGATGAAATGCGATGCGTTATACCTTTGCTGACTATCAGAAAGCTGCCGATGCGGTAGCAGAGCGTCTTTCGGGCTTCCAGCCGGAAATCGCCATGATTCTGGGCTCCGGCCTTGGCGATATGGCGGACCTGGCGGAGAACCCCATTGTGATTCCCTACAAGGAGATTCCCGGATTCTCCGTTTCCACCGCCCCCGGCCATAAGGGCCAGCTGGTGTTCGGCACCCTGGCAGGTAAGCGGGTTGCGGTGATGCAGGGGCGGCTTCATGCCTATGAGGGCTATACCTTTGAAGAGGTTTGCTTCCCCCTGCGGGTGCTGCGGCTGCTGGGCTGCGATAAGCTGGTGATTACCAATGCCTGCGGCGGTGTAAACCTTGACCTGCGGGTGGGGGATATCTGCCTGATTACCGACCACATCAAGTTCTTTATGGATTCTCCTCTCCGGGGCAAGAATCTGGACGAATTCGGCACCCGCTTCCCCGACGCCACCCATCTCTATACCCCCCGGCTCCAGGAGGTGGCCCGGAATGTGGCTAAGGCCCAGGGCATGGACCTTAAGGAGGGCGTGTATATGTATTTCCCCGGCCCGTCCTATGAGACGCCGGCAGAAATCCGCGCCATTCGTGTGCTGGGCGCAGACCTGGTGGGCATGAGCACGGTGCCGGAGGTGCTGGCGGCCGGACATGCCGGCATGGAGGTGCTGGGCTTCTCGCTGGTATCCAATGCTGCTGCCGGTATTGTTGAGGGCGCAACCCTCTCTGAGCAGGAGGTGCTGGACGCCGCTGCTGCTGCAAAAGAGCGGTTCTCCCAGCTGATTTGTGACTGCGTAGAGGCAATGTAACAACTGCGGCAAGTCCGCAACGATTCGAAAGGAGTCCTATGGACACACTGTTTTCCAACATCACTGCCGTTACCATGATTGACAAGCTCCCGGTGATTCTGGGCGCTTATGTGGGCGTAACCGACGGCAAGATTTCCTACATTTCCAAGGAGCCCCCCAAGGAAGAGGCGGCAAGAGTCATCGACGGCAGAGGCATGGTGCTGATGCCCGGCCTCATCAACTGCCACGCCCATCTTCCCATGACTCCGCTGCGGGGCTATGGCGACGACCATGACCTCCAGGATTGGCTCACCAACTATATCTTCCCCAAGGAGGACCTGTGGGACAGCCGTGCCATCCGTGCGGCAACCCTGCTGGGCCTGGCGGAATGCCTGCGGTTCGGCACCACCTCCGTTTCCGATATGTATTACTTCTCCGACGATATCTGCCAGTGCGTGGCGGATACGGGCATCAAGGGAAATATCTCCCGTTCTATCACCGTGTTTGATGAGGACTACTGCTTCGATACCCACGCCCCCTCTCAGGAGATGGTGGCGCTGACCGAGAAGTGGCACGGCTATGACAACGGCCGGATTCAGGTGGAGGCCTCCATTCATGCGGAATACACCTCCTTTGATAAGGTCTGGCATGCGCTGGCGGAGTATGCGATCAATACCGGCATTGGCATGCAGGTACACGTTTCCGAAACCCAGAACGAGCAGGAAACCTGCCTGGAGAAATATGGCCTGACCCCGGCCCAGCTGCTGGATGTCTACCACGTCTGGGATACCCGGGCGCTGGCAGCGCATTGCGTATGGCTCACCGATGAGGATATCGATCTGTTTGCCCGCCGGGGCGTTACCGCGGTTCATTGCCCAAACTCCAACCTGAAGCTGGCGTCCGGCATTGCACCGGTGCGGAAGATGCTGGATAAGGGCGTGAATGTGGCCCTGGGCACCGACGGCGTATCCTCTTCCAACAACACCGATCTGTTTGAGGCGGTGAAGCTGGCGGCGCTGCTGTCCAATGGCTCCACCTTGGACCCCACTTCGCTGACTGCCCAGGAGGCGCTGAAACTGGCAACCGTCAACGGCGCCAAGGCCCAGGGACGGGAGAACGAGTGCGGCGTGATTGCACCGGGCATGGATGCAGACCTGATTATGCTGGACTTTGCCCAGCCCCATCTGATTCCCTGCCATAATCCCATCAGCAATCTGGTATATGCCGCTTCCGGCCATGATGTGCGCATGACCATGGTGCGGGGCAAGATCCTCTATGAGGACGGCCACTACACCACCATCGATCTCGACCATGTGCTGCGGGAGTTCCACGACTATGTGATCCCCCTGATGTTTGGAAACGACGGAAAGGAGCAGCTCAATGGCTGAGCAGAATTCCGGGAAGACCAAAAAGCAGGGATTTCTTCAGGGCGCGGCGATCCTGACCTTTGGCACGATCCTTGTAAAACTGATTGGCGGACTGTATAAAATCCCGCTGAACCGCATTATTGGAAACGAAGGCTTCGGCCACTTTAATGTGGCCTACAGTATCTATAATGTGCTGCTGATGATTTCTTCCACCGGTCTTCCCATTGCGGTAAGCCGGATGATCTCCGAAGCGAATACCCTGGGAAAGAAGCAGCAGGTACAGAAAATCTATAAGGTCAGTCTGCGCGTATTCCTGATTGTGGGCATTATCTGCTCCGGCGCGATGCTGATCTTTGCGCCACAGCTGGCCAGCCTCATGCGGGATGCCGATGCGGTTTATGCCATTGCGGCATTGGCTCCGGCGGTACTGTTTGTGTGTATTATTTGCTCATTCCGGGGATACTTCCAGGGACAGCAGTATATGACCCCCACAGCGGTAAGTCAGGTCATCGAGGCCCTGTGCAAGCTGGTTTTGGGCTTGGGCGCAGTATTCCTGATTCTCCACCTGGGCTTCGGCGTAGCGGAGGCGGCAGGCGGCGCAATTTTGGGCGTTACCCTGGGCACGGTGTTTGCAGCGGTCTATTTGTTCTTCCAGTATCGGAAGAAGCAGGTGGTGCTGACGGAGGCAGACCGGAGCATTCCTGCGGATTCCACCAGCGCAACCCTCAAGCAGCTGCTGAAACTGGCAGTGCCCATTACTATCGGCTCTGCGGGCCTTCAGATTTTCAACGCTTTGGACACCATGATTATTCAGGGGCGGCTCCAGGACGCCATTGGAATGACGGCCAAAGAGGCAACGTCTATGTTCGGCACCTATTCCGCAGCGCAGACGTTCTATATGCTCCCTTCGGCTCTGGTGCAGCCCTTGGCCATCAGCGTCATTCCCACGGTAACGGCGGCGCTGACCCTCAATAACTACCGGAAGGCCCGGAGCACCGAGGAATCCGCCGTGCGTATGACGGCGCTGATTGGACTTCCCTGCGGCGCAGGATTGGCGGTGCTGGCGTCGCCCATTCAGAAGTGGCTCTATGGCTATAATGCCGAAACCCTCAGCGTGGCAGGGCCGATTCTGGCACTGCTGGGCGTGGCAGTCATCTTTAACTGCATGGTTACGGTGACCAACGGCATTCTCCAGGCTCACGGCAAGGTGAACATCCCCATCTATACGACCCTGGTGGGCGGCCTGGTGAATATCATTACCGACTATGTGCTTATCGGCATGGGCGCGATTCATATTTACGGCGCAGCCATTGCAACCATCGCCTACTGCGCGGTAATTATGTTCCTGAACATCATCGCCATGCATCGGACCATGGATCTGCCCCCGAGAATCCTTAAGCAGTTTGTCAAGCCCATGATCGCCACGGCCCTGATGGCGGTGGCGGCCTACCTCACCTATGAGGCGGCATGGAACCTGCTGAGCTCCACGGCGCTTTCCACCATTGCATCGGTCTGCGTGGCGGGTGCCACATATCTGGCGCTGGTTTACGGCATGAAAATCATCACCTGGGAGGACTGCCAGCTGCTGCCCAAATCCCAGCTGATTGCACGGATTTTGCACATTACCCCCGATTCTGCGGAGGACTGAGCACGGATGCGAGATATCTGACAAAACCACCAAAATACGGCGGAAGTTTTCAGAAAAAATTTCTACAAAAAACGCCGTCCGCACTTGCGAAGAAGGGGAAAGTATGATAGATTTTTATAGCAAACCGCGCTATGATTTTGAGGATCTTTGTCAGCTGGTGCGGGTGCTCCGTGCGCCGGACGGCTGCCCCTGGGACAGCGTCCAAACCCACGAAAGCATTCGCCGCAATTTCCTGGAAGAGGTCTATGAGGCCTGCGAGGCAATCGACCAAAAGGACCCGGTACATCTGCAAGAAGAGCTTGGAGATGTGCTGCTCCATGTGGTGTTCCACGCAGGCATTGAGACGGACGCAGGAAACTTTACCATCGACGATGTGTGCGATACGGTGGTAAAGAAAATGGTTTCCCGGCACCCCGCGCTGTTCGGCGGGGAAGCGGGACTTGACTGGGACGAGATCAAGCGCAGAGAAAAGGGCCAAACCTCTCCCGCAGAGGAATTGGACGGTGTGGCGCGCAGTCTGCCTGCACTATGGCGGGCGGAAAAGCTACAGAAAAAAGCGGAAAAGGCGCAGATCCCGGTGGAAATGCCGGAGCTCTCTGCTGCGGTAGACGGGCTTGCTGCGGCACCCGATCCCACCCAGGCCGTGGGCAAGCTGCTGTTTGCGGCAGTCCAGGCGGCGCGGGAAAATGGAGTGGACCCGGAAATGGCGCTCCATAGCTACTGTGAAACCTTTATTCAGCAGGCAAAGCATGCGGGCAAGGAATAATTACAGCCGAGTAAGGCATCATATGAGAAGGAGATTGTAACAATGAACAAGACGGAACTGATCGCTCAGGTAGCAGAAAAAACCGGAACCACCCGTAAGGACGCAGAGCAGGTAATCACCACCATGCTGGAGGTGATCGGTGAGGAGCTGGCTGCTGGCGGCAGAGTGCAGCTGGTTGGCTTCGGCGCGTTTGAAACCAAGCACCGTGAGCCCCGCATCGGCCGGAACCCCCGCACCAAAGAGGCAGTGGAGATCCCCGCTACCACCGTGCCCGTGTTCAAGGCAGGCAAGGCGCTGAAGGAAAAGATCGACAAGTAAATCCCGCTGATTTGCAGCCCCAAAGGAGAGGTCCTCTGGGGTTGCTTTTTTGTATATTTCGTCCCGTTCCAGTGATTGACACCCCTTAGGTACCATGGTATAATTTATATAACAGATTATATAAATCATCGCAAACAAAGGGGTGATTCCCACGCAAGAAAACGATCCGCAGATCTCCGCAGCGCCGGATAGCCTGACCAGCCGCCTCCGTAAGATGGAGTGGCGGGTGACCCGCATCCATAGCGAGGCGCTTCAAAAGCATGGGGTCAATATGTATCAGGCTCTGAGCCTAATTTATATCGCCTGGTATGGACAGACCCAATCTGTCAACCAGCGCAGCATTGAAAAGTATCTGTATCTGTCCAATCCGGGGGTGTCGAAGATCATCAGCTTCCTGGAAAACGCCGGATATGTGCGCCGTGACCCGGACCCTAAGGATGCCCGGAGCTATCTCCTGTCGGCAACACCGGAGGGGAAGAAATTTGCACAGGTGCTCAATCGGGCAATTTTGGAGTCCGATGATCGGATTATGGCGCCGCTGGATGCAGAAGAACGAAAAACCATGATGGAGCTGCTTGCTCGAATTGGCGAAAACTAATTCCATTTTGATAGAAAGTGAGGCTTACAGATGAACAGTTTATTGGATCAGAAACGCACCACCCTCCAGGGCTGTCTGGACCTGATCGAATCCGGAGATCGGGTCTGCTTTGCCGGCGGCTGCAACCAGCCTGTGGCGTTCATGCGTCAGTTTCACACCGTAGCCCCCCGGGTAGAGGATGTGGAGTGTATCAAGTCCCGTTCCGGCGACTATGAATTCATTACGGCCCCTGGCATGAACGGCCATATCAACACCGGTTCGCCCCTATATGGCGAGGCGTTTATCGAGGGCATGAAGCATGGCAACACCAGCCACATTGTCTGCGATATCTGCGACTATTCCCGGTTTATTAACGAGCATAATCCCTGCAACACCTTTATTGCGGCAGTATCGCCCATGGACGAAAACGGCTGCTTCCAGGTGGGGCTGAGCCAGATGTGGGAGAAGGAATGCATTGAAACCTGCTCTAAGATTATTCTGGAGGTCAACCCCAATCTGCCCCGGATTTCCGGCGGACTGGATATCCATATCAGCCGGGTTACGGCGTTCCATGAGGCGGCCTATCCGCTGCCCAATATTCAGGAGAAGGCGCCCACAAAGGTAGAGGAAACCATTTCCGACTATATTGCCGACCTGGTCAGCGACGGCGACTGCCTGGAACTGGGCACCGGCACCCTGTCCAATGCCATTGCGGAGCGACTGAAGGACCACCGGGAGCTGGGACTCCATACCGAGTGGTTCAATACCGGCGCTGGCGACCTGATTGAGGCGGGGATCATCACCGGCGAGCATAAAAACATCGACCATGGCCTGGCGGTAGCGTCGGCGGCATGGGGCGAAGAGCGGCTCTATCAGATCCTGGGCAGCCATCCCAAGGTGGCCATTCGTCCGGCCAGCTATGTGTGCGATCCCCGGACGATTTCGCAGATGAACAACATGATTGCCATCAATACGCTGATTGAAATGGACCTTACCGGCCAGGTGTGCGCTGAATCCATCGGTACCCGGCAGATTTCCGGCTCCAGCGGCAACCTGTGCTTCTCTCTGGGCGCCATCCACTCCAAGGGCGGAAAGAGCATCCTGTGCTTCCCGTCCATGACCCGGAAGGGCGTATCCAAAATCAAGACCCAGCTGAGCCCCGGTGCCAACGTAACGATTCCCCGGAACTATGTAGACTACATTGTAACGGAATATGGTGTGGCGCGGATGAAGGGCCGCAGCGTTATGGAGCGCACCTTGCAGATGATTAACATTGCACACCCGGATGTACGGGATGAACTGCGGTTCTATGCCAAGCAGCAATGCTACATTTGATGGGAGGGCAACAGCATGACGGAATTTGAGCGGTTATATAACGAGAAAAAGGGCACCGTGGAGGACTGCCTCAAGGCGATTCACTCCTATTCCCGGGTGTGTTTTGCCGGAGACGGAAATCAGCCCAGTGTAATCCTTTCTAATCTGCATAAGATTGCGCCGTATGTTCAGCAGGTTCACTGCATCAAGGGGCATGCAGGCAACTTCCAATGTGTGACCGATCCGGCGATGAACGGCCATATCAGCTTTACCACGTTCCTCTATGGCCGTGAGCTGATGGTGGGCCAGACCCAGCGAAATGTTTCCTTTGTACCGGCGGATATCTGTGACTACGGTACGTTTACGGCGGAATATCGCCCCAGAAATACCTTTGTGGCCTGCGTCAGTCCCATGGACGACCATGGCTATTTCCAGCTGGGTCTGACGGATATGTGGGAAAGCGCCAGCTTTAAGACCTGCGATACCATTATTCTGGAGGTCAATCCGCAGCAGCCTCGGGTAAGAGGCGGACTGCGGATCAATATCCGGGACGTTACGGTGCTGACGGAGGTGGATTATCCGCCGCTGATTGTGCCTGATGCCGAAACCACGGAGATTGAGGAGAAAATCGGCGAAAACGTGGCGGAGCTGGTGCATGACGGCGACTGCATTCAGCTGGGCATTGGCTCTATGCCCAATGCGGTGGGCCACCATCTGATGGATAAGAAGGATTTGGGCCTGCATACGGAGATGTTCACCTCTATTATGGGTGAAATGATCCGCAAGGGCGTTATCACCGGTGAGCGGAAGAACTACAATAAGGGATTGCACATTGGCTGCTTTGCAGGCGGCGATTTGGCGCTGTATGATACCCTGTCCACCAATCCTGCGGTGCGGCTGTGCCCCACCTCCGTGGCGGTAGATCCCGGCGAAATCTGCAAAAACGACAATATGGTGTCCATCAACACCATCATCGAAATGGATATCACCGGCCAGGTATGCTCCGAGTCCATCGGTCCTACCCAGTTCTCCGGTACCGGCGGCGCATTCTGCTTTGCATACGGCGCGCTGCATTCCAAGGGCGGCAAGGGCATTTTGGCATTCCAGGCTGCTACGAAAAAGGGCGTTTCCAAGATTTCGTCCCAGTTAAAGCCCGGCGCCGTGGTGTCGATTCCCCGGAACTATGTGGACTATGTGGTGACGGAATACGGCATTGCCCATCTCCGCGGACGCAGCGTAAAAGAGCGTGCCCTCCAGCTGATCTCCATTGCGCACCCGGATGTTCGGGAAGAACTCCGCCGGTATGCAAAGGAACAGTTTATCATCGTTTAAGGGGCAAAGACGGTTACAACAATTTTACGCTGTTTGCTGCATCAAAACGTTGTTTCCGGAATGTCGGAGCGCCTGGTGGCAACACACAGAAACCCTTGACATTCCGCTGAAATATCAGTATCATAATAACGTGATACAATAAGGATGCCATGCATCTGAAAAATCTGAAAGGAATGATACCATTGGCAAAGTCTAAAGTTACAACCGTTGAAGAAGCCATCAAGACTTACTGCTTCGACGGCATGAGCGTACTGCTTCCTGGTTTCGTAAACGTTGGCGTTTCTGAGGTTCTCATCGAGGGCCTGATTGACGCTGGCGTGAAGGATCTGAGCGTTATCTCCAACAACACTTCCGTGCCCCATCGTGGCATCGGCAAGCTGGTTGACGCTGACGTAATCAAGAAGATCACCTGCTCTCACATCGGCAACAACGCTGTTACCGTACAGAAGGTTGTTGACGGCGAGATCGACCTGACCTTCGTTCCCCAGGGCTCCCTGTGCGAGAAGGTTCGCGCTGGCGGCGCTGGCATCGGCGGCGTTCTGACCCCCACCGGCCTGTACACCCCCATGATGGACGGCAAGCAGGTTGTTGAGTGGGACGAGGAGGCTGGCAAGTTCAAGTTCCTCGAGGGCGAGATCGTTCCCGACGCTACCAAGAAGCGCTATGTTCTGGAGCTGCCCATCCATGCTGACGTTTGCTTCGTACATGCTTGGAAGGCTGATAAGATGGGTAACGTTGTTTACCGTCGTACTTCCCGTAACTTCAACGAGGCATTTGCTACCGCTGCTGACCACGTTATCGTAGAGGCAGAGGAGATTGTTGAGATTGGCGAGCTGGATCCCGATCAGATCATGACTCCCGGTTTCATTGTGGATGCTGTTGTCCAGGGCCGTGCCCTGACTGAGGCTTAAGGAGGTACTTGAAGATGAATGCTATGGAACTCACTGGTAAGGACCTGATCGCTTACAGAACTGCTCGTCTGTTCAAGGACGGCGACGTTGTAAACCTGGGCATTGGTATGCCCACCAAGTGCCTGGACTACCTGCCCGAGGGCGTGGATGTTTGGGTTGATTCCGAGAATGGTGTTGTTGGTCTGACTGGCGCTCCCAAGGAGGGCGAGTATGCAGATCCCAACGTTGTAGACGCTGGCGGTAAGCCCTCCGTTCTGCGCGTTGGCGGCTCCTGCTTCGACAGCTTCCGTTCCTTCGGCTTTATCCGCGGCGGCCATGTCGATGCTACCGTTCTGGGTGCATACGAGGTTGACGCTGAGGGTAACCTGGCAAACTGGATGATCCCCGGCAAGACCGCTGCTGGTATGGGCGGCGCAATGGACCTGGTAACCGGCTCTAAGGTTACCATCGTTATGACCACCCACTGCGATAAGAAGGGCAACCCCAAAATCGTAGAGAAGACCAACATGCCTCTGACCGGCTATCACTGCATCAACTATATCGTTTCCGAGCTGGCTGTCATCGAGATTACTCCCGAGGGCGCTAAGCTGCTGGAGGTCGCTCCCGGTGTTACCGTGGACGAGGTTGTTGCTAAGACCGGCGCTAAGCTGATTATCCCCGAGAAGGTCGGCTGCATGGTCACCGAGTAATTCGGCACTTTCTTTCCGCCGCAGGCAAATGCCTGCGGCGGTTTTGTGCTCTTTGTGCGTTTTTTCAGGTTTCAATGAGCGCCCACTTCCAGCGCTTGCATTTGCAGCAATGCTGTGGTATCTTATTAACAAATGATCTCTAGGAAAAGCAGATGAAATAAAGAGTGGAGTAGGTATGGAATGCCAAAGAAAAAGCAGTTAGATGTGGAGCTTATGCGGATACTTGCCGCGTTTTTTGTGATTTTTAATCACACTGAAACCAATGGCTTCTTTTTGTTTTCCCAGTGGGATGCCCACAGCGTACATTATTGGGTGTATCTGTTCCTTTCGATTTTTTGTAAATTTGCAGTACCGCTATTTCTTATGATTTCGGGTGCGCTGCTGCTAAACCGTCCGGCAGACTCCATGAAAAAGCTTTGGCTTCACCGCATTTTGCATATGCTCCTGGTGCTGCTGGCATGGTCGTTTTTCTACTATATGGCGGCCGTATACCACGGGGAAGAGAATTTTAACCTGATTCATTTCTTCACTTATTTTTATGATTCAACTTGGAATTTCACCTATTGGTATTTGTATTGCTATCTTGCTTTTTTGGTGGTACTCCCAATTATGCAGCGGCTTGCGCAAAGTCTGACGGATCGGGAATTTCTGTATCTGCTTCTCGTTTATGGTGTGTTTTTTATGCTGATCCCAAGCGTGCAATACTTAATTTGGACGGGAAAGCACAGCTTGTACGACAATGCGTATCCTGCTTGGATTAGCGAAAAAATTTTTATTTTCCCGCTTGCAGGATATTTTCTCCAACATCGGGCAGCGTCGTTTTGGAATAAAAAAAGACTGCTGATTCTCTGGGGAATCAATATCTGTGCGATCCTGTTTTTGTGCTACCTAACGTATCGGCGCGCAATCGTTACGGGGGTGTGTGACGAGTACAATTCACAGGCCTTCCATAGTACGTTTGTGCTGATCAATAGCGGGACAATATTTGTTACCTGCCAATATCTCGATCGACATACACAGGTGCTGAAAAAGCTGGAAAAGCCGATTTACTCCATTGGCGGCTGCACGTTCGGAATATACCTGCTGCATCTTTTCTTTAGAGATTACACGCCGCTTTATACATGGATACTGGATGCTGCACAGAATCAGCTGCATTTGTCGGCTATGCTCAGCGTGCTGGTGTATTGTGGCGTTGTTTATCTATTGGGCTATGTCATCACGCTGATTCTCAAACGGATTCCGGCGCTTGGAAAGCTGACTTCCTAAGGACTATGCTGGGGCTGCTGCACAATGCGGCAGCCCCTTTTATGCGCAGAAGCAGGCCTAACGGTTACGAAATTGGAATATTTCTCTTTAAAATCTACACAATTTGCACATATTTTGGAACAAAAATTTGGAAGCACCGCAATTATTGTGCCTTGCACCGCAAAAAAGGTCACATTTGAAACAAAAAGCGCCTTTATTGCATGATGAATATTGTGCCGGAATGCACTATAATAATTTATGTAAATCCCCGGCGTATTGGGGAAAAGAACAGGAGGTACATTATGAAGAAAGCATTTGCACTGCTGCTGACTCTGGCTATGGCCCTTGGATGCCTGGCTGGCTGCGGCAATAGCAGCGCGTCCTCCGCTCCTGCTGAGTCCGTCGGTGCTGCTGCGGAATCCACCGCACCTGAGGCACCGAAAGCAGAGACGGCGGCAACCGCTGATTCCACCCAGGAGGGCGACGCTTCCGTGGCTGAGGCTGCGGACAAGGGCGAGTTTGTGCCCGGTGAGGCAAGCCTGCCTCTGGCCGATGGCGCAAGCCTGACTTATTTTGTTGAGCTGCCCGGCTACATGTCCATGTTCAATGTCAACAGCTATGACGACATTGATGCATTTAAGTATGCCGAGGAGATCACCGGTGTTGACATCGACTTCAACATCGTCAACAACGAATCTCTGGCTACCAACTTCCAGCTGATGATTGCGTCCGGCGATATTACCGACCTGGTGGCAGGCGCAGACCAGCAGTACACCAGCTCCAGCGCCATGATCGAGGACGGCGTTGCCATCGACCTGATGGACTATGAGGACGAGCTGCCCAACTACTGGAACACCCTGGACTACTACTCCGAGTACAAGACCCTTGCCATCAACGAAGACGGCCAGATGCCCCAGGTCATCACCGTGTCCGATGACTATAAGGTTTCCGCCGGCCTCCAGATTCGTAAGGACTGGCTGGACGAGCTGGGCATGGATGTTCCCACCACCTATGACGAGATGCACGATGCTCTTACCGGCTTCAAGGAGAAGTTCGGTGCAAAGCGCGCACTGCTGCTGCTGGGCGACACGCAGATCACCGGCGCTTCCATCGTTGGCGGCCTGGGCTCCGTGGGCTTCTATCAGGACAACCCCCACAACATGTATGTGCAGGACGGCACCGTGTACAACGGCTTCCTGTCCGACGGCTATAAGGAGTACCTGGAGATGATCGCACAGTGGTACAGCGAGGGCCTGATCGCCTCCGACTTCGCCACCGAGTCCAACGATCCCTTTACTTCTAACTCCGATACCTATATCCAGGGCGGCGATGCCGGCATCTGGTATGCACAGTCCGATAACATGGACTCCAACATGACCTCCGGCAAGGAGCTGGACCCCGCTTATGAGATCTGCGCAATGCCCGAGCCTGTGCAGGAAGAGGGCGAGATCTTCCACTTCGGCGATACCCGCGTTGGTACTGCTGCTACCGGTAAGAACGTCTCCATCTCCGATTGCTGCGAGGATGTAGAGCTGGCCTGCGCTTGGCTGGACTTCTGGTACACCAAGGAAGGCAGCGTTCTGGCAAACTATGGCCAGGAGGGCGTGTCCTTCAACTATGACGCAGACGGCAACCCCGAGTTCACGGATCTGGTGCTCCACAACGAGCAGTTCCCCATGATCTCCTTTGCCACCACCTACTACACCCTGGCTTGCGTTCCCACCCTGCAGGACTATGACCGGATCTTCTCCGCTTACTCCCAGGCAAACCTGGATGCCATGGACCTGTGGACCGAGACTTCCGATGACCTCTACACCATCCCCGCACAGGTTGAGCTGAGCTATGACGAGTCCACCGAGTATGGCGACGTCTGGAGTGATATCTCCACCTATGCCTCCACTGAGGTCTTCAAGTTCGTAATGGGCGACTATAACTTCGATTCCGATTGGGATGCCTTCATCGAGAAAATCGAGGAAATGGGCATTCAGGACTGCATCGACATCTATCAGGATGCTTACGATCGCTACGAGGAAGCTTACGGCGCATAATCTTTTGAAACAAGTAAACGGTCTGCCGAATATTCGGCAGGCCGTTTTTGCATGTCCAGTCAAAAAACCGTGCCGGAGGAAATCCGACACGGTTTTCGTTTTTATTAGATGGTCAGGGTCAGTGCGCCGGTATAAACGCCGGGAACCAGAGCGGTTTCCTTACCGTCTACCAGCAGGGTGCCCACTACGCTGGAGCTCTCGTCGATGGTCAGGGAGCTGAGGTAAGAGGTGCCTGCTACGGTCCAGGTTGCGCCGTTCTTCAGGGTGACGATGACGCCGTTGTTGACCACAGGCTGGGCGGTATTGATGACTTCGCCCAACTCCTCGCAGTTGTCCTTAAAGACCTTCTCCACGCGATGGAGGGCCTTAGAAGCGGAGATAATACCGGTGACAGCAGCGTTGTCGAAGGTCAGCGCCATGTTGCGAACGCCGTCATAGCCGTTGCCCTTTGCACCGGGACCGCCGGGGCCACCGCCGGGACCCTCGGGGCCGCCAGGACCGCCAGGACCACCGGGGCCTTCGGGACCTGCGCCGGGAGGAGGCGCCATCTCCATCTTGGGGCCGGTATCGCCCTTCTTGCCGGTGGAGCCGTTATAGAAGTCGCCGGTGACGGTCATGTCCTTGAAGGTGGCAATTACGTCATAGGTTTCTCTTGCGGTCTTGTTGTCGTGGGTGGGATCGAAGGTGTCGTCCTCCGTGGGATCTTTGTAGTAACCGGCGGGGTTACCGGGATCGTCGCTATTCATCACCTGGAGGATGATGCCGTTGCCGGGGGACAGTACGCAATTGTTCGCCTCAATGATGGGTGCGCAGCCCTTCACCACAACGGTGGTTTCGTCGGTATTCATCACAGAACCGTCGGTGATGACCAGCTTGCCGCCCTCATTGCGGAAGCACATTACGGCAAAGCGACCGGCATCTACCTTGGTGTTCTTAAACACGCCGGATGCGGTTTCGTTGGCCATAATCAGTGCATAGTCGGGCACGTCAATGCGGCAGTCCTCAAAGGTATCGATGCAGTCGCCAATGGAGAAAGCACCATAGCCGCTGGGGCCGGTGATGGCCACGTCGCAGTTTTTGAGATTCAGGCGGCAGCGGCGAACGCCATCGGTAGACATAACGCCCCATGCCTCGGAGGTGATGGTGCAGTCCTCATACAGTGCGTCGGCGTAATCCGCCAGGTTGGTGGCGCGGCAGTTGCCCCGAAGGCCCAGCATCCAGGGAACACGGCGCATATTGCCGGGCATAACGTTGTCCTCGTAATCCCAGGGCAGCACGCCGGCCTCTGCGGAGATTTCGCAGTTCTTTACATAGAGTTTGGAGTTGCCTCCAGCGAACATAGCGCCACGGGCAGCGCCCTTAGTGGTGATGCAGGAGTCCTCAACGATCAGCGTGGCATCGTCGCCGGACATAATACCGGCGCCATAGCCGATGAAGTCGTTGCCGCCGTTGCCCATCAGGGAGACATCAGCGCCGGAAACGGTATAGGGGCCCTTGCCGCCTACGCAAATGCCGTTAAAGTTTTCGTCGCGGCTGGTGATGGAAACATCCAGGCACTCGCCGTCCTTGACCTCGCCGTCGATCACGGCAGACAGCGCGGACTTTTCCTCGATCACAGCGCCGCCTTCGGCATAAATGGCAGCACGGAACTGATAATTTCCGTTGGGAATGGGGTCCAGAACCTCCAGCACGATGTCGCCCTCATAGTTGCCGGGGGCAGGAGCGACGCTTTCACCGTTGACGGTCATAACCAGGGTTTTTCCTTCGGGGGCTTCCAGAGAAGCGCCGGGGAAAATGGTTAGTCCAAACAGCTCCGTGGTTTCCGGAACGATCCACTGACCCTCTACTTTCTGAAATGTTTTCACAGGAATACCTCCTTTTGTTTGTATCCAAACTATATATAAGGATACGATAACATTTTATCAATTGCAAGTATCGTTTTGCGCAGGTTGCTAACAAATCATGTAAAACTGTTGCAAATCAAGGGAATATTTTTTGTCCGGACAGCAAAAGGCAGGCTTCCGAAGGATCGAAAGCCTGCCAAAAGAGGCGAGGATTAGGTATGACGCTTCCAGGTGGAGGGCAGGAAGAAAATCATCAGCGGATAGATTTCCAGTCGGCCTGCCAGCATATCAAAGATCATAACTACCTTACTGAGGAAGGAGTAGCAGTCAAAGTTCCCGGTGGGGCCCACCAGCTCCAGGCCAGGACCGATGTTATTAAACGTAGCGGCAATGGCGGTGAAGTTGGAGGTAAGGTCCAACCCATCCAGGCTGATAATCAGCAGGGAAAGGGCGAAAATCAAAACATAAACGGCCAGATAGGCAAAGGTGTTTTGGAGCACGCCACTTTCCACGGTTTTTCCGTCGATCTGGATGTGGCGAACGGAACGGGGATGGGTCATACGCCGCAGCTCCCGGGCCAGCGTCTTGATATAGATGATAAACCGGCTGACCTTAATGCCGCCGCCGGTGGACCCGGCACAGGCGCCAACGAACATCAGCATCACCAATACCGTCCGGCTGTAGCTGGGCCAGAGGTTAAAGTCTGCGGTGGCATAACCGGTGGTGGTCATCACCGAGGAAACGCTGAAGAAGGCATCTACAGGCTGTGCGCCATGCCCCAGAATTCCAGCGTGGCTGAGATCCAATAGAATGGTGAGCCCTGCAAAGAAGAATACGATCAGATACCAGCGGATTTCCTCCATTTTTACGGCGTCCTTGTATTTTCGCAGAATCACCAGATAGTAGAAGTTGAAGTTCATGCCGAACAGCGTCATAAATACGGTGGTGACCCATTTGCAGAACAGGGAGTATTCCGCATAACCGGAATTCAGCACACTAAATCCGCCGGTACCGGCAGTGCCAAAGGTCAGGCACAGGGCCTCGAAGGGCTCCATATCGCCAATGCACAGCAGAATAAAGTCCACAACGGACAGCCCCAGATAGATGCCATAGAGCCAAATGGCGGATTGGCGCAGCTTTGGCACCAGTTTTCCGACGGTGGGGCCGGGGGATTCTGCCCGCATCAGGTGGAGGTTTTGTCCCCCTGCCATGGGGAGAATTGCCAGCATGAATACCAATACGCCCATGCCGCCGATCCAATGGGAGAAGCTCCGCCAGAACAGCATGCAGCGGTCCAGGGATTCTACCTCGTGGAGGATGCTGGCACCGGTGGTGGTAAAGCCGGAGACCATTTCAAACAGCGCGTTAATATAGTGAGGAATCTGACCGGTCATGCAGAAGGGAACCGCGCCCACGGCGCTAAGGGTCAGCCAGCTCAGGGCGGTTGCCACAAATCCCTCCCGGGCATAAATCGCGGTATTCTTCGGCTTGCGGAGAATGGGAATTGCGCCCAAAATCGCAGCGGCAACCGCGCAAATTACAAAGGAAATTGCACTTTTTTCCGCGTAAATCAGGCCAACCAACGCAGGTAGCAGCATCAGCCCGGCCTCAATCTCCATCACCGCACCAACGATATAGGCAATCATGGAAAGGTTCATGTTAATACCTCACAATGTCGCCCAAGTCCCGGATGCCCTTGTGGGTGGTGACCACCACAACAATGTCACCCTCCTGAATGGTGTCCTGGCCGGTGGGCGTGATGATCTTGCCCCGGCGGTTGATGCTGCACACCAGCAGATTCTTTTTCAGGCCCAATTGCTGGAGGGGAACGCCGATGATATTGGTGGAGCCGGGGCGCACCACAAACTCCATGGCCTCGACCCGGCCATCCAGCATCCGATACAGGGTTTCAACATTGTTGCCGCTGGCGTTTTCCAGGGCGCGGACATAACGGACGATGACCTCGGCGGTGATATTCTTCGGATAGATCACGCTGCCCAGGGGAAGCTCGTCTACTACCTCTTCAAAGCTGATCCTGCCGATCTTGGTGATGACCTTGGCCTTGGAGACTTTTTCGGCATACAGGGCCAGCATAATGTTCTCTTCGTCCAGTCCGGTCAGGCAGACGAATGCTTCGGCATCCCGGAGGCCTTCCTCCTGGAGCAGCTGCTTATCGGTGGAGTCGCCGTGGATGATATGGGCTTTGGGCACCCGCTCAGCCAGCTCTTCGCAGCGGGTAAGACTGTTTTCGATGATTTTCACCTGGAGGCCCGCTTTTTGCAGCATCAAGGTGAGGTAAACTGCGGTATTTCCGCCGCCGGCAATGAGCACGGAATGAATGGCGCGCTTCCGGAGCCGAAGCCGCTGGAGTACGGAGCCGATCTCCGCCATGGGAATGACCACGGAGATTTTATCCCCGGCCTTCAAATCGGTGTTGCCGCTGGGGATTACCACTTCACCGGCGCGCTCCCGAATGCATACCAGCATTTTGCCGCCCAGCATATTGTTGATGGCCATCATGTTCTTGCCGTCCAGGGGGCTGCCGGGAGCGATCTGGAAGCGAATCATGTTGACCTTGCCCTTGTCAAAGGTGTCAACGTCCAGGGCCGAGGGGATTTGCAGCAGCCGGAAGATGTCCTGTGCTGCTGCCCACTCGGGGTTAATGACCATGGCAAGGCCCAGGTCGTCTTTAATATAGTGGATGTCCGCATAATAGCTGGGATTCCGCACCCGGGCAATGGTCTGGCAATTGCCGACCTTCCGGGCAATCAGGCAGGAGAGCATGTTCAGTTCGTCCTGATCCGTTACGGCGATGAGCAGGTCGGCACCCTTTACCCCGGCCTCTACCTGGGTCTGATAGCTGGTGCCATTGCCCAGAACCGCCTGTACGTCCATAGAGTTTACGGCGTCGTCCAGCCGCTCCTGATCGGTATCAATGAGCGTGATGGCGTGGTTCTCCTGACAGAGCTGCTCTGCCAGGGTTAAACCGACCTTTCCGCAGCCTACGATGATGATATTCATATGTTCCCTCTTTTTTCATCCCGCTCACAAGGGGCGAGGTAGTTTTAACGATGAATCCGGCGGCGGATTGTCTGGAGCTCTTCCAGCCCCAGCACCAGCGCCAGCAGGAAGTATACCAAAATACCAACCAAGGTGGGAACGCCCACCTGAATCACTCTGGGCAGCAAGCCGTCGCCCAGATACAGCGACAGTCCGTGGCCCACAGCCCATACGGCAGCGGCCATACCCGCGGTGCATACCAGCATTTTGAGAATGCCCATCCAGAAATGCCGGTCCAGTACCTTAGGATACCGGCGCAGGGTGGGAATCAGCAGCAAAACCGCGCTGACCGTGGAGCTGGCAGCGGTGGCAATGGCAAGCCCCGCCACGTCCAGCCGATCCGACAGCGCCATGCACAGCAGCAGATTGACCACAATGGAGACAGCGCCGGAAATCATAGGCGCTTTGCCGTTTTGCTGGGCATAAAAGGCCCGGGACAGCACGTTTTGAATGCCATAGCCTACCATGCCCAGGCTCATAAAGCACAGGGCGCGGGCGGTAATCTGGGTGGAAAATGCATCCCAGGTTTTATACTGGTACAGCAGCCGGACCAGGGGCTGAGACAGCAGCATCAGGCCCGCCGCCATGGGCAGCAGCAAAAACAGCATCCCCCGCAGGGTGCTGCCAATCAGCTGGCCCAGTTCTTCGTCCTGGCCGCCGGAGGAGAGTCGGCTCATCTCCGGGAACATGACGTTGGTGATGGACAAAACCAGAATGCCTGCAATCATGGTGTAAAGGGTGTTGGCGTATTCCATGGCGCTGGCACCGGCCCCCTCAAACAGGAACGAGGCGAACCGGGTGGAAACCAGCTGGTTGACCGGCTGAATCCAAGTGGAAACCATCACCGGCAGCATCAGCGAAAATACGCTTTTCAGCGCCGGATGACGGAGGCAGGGGCGATAGTGAAACTGGTTCTTGTGCAGCCAGGGCATCTGCATCAGCGCCTGAACTGCCCAGCCCAGTAAAAAGGCCCAGGCGAGGCCATAGATTCCGAACTTCCGGCAGAACAGCAGATAATAGAGAATGATGATTCCGTTGGAGGCGGCACTCAGGGCGGCGGGAATGTAAAACTCCCCCATGGACTGGAGCACTCCGACCATGGAGAAGGCAATGCCTGTGAAAAATACCGTGGGGAACAGAATCCGCAGCAGCTGTGCGCAAAGGCTGGCGGTTTGAGCGTCGAAGCCCTCGGCCAGCAGACCCACCAGCGGCTGGGCAAAGGCCATGCCCACCAGGCTCATGGCGGCAGTCAGCAACCCCATCCAGGTGAAGAAGCAGCGGGACAGGCGGAATGCATCCTCTTTGCCGTGCTGCTCCATCCGCTGGGCGAATACGGGGATAAAGCTGGAGGAGATAGCGGCGGCAAAAATTGCGTCGAAAAACGTTCTGGGGATGCGGCTGGCGGTGAGGAATGCGGCGCTTTCCATGCCGGTGCCGAAGTTGTGACCCAAGAGCATATCCCGCACCAGGCCCAGTACCTTGCCCAGCATGGTAATGCCCATAATCCAGCCAACGGTTTTTATGTGATTTTTCTTGTTATTCAATTGTTTTTCTCGCTTTCGTTGCCATAAAAATGACGTAATCTGTTGTTCATCAGTATAGCACAGCCCCCCGAGGAAGTCAATCTGATGGAGCGTGTTCATGGCGTGGAAACAGACATAAAAAATCTCCCCCGGCGGCTTGTGATATGTACCCCCAATACTGGACACCCGGTATTGGGGGTATTGCTATATGAAA
>CAVJLG010000033.1:0-18726 GCA_963650135.1 Barnesiella intestinihominis | reverse complement strand
ATGACCGGGAACCATTGTAATTACTGCGTTTCTTCAGTTTTGCTCATGGCTGTATTATAATAGTATGGGGGTGAATTGTAAAGGAATATTGTTTTAAGATTTTGCGTATTTACGGACTGCATCCGTAATCCAGCGTGCCTCCGGCGGCACCATCTTTCGCTGCACGGCGAAAGATAGTGGAGAAAGGCGTGCCAAGGGGGCTGCGGCCCCCGTTGGATCCCCTGGGGTTAATAGTGACCCCAACCGGACGTGCTTTGTGCGCACCGCTCCGCGACAACATTTCCGACGCGATTAAGTCGCGCATGGCATGCTTCGCACTGTTTCCATGCGCTCTGCGTGCTGCGCTGCCAAGGTTACGGTGGTGCGAAGCGTCGCCGGAAGAAGTGCCCTTGGGGTGCGGTGCGGTGGAAAATCGTAAGCCCTACGGTAACTCCAACCTCAAACGAAATTATCAGATATACCATACCCTTAAAATAGAGCGCTCATGGCAATACCACAGGAATCAGCAAGAGGATTCAGCCAGAGATTTTGCGTCGGAAAAAGCCATTTTCCCGCAGGAATACTTTGTGTATTTCAAGGAAAAATGGCGCATTTCCGGCACAAAAGATTCCAGGGGCCCCCGCCAAAGCCCAACGAAGTGGGTTTGGTGGGGAAAGGAGGAGCAGCGGAACGACTGAGCTTTTGCCCCAAAAGGGCGAAACGAAGGATGTGGAGCTTGTGACGACGCAGCCCGCAGCTGCATTGCTGTGGTTTTGCCATAAAAGTAAAAAAAGAGCCAACGCAGGGAACAGCTACGTTGGCCCCTTTCCTTACGGATCGGCATCTCTCCGGAAGAAGTCATATAGGAGCGGAAAGAAAGAGAGGAGAAAACCGGAGATGGAAACGCGACACCGATTCACGCTCCCATCCTACCACACTCGTCCCCACAGTGTGTGAATAATCTTTGAATTTTTCAACTTTTATCGTGTGCCACTATTGGTTCATGACGCAATTTTGCTAAAAATCCCCCCTTCTATCCGTTCAACCTGCCGAAACCGCGAAAAATCGTTGAAACCCTGGCTCATTTTCGCTATAATAATTCCAATATTTTATCGAGAAAAGGAAGGCCAAGCCATGCACATTCGAATCACCTCCGACAGCACCTGTGACCTAAACCCCGACTATCTCCAGGCCCATGGGGTGGAGATCCTCCCCCTCTACACCATGAAGGGCGGCGAGACGTTCCGGGACGGGGTTGACATTCACCCCCAGGATATCTTCGACCATGTGGCAGCCGGGGGCGACCTGTGCTCCACCGCCGCCAACAATGTGGGCGACTATCAGGAGATGTTCACCCGCCTTTTACAGGACTGCGACGCAATCATCCACATCGATATCAGCGCCGATTTCTCCTCCTGCTACCAGAACGCCTGTGTGGCCGCGTCGGAACTCCAGAATGTCTATGTGGTGGATTCCCGGAACCTCTCCTCGGGCCACGGTCACATTGTCTGCGAGGCGGTGAAGATGGCGGAGGAAGGGAAGCTCACCCCCCAGGAGATTGTAGACCGGCTGAATGACCTCACCGGACGGGTGGAGGCCAGCTTCTTACTTGACCGGCTGGACTACATGGTCAAGGGCGGGCGCTGCTCCATGGTGGTGGCCCTGGGCGCGAACCTCCTGCATCTCAAGCCCTGCATCGAGGTCATCGACGGCAAGATGAAGGTGGTCAAGAAATACCGGGGCAAATATGAAAAGTGCATCCTCGACTATGTACGGGACCGGCTCCAGAACCGGGACGGCCTGGTGTATGAGCGGATCTTCATCACCCATACCCCGGTGGAGGACGGCATTGTGGATAAGGTCCGCGCCGCCATCGCCGAATACGCCCCGTTCACCGAGATCATCGAGACGGAAGCGGGCTGCACCGTCTCCTGCCACTGCGGCCCGGGCACATTGGGCATTCTATTTATTCGTTCCAAATAAGCAAAATTCGCCGTTCCGGTACGCCGGGGCGGCGTTTTGCTACAACATTTCATCACATTGGGTTCATAAAATCCCTGATTTTTATTTACGTTCCCGCAAAGGTTTGCCCATGTTTTCTCCATTTGCCCCGGATATACTAGGGTCATCCAAAGCAAAGGAAGTCACGCTTCCATTCCCATCGAAAGGATGATTCTTAATGTCAAAACGTTATCAGCTTTTGTCCGGCATGCTGGCAGCCACCGTGTCCCTGTCCCTCACCGGCTGCGGCTCCAACGAAACCGCTTCCTCCTCGGCCCCGGCTGCCTCCACCGCCCCGGCGGCATCGGAGACGGAGGCCAGCACCACATCCAATGTGGAGCCCCTTTCCGCCCAGGAGGCCGGCAACATCTTTTCCTATATCGGCAGCGATGAGGACGCCCCCAAGGACGAAACCATTCAGGGCACCGTCACTGCCATCGAAGGCGACACCATCTCCCTGACCGTGGGCGGCAACTCCATGGGCACCCCGCCGGATATGCCCCAGGGCGAGAATGGCGAAAACGGCGGCAATGGTGAGAATGGCGGCACGCCTCCCGATCTCCCGGACAATCAAAACGCCGAAAATGCCGAAACCACGGAGAATACCGAGAATACCGAACCCACCAGCGCCGATCCTAACGCCGTCCCCGAGAAGCCCGACGACGCACAGGCAGCAGGTGAAACCGGCAACACCGCCTCCAATCCCGGCACCCCGCCCGACCAGTCCGGCGAAGCAGCGGATTCCGAAGCCAAGACCGCAACCCTGGTGCTGGGCAACGACTCCATTCTGGCGAAGAATGACGAAGACGGTACCCAGGTCGAGGCCACCCTCTCCGACATCACCGTGGGCGATACCCTGAGCATCACCTTTGACGAAAACGGCGACATCACCGCCGTGGTCATCGAGGCAGCCCAGAGCCGCCTGGGCGCGCCCGGCGGCATGGGCGGCCCGGGCGGCGGTTCCTCTGCCCCCACCAGCTATGACGCGGTGAACGAATACTCCGAGGATACCACCGTAGAGGGCCAGTCCATCTCCTCCACCGGCACCGATGAAAACGCCGTTCTGGTGGATGGGGACGCGGACGTGACCCTGAGCAATGTCACCATTGACCGCACCTCCCAGGATTCCACCGGCGGCGACAGCTCCAGCTTTTATGGCGTGGGCGCGGCGGTTCTGGGCACCCAAGGTAGCACCTATGTAAAGGATTCCACCGTCACCACCGATGCAGCAGGCGGCGCGGGGCTGTTTGCCTATAATGGCGGCACCGTCTACGCATCTGATTCCACCATCACCACCACCCAGGATACCTCCGGCGGCATCCATGCGGCAGGCGGCGGCACCCTCTATGCCTGGAACCTGGCGGTGAAGACCGCGGGCGAATCCTCGGCAGCCATTCGCTCTGACCGGGGCGGCGGCACCATGGTGGTGGACGGCGGCACCTATGAAACCACCGGCGTCGGCTCCCCTGCGGTCTACTGCACCGCGGATATCGCCGTGAATAACGCCACCCTCACAGCCTCCGGCTCCGAAGCCATCTGCATGGAGGGCCTCAACACCATCCATCTCTTTGACTGCGACATCACCGGCGACATGGACGACCTGAGCCAGAACGACACCACCTGGAACGTCATCGTCTACCAGAGCATGTCCGGCGATTCCGAGGTGGGCGAAAGCACCATGCAGCTCGTCGGCGGCAGCCTGACGGCCAAGAACGGCGGCATGTTCTACACCACCAACACCCAGTGCAACATTCTCCTGTCTGATGTGGATATCACCAACGCCGAAGACAGCGAATTCTTCCTCCGCTGCACCGGCAACAACAATCAGCGTGGCTGGGGCACCTCCGGGGCCAACGGCTCGGACTGCACCTTCACCGCCGACGATCAGACCATGGAGGGCGACGTGATTTGGGACTCCATCAGCCAGCTGGACTTCTACATGCAAAACGGCAGCTCCCTCACCGGCGCGATTGTAGACGATGAAAGCTATGCCGGAAACGGCGGCGACGGCTACTGCAACCTGTACGTTTCCAAGGACTCCACCTGGACCGTCACCGGCGACAGCACCCTGACCAGCCTTTATAATGAAGGTACTATCGTAGACGAAAACGGCAACACCGTCTCCATCGTGGGCACCGACGGCACCGTCTATGTCTCCGGTACCAGCGACTATACCGTTACCGTTTCCTCTTATTCCACCTCTGCTGATTTCTCCGGCGCTGCCACCGCAGATTCCTGGAGTAATCACGAAGTTGAGAAGCCCGAGGCCCTGGCATAATTGATTCTATACATCTCTGATTTTTATTTTGGGGCGCTGCAATTTTTTGTGGCGCCCCAAAAACATTCAATTCGTCACGAAGTGACACCACAACTGGCCCGAATGGGCCAATTTCACTCAGCCATAGGCTGAATTTCACATGTGCCAACATATTTCACTTGGCGTTCGCCAAATATCACTGAGCCTGTTGCAGCATGCAGCAGGCTCTTTGTTAGCATAATCTAACAAAATTTTTCCAACTTTTTTGTTGACATCACCAGTTAGTTATAGTAAACTACTGTCAGTCGTGACTAACCGTTGTGCAGGTCACGAAATGTATCGTGGAACCCCCACAGAAAGGAAGAACAATATGTTAAATTGGCTCAAACGGTCGTTGGGCGCACTGCTGGCAGTTTGCATGCTGGTCAGCCTGGTACCCACCGCCCTTGCCGCCGATCGCAACGAGATTGAGGATCACTGGGCCAGTGAATCCCTCACCTACTTTGTCGATCAGGGCTGGCTCGAGGGCTACCCGGACGGTACCTACCGCCCCGACACCCAAATCACCCGTGCCGAGTTTATGGCCCTGGTAAACCGCGTTTGCGGCTTCACCGAGCAGAATGACGAGGCTGCAAAGGCATTCACCGATGTAGACGCCTCCGCCTGGTACTTCAAGCAGGTGTCCATCGCACTGGCTGCCGGCTATGTCAACGGCACCGGCGCCACCACCATGGACCCCGACGGCCTCCTCACCCGTGAGATGGCCTTCACCATGATCGCCCGCGTCGCCGGTCTTTCCACCGACGACCTCAGCTCCCTGGCGAAGTACCCCGATGCGGATACCATCGGCGACTATGCACAGGCCCCCATCGCAGCGCTGACCGATAAGGGCTATGTCCAGGGCTATCAGGACGGCTACATCCGCCCCCTCAGATTCTCCACCCGTGCCGAGGCCATTAAGACCATGTACGCTTGCCTGGATCTGCTCACAGCCCGCTATGTGCTGATGAACATCCCCTACGACGAGTTCTATGCCGCTGAGCTGAATAACGACGTGGCAGTAGACGGCGTGACCTCCGCAACCAAGAATAAGACCCGCACCCAGCGCATGGCAGCCGGCTCCTACCATGTCAACGCCGACGGCTCCGATATCTCCGGCATCATCTTCCCGGTAAAGGTTCCCAAGGGCGTTCGTTTGGACGGCTACACCCAGATCACCGATGATTCCAAGGTAGAGATTACCGTGACCAACCGCGGCACTACCACCCCCACCACCTACACCGGCAAGGACGCTCTGTTTGAGAGCGCTTCCTATTCCTACTATGTTCTGTCCGAGGCTCCCGCTTACTACAAGGAAGTTTCTCAGGACAAGGACGGCAAGCTGACCTTCGGCGCAATCGAGGGCGCTCAGACGCAGAAGCTGGACGTGACCGCCGAGCTGACCACCAAGACCAACTACGGCGACTACCAGGTAAACGTTAACATGGACGATGATGCAGTAGACAGCCTGGGCACCGTTTACGGCATTGTGTTCACCACCAAGGAAGGCAATGACTATGCAATGCGCCATCTGGAGAACATCTGGTTTGGCACTGAGATTGCATGGTGCACCGGCTTCACCACCACGGTTCACGGCTGCCCCACCTCCTCTGACCACTACAAGGCCATGATGGGTCAGACCATCAACAAGATCACCTACATCACCTCCACCGGTCTGTACACCATCGACACCGAGCTGTACGTTCCCGTAAAGACGGAAACCAAGCTGGAGGTTGAGAGCGTTCTGGCATCCGCCGGCAAGGCTGAGATCACCGAGGTGCTTCCCGATGACTATCAGCCCCTCTACACCGTGACCAATGCCACGGGCGAGGAAGTTGAAATGGAAGTGAATGACAGCTGCCTCATCTGGGAGGACGCTGCCATTGGCACCTACACTCTGACTGTTACCGACAATGCGGGCAAATATGCTCCCGTTTCCGCTTCCTTTGTGCTCAGCACCGAGGCAATGCCCGCTCAGGCTGCATCCGACAATCAGTCCATCGTAAAGGCTGACGGCGCAACCGACGAAGAGTTTGCCGCATTCGTTGCTGCAATCTCCAAGGTCAACGTCAACGGCACCGATTATGCTGCTTCCGGCCGCGGCTCCGTAAAGGTCATCAAGGCCGACGGCACCATCGACTTCACCACCACCCCCTTCAAGTCCGATGCAGTGGACGGCAAGTATGTGCTGACCATCACCGCTACCGGCTATGAGAAGACTCTGACCGTTACCGTTCCCGAGACCTATTACCTCTATGCTTCCCTGACCTATGAGGAGTATTGGGCAAATGAGGGCGTCTACGAGGCCACCAACACCGCCTCCTCCGACGAGCTGGACGACCACAACGAGTATGACAAGGGCGGCTTTGACGCTGTTACCCGCGCTACCTCCAACCACGGCCTGCACCGCGGCTCCTTCCAGCAGGATGTCACCGTCCACACCGAGTCCGGCAAGGATTACTACCCCCTGTACTGGATCGACGCCAACAACTTTGTTGACCGCGAGGACGGCAAGACCTACAACAAGAACGATATCGGCATCACCGGCTACAACATCACTGGCATTAAGTATGTTCCCGTTTCCGTTCGTGCTCAGGATTACGCGCAGTTCGTGAAGGACTACGAAGTCACCCTGAACGGCGAGACCATGTACGGCGGCTTCGCTGAAGGCGCCCTGAATGACTACACCGCAGTGGCTGAGGTCACCGCCAACACCAACGGCCTGAAGGCTGCTACGCTCACCGATGGCGTTTGGAGCTTCGGCGCACGGAAGACCGGCACCGACTCCGGCATCCAGGGCCAGGATCTGGTCACCGCAGAGGGCACCATTGAGACTGTAAAGCCCTTCTCCGGCAGCTACGGCGAGTTCGTTCGCTTTGACATCACCGGCAACTACGGCGGCCTGGGCTCTGCCATGCAGACCGTAAAGTGGACCTACTACGGTAATGATTCCACCTACACCACTCCCCTCCAGACCTACGGCACCAAGTTTGCTGCCGACAACTGGATGCACAAGTCCATGGGCATTCAGCTGGGCCTCACCGATTCCATCCGCTGCCAGCTCCCCGCTGACACCGACGGCACCGGCTACTGGACCGTAACCATCTACGGCCTGGGCTACAACGACTACACCGCAAAGTTTGAGGTCACTGCCAACAACCTGCCCGCAAAGGTAGAGCTCATCACCGACGAGCAGAAGACCGAGCTCACCAAGCTGAAGGACGAGGCTGGCGAGATCCTTGCTCAGTACGATGAGGATACCATCAAGAACACCACCGAGCTGGCTGCTCTGCAGGAGCACTACAACGAGGCTGTTGCAATGCTGGCAAACGATAAGGCAACCAAGCCCGAGGCCGATGAGCTCCTGGGCGAGCTGCCCGGCCTGATCGCAGCTGCAAAGGCTCTGACCCCCGCAGCTCAGACCTACACCGGCACCGCTACCACCGAGCCTGATGAGGATGAGGGCTTCGATCCTTACCCCCTCACCGCTACCGTTACCGTAGAGGGCGGCAAGATCACTGCGATCACCGCTCAGGGCGGCGGCGACATCAATGCCAAGTACCTGGGTTGGGCTGTTTCTGGCCGGACCAAGGGTGACAAGAATTATGTTGGTGTTCCCGCACAGCTGGTCGGCAAGACTACCGACGAGGTTTCTGCCCTGACTGAGATCGACACTGTTTCCGGTGCAACCTGCTCCTCCAAAGCTATTTTGGAGGCTGTGCAGACCGCACTGAAGGGCCCTGCTGCATAAGCAAAACTTCATACAATTTCACCGTGCCGGGGGACCGCTGTGTTCCCCGGCACAAGCGAGCTAGAAAGGGATTTACACGGACGCACTTTTCTAGTTGGCTTGTGCCTGTCACGACATCAATTTTTCGAAAGAGGGTATCTTTTTGCACCATACCAAATCCATCTCCCTGGGGCTATGTCTGATGCTCACCCTGTCCGCTTGCGGCAGCACGGCAGCATCTTCCTCCGCACCGGCGGAAAGCATTGCCCCAACCGCCGCCGTCTCCGCAGAATCCGCAGCGGAAACGACAAATTCCAGTGTGGCTTCCGACGCGGAGTTCACCTCTGAGCTCTTCGCCATGGACACCTACATGACCATGAAGGCCTATGGCCCCGGGGCGGAATCCGCGCTGAGTGACATCTCTTCGATGATTTCCGACCTGGATTCCCACCTGTCCGTGACAAATACGGAGAGCGAAATCTATCAGCTGAACCATGCAGAGGGCCAGGCCGTTTCCCTGTCCGACACCACCGCCGATCTGCTCCGCAAGGCCCTGGCGCTTGGCGGCACCACCGGCGGCGCACTGGAGCTCACCAGCTATCCCCTGTCCCTGGCCTGGGGCTTTACCACCGGGGACTATCAGATTCCCGACCAGGCAACCATTGACGGTCTTCTCCCCCTGGTGGATGATTCCGCCATCACCCTGGACGGGAATTCCGCCGCCCTGCCCTCTGGCGCCCAGCTGGATTTGGGCGCGGTAGCCAAGGGCTATGCAGGCGACCGGGCCGCAGAGCTGCTGCAGGACGCAGGCGTAACCTCGGCGCTACTCAATCTTGGCAGCAGCACCATCCGTGCCATTGGCGCAAAGCCCGACGGCTCGTCCTGGCGCATTGCCATTCAGGACCCCAACGATACCTCGGCCTATGCTGGCGTGGTATCCGTCACCGATATGGCCATCGATACCTCCGGCGGCTATGAGCGCTATTTTGAGGGGGACGACGGCGAGATTTACTGGCACATTCTCGACCCCGACACCGGCTATCCGGCAAAAAGCGGCCTGATCTCCGTCACTGTGCTGTCTGACTCCGCCCTCACCGGCGACGGCCTCAGCACCGCCCTGTTCGTCATGGGCCTGGACAACGCCATTGACTATTGGCGAGAAAACGGCGGCTTTGAATTCATCCTGATTACCGACGACAACGAGATTTACATCTCCCAGGGGGCCGAATCCCTGTTCCAGCCCCTGGGGGATTACGAAAACGCCGAACTCCATGTGGTAACGGAGGCTTCATGAAAACAAAACGACTTTGCCATATGGCCCTGCTTACGGCCCTGGCGCTGATTATCTTTATGGTGGAGGCGCAGCTGCCCCAGCCGGCCCCGGTACCGGGCATGAAGCTGGGCCTTGCCAATATCATCACCGTCTATGCCATGGCGGTGCTGGGCCCCGGGGACACGCTGATGATTTTATTGGCCCGGATTTTCCTGGGCAGCGTATTCTCCGGCCAGATGACCACGATTTTCTATAGCTTCGCGGGGGGCATGTTCTGCTACTGCACCATGCTTCTGCTCCGGAAGCTTCTAAAACCCCATCAGCTGTGGCTGGGCAGCGTATTCGGCGCTATGAGCCACAATGTGGGCCAGCTGTTTGCAGCGATGATCATCATGAAAACCACCGTGGTGTGGCTGTATTTGCCGGCGCTTTTGGCCGTATCGGTCCTCACCGGCGCACTGACGGGGCTTGCAGCACAGTTTGTGGTCAGCCGCCTGCCTCATATGACCTATGGGAGGAATGCCACATGAATTGGAATCCAAAATGGCTGCTGGAGCATGGGGTAAAGCCCCTGGTTCCGGCGATGATTACCGGCGCAGTGATTCTCGGCTGCGCCCATGCCCCGGCGCTTCAGGAGCTCCCGGCGCTTTTGTCTCTGGATGCGGAGAGCAGCGTAGAGGAGGAAACTCCCGCCCCGGCTCCCACCGTCCGCCATACCGCCGCCCCCGCCCCCTCTCCGGAAGCGGAGGTAGAAACCCTGGCCCAGGGGGTGGGCAACTATCCCGACGGCGTGTATACCGGCTCGGCCCAGGGCTATGGCGGCACCGTCTCCGTCCAGGTCACCGTAAAGGACGGACAGATTACCGCCATTGAAATTCTCTCCGCTGCGGGAGAAACCGACAACTTTTTCGCCCGGGCCAAGGGCGTGATCGACAAGATTCTCACCGCCCAGACCTGGGAGGTGGACGGCGTTTCCGGCGCGACTTACAGCTCCAACGGCATCAAGGGCGCGGTACAGAATGCCCTCACCGGTGCCACCGTGGTCAATAAGACCCCCGAGAAGGTCACCGGCAACTCCTCGGCCCTCACCAAGGTAGACTTTACCGCGCCTGAGGGCGGCTATCAGGACGGCACCTATACCGGCTCGGCCCAGGGCTTCGGCGGCACCATCACCGTGTCCGTGACCATTTCCGGCGGGCAGATCACCGGTATCTCCGTGGTTTCCGCCGCGGGAGAAACCCCGTCGTATTTCTCCTCGGCCCGCAGCGTGATTTCCGCCATGCTTTCGGCCCAGAGCCCCAATGTAGACACCGTTTCCGGAGCCACCTACAGCTCCACGGGCCTGATTAACGCGGTAAAATCCGCCCTGGCTCAGGCCGGAAAATCCGGCGAGAGCGAGCCTTCGCCGTCCCCGGAGCCCACGCCCCCCACCGTGCCTGACGATGCCCCCAATTACGGCTATCTGGACGGCACCTATACCGGCACCGGCGAGGGCTATGGCGGCGACATCACCGTATCCGTCACCGTGTCCGGCGGTCAGATTACCGCCATTGAGATTCTCTCCGCCGAGGACGAAACTCCCGCGTATTTTCGTCAGGCCACCGGCGTGATCGAAAAGATTCTCGCCCAGCAGGTGGCGGGGGTGGACGCGGTTTCCGGCGCAACCTTCAGCTCTGAGGGCATTATGGAGGCCGTGGAGAACGCACTGTCCGGCGCGATTCCCAGTCCTTCCCCCAGTCCGGAGCCCAGTCCTTCCGAATCCCCCGCCCCCACGGAATCTCCCAATCCTTCCCCCTCGGAATCTCCCAATCCTTCCCCCTCGGAATCCCCATCTCCTACCCCCAACGTCACCGTGGAAACCACCACCGAAACCTATACCGGCACCGCCACCGTCTTCCCGGACGAGGACGAGGACTTTGAGGCCTATGACATGACCCTGACCGTTACCGTCACCGTCACCAAGACCACCACCGTGGGCGAAACGGAGACAACCATCGTCACCGAGCGCAAGATCACCGACGCTGCGGTTTCCGCCGATACCGACAAGTCCAATCTCAAATATCTCAATCGTGCATTTACCAAGATGAAGGACAACCTGATTGCACTGGGCAATGCCGATGCGGTTTCCGGCGCAACCTGCTCGTCCCTGGCCATCCATACCGCATGGCAGAATGCCCTTTCCGGGGTGGAGCTTACCACCACCACCGAGACGATTCCCAATTCCTAAGGAGGCACTATGAACGATCTGAAACAGTGGATTCCCCGGCTCGTCTGCCTGGGGTTGATTCTGGGCCTCCTGGGATTGTATCAGGACAAGGCCCAGGTGTGGGCGCAGAACCAAAGCGACAATCAGGCCGCCGTGGACGCTGCCAACGCCCACAATGAAGAGATCCTGGCCCAGCAGGCCGCCCGGGAGGCCGCCCAAAACAGTGCCGCCTCGGCGGAGGAAACGCTGGCGCTGGGCCCCTATCAGGACGGCAGCTATACCGCCTCGGCCCAGGGCTTTGGCGGCGACGTGACTGTCACCGTGACCATCGAGGGCGGCTATATGACGGACATCACCGTGGACGACGCTTCCGGCGAGGATGCGGCCTATTTCTCCATGGCGGAGGACATTTTAGACGATATCATGGCGGCCCAGTCTGCGGAGGTAGACACCATCTCCGGTGCAACCTTCAGCTCCACAGGCCTCAAGAACGCCGTGGCAGCGGCATTGGAGGAGGCATCGTAATATGAATATCAAACCCCTGCTCCATCCCCAGGATTCCGGGGAGAAAAAGCCCCTGACCGTGGCCCAAAAGCGGAAGCGAACCCTCAAGCGCCGGAGCTATCTCCGGGCCGGGCTGCAAATTCTGTTCTTCCTGCTCACCCCGTCGCTGTTCACCGGGGCATTCTCCGGCGTAAAGTACATTTTTACCCAAATCGGAACCAGCCAGCCCCTGGAGCCGGTGAGCTTCGTGAAAACCCTGGCGGCCCTGTGCCTGCTGACCATGGTGTTCGGCCGGTTCTTCTGCGGCTATGTGTGCGCATTCGGTGCGCTGGGCGACGGCGTGCAGTTTGTGAGCAAAAAGATCCAGAAAAAGCTTAAAAAGAAGCTGCCCGCCATTCCCGCCGGGGCAAAGAAGTGGCTGAGCAAGCTGCCCTATGTGATTTTGACCGCCATTGTGGTGCTCTGCGCCGCAGGGGTATACGGCAGCCTCAGCGGCTATAGCCCCTGGGATGTGTTCTCCATGGCAACGTCCCTGAAATTCCGGCTGAGCGGCTATGCCCTGGGCTGCATTCTGCTGGCCCTGATTCTGGTGGGTATGGCCTGGGAGCCCCGGTTCTTCTGCCGGTTCCTCTGTCCCATGGGCGCGGTGTTCCGCCTGCTGCCCATCTTCCCCTGGGCGATTTTGCGCCGGGATCGGAGCCAGTGCGGCAAGGGATGCAGCGCCTGCACCAAGAATTGCCCGGTGGAGCTTTCGCTGGGCGAGGGCGGCAATGCGGCGGACTGCATTCGCTGCGAGCAGTGCCGGGGAATTTGCCCGAGAGGGAATATTTCCACCGGCAAGAAGTGGATGGATGACCACGTTGAAGTTGTGACAATTGTCAAGGCGGTCATTTATCTTGCTGCGGCAGCGCTGCTTGGGTGCTTGAGATTTGTTTGAGTTTTAAATTGGAACCGACAGCTGGAGGCTGTCGGTTCTGTTTTTATCTGATTTGTTTGCTGTTTTACTGGCCTCTCTACTTTTCCAACGCACTCCGTGGGCCATATCTTTCGTTGCACGGCGAAAGATATGGGAGAAAGGCGTGGAAAGGGGGCTGCGGCCCCCTTTCATCCCCCGGGGGTTAATAGGGACTTGAGGGGAGACGTACTGGCCTTACTACGAGTTCGCATTGGTGCAATTGACGCGATTAGGCCCGTCCGGGAGCGTGCGCCCAACGGAAGTGCCCTTGGGGTATGGCAAGCACACTGTTTCCACGGACTCTGTTGTACTGCACGAACTGCGGCGAAAACGTTGGCACTCAAGGGATAACCGACGTAATTCGAAGTTGGCAGTCGGGTGGTTTCTGAAATGTATCTATCTTCCTTGGCACCGCAGCACGCCGAGGCAAGGGAATAAGCGAAGCGCACCCCAAGGGTATTTGCTTCGCGGCACCGCAGCCGACTTAATCGCGTCGGAAATGTCGTCGCGGAGAGGTAGGCACAAAGCACGTCCGGTTTACTGTCACTATTAACCACAGGGGATTCAAGGGGGCCGCAGCCCCCTTGACACGCCTTTCTCCTCTATCTTTCGCCGTGCAGCGAAAGATGGAGTCCCCGAAGGGCGTAAGTCCAGCACCGCGGCTGGTAAAAGCAAAAACCCCATCTTTTCCATAGGAAATACCAGTATTGACAAATCCCCAAAAAAGTTCTATACTACCCATTAGTTAGATATAACTTACTATCTTTGTATGTTTATAAAGGAGAATCCACTATGACCCAGATTACATTACACATCGACGGCATGATGTGCGGCATGTGCGAGGCCCACGTCAACGATGCCGTCCGCAAGGCCATTTCCGCAAAGAAGGTAAAGTCCTCCCACTCCGCCGGCACCTGCGTGATCCTCACCGAGCAGGACGTAGACACCGACGCCCTCAAGGCCGCCATCGACGCCACCGGCTACACCGTCACCGGCGTGGATGTGGCTCCCTATGAGAAAAAGGGCCTGTTCCATCGTCATTGATTCGTTTCGGTAACACCGCAAGGCTCCAATCTGCTTGCGGTGTTTTTCTTGCCCGTTAGTTAGTTTATGCTAATGTCAAAAAGTAGAGAAAGAGAGGAAATACATGTTAATCGAACTCAAAGACGCCGTAAAGCAGTACGGCAGCGGCGACACCGCGGTTTACGCCCTGGATCACGCCAGCTTTCAGCTGGAGGAGGGGAAAATCTGCGTGATTTTAGGCCCCTCCGGCTCCGGCAAGAGCACCATGCTCAACATGCTGGGCGGCCTTGATACCCTGGACAGCGGCAGCCTCACCGTAGGCGGCAAAAACATCATGGCCCTGACCCCCGAGGGCCGCACCGACTACCGGAAGGAGGACATTGGCTTCGTCTTCCAGTTCTATAACCTCATCGCCGACCTGACCGTGGAGGAGAACATCCAGGTGGTGGCAGACATCGCCCCCAATCCCCTGCCCATGGACCAGGTGCTGGACGCATTGGAGATCACCAAATACCGCCGCCGCTTCCCTCGGGAGCTCTCCGGCGGTCAGCAGCAGCGAGTTGCCATTGCCCGGGCGATGATTAAGAACCCCAAAATGCTGCTCTGTGACGAGCTCACCGGCGCGCTGGACACCCATTCCTCCCGCACGGTATTGGAGTTCGTGGAGAAGATGAACCGGGAATTCGGCACCACCATTCTGATTATCACCCACAACGAGTCCATTGCCCAGATGGCCGACCGGATCATCTGGATCAAGGACGGCAAAATCGACCGGCAGGAGGACAATCCCCAGCGGGTGCCCGCAGCCGATCTTGCGCTGTAAGGGAGGCCCTCCATGACACTCCGACGGCGGTATACCCGCAACATCCGAGAAAACCTCTCCTTTTACATCTCCTCCACGGTGCTCACCGTTTTAACCCTGCTGATGTTCTTCCTGTATGAGATCTCCGGCTCCGCGATCCTCAATTTCTCCGAAGATTTCTACGCCAGCCAGGCCCGGGAGGACGCAAACTTCACCACCTATCTCCCCATCCCCGACGAGGACATCCCCAAGCTGGAGCAGGAATTCGACCTGGAGCTGGAGGCCCAGCACTACATCAACATTGAAACCGACGGCGTAACCGCCCGGGTGTTCTCCCCCACGGAGAAAATTGACCGCTATGCCGTCACCGTGGGCAGCGACGTAAAGAACCCCGGCGACATCATCATCTCCGAGGGCTATGCGGTGAAAAACGAAGTCTCCGTTGGCGACAAAATCACCATTGGCGACAAGGACTACACCGTCACCGGCTTTTTCCAGCGCCCGGACTATCTCTATATGCTGGAGAACACCGAGGACTCCTATAAGAACATCACCACGTTCTTCCTGTGCTACATGACCCCCGCGGACTTCGACGCCCTGGGCGACACCTCCACGCAATATCTCGTCCGCTACCACGGGGATTCCGACGACTTCCGCGCCGCCATTTATGACCGCTACATCACCGCCTCCTATATCTCCGCCCAGGACAATCCCCGGATTTCCATGGTGGAGATGCAGGCGGAGATGTTCCTGATCCTGGCCTATATCCTGCTAGTAACGCTGCCCCTGGTAGCCGTGGCCCTGATTGCCATTATCATCAGCCGGAAGGTCAAGAGCGAGCAGAAGCTCATCGGCACCCTCTCGGCCCTGGGCTATAAAAAGGGCCAGCTCATGCGCCATTATGCGGGCTTTGCGGCGCTGCCCGGTCTGGTGGGCGGCGTGCTCACCGCAGTCATCGCCGCCATTTGTGCCCAGCCTTACGGCGAATTGGGCCTCCAGGACTATGAGCCCATGCGCATCCACTGCACCATGAATCCCATCGCCACGGTGCTGGGCATTGTAATTCCCACCGCCATGTATATCCTTGCGGCGCTGCTGGCGGTTCGGCGGCTCCTCCGGCACGATACCGTCTCGCTGCTGGCAGGTTCCGTGGGCAATGAGAAAAAGCACCGCCGCCTGCTGGCCAAGAGCAATGCCCCGGTGAAGCTGAAATTCGCCGTCCGCACCCTCCTCGGCAGCCCCGCCCGGAGCTTTGTAATCCTGCTGGGCATTTTCCTGGGCAGCTATATTGCGCTGCTGGGCTTCTCCATGGTGGACACCATCGACGGCATGGTGGACATCACCAACGATTCTGTGGGCAGCTATTCCTATGAGTACATTCTAAACGACCTCAGCGGCGAAAACGACTATGGCGGCGAGCCCATGCTCATGGCCTCCATGGAGTCCGATTCGGAGCACACCCTGTCCCTCATCGGCACCAATCAGGACAACCCCTATCTCAATCTCACCACCGAAGACGATAAGGATGCGGTGCTGGGGGACGGCTGCTATATCACCTCTCTCACCGCCCTACTCGAGGACTGGCAGACCGGCGATACCGTGACCCTCTATAATCCCCTGTCCATGGAGAAAACCACCCTGCACATCGACGGCATTGTGAAGAACGACATTCAGCAGGCCGCCTATGTGACCCGCGCCCACGCCGCCGACATTCTGGGGGTGGACGATACCGCCTTTAACGTGCTCCTGGGGGCCGATCAGCTGGACATCCCCGGGGATAAGGTGGTACGGGAGATTCGGAAGGCCGCCTTTGCCGAGCAGGTACGGACCATGACCGACCAGATGGGCGTGCTCATCGACCTGCTCATCGGACTGGGCTTCGTGATCTGCATCGCCGCCATCTATGTGGCCATCAATATGCTGGTGACGGAGAACCGGAACAACATCTCCATGCTCAAGGTGCTGGGCTACCGGAACCGGAAAATCGACGGCATGGTGCTCACCAGCAGCCATATTCTGCTGCCCCTGGGTATCCTTCTGAGCATCCCCGCCGCCTATGGGTCCATGGAGGCCTTCGCCCGGATGTTTGCGGACCTGGACGGCATGCTCATGACCGTTTCCATCCAGCCCAAGAGCTATTTCCTGACGATTCTTTTAACCTGCCTGAGCTACTTCGGCTCCCTGCTGGTGCTTCGCCGAAAGATCACCAAGGTCAATATGATCGAGAGCTTGAAGGACAACAGAGAATAATCAAATAACCGTGACTGTCAAAGAACAACGAAAAACGCCCAACGACTGAGCAGCAGGGGGAAGAGTGAAGGGGGGCAAGGCCCGCCCTTCGCGTTCAATCAAACGGATTTTTGAACTTTTCGGAGTTCAAAAATCCGCAGCTCAGCGGGGCAAAAGCTTTTTTGACACGCTGAGCGTGCTGCAATGCCTTTTGCAGCACGCTCTTGACATTTTTACTCCTTTGGCTCTATACTAGAATATAATCATACAAAACTGATATGACATTGAATATAAATTAGGAGGTTTCCCTTATGCACGTTTACGAAAGTCTCCCGGAGCTCATCGGCAACACCCCCATTTTGGAGCTGAAGCGTTCCGGCTCCGTCTGGAACACCTGCGCGCCCATCTATGCCAAGCTGGAATACTTCAATCCCCTGGGCTCCATTAAGGACCGGGCAGCCCTTTATATGATTAACGAGGCCCAGAAATCCGGCAAAATCCGGGAGGGCACCGTGGTGATCGAGCCTACCTCCGGCAATACCGGCATCGGCCTGGCCTATATCTGCGCCACCCGGGGCATCCGCCTGGTGCTGACCATGCCCGAGAATATGAGCAAGGAGCGCCGGAGTCTGCTTGCCGCCCTGGGGGCTGAGATCGTCCTGACCCCCGCCTGGGAGGGCATGAACGGCGCGGTCACCAAGGCCCAGCAGCTCCATAAGAAGAACCCCAACTCCTTTATCCCCGACCAGTTCGGCAATCCTGCCAACGTCCAGGCCCATGTAGAGACCACCGCACCTGAAATTCTCCGGGATCTGGACAATCAGGTGGACATTTTTGTCTCCGCCGTGGGCACCGGCGGCACCCTCACCGGCAACGCCAAGGTCTTTAAGCAGGTGAACCCCGACTGCCAGGTGATCGCCGTGGAGCCCGCCGCATCTCCGCTGCTGAGCCAGGGCAAAATCGGGCCCCATAAGATTCAGGGCATCGGCGCGAATTTCATCCCCGAGATTCTGGATCAGAGCCTGATTGATGAGATCATCCCCGTAACGGACGACGACGCTTATGCCCTTTGCCGTGAGGTGGCGAAGATTGAGGGATTGTTAGTTGGAATTTCCTCCGGCGCGGCGCTGTGGGCAGCCAGAGAAGTGGCAAAGCGCCCGGAGAATCAGGGGAAGCATGTGGTGGTGATTCTGCCGGATACCGGGGAGCGGTATCTTTCGGTGAATCTTTATGGTTAAATAACGGCAAACGGACAGACCGGTGGGGCTGTCCGTTTTTGTTTTATTTTAGATTGTACGGTTTTACTAGCCGCGCTGCTAGACCGGCGACCTCCGGTGGCACCATCTTTCTTCGCGTGAAGAAAGATAGTGGAGAAAGACACGCAAAGGGGGCTGCGGCCCCCTTTGATCCCCCTGGGGTTAATGTTGACCCCATTTGCCGAATCGGTTCCAGACGTGTTTCCCCCAAGGGGACTTCCTTCGGGGCGCGCATTGGTGCCCCGCCCGAATTTTAATCAGGGGCGGCGCTCCGCTTATCCCCGCCCCTTCGTGCCTACTGCGCTGCCTAGAATATCTGAAAGACTTCCGCAACCACCTGGCTTCAAAGCTCGATTCACGTTGGTTATTCTATAAGTGCCAACGTTTTCGCCGCAGTACGAGCAGTACAACAGAGTCCGGGGGAAGCAGTGCGTGCAACACATCGTGTTGCACAAAGGAGGCCCCGGCTTTT
>CAVJLG010000032.1:0-78488 GCA_963650135.1 Barnesiella intestinihominis | reverse complement strand
CCCCGGTGTTTGTGAATATTGCCATGGGATACGGGGAAATAGACAAAAAAGTTGACGTTTTTTATGAAAAATTACTTGCTAATTGCACAAATTATGCTATAATCAATTTTGATAGGCGAAAGCCTTCAAAAAAGTGCCCAAAGAGTAAGGCAAAAGACCGTGCCATCCAATACAAATCGGTCTTTCTCAGCGGACACTGGCGCGCTTTCACGCAGAAAGGAGAGAATGCCGCGTAGGATAGATCATGCCGGACGGGGATGCTTGTGTGCAGGTTGAGCATCGGGCTCTGGCGGATTCTGTTCGCAGTTGCACAAATTGTAACGGGGCTTTCGGCTCCACTCCAAAGCACGGTGCCAATGGCGAACAAAACGCGGATTTTTGACTTCGTGCGCTGCCGCTTCCAGGCAAGGCGGCAAATGGGGAACGTGAAAAATGCAGAAATGCAAACCAATCAAGTAAAGGAGAATTGGCATGCGATTGATTGAGTTGAAGCGCGACTGGCGTATGAACAAGGGCCTGTATCTCTTGATCCTCCCGATAGTCGTGTATCTTATCATCTTCAACTACCTGCCCATGGCGGGCATCGTTCTGGGTTTTGAGCGATTCACTCCCAAGAACGGTGTTTACATGAGTGAATGGGTTGGTCTGAAACACTTCACCACCTTCTTCAGCTCTGTATTCTTCGTCCGGGTTTTGAAGAACACTCTGATCCTTAGCCTCTACAGCGTGATTTTCGGATTCCCTGCACCGATTATCTTCGCACTGCTGCTCAACGAGCTGGATAACGAATACTACAAGAAGGTTATTCAGGTTGTCAGCTATATGCCCAACTTTATTTCTACCGTCGTTATCTCCGGTATCATCATCGACTTCGTTGCTTCCGATGGCGTTATCACCGGCATGCTGGTGAACATCGGCTTCCTGAAAGAAGCGAAGAACCTATTGTCGGTGCCGGAATACTTCCGTACGATCATGGTAGTCACCGATCTGTGGCAGCAGGTTGGCTTCGGCTCCATCCTGTTCCTGGCAGCCCTCACCGGCATCGATCAGGAGCTTTACGAGGCGGCAGTCATCGACGGCGCAAACCGCTGGAAGCAGACCCTGAATGTAACCATTCCTGGTATTATGCCCACAGTCGTCATCATGCTCATCATGAAGATCGGCTCCCTGATGAATGCAAACCAGGAGAAGATCCTGCTTCTGTATAACCCCCTGATTTACGAAACCTCCGACGTTATCGGTACTTTCGTTTACAGAAAGGGTCTTCTGGAGGCAGACTACGGCTACTCCACTGCTGTTGGTCTTTTCAACTCCGCTGTCAACGTTGTGCTTCTGTTCATTGCCAACGGCGTGTCCAGAAAGTACTCCGAGACCAGCCTGTTCTGATGGGAGGAAGTTGAATTATGAATCTAAATTTCGTTATTAAGACTCCCAGCAGACGTGTATTTGAGGTTATCAACTACATAATCCTCGGTCTGTTCGGTATTATCTGTCTGCTGCCTGTGCTCCATTGTATCTGGGCTTCCGTTTCCGATCCCACTCTGATGGCACAGCACTCCGGTATTATTTTGTACCCCCTGTTTGATGCGGATCATCCCATCACCTGGTACGGCTACAAGATGGTATTCGGTAACAACTCCCTGCTGATGGGCTATGCAAACACCATTTTCTACTGCGCAGTTGGCGGCGCTTTCTCCACCATCCTGTGCACCATGGGCGGCTTCGTTCTGTCCCGTAAGGGCCTGATCCTGAAGAAGTACGTCATGATTATGATCACCGTTACCATGTTCTTCAACGGCGGCATGATCCCCACCTACATGGTTATCAAGGGCCTGCATATGCTCGACACCCGTTGGGTTATGATCATCCCCATGGCTGTTAACGTCATGAGCCTGGTTATCATCCGTACCGCAATTCAGGGTATGCCCGACTCCCTGGAGGAATCCGCTCGTCTGGACGGCGCTGGCAACTTCACCATCCTGTTCAAGATCGTTATTCCTCTGGTTAAGGCTACCGTCGCTGTGCTGGCACTGCAGTACATCCTCATGAAGTGGAACTCCTACTTCGAGGCTATGATCTATCTGCAGACTCGCGCACTCTATCCCCTCCAGGTTATTCTGAAAGAAATCCTGACGGAATCTGACTCTTCTTCTCTGACCTACGATCCGGAGCTTGCCAAGTACTCCGATCTGGTTGAGTATTGCACCATCGTGGTTGCAATCCTCCCCATCTTCTGCTTCTATCCCTTCATCCTGAAGTACTTCACCAAGGGCATGATGGTCGGCTCTCTGAAGGGCTGATACGGCAGCGGATTAGCACTGCTCAGATTCACAAGGCGCACCGCTTTATTGCGGTGCGCCTTTTTTTATTGGGGCGGCTCCACGGAAACCGGCTGCGGGCTTCATCGGATCTTTTCCGCCGGAAATGCGTTATTTCCTCTTGAAATACACAAAGTATTCCTGCGAGAAAATGCCTTTTTCCGCCGAAAAATCTCTCGATGAATCCTCTTGCCGTTTTCCGCGGAGCTGCCCCTGGGCTGTTTTTTTTCTGGCATGGAAGTGGTCTGGAACTACATTAGAACGTTTCCACCGGAGAATAGAAATTGACCCTGTTCATAAAACGTTCAAGATCATCTGATAAAATAAAAACAATCTACAGTTGGGAAGGATCTGGCAGACCGCTTTCCCGAAAATTCCCTTGCAATTGCCTAGGCTTTGCAGTATACTAGCTCTGAATCGTGGGGAAAAGTGGGGCCGGAACCCACACGGTGGAAGGAGGCGCAGCCATGACAGGAAAATACCGGCACGGGATCGACAGCAAGGGCCGTTTGGCGATTCCTGCCCGGCTCCGGGACGAGCTGGGGGTTGCATTTTATGTGACCATTGGGCTGGAGCGCAGCCTGATGATTCTCACCGAGGATGGGTTCAACGGAATCGTGGAGAAAATGCGGAGCCTTCCCATGGCAGAGGCGCAGAAGCTTCGGTTTTTCTTTGCCAATGCCCAACGGTGCGAGCCCGATAAACAGGGCCGGATTCTACTGCCCCAGGAGCTTCGAAATTATGCGCAGCTCAAGGAAAATGCGGTAATTTTGGGCTTTGGAGACAAGGCGGAAATCTGGGACGCCGATACCTACGATCAGATGGAGCAGAACTTCCTGGAGTCGGGCAGCATGGACGCCGTGCTCTCGTCCCTGGAATTATAGGAGGATATGCCATGGAATTTCAGCATAAGTCTGTGCTGCTGGAGGAATGCATCGAGGGCCTGAATATTCGCCCGGACGGCATTTATCTGGACGGCACACTGGGCGGGGCCGGGCATTCGTCCCAGATTGTTCAGCATCTGACCACCGGGCGGCTGATTGGCGTGGATCGGGATCAGGTGGCGCTGGCGGCTGCGGCAAAGCGGTTGGAGCCCTGGAAGGACCGGGTGACGCTGGTACACTCCAACTTTAAGGAGATTGACCGCATTTTAGGCGACTTGGGCATCCAGGGCGTGGACGGCATGCTCTTTGACCTGGGCGTATCCTCACCGCAGCTGGACGATGGAGAACGGGGTTTTTCCTATATGGCCGACGCACCCTTGGACATGCGCATGAACCGGGAGGACCGGCTTACCGCCTATGATGTGGTGAACCTCTGGTCCCGGGAAGAACTGCGGAAGATTCTCTATGAATACGGCGAGGAGCGCTATGCCCCTCAGATCGCCGCAGCCATTGACCGGAAGCGGCAGAACGCGTCCATTGAAACCACGCTGCAACTGGTGGATGTGATTCGCAGTGCACTGCCACCGCAGGCCTTGCGGGAGAAGCAGCATCCGGCCAAGCGCAGCTTCCAGGCCATTCGCATTGCGGTGAATGATGAATTGGGCTCCGTGCGGCAGATGCTGGAGGAGGCCATTCCCCGGCTGAATCCCGGCGGAAGGCTGGCGGTGATTACGTTCCACTCCCTGGAGGATCGAATCGTAAAAACCGCCATGGCAGCTGCGGCGAAGGGCTGTACTTGCCCGCCGGAATTTCCGGTGTGCGTCTGCGGGAAGAAGCCCCAGGTGAAGCTCATCACCCGGAAGCCCATTGTATCCGGCGCGAAGGAGCTGGAGGACAATCCCCGGGCCCGCAGTGCCAAGCTTCGCATCTGCGAGAAGCTGTAAGGATGGCGGCCCCGGGTATCCAGGACCGCAAACAATCCGGATTGGGAAGGGCTTTGGCGGCGCTGCTGTGCTTCCTGCTGGCAATTTTGCTGGTGGCGGGCAGAGTCCGGTGCTATGAGCTCAAACAATCCAACGGGGAAAAACAAACGCAGCTGGAGCAGCTCCAGCAGGAAAAAGCAAGGCTTATAAAGCAGCAAAAGCGACTGTATACCCCCGCCTATTTGGCGGAAACAGCAGAAAAATTGGGGATGGTTCGCCCGCAGCCGGAGGATACTGTGATCCTCCATATCCGAAGCGCCCAGACCCCATGAATATCCGGGACGTTCCAAGGCATATAGTAGTAAGGGAGATTCCAGGAAAGGAGTCCTAGCCATTGAAACGTCCCCTTCCAAAGCCGCAGATTGCGGGTGATTCCAACCGGACCGTACTAAAGCGAACGGCAGTGCTCATGGCGCTGTTTGGGGTGGCGGTGTTTATCCCGCTGCTCTGGCGGCTGGTGAACCTGCAAATCGTGCAGTACGATACCCTTAGTCAATTGGCGGCAGAAAACCAAACCAGAATCAGCAAGGTCACTCCCGCCCGGGGCACCGTCTATGACCGGAATATGAATGTGCTGGCCATGAGCGCCGATGTGGAGAACGTCTGCATCGACCCCAATGAGCTGAGCCTATCCGGCCAGGACCTTGGCGCCATTGCGGACAAGCTGTCGTCCCTTTTGAATGTCAGCGCGGAGAAAATCCGAACGCTGATGGAGGACACCAGCTACCGCTATCAGATTGTCAAGCGCAAGGTGGAGCTGGAGGAAGCGGCGTCGGTCCGCGCCTATATCAGCGAGGAGAACATCACCGGGGTGTATTTGGAGCCGGACACACGCCGGTACTATCCCTATGGCACCCTGGCAGCCCAGGTGTTGGGCTTTGTGGGCAGCGACAATACGGGCCTTGACGGCATCGAGGCGGCCTGTGACCAAACCCTCACCGGCTCCAGCGGCTCCATTGCCACGGCCAAGGGCAATTACGGAACCCAGATGCAGTTCCACTTTGAGCAGTATGCGGATTCCGTCAACGGCTGCGACGTGGTATTGACCATTGACCAGACGGTGCAGGAGATGCTGGAAAAGCATATGCAGGAGGCCATCACCCAATATGATGTGCAAAACGGCGCATTCGGGGTGGTGATGGACGTAAACTCCGGGGATATCCTGGCCATGGCAACGTTGGGAAGCTATGATCCCAACAACTATGCGGTGATCTATGACAGCAAAACCGCAGAAGAGCTGGAGGCGCAGTATCAGGCGGCCATGGAGGAATCCGGGGAGTTACAGGAGCAGCTGCTGTCGTCCTATAACACTGCCGTTGCCAATGCCCGGCTGACCCAATGGCGCAATCGGGTGATTTCCGACGGCTATGAGCCCGGCTCCACCTTTAAGAGCATCACCCTGGCCTCGGCATTGGAGGAAGGTGCGGTGAGCCTGTCCGACAGCTTTTATTGCAGCGGAAGCACCACCATCAAGGGCCGCACCAAGGCACTCCATTGCTGGCGTTCCGCGGGCCATGGGCAGCAGAGTACCGCCGAGGCCCTGCAAAATTCCTGCAACGTGGCCTTCGCCAACATCGGCATTCGGCTGGGGGGCGAAAAGCTCTATGAATATGTCCATAAGTTCGGCCTGACGGAGAAAACCGGCATTGAGCTGGGGGGCGAGGCCAGCGGTATCTTCTTTGATGAAGCTACCCTGTCGAATCCCGACAGCTACGCCTCCCTTTCCTCGGCTGCCTTTGGACAGACCTTTAAAATCACGCCGCTTCAGCTGGTAAGGGCCATTGCGGCGGTGGTGAACGGCGGCTATGTGCTGGAGCCCCATGTGGTGCATCAGGTGCTCTCTCCGGAGGGGGAGGTGCTGGAAACCAAGGGGCGAACGGTGCTCCGTCAGGTCATCAGCAAGGAAACCTCTGAGACAATGTGCCAGCTGCTGGAGTCTGTGGTATCCCAGGGCACCGCGAAGAATGCCCAGATTGCCGGATATCGCATCGGCGGTAAAACCGGTACGTCGGAGAAAATCGACGTATTCGACGAGGACGGCAATCCGGTGCAGGACAAAATCGTCTCTTTTGTGGGCATTGCACCCATGGATCACCCCCAATATATCTGTCTGGTGGCGCTGGATACCCCGTCCCGGGAAACCGGCTATTATATCTCCGGCGGACAGATGGGCGCGCCCACGGTCCGAAATGTTCTGGCGGATATTCTCCCGTATTTGGGGATTCAGCCGGACTATTCCGAGGAAGAGGCACAGCTGGAGGACGTCTCCATGCCGGACGTAACGGGCCATTCCCTCAGCGATGCAAAGGAACAGCTCAAAGAGAAAAATCTGACCTGCCGAACGGTGGGCACAGGCGAAACGGTAACGGCTCAGGTTCCCGCCGGGGGTGCAGTGATTCCCGGGGGCAGCGAAACGGTGCTGTATTTGGACCAGGAACCGGACAGCACGGCGGCAACCGTGCCGGATGTGACAGGCAAAGACGCGGAAACAGCCGGCAAGCTGCTGACCGATGCGGGACTTTATATGAAGATTATTGGCGCAGTGGGCGGCCAGAACACCATTCTGGCAACCCGGCAGTCTCCCGAAGCAGGGGAGACGGTGGAACAGGGCACTGTGGTGGAGGTGGAATTCTCGGATCTCAGCGCCAGAGACTAAAGGATAAGGAGTGGACAGAAATGAAACTCAAGGAAATTATGGCAGGCATTCAGGTGGTTGGCGGCACCGCAGCGGACACCCTGGAGATTACCGGAATCAGCTACGATTCCCGGCATGTTCAGCCCGGGGACCTGTTTGTGGCGGTGACGGGCTATGCGGCAGACGGACACAAGTTCATCCCTATGGCAGTGGAAAAGGGCGCGGCGGCGGTCCTGTGCGAACGGGCGCCGGAGTGCGACATCCCCTATGTGCTGGTGGAGAATTCCCGGTATGCCATGGCGCTTGCTTCCGCGAATTTCTTCGGTCACCCTGCGGATAAAATGACCTTTGTGGGCATCACCGGTACCAACGGCAAGACCTCCAGCACCTATCTCCTGAAAACCGTTCTGGAGAAGACCCTGGGGGCAAAGGTCGGCCTCATCGGTACCATTCAGAATATGGTGGGCGACGAAATCATCGAGACGGAGCGCACCACCCCGGAATCCTTCGAGCTGCAAAAGCTGTTTTATGAGATGGAGCAGGCGGGCTGCACCCATGTGGTGATGGAGGTATCCTCCCATTCCCTGGTGCTGGACCGGGTGGCGGGCATTCACTTCCAGGTGGGCGTCTTCACCAACCTGACCCAGGACCATCTGGATTTCCACAAGACCATGGAGGAATACCGGAAGGCCAAGGCAATTTTGTTCCAGCGCTGCGACATCGGCGTATTCAACGGCGACGATGCGGCCACGGAGAAAATCCTCGAAACCGCTACTTGCAAGTCCATGACCTTTGGCGAAAAGCCGGAGGATGACCTGTGGGCCGAGCATCCGGTGCTCCATTCCGACGGCGTGGAGTTCACCGCCCACTATGGCCAGGAAAGCGCCAATCTCCGCCTGGGCATTCCCGGAAAGTTTACGGTTTACAATGCCCTGGGCGTTCTGGGGGCAGCCGTTGCCCTGGGAGTTCCCCTGGAGCAGGCAGTCCGCGCCCTGGAAACGGCCAAGGGCGTCAAGGGCCGGGTAGAGGTCGTGCCCACTCCCGGGAAGGACTATACCATTCTCATCGATTATGCCCATGCTCCGGACGGACTGGAGAACGTGCTGTCCTCGGTGCGGGGCTTCTGCAAGGGGCGGCTGATTTCGGTATTCGGCTGCGGCGGCGACCGGGACAATACCAAGCGGCCCATTATGGGTGAGATCGGCGCGCGGCTTTCCGACATCGCCATTATCACCTCGGATAACCCCAGAACCGAGGACTCGAACAAGATTATTGACATGATTCTTGCGGGCATTCCGGACAAGAAAAATTGCCTGGTGGAGGAAAACCGCCGGAAGGCAATCCGCATGGCCATGGACCTGGCCAAGAAGGACGATATTATTGTGCTCTGCGGCAAGGGACATGAAACCTATCAGATCATCGGTACCGAAAAAACACACCTGGACGAGCGGGAGGAAGTTGCCGCCCATCTCCGGGAAGAGAAGGGAATGTAAGCCATGAGAGCAACAACGCTGAAACAGGTGGCACAGTGGTGCGGCGGCAGTGTAGACCCCAAGTGGGAAAACGTTGAGATCACAAGCCTTTGCCATGATTCCAGAGAGGCGGAGCCGGGCACGCTGTTCTTCGCCCTGGAGGGGCAGGCAGACGGGCATCGGTTTGTGCCGGCGGCCAGAGATAACGGAGCACTGGCGGCAGTATGCAACCATCCCCTGAACCTGGATTTCCCCCAGGTGATTGTGGAGGACACCAGAAAGGCGCTGCGGGATGTGGCGGCGAACTATAAAGAAACCATCGGCTGCAAGACCGTAGCCATCACCGGCAGCGTGGGCAAAACTACCACCCGGACGATGATCTGCACCCTGCTGGCGAAAAAATACCACACCTGCGGCACGGTGAAGAACTATAATAACGACATCGGCCTGCCGGTGACCATCGGCAAAAGCGACCCGGACTGTGAGATGCTGGTGCTGGAGATGGGCATGAACCATTTTGGAGAAATGCGTCAGCTCACTGCCATTGGCCGCCCGGATACGGTGCTGATTACCAACATCGGCAGCATGCATATCGAAAACCTCGGCTCCCGGGAGGGCATTCTCAAGGCCAAGCTGGAGATTCTCGAGGGGCTGCATCCCGGCGGAACTGCCATGTTCAACGGCGACGAACCCCTTTTGTGGAATCTCAGGGAGCATCCCGTGTGCAAGACCATGTACTTTGGCATTGAGAACCAGGACTGCGACGTGCGGGGTGTGGATATCGAGCTGAAGGAAGGGTGCAGCCAGTTCCGGATTGTGGGCCTGGGGCATGATTTCCCGGTGACGCTGCCGGTAAGCGGCCTGCATAACGTCCACAATGCCGTTGGCGCCATTGCCATTGCGCTGCTCTATGACGTGCCGGAGAAGGACATTCAGGAGGCCATGGCTACCTATGTGAACACCTCTCAGCGGCAGCAGACCTTCCAGTGGAACGGCTATACCATCATCGACGACACCTATAACGCCGGACCGGAGTCCACCGAGGCGGCGCTTCGGGTACTGGGCGACACCTCCGGCATTGGCGACCACTATAAGCGCATCGCAGTGCTGGGCGATATGCTGGAGCTGGGCAACCATGCCAGCGCCGAGCACCACCGGATTGGCCGGGTGGCGGTGTATAAGGCGGATCTGCTTCTTACCTATGGCCCGCTGTCGGAAAAGACCGTGCTGGGCGCGATCACCGGCGGACTGTCCCAGCGGAACGCCATGAATTTTGAAAGTCAGCAGGAGCTGTTGAACGTACTGAGAAGCCGGGCCAAACCCGGAGACGTGCTGCTGTTTAAGGGCAGCCATGGGATGCATATGGAAAACATCCTGAAGGCGTTTATGGAGGAAGAAAAGTAACGGGCAAAGTTACCGCGCGATTCCGGCCTTGCGTCAATTTCGAAAAAACGGAGGATTTGAAATATGCAAAGCTTGATTACCTGTATTGTATCCTTTGTGCTTGCAGCGGTGGGCGGAAAGTTCCTGATTCCGGCGCTGCGGGCCCTGCATGTGGGCCAGAGCATCCGTGAGGTTGGCCCCACCTGGCACAACAGCAAGCAGGGCACCCCGGTGATGGGCGGCCTGATGTTCATCGGCAGCGCCCTGGTGTGCATTCTTACCGCACTGGGCGGTATGCGGAGCGGGGATTATACCTACCTCATTGTCTATGTCTTTGCCCTGATTTTCGGCATCATCGGCTTCCTGGACGACTTCATCAAGGTCCGGAAAAAGCGGAACCTGGGCCTGACCGAGCTCCAGAAGCTGCTGCTCCAGCTGGTGGCGGCGGCGCTGTATTTGGTGGTGCTGCGGCAGACCGGGCATCTGAGCTCTGAGCTGTACATCCCGTTCTTCAATGTGAATATCACCATTCCCTGGGTGCTGTATCTGCTTCTGAGCATCTTTATCATTGTGGGCACGGTCAATGCAGTGAACCTTACCGACGGAGTAGACGGCCTGTCCTCCTCCGTTACCATTCCCGTGATGGTGTTCTATGCGGTGATTGCATGGAAGTGGGGCCATATCGGTGCGTCCCAGCTGGCGGCGGCGCTGGTGGGCGGTCTGTTTGGCTTCCTGATCTATAACTTCCATCCTGCCAAGGTGTTTATGGGCGACACCGGCTCGCTGTTTTTGGGCGGCGCGGTGTGCGGCCTGGCCTATGCCCTGGATATGCCCCTGATTCTGATTCTGGTGGGCATCATCTATATTGCCGAAACCCTCAGCGATATCATTCAGGTGACCTATTTCAAGCTCAGCCACGGCAAGCGCATCTTTAAAATGGCTCCGCTGCACCATCACTTTGAAAAGTGCGGCTGGAGCGAGGTAAAGATTGTGGGCGTATTTGCCTCCATCACCGTTGTATTTTGTATTCTGGCATATATAGGCGTAATGAACCGGTTCTAATGCCATAAGGAGGGCGTATGGGAAAGCCTCGGCTGCCGGACGTAGAAAAGCAGGAGATGCTCGATCTCCCGATGCTGCTGCTCACCCTGCTGCTGACGGCGCTGGGGCTTGTGATGATCTACTCCTCCAGCTTTGCCCGGGCGCTCTATGAATCCGGCGACAGCGCCTATTACTTCAAGCGCCAGGGGATTTTTGCCCTGGTGGGAACGGCGGCGATGCTGGCTGTCAGCCGGGTGCGCCCGGAGCTGATCCGAAAAATGGCGTTTCCGGTGCTGGGCACGTCGATTCTGTTCCTGATTCTCGTATTTGTACCGGGGATTGGCAGATCGGAAAACGGCGCCACCCGATGGGTGAGCCTGGGCATTTCGTTCCAGCCCTCCGAGGTGGCAAAGCTGGGGGTGATCCTGAGCTTTGCGGCGATGATTACCCGGTTCGGGGAGAAAATGGAGACGTTCCGCTGGGGCATTGCGCCCTTTGCAGGGATTTTGGCTGTGATCGTGGTGCTGCTGCGGTTGGAGCCCCATAACTCCGCCATTGTGATTATTGCCTGCACGGCGGGGGCGATGCTGTTTTTGGGCGGCGTAAAATACCGCTGGTTTGTCTTAGGCGGCTGCGCCATGCTGCTGGGACTGGTTTTGATCCTGGGGGCAGGGGGCTATGAGGCCAGCCGGATTACCGCCTGGCAGGACCCCTTTTCCGACCCAACGGACAACGGCTATCAGATCATCCAGTCGCTCTATGCCATTGGCAGCGGCGGACTGTTTGGCCTGGGCTTTGGGCAGGGGCGGCAGAAGTATCTCTACCTGCCCGAGGAACACAACGACTATATCTTTTCCATTGTCTGCGAGGAGCTGGGACTCATCGGCGCGGCGGCGATTTTACTGCTCTATGCGCTGCTGATTCTCCGGGGGTATTGGATTTCCATGCACATCCGGGATCGGTTTTTGTCCCTGACGGTGGCGGGAATTACCACCCTGACGGCGCTCCAGGTATTTTTCAACATCGGTGTGGTGACGAATCTTCTGCCATCCACCGGAATCTCCCTTCCGTTCTTCAGCTACGGCGGCACGGCGCTGCTGATTCAGCTGGGGGAGATGGGGATTGTTTTGGGGGCTTCCAGGCAGTGCTCAGCGGGCTTCCTATAGAAAACGGACAGTTGCAAAACTGCTCGAAAAGAGGTTCTGATTGATGAATGTGATTTTTACCTGCGGCGGTACGGCGGGGCATATCAGTCCTGCGTTGGCCGTGGCGAGTTTATTAAAAGAGCGCCATCCCGAGGCGAACATTCTGTTTGTGGGTGCAGAGGACGGCATGGAGACGGACCTGGTGCCCCGGGCGGGATTCCGGCTGGAGACGGTTCGGATCTCCAACTTTCAGCGGAAGCTCAGCCCCAAGGGCATTGTCCATAATGTAAAGTCCCTGGGCTATATGATCGGCAGCCGGAGAAGTGCCGGACGGATCATCCGGGAGTTTCAGCCGGACGTGATCGTGGGCACCGGCGGCTACGCCAGCTATCCCATGCTCCACCAGGGGGCCAAGCATAAAATCCCCACGGCTCTCCATGAATCCAACGCGGTGCCCGGTCTGACCACAAAGCTGGTCATGGATCAGGTGGACCGGGTGATGGTATCCTTTGAGGAGAGCCGGAAGAATTATCCCCATCCCGACCAGGTTCGGGTGGTGGGCATGCCGGTGCGCAGTGAATTCTTTTTCACCGATAAGCAGGCGGCACGGCAGCAGCTGGGGCTGACGGATGACCGTCCGCTGGTGGTGAGCTTCTGGGGCTCTCTGGGCGCCCGGGAGATGAATAAGATGATCGGCCGGTTTATGGCCCGGGACGCACAGGATCAGCTGCCCTTCCATCATATCCACTCCACCGGCAGCTATGGCTGGGCCTGGATGCCCGACTATGTAAAAGAGCAGGGGGTGGACCTGGACCATACCCCGGAAATCGACATGCGGGAATTTATCTATGACATGCCCAACGTGATGGCTGCGGCGGATTTGGTGATTTGCCGGGCCGGAGCGGCAACCATTGCAGAGGTGGCGGCGGCGGGGAAGCCTGCGATTTTTGTGCCCTCGCCCAATGTCACCGATAACCACCAGGAGAAAAACGCCCGAATCATTGAGCATGGCGGCGGCGCGGTGGTGCTGCGGGAGAGCGAATGCAGCGGCGACGTATTGTATGATACCGCCAAGCAGCTGCTGTCGGATCGGGAGAAGCTGACCGAGATGGGCCGGGCTGCCGAGGCGATGGCGGTGCCGGATTCCGCAGAACGTATTTTAAATACGATGATGGAGCTTATGAAATAAGAAAGATTGGAGGCGGCGTCATGGACACAGATCGTACACCCCAGAGCCGTCGATGGGCCCGGGGCGGATTTCCAACCTGGGCAAAAATGCTGGTGGCAGTGGCGGTGGTGCTGCTGTTTTCGCTGGTGTTCTTCCGGGTGCGGAGCTTTGAGGTCAGCGGCAATGTGCGCTATTCTGCCGATGAGATTGCGGCGGCCAGCGGCGTTGCCAAGGGCGACATCCTCATGGCGGTGAACAAAACCCGCACTGCCAGCCGCCTGCTGGTGAAGCTCCCCTATATTGAAGAGGTCCGGGTTTATAAAGAGATGCCGGGTACCGTGCGGTTTGAGGTGTCGGAATGCACCGCGGTCATGGCGGCCCAGTCGGAATTCTCCACCTATTGGCTGATGTCGGCGGACGGAAAGCTGCTGGAAGAGGTGGAGGACCGGGACGATGCAAAGCTCTCAGACATTCCGGTGCTGGAGGGGGCCAATTTGACCCTGCCGACTCTGGGCCAGACGGCGGAATTTGCGGATGTGACGCTGGGCCAGACGGCCATGGACCTGGTGAAGGCGATTTCGGACGCGGGGCTGTCGGAAACGGTGTCGGAGATCAATCTGGAGGACCCCAGCAACATCACCATGCAGTACGGAAGCAATCTGACCGTATGGCTGGGAGATGGCAGCGACGGGGCCTATAAGCTCCAGTATCTCCTGGCGGTAAAGGATCAGCTGGCCGCAGGGGCACAGGGCGTCCTGGATTTGAGCTTTTCGTCCGGGCAGCAGGCCGTATTCCACCCATTTACATAAAATTGCGGAAAATCCGTAAAGTTTCTATTGACCTTGGTGTGCTTTCGAGATAAAATAAAGGAAAAGTAGCCATTTGGGGCGCAAAATGCGCAGAATATAAGTACTTAGGAGGAATTAACTTATGAGCGAATCCTATCCCGAGAGAGTTGTCGCCATTAAAGTCATCGGCGTTGGCGGCGCGGGCAACAATGTTGTCAACCGCATGATCGAAGCCGGTGTACAGGGCGTTGATTTTATTGCAGTAAACACCGATCGCCAGGACCTGAACAAGTCCAAGGCTGCCGAAAAGGTGCAGATTGGTGAAAAGCTCACCGGCGGCATGGGCGCTGGCTCCAAGCCCGAGATCGGCAAGAAGTCCGCAGAAGAAAGCCGCGCAGCCATTGCCAAGATGCTGGAGAACACCGACATGGTGTTCATCACCGCAGGTATGGGCGGCGGCACCGGCACCGGCGCAGCTCCCATCATTGCCGACATCGCCCGGGAAACCGGCGCGCTGACCGTTGGCGTTGTGACCAAGCCCTTTAAGTTCGAGGGTGCTCGCCGGATGGCCCAGGCCGAAGACGGCATTGCTGCCCTGTCCGACAAGGTAGACTCCCTGATTATCATCCCCAACGACCGGCTGAAGTACGTTACCGATCAGAAGATCACCTTTGCCAATGCATTTGGCATTGCCGATGATGTGCTCAAGCAGGCGGTCAGCTCCATCTCTGAGCTGGTGGGCTATTCCGATCACGTTATGATCAACCAGGACTTTGCCGACGTTTCTGCCGTTATGCGCAATGCAGGCCGGGCTCATATGGGCGTTGGCGTTGCAACCGGCAAGGACAAGGCGACCTCCGCAGCCATGATCGCCGTTTCTTCCCCGCTGCTGGAGACTTCCATCAACGGTGCAACCGGCGTGCTCATCAACATCACCGGCTCCCCGGATATGGAGCTGGAGGACGTTGAGACTGCTGCCAACATTGTCAACGAGGCCGTGAATCCCGACGCCAACATCATCTTCGGCGCAACCTTCGACGAGAGCCTGGAGGACGCTCTGCGGGTGACCGTCATTGCCACCGGCTTCAGCGGCGACCAGGGCGGCGCTTACTCCGCTGCCGAGGAAAAGGCCAAGGCCGAGGAAAAGCCCAAGGTTGACCCGGATATCGACGATATCTTCCGGATTTTCAACCGCAAGTAAGATTTGTAACATGCCGCCCCAGAATACAATGGGTATTTTGGGGCGGATTTTCTTCTTCCAATGGGTAACGAGAAAGGACGTCTATGGATTTTCAAGCGCTTTCCGGAATTGTGGGCTTTACCGCCACGTCGCTGCTGATTACGGCGGGCATTTGCCTGGTTGCAGTGTTTGTGGCATGGTATACGGTTCGCACCCGGATTCAGATGTCCCAGGTGATTCTGGGCGTATTTTCCTATGTGCTGGTGCTGGTGCTGGAGAATGTGTTCTCCGTGGCGGGGGTAAGCCTACAGGTGCCCCAGTCGGGCATGGCGTATGCGCTTTATCTCACTGCGTCGGTGGTGGTAGGGCGTGAGCTCATCCGGCTTTTGTCGGTGAAATATGTGCTGGAGCCGCGGTTCCAGGGGGCTGACGCCGCCATTGGCTTTGGCTTAGGCTTCGGCGGGCTGTATCTGCTCACCTGCGCGGCCTATTATTTCAGCTGCTACTCCACGGTGAACCAGTTCCTGAGCGTGGGGGCCGAGAGCTTCTTTGCCAGCACCGATCAGGGCAGCCAGGAGGCCTATGACCTGCTGCTGTCCATTGCGCAGCAGAACGGCTGGCAGTATATCATGACGGCGGTGAACCGGGTGTTCTTCCTGGTCAGAGAGATTGCGTTCTCGGTGCTGGTATGGTATGGCCTTACCGACGAGAAGAGCCGCTGGTGCCTGATTGCGGTGCCGGTGATGCAGTTTATCGCCATGCTGCCCGACGGCCTGATGAGCGCCGGCGTGCTGGATAACACCTATGTGAAGGACGTAGTGACCTATCTCATCTCCGGGGGCATTGCGTTCCTGGCGGCGAAGATTTACAACAGCCGGGAGGATCAGGTGGCCCATTTCCAGGTGGAAAAGCTCCGGGCAAGACGGAGAAGATAACAAATGCAGAATTGCCGCCGCAGAGCTCAGGTTCTGCGGCGGTTTTTTGGAGGAAGGATACCATGGAATTTCCGAACGCATCCGATCACAAGCGCTACCACTCCCTGTATCACTACAACAAAACCCGCTATGGAGCGCGGGTGATGAAGGCGTCGCTGGACGCCGGATGCAGCTGCCCCAACCGCGACGGCACAAAGGGGCACGGCGGCTGCACGTTTTGTCAGGGCTTATCCCACTATTTTGCGGGCAGCGGGGCGATTTCCGGGCAGCTGGAGCAGGAAATTGCCCGAATTCGCGGGAAATACCCCGATGCAAAAATCATCGCCTATTTCCAGGCGGGCACCAATACCTATGGCCCGCTGGCGGAGCTGGAACAGGGCTGGCAGACGGCGCTCCGGTATGACGAGGTTTGCGGTCTGAGCATTGCCACCCGGTGCGACTGTCTGGAACCGCCGGTGCTGGATGCGCTGCGCCGACTGAATGAGCAGACGGATTTGACCGTGGAGCTGGGCCTACAGACCATTCATGACGAAACGGCGGCGCGAATCCATCGTGGTCATAGCTTTGAAGAATTCCTCCGTGGCTATGAGCAGCTTCGGCGGCGGGGCATTCGCACCTGCGTCCATCTCATCAACGGACTGCCCGGGGAAACCATGGAGGATATGCTGGAATCCGCCCGGGCATTGGGCAAGCTTCGGCCCGGGGGCGTGAAAATCCATCTGCTCCATGTGGCGGAGGGCACGGAATTGGCGGAGCAGTGGCGCAGGGGAGACTATATCCCCATGGAAAAGCAGGACTATATCGACGTTACTGCCGCGCAGATTCGCCTGTTCCCGCCGGAGACGGTGATGGAGCGGCTGACGGGCGACGGGGACCGGCGCTATCTGTTGGCACCCCTGTGGAGCCGGGACAAAATCTCGGTATTGGGGGGCATCGACCACCGGCTCCGGGGATGGGACGCGGTGCAGGGCGATCAGTTTCAAAATGAAGGGTAAAATTATCCCCGGCAGATCCGTTTGGTCTGTCGGGGATGTTGGTCAATGGGCGGCAAGGTAGGCGGCGGTGCGGTCCTGAACGTTTTGCAGGAGGCTGCGGTAATAGAGGTTCAGTTCAAAGTTGTGGTAGCAGCCCTCCACAAACAGGGGCTCGCCCGGGGGATAGTCCTTGGGGGAGATATCCGGGACGATCATGGTGCCGCGATCGGGGCTTTGATAGCAGCCGGTGAGATGGGGAATTTCATTGTCCGCGGAGCCGTCCATATGGAGATCCACAGAGCCGGGATTTTCGGACTTGTCTGCGGGGGTGCCGTCGGCCCGCCAAATGATGGGGTTGATGCCGTAGGTATAGCCGCCCTCGGGCACGATGATGCTGCCGGTGACGCCCGGGGCTTCGGAATTGAAGGACACGATCACGCCGGTATCGGTGGCGCTTTGGGCCATATGGAGCTGGGGAAACGCCGAAAGGTCCTCGTTTGTGATGCGCCAGCCGATGAGATAGGCGGCTACCAGCTGGGACTGAAGGGCTTCGTCATCAAAAAATTCCTCCAGCAGCCGGAGCCCCATATCCGCCCCCTGGGAGTAGCCTGCCAGAAGGAATGGGTGGCCGTTATTTTCGTGCCGGAGATACCAGAGAAACGCATTGCGGACGTCGGCATAGGCGGTATGGAACCAGGGGCCTCTGGATGCGTCGTCCAGGTAGTAGACGCTGAGGCAGACCTGGCGATAGTAGGGAGCATAAATGCGGCCTACCGGGGCATAGACGCCCTCCTGGAGGTTTAACAGCTTCTCCTGCCATTCCCGGTCCTTGGGGCGGTAGGTGGTGGTGAGATAGGTGCCGTCCTGGCCCAGGTCGGCGGTGGCGCCAATGAGAAAGATATCGACGGGCTGGCCGGTATCCCTGTCCTGCCGGGCCCACATCAGGGGACTTTGATAGTTGCCTGCCCAGGGGAACAGCAGAATGCCAAGACTGAGAAGCACCAGGAGCACTGCTGCGGTGAGCCGCTTTGCCATGGAACCGCCTGCCTTTCTTCACAGAATCTACATAGAATCTACATAAAAGGTACCACAGTCCAGGGCAGGTGTCAAGACCGAGGGCAGCTTATCCCAGCGCCACGTCCAGAATCATCATCACCGCAAAGCCCAGGGCAAAGGCGATGGTGCCCACGTTGGAGTGCTCCCCCTGGGCGGATTCGGGAATCAGCTCCTCCACCACCACATAGAGCATGGCTCCGGCGGCAAAGGACAGAAAATAGGGCATCAGCGGCACCAGCAATCCCGCCAGTGCCACGGTAATCAGTGCGCCGATGGGCTCGACAATGCCGGAGAGCACCCCGTAGAGGAAGGCCTTTTTCTTGCCCAGCGCCTCTTTTAGGGGCATGGAGATCACCGCGCCCTCGGGCAGATTCTGAATGGCGATGCCCACGGACAGGGCCATGGCGGCGGCTGCGGAGATGGTGCCGCTGCCCCGGAGGCCCGCCAAGACAACGCCCACGGCCATGCCCTCGGGGATATTGTGGATGGTGACGGCCAGCATCAGCATGGTAGAGCCCTTTGCCTGGCAGGGGGTACCCTCGGGGCTGTCGCTGTCGAGGTGCTGATGGGGGACCACCTGGTCGAGGATCAGCAGAAAGCCAATGCCCAGCAGGAACCCGATCACCGGCGGCAGAAATGCCAGGCGGCCCATTTGGCTGCACTGGTCGATGGCGGGGATCAGCAGACTCCAGACCGAGGCTGCCACCATGACCCCGGAGGCAAAGCCCAGCAGGCCCTTTTGCACCCGGGGGCCGATGTCCTTTTGCAATAAGAAAACGCAGGCGGCGCCCAGGGTGGTGCCCAGCAGGGGGATCAGGCTGCCCCATAGAATGGTTAGGTTCATAGAGGTTCTCCTTATGGAAAATAAATATCTAAGACCAGTATAGCAGAGATTCCGGAGAAGTAAAGAAGAAAGTTAATTATAACTAACTCAAAATTTCAAACGAATTTGCCCGACAAAAGGACGTACTGCAACTTTCGCTACAGTACGTCCTAAATTTTATGGAATCTTAGATTCTCATTGCAGCCGCAAACGCCGAGCGGGTGGCGGTCTGCACGTTGCCGGAGCCCTCGTTATCACCGATGACGATGAAGGTATCCACCACATCCGCGAAGGTCAGCGCCTCGTCCTGGGCAGCCTGCATGCCGCCGCAAGCCACGATGGAGTCGCAGGTGATGGTGTGGCTCTCGCCCTTCTTATCGGTGTAGGTGACCTTGCCGGGGGCCACAGCAGTGGTGGTGGCCTTCTTGATGGGGGTGAGGTTGGGCATCTTGGCCCAGGCGTCGGCAAACATGGAGTAATAATGGACACGGTCCGCCTCTGCGGCAAACTTGCGCTGCCGGGAGAGAATGGTGACATTGTGGCCGTTCTCTGCCAGATACATGGCGGTTTCCATGCCGATCTCGCCGCCGCCGATGACCACGATATCCTTGCCCAGCGCCTGCTCCTTGCCGTATACCTCGATGGGATTATATACCCCGGGGATGGGTGCGCCGGATTCATCCAGCAGGCCGGGCACAGGCGGGAACTTGGGGGTAGCGCCCAGAGCAGCAATCACCGCGTCGAACTCCTCCTCCGCGATCATGGCAGGAGTAGCGGCGGTATTCAGCTTCACGTCTACGGCGCTCTTTTTAAGCTGGGCAATCAGATAGTCCTTGTAATCTCGCAGGGGCCACTTAAAGCTGGAGTAGTCCGCATGGAGCAGCTGACCGCCCAGCTTGTCAGACTTCTCATACAGGGTGACGCTGTGGCCCCGCTGGGTCAGGTACAGTGCCGCACGCATACCTGCCGGGCCGCCGCCGATGACCGCCACCTTCTTGGGGGTGGTAGCGGCGGGAATCAGGGCGGAGAGCTTATGGGTGATGCCGACTTCGGGGTTGACGGTACATACAGATTTCCAGGGGCCCTGCATGCCCAGACCGTGGCAGCGGTTGCAGCGGACGCAGGGAACCACATCTTCGCCCCGGCCCTCGAGAATCTTCTCGCCGTACTGGCTGTCGCAGATGAACGCGCGGCCAATGCCGATCATGTCGGTTTTTCCCTGGGCGATGTAGGATTCCATATCGTCAAGGTCCTGGAAGCCGCCGATGGGTGCGGTGATGATCTTAGCGCCGCTTGCCTTAATGGCGGCAGCATATTGCAGCGTCAGGGGATCGTGAGGCTTGGAGTTAAAGCCCGTGGGATGGGCCAGGTCGCCGTCGCCTGCACGAAGCTGGAGAATGTCGATATAGCCCTCGGCCAGCTTGGCAAACGTTACAATATCCTCGATGGTCAGGCCGTCGTCTTCCTCGCCGGACACCTGCATCTCCACCAGGAAGTCCTTGCCGAAGGCGTCCTTCACGGCCTTGGCAACCATAATGGGGAACTTTGCGCGGTTCTCCATGGGGCCGCCGAACTCGTCGGTACGCTTGTTATACTTGGGGGACAGGAACTTGCTGAGCAGGGTTGCGCCATAGGAGGCGTGGATGGAGCACATGTCATAGCCGCAGTTCACATAATATTGCAGCTTTTTCACCAGCGTGTCGCAATACTCCTGCATTTCCTTGGGGCCCATTGCCTTGATGGGGCCGTCGTGTGCCCCGGGAGGACCGAAGGGCATGGGAGCGCCGTCGCCGCCCATGGGGCCGCCCATCATCTCCTCCATCTCCTCCATCATTTCCTCCATCTCGGCGGGGGAAAGCTCGGGCATACCACCGGCAGGCTCACCGTCATATACGCCGAAGCCGTCGGGGGCGGACAGATGGGTGGCGGCGGAAACCTTGGCCCCGTAGAAGTGGATCTGATCCACCATCAGGGTCATGGCGTTTTCCAGGGCGGGGTCACGGGTGTCCCACATGGGGAAATGACATCCGTCGCCGAAGCCCTCACGCTGCTTGAGGTTGGTCCAGTCGCCGATGGTCACAATGGCAGCGCCGTTTTTCGCCAGGCCCACCAGATAGTCCACCACGGCGTCGGAGGGATACAGCTCCGGGCCCTGGAGGAAGTGGGGCAGGGCATTGGCCGACAGCAGGCGGCTCTTGAGAATTACGTTCCCCACCTTCAGGGGAGACATAATATGCCTATACTTTCTGCTCATGAAAATCGCTCTCCTTCTCTTAACAATTCCGGGACAATTCCACGCAAAGCGGCAAGGAGATTCAGCCAAAGATTTTGCGGTGGAAAAAGGTACTTTTTTCGATGGAATACTTTGTGTATTTCGAGAAAAAATAACGCATTTCCGCCACAAAAGATTGGCTGTAGCCCGCAGGCGGCTTTGGGTGGTGTTGTCCCAATAATATGTTAGTATTATAACAAAATGGAGAGAGGGTGAACAGTGGCGATTTGTGCGGTTGATGTGGGATTTGCAAATCAGTCTGTTCCGGTGCAGCTGACCTGCATCCCATCCTCGGTGCCCACGCAGCGGATGGTGCCCAATTCGTCGGTCCGAAGCACGGCCGCGCCGGTGGAACGGATGCGCGCCAGGGTTTCCTGGGCGGGATGACCATAGCTGTTTTCGCCCACGCTGATGACCACGGCCTTCGGGGCGATTTTCCGCAGCAGCAGGGAAGAGGTGCTGTATTTCGACCCGTGATGCCCCGCCACCAATAGGTCCGCCTGGGGCACATTCTGGGTGCGCAGGAGCTGGGTTTCGCTGTCGATGTCCAAATCGCCGGTAATCAATACCGAAAGCTCCGGCAGCGCGGCATAAACGCAGATGCTTGCGTCATTTCCCGAGGCGGCGGTGTTGAGGGGCCCGTAAATCCGAAGCTCGGCATGGCCCACGGTGGTCAACAGGGAATCGGAGACGGGATAAACTGCGGTGCCGGACTGCAATGCGGCAGCCTCAATGGCGTCGCGGTGTTCGTCGGGAACGTCGGGCATGAGGATCACATCCACGGGCATCCGGGCAAGCAGCTCCGGTACGCCGCCTGCATGGTCCTCGTCATAATGGGTGAGAATCAGCAGCCGAATCCGGCGAATGCCCCGGGCGGTGAGATGGTCCGAGGCCAGGTCGCCGGAGTTGCCCTCATTGCCGCCGCAGTCGATGAGCACGGTGCCGCTGCCGGTTTCCAGCAGGAGACTTTGCCCCTGGCCCACATCCAGGGCGGAAAAGGCGGGGCTGGTGGCGTCGGACAAAAGCAGCACCAGGCAGATGCTCAGGGCCATCACGCCGCCGCTGAGGAGCATCCGGCGATGGGCGCCGGCCTTCCCAAAGACCAGCGCCAGCAGCATGAGATAGACCAGGGCCACGCAGAGCACGCCGTAGTCCGTGGCGGTATAGATGCAGGCAAAGGGCGCATGGGCCATAAGGTCCGCCACCGCCATCACATAGCGGTAGCCCCAGGCAATGACCCAACCCAGCGCCTGACCCACACCGGGCGCGAAGATGCCAATGAGCCCCGCAGGCAGACTCAGGCCAAAGCACAGGGATACCACCGGCCCGGTGAGCAGGTTGGTGATGGGAGAAATCAAGGAGACTGCGCCGAAATACAGGCTCATCAGCGGTACCGTAAACACCACCGCCGACAGGGAAACGGAGAGATTTTGCAGGATGCGGCCAACGAGACGATGCCGCAGGCGGGGCTTGCGCTGCTGCATCAGGCGCTTACACAGCGGATAGGCCAGCAGATGGATGCCCAGCACCGAGAGAAAGCTCAGCTGCAAACCCCAGTTCAGAATGCACCAGGGATTTTCGGCCATCAGCAGCACCCCGGACAGCGACAGCGTGGTGGCCCAGTCCGATTCCCGGGAAAGCGCCCGGTCCAGCAGCAGCGCGCATTCCATGACGCAGGCCCGCACCATGGACGGACTACAGCCGGTGACCAGGGTGAAGCCGATGCAAAGGGGAATGCCCACCATGGCCCGGTGGCGGGACTTTTTCAGCAGAGGCAGCAGCCCCACCAGCACCGCCATATGCATGCCGGACAGGGCCAGGGTATGGTAGATACCGGACTGCTGCAAGGTTGTCTTCTCCGCCAGGGTCAGACCGGTGCGATTGCCGGTGGTCAAGGCGGAGGCATAGCCCAAAACATCGGCAGGAAAGCAGGCGGCAACCGACTGCTCCAGAGCATGGGCGATATACCTGGGGAGATACCGGAGGGAAACGCCCCGGGATACGACCTCCGGCGCAGACGTTCCATAGGCCCGGAGATAGACGCCCTGGCTGTAGGAATAGTAGTCGCCGCCGGATGCGCTGCCCGATAGCTTGGCCTCTACGGTAATCAGGTCGCCGGGGGCAACGGTATCGTCATAATCCCGAAGATAGAGGTCCACGGAAACGGGAAGCCCGTCGGAGGGACAGCGCAGGCTGACCCATTGCCCGCTGCTGCCGGGCTGGCTGTAGTCCTGGGCATAGCCGGAGATGATTTGGGTGGAACCGGCATAGGCCTTGGCGGGCTGCACCACCAGCAGGTCATAGCCCAGGGACCAGCCAATACCAAGGGAAAGGGGAAGCAGCACCAGCGCCGCAGACCGAAGTCTGGCACGAAGCAGCGCAATCAGGCCCATGACCAGCAGAAGGCCGGCCATCCCCAGCCCCGCAGGCTTTGGTACGGGGAGAAGCCCCAGTGCCATACCGGCACAGAGGGAGGCACAGATTCGCAGCAACCGGCGCATGATGGTGATCCTTCTCCTTTCCCAATTCGGTGATGTAGAATTATGGTGTAATTACCCTGATTATACCATAAAAAGGAGAAAAGTAAAGGAGAGCGGTTATGCTTTTGGCAGCGCGTGGCGGAGCCCTTCGATCAGGCGGTCGATTTCCTGCTGCTGGGGAAGACCGGCGTCCTCCAGCACCAGAAAGTCCAGGGGCACCCCATAGTGCTCGGCGGCAGCGGCAAGCACCTCGACGGTACAGGGCATCTCGCCCCGCTCCATGTGGCCCAGGGTGAGCTCATCGGTGCCCAGCTGGGCGGCGGCTGCCTGGAGGGAGTAGCCTCGGCTGGCACGGAGGGCCTGGAGACGGGCGGCGGTTTTTTTCACATCATAGCGTTTCATGTTTCATGGTCCTTTCTGTTTCACGGCGGTTTGCCGGCGGGAGATGGATGATTTTTACATGCTGATTATACCCGGTTTTATTTGTCGAAAAAAAGGGAAAAAGGTAGAAAGCCTAAAATTTTCTTGCATTTTTTTCAAAAATCGTCCAAACACACAGAAAAGACGGCGGGAAGGGAATATTCGGGGGATGTTTTTCATGGCCGGGCAGCAGAGAAGGAATACAAGGGAAAACAAAAATGCAGTCATAAACGCCTCCTTGGGAACGGGGGAGTAAACTTGTCCACCATTAGGATAGCATAGAGTTCCTGCGAAGTCCGTCGAAGGGTGGAAGAAGGAAAAATTTTTTTGAGATGAGGACAGACAACTCGTCATTCTTGTCTTAATCTTATGTTATTCTTATCTTCTCTTAGTCTTCTCTAGGGGCGTTACAGTAACGTTACAGTAACGCGACGGTAACGCGATGTGTAACGTTACATGTAACGTTACAACTTAGAATTCTAAATATCAAAACACGTTGCGCTGCAATGGGTACGGTGAATTTCACGATGAGTTAGTGTGTATAAACTTTGTGCAACTGAGCACTGCAACTGCGAACGATTAGCGCACTAACAATAACGCTTTTGTACAAGAATTGTGCAAGCAAAGCGCATGAAATGAAGAGAACCCACGCATCCGGAACGCTCCAGATGCGTGGGTTTGTGGAAGAATGAGCGGATTGGAAGACCGTTACAGCACGTTAATCTCCCCCTGGCTTTGGCCGTTCACGGGGTCGGAGAACCAATCCTCCAAAAACTTTTCCAGCAGCTCGGCCACCGGGCGCTGGAACCGGCCCCGGAGCTTGAGAATGCCCAGACTGTAGGGGAAGGGGTGGCCCTCTACGGGGATGCGGCGGTGGGGCTGGGCGCGGTCCTCGGGCAGCGGCTCCACCTCCAGCCCGGGCACAAAGGCGATGCCCCGATTTTCCTCCAGCAGCTGCTGGGTCAGGGGCGGATTGTTCAGCTCATAGGCGATCTTCGGGCGCAGGCCATAGCGGGAAAAGCCCTCCTCCACCACATCGTGGATGCTGAGCAGGTTGTTGCTGATAATCAGCGGCTGGTCCCGGAGCTGCTCCATGGTGATGCTGTCCCGGTGCCACAGGGGATTGTCCCGGGGGATGACCGCAAACAGCTCGTCCTCCACCAGGGTGGTCCAGGAGAATTTTGTGGAGGAAATGGGGGTGGTGGTCACGGCGAAATCCGCGGTGCCGCCCTCCAGCTGCTCGGCAATCAGGCCGCTGGTGTAGCGATACTGCTGATAGTGAATTTCCTTATTTTCCGTCAGAAATGCGCGGATGGCGGGCTGAAGCAGGCCGCTGCAGGAGGTCATAATGCTGACGCTGCCGGATACCACCCCGGCCTGGCACTGGAGCGCCGTCTCGCCGGAATCCAGCATAGAAAGGGCCTGGGAGACATATTGTAGATACAGCCGCCCGCTGCTGTTCAGGGAGATTTTATTGGCGCTGCGGTCAAACAGCTCGGTGCCCAGCTCTTCCTCCAGCCGGGAGATGGCCTTGCTCAGGGCAGGCTGGGAGATCCTCAGCTGCTCGGCGGCCCGGGTCAGGTGTTGCAACTGGGCCACGGTGACAAAATATCGAAGCTGCATAAGCTCCATAAAAACCATCTTCCTTCTTTTTAGTATGTTCTCAAGATTATTGTACGTTGCTGCCGAAGAAATTACAAGCACCAGAAATTGCACGGCATTGTCCGTTTGTGTGGTGGCACACACAAAGCCTACACCAATTCTTCATAACCACGGCAACATAGCAGGGTATTGGAAGAGATATTGTACAAAATTTTTTCCTCAGGTTATAATGAATTTGCAATAACTTGCGCAGAAAGGAGATAGAAACATGAAACACACCCGCAAACGTCTGACTGCTCTGCTGCTGACCCTGTCGATGACTCTGGCACTGGCAATCCCGGCCTATGCAGCAGAGGACAACTGGTGGGAGCAGTATGTTACCACCCCCATGGAGGACTGGTCCATCGAGGGCGTTACCAATGGCCATGTCACCTCCCACGGGCGCTATGTCCTGGTGACCTCCGATACCCACCGCTACACCTACCTGGCCAAGAATCTTCTGGCCAATGCCAATGCGATCATCGAAGACGACGGCGAGACCGACCACGTTGGCCTGATGTGCTTCGGCGGCGACTTTGCCAACGAGTACACCCTGTATGACGACAACATGTCCATCGTAAAGGCAGCGCTCAAGACCTCCGAGGGCACCGTTGCCACCTATACCAAGGGCAACCACGAGGGCAGCGTCACCGATCAGGAGTTCGAGGAAAAGACCGGCATGTCCCGCATCGGCGAAACCGCAGTGAATGAAGAGGGCTACTACCACTTCTTCAACTTCGGTGCGCTGAATAAGACCCAGCAGTTCACCGATGATGACATTGCCCAGCTGAAGGCCTATCTGGAGAAGCCCGAGGTTTCCGAAGACGGCAATCCCATCATCATCGTTTCCCACTATCCCCTCCACTACTACAATGACCGCCGCAGCTCCAAGCAGGCGGATCAGGTACTGGAGCTCCTGAACAACTATCCCCAGGCCATCTTCCTGTGGGGCCACAACCACACCGAGCAGGACCCCAACTACGGCATGATCCGGGTACCCGGCGACATCATCCAGACCGGCGCATCCGTGGACACCACCAAGGAGATTAAGTTCACCTATGCCTGCCTGGGCGCACTCCGGGACGGCATCAACGAGGCGAACGGTCTTCTCATGAAGGTAAACAACGACGGCACCACCACCTTCCGCTACATTGGCCTCCATGCATCCCCCAGCAGCACCGAAAGCTGGACCGATGCCCAGGGCAATAAGAACCCCGTCCGCATCACCTCCAACGAGAAGGTTTCCTCCATCAACACCTACCCCACCCCCACCGAGGAGAGCTACAAGACCATCTCTCTGGCTAACGTACAGATTGACCGGCCTCTGGTGGACCAGGACCCCGCTGCGGCTCCTGCGGTGTTCTCGCCCAGATTTACCTCCAGCGCCATTGCCTGGACTGCAAACGGCGCAGCGGTAACCGGCAAGTTTGACTTCAACACCATCTATACCGCAACCTTCACCCTGACCGCAAACGAAGGCTATACCTTCGCAAATCCCGCCACCGTTTCCATCAACAAGGAATATGTTGGCCCCTTACCCGGTGCCAAGAATCACGAGGCCGACTCCGTAGTGGTCAGCGACGGCGGCCAAACCGCCACCGTCACCTATACCTTCCCCGCTACCACTGCACAGGGTACCCCCGCTGACGTGGCAGAGCTGGAGGAAGGCGGCATGTATGTCATGGCTGCCATTGACAGCAACTTCGCTGCATCCTATCTCTATGATCCCGCCCAGCACGGCGAGGAATCCATGCCTGACTACACCGCAGCTTCCGCTGATGTGGTCATCCGCGAGGGCAAGCTGGTTTCCGCAACCTCCGACGCCATGGTCTTCACCGCCCAGAAGGATTCTGACGGCTATCTGCTGTGGTCCGACGCCAGCCTGAAGGACGGCCAGGGCGCAACCACCCTGAACTTCCTGTCCATGTCCACCCGCGGCGGCGACCTGGGCCTGGAGGCAGCAGAGACTGCCGGTATGGCCATCTATAACAACTGGAATACCGAGAACGGCGTTCCCTATCTGGACATCGACGGCGCGAAGGAATATGCGGCTTACCAGAACGGCAAGTTCTGCTATGTTTCCGATCCTGCCGAGAGCAATGTCCGCCTGTTCAAGGTTGGCGCCAATTCCGGCACCACCATCTATAACGTTTCCGCTACCGTTGCAGCGCCTGTTCCCGGAGAAAAGCCCGCAGAGACTGCCAATGTGATCCCCGGCTGTACCCTGGAGAGTGTCCAGTGGGATGCCGAGTCCTTCGACTATGAAACCGCTTATACCGTCACCCTGACCCTGAAGGCCGCAGAGGGCTGCACCGTATCCGATACCCTCACCGCCCGGGTCAATGGCGCTGCTGCCGACATCACCGCAGACGGCGGCAAGCTGACCGTTACTTACACCTTCCCTGAAACCACCTCCATCCCCGGCTCGAAGATCGGCCTCCAGGCCAAGGCAGCCGAGGCGCTGAAGGAGGGCCGGGAGTATGTGATCTCCGCTGGCGATCTGGCCCTTTCCGCCGCATCTGCCCAGGGTATCTATCTCGCCGCTGTTTCCAAGGAAGACGGCCTGACCGCTGACATGGTATTCACCGCAGTGGGCAACGACGCTGACGGCTATGCCCTGAAAACCGGCGATCAGTATCTGGCAGGCCGCCCGGTGGACGATTCTCCCGACAAGTGGGGCTTTATGCTCACCGATGATCCCACCGGCGCTGTGACCTTTATGTATCAGGACGGCAAGATGAAGGTCGTCTCCACCGGCGCATCCGCTGGCCCCGGCGGTCCTCCCACCACCACCGACAGCTATCTCTACCTCAATGGCGACCACTTTAACTTCGGCACCCTCCAGTCCACCGAGCTGACCATTTCGGAGCTGTATTTCCCCTTCACTGATGTGGCCGAGGACAGATGGAGCTATGACGAGATTTACGACATGGCAGCCACCGGCATTATGGTGGGCATGGATCATACCACCTTTGCACCCGAGAGCAGCATGACCCGTGCCATGGCCATCACCGTGCTGCATCGCATTGTCGGCGAGCCCAATGTTTCCGGAATTGCGGACTATAAGGACGTCAGCCAGAACGACTACTATACCAAGGCACTGATCTGGGGCACGCAGTGCGGCGTTGTCGAGGGCTACGATGACGGCACCTATCGTCCCAATCAGCCCGTAACCCGCCAGGAGTTTGCAAAGATGGTGTATTGCTTTGCGAACGATCTGGAGATTGAGGCAGAGCTGGGCGAGGGCAAGACCTTTACGGATGCGGATTCCATTGACAAATACGCCAAGGAGGCCGTAGACTTCTGTGCCAAGACCGGTATTGTCAACGGCTATCCGGACGGCAGCTTCCGGCCCACCTCCGAGATCTCCCGTGAGGAAGCAGCGAAAATGCTGGCCCGGATGATCGAACTGTTCTAATTCTAATTTCACTGAAACGTCAGGCGTCGGAGTGCTTCCGGCGCCTGATTTTTTGCGAAAGCCGCGGGATGCGTGCGGCGGTTTGGGGGATTTTGCTTGTATTCCGGGGGATTTTCGGATATGATGGAGAAAACGGGCAGCGCCTTAGGGAGCAGGACCTTCTGCACCCGAAAAATCAGCGCCGCCGAGGGCCGAAAGGAAAGGACAAGTCATGAAACGCAACAAACCCACCGTCCAGGGCTCTTACGGCGAAATCTTTCAGCCGGATGTGCTGCCCCAATGGTATCTATGGACTTGCGCTGCCGTCATGATTGCGGCGCTGATTCCCCTTGTGATCTGGAGCGTTCAGGGGGATGACCCGATTCTCCCGGGCGTTACGGTCCTGCTGACTGTGATCTTTGTCCTGTATGAGGCGAAGCTTGTCAGGAACAACTGCCGGAACCGTGCCCTTGCCTTTGATGTCACGCCGTGGCAGCTGACGATCCTGTGGAACGGGCAGCCTGTGCGGAAGGTTTCCTGGGACGAGGCCATTGAGCTTTTTGCGGTCTGCGGCCCTTGCGAGAATAACCACACAGGCGGCAGAGCCATGAACAGGTGTTACGGCGTGTACGTCAGCCTGCAATATGGCTATGAAAGCAGGCTGGGCAAGGCAAAGCGGCAGATTTTGAACCTGCATATCAGTCAGGAAAGCATCGACCACCTGGAGCGCTTCCCGGTGCTGCGAATTTACGAGAACTCGGATTATAACCGCTGCCAACGGCTGCTGCGGCGGCTGGAGGGCTACCGAAACGCGGCGTGGGCCCAGAGCTATGAAGCCCGAACCGAATAAAAAGGACGGTGCACCCGGAAAACGACTTCCGGATGCACCGTTTTTTCTTATCCCAGCAGGGCTTCCAAATCCGCCTCGGGGGTGGTGATGGGCGCAATGCCATACTGCTCCACCAAATAGGAGAGCACATTCTTCGACAAGAACGCAGGCAGGGTGGGGCCCAGCCGAATGTTCCGAATACCCAGATGCAGCAGCGTCAGCAGGATGCACACGGCCTTCTGCTCATACCAGGACAGCACCATGGAAAGGGGCAGCTCGTTGACCCCGCAGTTAAAGGCGTTCGCCAGGGCCAGGGCAATCTGGATGGCGCTGTAGGCGTCGTTGCACTGACCGATGTCCATCAGTCGGGGCAGGCCGCCGATGGTGCCCAAATCCAGGTCGTTGAAGCGGTACTTTCCGCAGGCCAGGGTCAAAACCACCGTGTCCTTGGGGGTGTTTTTCACAAACTCGGTGTAGTAGTTCCGTCCGGGGCGCGCGCCGTCACAGCCCGCCACCAGGAAGAAATGGCGAATGTCCCCGGCCTTTACTGCGCCGATCACCTGGTCCGCCACGCTCAGAACGGTATTCCGGGCGAAGCCGGTGGTTACCGTGTGGCCGCCGTTGATGCCCGTGAAGGCCATGTCCTCGGGATAGCCCCCCAGTGCCAGGGCCTTTTCAATCACGGGTGTGAAGTCCTTCTCGGGGCCGATGTGGGTGATCTCGGGATAGGACACCAGGGTGGTGGTGAACACCCGGTCCGAATAGCTCCCCTTAGGGGGCATGAGACAGTTGGTGGTGAACAGCACCGGTGCGGGGAGATCGGCAAATTCCTTCTGCTGGTTCTGCCATGCGGTGCCGAAATTGCCCTTGAGATGCGGGTATTTCTTGAGCTCCGGATAGCCGTGGGCGGGGAGCATCTCGCCGTGGGTGTAGATATTGATTCCCTTGCCCTGGGTTTGCTCCAACAGCAGCTTCAGGTCGTGGAGATCGTGACCGGTGATGACGATAAACGGGCCCTTTTCCACGGTCAGGGGAACGGTCGTCGGGGTGGGATTCCCATAGGTTTCGGTGTTGGCACGATCCAGCAGCGCCATGCATTTGAGGTTCTGTTCGCCGACCTCCATAACGATGGGCAGCAGATCCTCCATGGTCCAGTCCTCGCCCACCGCAAACAGCGCCTTGGCGAAGAACCAGTTTACCTCCTCGTCCTCATAGCCCAGCACCATGGCATGATGGGCATAGGCCGCCATGCCGCGAATACCGAAGAGAATCAGCGACTTGAGGCTGCGGATGTCCTCCTGAGCATGCCAGAGCTCCGCCATATCATAATCCTCGGTTCTGCCGCAGGGGTCCGCACAGCCGATGCAGCCCGGGGCCAGCCGCTCCTTTTCCTCGTGTACCCGGCGAATCTGGGCCTCGAGGGTTTCGGCGTTAAAATTCACGTTGGTAACGGTGGTGAACAGGCCCTCCATCATCAGGTGCCAGGTGTGGGCGGTGGGCTGATTGCCGTCGGTGGTCCGGGCCAGGCCGATGAGCGCCCCGGTGAGCCGGTCCTGGAGCCGGGCGATTTCCGCGGACTTGCCGCATACGCCTCTGGCCCCGGTGCAGCCCGTGCATCCGGCGGTCTGCTCGCACTGAAAACAAAACATCTGATTTTCCATCGAAAAAATCCTCCATTTGAACGTAATCGGGGGGATGGAACCCGAGGGGTTCGGATTCCTTGGTTTCTGGGGGTATTATAGTGGAATGGAACCGGCATTTCTGTTGTTTTAACAACAAAACGAAATTTTGGGGGAGAAAATTATGGCTTTTGAAGCATAACAAAGGTCCCGATGCAGTTCTGCACCGGGACCGAATTGTCTTAATCCTCGTCCTGAAATCTCTCTTTCTCCAGCATTTTTACCACCTTCGCGGGATTTCCCACGGCTACGGTATAATCCGGCACGTCCTTGGTAACCACGGCGGCGGCTCCAACCACCGCATGCTTGCCCACCCGAACCCCGGGCAGGATCGTGGCCCCTGCGCCGATCCAGGCAGATTTGCAGATGAGAATGGGCTTGCAGGGCAGAATGTCCAGGTCATAGGGGTCGTGATTATTGGTAATCAGCTGGACATTTGCGGCAATGCGGGCCTCATCCTCGATGGTGATGCCGCCACGGGCCATGGCAAGGAGGCCGGAGTTGATGAACACGTTTTTGCCGATCTTCATGGAGCTGACGCAGGCACCGCTGATAGGTGCGGCAACATAGCTGCCCTCGCCCAGATTGTCGCCAAACAGCTTCTTCAAAACGGTCTGGTATTCCTCGGTGCCGGGCATGGTGTGGTTCAGCCGGAAGATCAGCCTGGCACAGCGCTGGCCCTCGGCACGGTCGGCGGGAGCGGTTTTCCGGAGATCCACGCGGGTTTCCTGACAATCCATGTTAGTTTCCCTCCTTGACCCACTGCTTCAGCGCGGGAAGGGCCTCGTCCACATGGCTGCCGTGGATGGCAAGCCCCTTTGTCACCTTGGCGCCCGGCGCAGCCTTCTGAATGTCCCGAACAGTGGCGGACAGGCCGCTGCCCTCGTGGGTGCAGAAGGGGCGGATGGTCTTGCCGGTGAAGTCGTAGTGCTCCAGGAACGTATACACCGCCATGGGCATGGTGCCGCAGTAGTTGGGATAGCCCAGATAGATCTCGTCGTAATCCGCCAGGGAGTCCGGCAATACGGTCAGCTCCGGGCGGGCATGGCGCTTCCAGTCCTCGCTGGCCTGAGAAACGCAGGTGCGGTAATCGTCGGAATAGGGGACCTTCTGCTGAACTTCAAAACACTTGCCGCCGGTGATGGATTCCAGCATCCGGGCGGCCTTTTCGGTGTTGCCCACGGAAATCCGGCGATAGGCCCCGCCAAAGTAGTTCTCTCCCGTCCGGGAATAGTATGCAATCAAAATCGCCATGGTAATCTCTCCTTATGCTTGTTCAAATTCCTTTGCGACCGCCTGGAGCAGCTGACGGATGGGCAGATGCTGGGGACAGGCCTTTTCACATTTCCCGCAGCGGATACAGTCGGAGGCCCTGCGCCCGGGAGTGGTATGGACCACGTTATAATAATAGTCCGCATTCCAGTCGTGATAGAGCTGCTTGGTGTTCATCACGGCGAACAGATCGGGAATGGAAATCTGCTTGGGACATCCGTCGGTGCAGTAGCGGCAGGCGGTGCAGAGGATGAGGTTCTTGCTTTTGAAAATCTCCTGTACCCGGTCAATGGCCTTACGCTCCTTCTCATCTAAGGGGCGGAACTGCTCCATCACCGAGAGGTTATCCTGCATCTGGGCAAGGCTGCTCATGCCGGAGAGCACCATCATCATCCCCGGGAAGCCCGCTGCAAATCTTAGGGCGTAGCTGGCAGGGCTGCCGCCGTGGAGCTCGTCCAGCACAGCCTTTGCATCCTCGGGAAGATTCACCAGACTGCCGCCCTTTACCGGCTCCATGACAATCACAGGCTTGCCATACTTCCGGCAGACCTCATAGCACTTCCGGCTCTGAACTGCGGGGTCCTCATAGTCCATATAGTTGAACTGAATCTGCACCACCTCGATCTCCGGGTAGTCCGTGAGAATCTGCTCCAGCACCTCGGCCCGGTCATGGAACGAAATGCCCACATGGCGTACCTTTCCCACGGCTTTCAGGGCAAACGCCGTTTCATAGGCATGACATTCCTTAAAATGCGGATAGTTCCCCGCACCCTGGGCATGCATCAGGTAATAGTCGAAATAGTCCACCCCGCAGGCCTCCAGCTGTGCTTCCAACAGGGGGCGAATATCCGCTTCGGTCTGGAAGAAGTTTGCGGTGAGCTTGTCCGTCAGAATATAGTCTTCCCGGGGATAGCGGCTGGTGAGACATTCCTTCAGGGCCGTTTCGCTTTTTCCATGCAAATAGCCGTGGGCCGTGTCGAAGTAGTTGAAGCCTGCCTCCAGAAATGCGTCCACCATGCGTTTGGTTTCGGGGATATCCACTTCACCGTCCTTCATGGGCAGCCGCATGCAGCCAAAGCCAAAGTTCTTCTTGATCTGATTCATTGTGGTACACTCCCTCTATTTTTGATAGTACCATTGTACCTCCATTCTCCGCAGCAATCAATTTGGCTTTTGCTGAATTTATATAAGAAAAACTGATACGAAACCAAAGAAAAACCGAAAACGCCCGAACTCTGTACCCAGCATACAGAATTCGGGCGTATCTTAATCTTCGGTGATATGCCAGCCCTCGGCCTGCTGACGAATCTGCATAAAGCGCCGGTACAGGCCGTCCTGAGCGATCAGGGCCTCGTGGGTGCCAGATTCCACAATGGTCCCGTCGTCCACCACAAGGATCTGGTCGGCGTTTTGGATGGTGGTCAGCCGGTGGGCGATGGTGATGATGGTTTTGCCCCGGGTCAGCTCCGAAATGGCATGCTGAATCAGGTGCTCGTTTTCGGGGTCGATGCTGGCGGTGGCCTCGTCGAGAATGATGATCGGGGCGTTTTTCAGCATCATCCGGGCGATGGCGATCCGCTGCTTTTCGCCGCCGGAAAGCCGACGGCCTGCCTTGCCTGCGGGGGTGTCATAGCCCTGGGGCAGCTTCGAAATGAATTCCTCGCATTGGGCTGCCCGGGCAGCGGCCTTGACCTCCTCGTCCGTGGCGCTGGGATTGCCCAGGCGGATATTCTCCAGCAGGGAGCAGCGGAACAGGAAGTTATCCTGGGTGACAAAGCTCACATATTCCGAAAGCTGCGCCAGGGGCATATCCTTTACGTTCACGCCGCCGATGGTGATCTCCCCATCGCTTACGTCCCAGAACCGGGCAATGAGCTTTGCCACGGTGGATTTTCCGCCGCCGGATGGGCCAACCAGCGCGGTAAAGCTCCCCTGGGGCAGGGTTAGGTCAATGCCATGGAGCACCTCGTCCTCCGGCTTGCCGGTGTAGGAAAAATGCACGTTATGGAGGGCAGCACCTGTGCCGGAAAGCTGCGCCCGAACGCTGGGCTCCTGCAGTGCGGGCATCTCTAAGAATTCCTCCAGATTCTCCACGGTACACTTCACCTGCCGCATATTTTCGGAAAATACCTCCAGCTTCGACAGGGAACCCACCATGGAAATGGATAGCATCACCGCCAGGGCTGCCTGGGGCCCCGAAATGCTGCCGCTGTTTGCCAGGGCCAAGGCCACGGGCAGCGTGCCGATCAGGGTGGAGGGGAACAGGGCAAAGCTCAGCTTCATGGTCACAAAGGTAGAGGTGAGCCATTTTACCACAAAGGTGCGGAAGTTCGTAATGGCGCCGGCATATTTCTCATAGCTGACCCCCGTCCGGCCAAAGGCCTTGATGACCTCAATGCCCTCGATATACTCCACAATGGCGCTGTTCATGTGGCTGGCGGACTGGTCGTATTTCGAAAAGCTGTCGCCGCTGATTTGGAAGGTGAGCCCCATGCAGAGGAAGGACAGGGGAAATGTCACCAGCGACGCCAGCGCCAGCCGCCAGTCGATGAGCAGCAGCGCGAGGATACTGATGATGGGCAGAACAATATGCCCCGCCCCCTCGGGAATCATATGGGCCAGGGGCGGCTCGAGATTCTCGATTTTGTCCACCATCATGGTCTTGATTTCGCCGATGGAATGGCTTTCCACATCCCCCAGGGGCGCATGGAGAAACCGGTCCGCCAGCCGCAGCCGCAGTCTTTCCAGAATCGTATAGGCCATGGTGTGGGAAACGCCGGTGGACAGGCTGAACAGCAGAATTTTTACGCCATAAGCCGCCAGCGCCAAAAGGCACCACTGCACCACCTGCCCGGCATTTGCGGTATCTGCAAAAAGGCAGATCAGCCGGTACATGCAGTAGAACGGAACCAGCCCCAGCACTACGCTGCCCACAGACAGGAGCACGGACAGCAGCATCCGCTTTTTCTCCCCCTCTGCATAGGCAAACAGGGACTTCATCCAGCTTCTTTTCTCAGATTTCATCGCTTATCCCTCTTTCTTTGCGATATTCCGACGGCGTCAATTTCATCACCCGCCTAAAGGCCTGGGCGAATTTCCCGGCGCTGTCATAGCCCACCCGGCCGCCGATTTCCCCAATGCTCAGGTCCCTCCGGTGAATCAGCAGCTCTGCCGCCAGATTCATGCGATAGTTGGTGAGCCAGGTGCCGATGGCGGACCCATAGACCGAGCGGAAGCAGGCCTTCATGGGGGTCAGTGCAATGTCAAACCGCCGGGAAAGGTCCGCTTGGGTGTACTCCATGCGCCCCTCCCGGCAGTGGTCGATGGCAAACAGCCGCCGGTCGGCCACATAGCTGCTTTCAAACCGCGCCATATGAAAATCGTTGAAGCTGAGCATCACTCCGGGGAATACCTCATAGGTGGTCATGGTGCCGTCGCCGGTGTCGTTGCGGAATTGCCAGACGGCGCATCCGTCGCTCTGGGCCAGTAAAATTGCCCCCTGCCGGTCAAATGCATGTTGCTGCATCCGGTGTTTCCCTCCTGTCTCTCACTTAGTTAATGTTAGCTAACTGTCAGGTAGTATACCATAGAAAGCCGCCGATGTCTTTCCCAAACGGTCTTTCTTATCCCCAATGGACAACTTTTTTCGGGCGTATTGCAATGGGCGGGGATGGGTGCTACAATGGTCCTGCAATTGGGGCTGCCACAGGCGGCTTTTTGTGGAATTAACGGTTAGACAATGCTAACCCATGGAGAGAAAGGAATCATACCATGTCGTTTTTTGAGAATACCCGCAAGCCCACGGGGCTGGGCGGAAAATTGATGGTGAACATGATGAATCTGGGGCACCGGGGCCTGGCGGATTGGGGCACCCAGTTCCTTCCGCTGGAGGCGCAGGATCGGGTGCTGGACTGCGGCTGCGGCGGAGCAAATTTGGCGCGGCTGGTGCAGCAGTGCCCCAGGGGAATGGTCTATGGAATCGACTATTCGGAGGTCAGTGTGGAAAAATCCCGGGCGGTGAATGCGCAGGCCATTGGTGCGGGGAAGTGCGCGGTGCAGCAGGTCAGCGTAATGGACTTGCCCTTTGGCGCGGCGGAATTTGACGTAGTTACGGCCTTTGAGACGGTATATTTTTGGCCGGATTTGCTGCAAGGCTTCCGGGAGGGCTATCGGGTGACGAAGCCCGGCGGCACCGGGAAGGACGACCATTGGACGGAGAAAATCGACGGCATGACCATCGATCGGGACAGCCAGTTCCAGTCTATCCTGGAGCAGGCGGGCTTCCGGGAGATTGCGGTCCACAAAAATAAAAAGGGCTGGCTCTGCCTGCTGGCCCGGAAATAAGCGCCCAATCGGCAGGGTGCATTGACGTTCCGGCGGCCAGTGCGTATAATAAAAGCACCCTGCAATCCGGCCAGGATGCGGGAGACATATGATTTGGGAGAATCCCTATGAAACAGTTTCGGAGCAAACATCCCGGGCGCGATTTGATGTCCGGCGTGATCGTTGCGCTGGTGTCCATCCCCATCTCCATGGGCTATGCGCAAATTGCGGGGCTGCCAGCAGTCTATGGACTCTATGGGTCCCTGCTGCCGATCTTAGCCTTTAGCCTGCTTACCACCTCGCCACAGTTTGTGGTGGGCGTGGATGCAATGCCTGCGGTGATGGTGGGCAGTCTGCTGACGGAGTTCGGAATCGCCGCAGAATCCCGGGAGGCATTGCAGCTGGTGCCGCTGGTATCCATGCTGACGGCGCTGTGGTTTGCGATATTTTTTCTGCTCAAGGCCGGGCGCATTGTCAAATACATCTCCACACCGGTGATGGGCGGCTTTATCTCCGGAGTGGGTTTGACCATCATTCTCATGCAGGTGCCAAAGCTGTTCGGCGGCACCGCAGGCACCGGCGAGCTGTTTGCCCTGCTGTCCCATATTGCCGGGGAGCTGCCGAAGTTTCATCCGCTGTCGGCGGTGCTGGGCTTTGGCACCTTTGCGGTGATTTTGATCTGCAAAAAGCGGACTCCCAAGGTGCCTATGACGGTGGTTATGATGCTGGTGGGCGCGGTGCTCCAGGCGGTGTTTCATCTGGACCAATACGGGGTGAAGATGCTGTCGGCGGTGGCTCCGGGGCTGCCGAAGCTGATGCTGCCCGGATTTTCGTATCTGAGCGCCTATGGCAAGGACCTGGTGATTGAGTCGCTGAGCATTGCCGCAGTGGTTATGGCGCAGACCCTGCTGGCTTCGGGCAGCTATGCCATGAAATACGGCGACAAGCTGGACAACAACCGGGAGCTATTGGCCTATGGGGCCATGAATCTGGTCAGCGGCGTGACCGGCTGCTGCCCCATCAACGGCAGTGTTTCCCGCAGCGGCATTGCCGATTCCTTCGGCTGCCGGTCCCAGCTGATGAGCCTTTCCGCCTGCGGTACCATGCTGCTGGTGCTGCTGGTGGGCACCCCGCTGCTGAAGTTCCTGCCGGTGCCCATTTTAACGGGCATTGTGCTGACGGCACTCTGGGGCATTCTCGATTTTCCCCTGGCAAAAAAGCTGCGGAACACCAGCCGCAATGAGCTGTTTGTATTTTTGATTGCCTTTTTGGGCGTATTGATTTTTGGCACGGTGTATGGGGTCATGATCGGCGTGGTGCTGTCGTTTTTCGAGGTGGCCATTTCCTCGGTAGCACCGCCGGCCTCGTGCATGGGCGTGATTCCGGGGCAGGCGGGCTTTTATCCCCTGGAGCGGAACCGGGAGGCACGGGCGCTGAAGAACGCGGTGATCTACCGGTTCAGCGGCAACCTGTTTTTCGCCAATATCGACCGGTTTCAGACGGAAATCGAGGCGGCGATGACGGCGGATACCAGGGCCGTTATCATCGACGCCCGGGGCATTGGGCGCATTGACCTGACCGCGGCAGAGCGATTGGTGCTGCTGAGCCGAAATCTGCGGCAAAAGGGCGTGGCGTTCTATCTCACGGAGCACGACGGCTCGCTGAACGATCAGATGAAAAAGCTGGATGCGGGAAGCCTGCTCTTAGAAGGGGCGGTCCGCCGCACCATCGATTTGGCGCTGGAGGATGCGGGCATTCAGCCGCCGTATGTGTTGCAGGACAGCGTAGCTTCGGCGGAAGCGACCCGGGGCGAGGCTGTGGAGCAGCTGGTGGAATTTGAATGGCTCTTTGGGTCCGAGGCAGAGCAGGTAATGGAACAGCTGGCCAGCGAGGGTATGGCACAGATTTTGGAGAGCGAAAATGCCCTGTCCGCAGAGGAGCAGGTGCTGGACAGCAAAACCGGGCACTGGCATCGAATGGCCCCCGGCGACGAGGAGCGATTCCTGGATCATCTGGAAATGCACTTCGAGGAGCAGCTGAAAACCGGGCGGCTTTCCGAGGAGGAGATTGCCCGCATGGTCCATCGGGCAGAGCTGCACCGCCAGAAAATTGAGGCCCATTTGGCCGAGCGCAACCCCGAGCTGCTGGCGCGGGTCCGGGCGCGCACCGAGAAGCACCGGCAGCATTTTGAGGCCCAGAACCCAACGGCTTATCATCATCTGATGCAGCTCCAGGGGAAGGAAAAGCAGGACGAAACGGAAGCGTAACTTGGCAGGCGTGATGCATAAGCGGCATCGCGCCTGCTTTTGTACTTGACAAATGTAGGAAATCATACTATAATCCAATGTATGATTTCGTACAAAGAAGGAGCGATTCTATGGCGCAAGACCGCAGGGCGTTAATCCGTCAAATCACATACCTGAGCAAGGAAACCGATGCAATCTACCATCTTGCATCGCGCAAGCTGAAGATGAGCGACAGCGTTTCCATTGTGCTGTATACCATCTATGATCTGGGGGAAAACTGTCTGCTTAGCGATGTTTATAAAAACTCGGGCATCAGCCGCCAAACCGTCAACTCTGCCATTCGGAGCCTGGAGGCGGCACAGATTCTCTATCTGGAGCCCTACAATGGCCGGTCCAAGCGGATTGTTCTAACCGAGCAGGGGGAGCAGTATATACAAAAAACCGCTGCAAGGCTGTTTGCCGCAGAAATGGCCGCCTTCGACGGCTGGACCGAAGAGGAAATCAGCACCTACATCCGCCTCATGGAAAAGGACGTGGCATGTCTGCGCCGCGAAATTGAGGCACTATAAGGAGATTTTATGCAAATTCAATTATCTGAGCATTTTACCTATCCAAAGCTGCTGCGTTTTACGCTGCCAACCGTTGCAATGATGATCGTCACCTCCATTTACAGCATTGTAGACGGATTTTTTATCTCGAATTTTGCGGGAAAAACGCCCTTTGCGGCAATTAACCTGATTATGCCGGTGCTGATGATTTTGGGCACCGTGGGCTTTATGCTGGGCACCGGCGGCACGGCCCTGGTGGCGGCTACCTATGGCGCCGGGGATCGGGAGCGGGCCAATCGCTATTTTTCGCTGCTGGTCTATGCGGCGTTTATCATCGGTGTGGGATTTACGATTCTGGGCTTTGTCTTCATCCGCCCGGTGGCCCAGCTGCTGGGGGCAGAGGGGGCGCTGCTGGAAAACTGCGTGGTCTATGCCCGGATTATTCTGGCGGCAATGCCCTTTTATGTGCTCCAGGTGATGTTCCAGAGCTTTTTTGTGGCGGCGGAAAAGCCCAGACTGGGGCTGGTTGTTACGATTATTTCCGGCCTGACCAATATGATTTTGGATGCGGTGCTGGTGATTTCACTGCCCCAGGCCCATAAGCTGGAGGGTGCGGCGATTGCAACCGCAGTGGCCCAGACGGTGGGCGGCATGGTGCCTTTGTTCTATTTCTTCCGGAAAAACAGCAGCTTCCTCCGGCTGGGGAAAACGCATTTTGACGGCAGCGCACTGCGGAAGGCCTGCATCAACGGCTCCTCGGAGTTTATGAGCAATATTTCCATGAGCATTGTGGGCATTTTATATAATGCGCAGCTGATGAAGCTGGCGGGGGAGAACGGCATTGCGGCCTACGGCGTTATGATGTATGTCAGCATGATTTTCGCCTCGACGTTTGTGGGCTACTGCGTGGGCATGGCCCCGGTGGTCAGCTATCACTTTGGCGCAGAGAATACCCAAGAGCTGCACGGCCTGCTGAAGAAAAGCCTGGTGATCCTTACCACGCTGGGCATTACCATGACCATTGCCGCCGAGGTACTGGCAACGCCGCTGTCGGCATTTTTCGTGGGCTATGACCAGGAGCTGCTGGCGCTGACGGTAAGGGGCTTCCGGGTTTTCTCCCTGTCCTTCTTGTTTATGGGCTTTGGTATTTTTACGTCCAGCTTCTTTACGGCGCTGAACGACGGCTTGACCTCGGCAATTGTCTCGTTCCTGCGGACCCTGGTGTTCCAGTGCACGGCGATCCTACTGTTCCCGGTGATTTGGGGAATCGACGGCGTTTGGATTGCAGTGGTTGCCGCTGAGGTGATGTCGATGATCGTGGGCGGAATATTCCTGATCGCCAAACGGGGCGTCTATCACTATTGAGAAAGCATAGAAAAAGGTCGCTACTTTCGTAGCGGCCTTTTGTGCGTTTATTTTGTCAATTAAGCTCAGTCGGTGATGCCGTGGTCCTTTTTCCACTGGGCCTCATAGGCCAGCATGTGCGGGGGCAGGGTGAAGGGCTCATCCGAGAAGTGGAACAGGGAAATATCGTCGTTCCAGCTCTCATAGGGCTCCGGCAGCGGCGGGTCAGTGGGCACATAGGGAACTGTAGGCGCATAGCCCATGGGATCGTGCTCGGTGGTCAGGAAGCGCTGCTTCAACACCTTCTTTTCCTCCTCGGAGAAGGGGAAGAAGGCCCAGTTCATTTCCTGCATGGTGTATTCCCGCTCTTCCTCCGTCATCTCGTCCATAGATTTCCGCTGTGCCAGAGGGATGTCCAGGTCAAAGCCGCCGGGCATTCCGCGCATCCGCCAGATTTTCCACATGCCGTCTTCCTTGACAAATTCCGCGCAGGTTTTGCCCAGAGAGGCATTGGGGCAGGGCTTACCGTCATTGTCCAGGTGGCTCTTATAGGAAAACTCCATCCAGATTCCCTGGGCGGTCTTTCCGTCCTCGGCAATGACCACATAGGGGCTGCCCAGCATATTAAACACCCGATAGCCCACATTCTCCGGCTCGCTTAGGTCAACGCCATAAACGTCCCGGACGATTTCCCGCTGGCGATCTCTGGCCTTTTTCGTATTGCCCACATAGTATGCTTTCACGCCCTCGGGACTGGTGCAGGCGTTGTAATAGGAATCGGGCTGCTGCTTGGTCCAGAAATGCTCTACCTCATAGTCCTGGCGGTGGCAGTTATAGCAGTAGGAATGGGCTGCAATGGCGTTGCAAATTTCCCGATAATCCTGCTGGCGCTGGCGCTGACGGTCCAGGTCCTGCTGAAGGGCCTCCATCTGCTGCTTCATGGCAGTAAGTTCATTCATTAGCTGCTGCAATTGCTGTTCCATCGGAATTCCTCCTTGTTATGTCTCGTCCGGCTGCAAAACGATTTCGCCGCGGTAGCATCCCGGCTCCAGAGTTGTGGGAACGCCGCCGAGCAGCATGGTAACACTGCCGTGCTGTGCCTGAATGGCTGCCCCGGGCTCCAAAATCAGCTCCCGCAGGGTACTCCGGCCCGTTACGGTCCAGCATGCGCCCTGCTCCAGTCGCAGATAAGCGCCGTGTATGGTCTGATAGCCGTCGGGGTCGATGATATATTCCGGGAAGCCCTCCTGGGCGGCGGTTTCGTTCCAGGTTTCTGCGGTGCCGGTGACGATTTTTCCGGTAAACTGCACCCGTTCCATGGTGAGGAACAGGTCGCGCTGGTAATCCTCGTGGAGAATATCCCCCTGCATTTCCATATCCGTAAAGCTGGCGCGAATGCCGGGATACACCGTTCCCTCCGGCACCTTGACGCTAAAAGCAATGTCGCTGTTGATGACCGTGTGCAGAATCGCGCCGGTGCCCCGGGAATCGGGGATGAGTCGGCTCCGCTGCATCCGAATCTGCGCATTGCAGCTTTTCACCAGGATAACAGAGCCGCGATGATGGGCGATATAGGCATTTGCCGCAGCGGGATATTCAATCGCCTTCGCCAGTGACAAATCCGTCTCCAGCGTGCTGTCCCGGATCTCCACCACACCGCTGTGGAACGGCAGCTCTGCCTGACTGTAGCCCGGGCGGCCCCAATAGGGCGGGAGCGATACGCAATGGATCATCAGTGCCGTGCATCCGGAGCGGACAACCGTGCCCTTGTTTTTCTCGGGATTCTGGCTTCGATCCTTCTCCGTAAGCACCGGGGCAAGCTCAGAGAAATGCTCGCCCTGCCCAATGGTGCCCAGGGTCAGCTTTCCAAAGGTTCCGCTGATGGCGCCGATTTCGGGCACGGTCAGGGTGGAGCCGAAGAGGTATACGTTGCAGAACAGGTCGGAATAGGTGCCATAGCCGCCGTGTATGGCAGTGCCCTCAGAGCCGTATACATATACGCTGAGCTCCTTCTGCCCGGGCTGCTCTATGGGCCGCGCACCGTCGGTTGCGTATACGGCCCAGTTGGGGACCGTGACGCTGGAGCCAATATAGTAGGCCTGGGACTGGCCCATAATCAGATTGGCACGCATGTTTCCGGCCACCAGAAGTCCCGAGGGTGGGCCCTCCAGCGGCTTTGTCTCACCGGCAGTTACCCCCAGCACCTGGCAGTTCCGGAGTATCGTTTCGGCAGTGCCGCCGCTTTCGATTGCGCTGGCGGTATCGGTGAGCAGCAGGGCGTGGTTTAGCGTTACGGTTCCTTCCGTTGGGGCGATGGGCTGTTTATAATATAGCTTCGGAAGAGCTGCTGTTCCGTCGGCGGCTTGCATGGTATCCATCAGCCAGCGGGCAGCGGCCATTTTGGTCATGGGTTCGTCCGGAATGGGCGGGCGTGCATCGGCGGCATACCGGCCCAGGGCGGTTTGCAGCGCGTCTGGTGTTACGATCATCTCCGGCGCAAAGTACCATCCGTCCGCTTGGGAAATCGGCTCCAGCAGCGAAAGATCCAGTGCAAAAATTGCGGCTTCCGGGTCGGATAATTGAGAAAAATCCCGGAGATTGCGTTCGGCCCAGGAGATCACCGGCTCTTTGGGCAGCTCCGGACGCTCCTGGCGGGGTTCCTTCTTTTCTTCCATATCATTGTCCTTTCTATGGCGGCGGGGAAGCGGGCTGCCGGACAGTCCGCTTCCTGGGAGTTTGGAAACTGGAGTCCGGTAGCGCATACCAGGCTCCAGTTTCAATTGGGGGGATATTATCTTGCGTTGTAGCGATCCAGTGCGCTCTGCCAATCGGCAATGCAGGTGTCGATGCCCATGGACTGAATCTGCGTCTGGAAGGCGGAGAGGTTCTCGATGGGTTCGTCACCCATGATAAACTTGGGCAGCATCTCGGAAATATAGGTCTGGATATCGCTGAAGGTGGAGGAATATTCGCTGGCCTCGTCGGCGGTCATGCTGCAAGCGCCGGGAAGCTTCCAGGCATTATCCACATTCTCGCTCCAAATGTCCTTGGCGGAAACGGTGGCCTCGGAGTACCACTGGTCTTCGCGGCTGTTGTCGATAACGCCCATCTGACCGATGTAAATATAGGTGGTCTGGGTCAGGGTCAGGCCGTCGGGGTTGTTGGTAATCATGTCGGTGAATACAGGCTTGCCGTCCTGCATCTCATAGGTCAAACCCTCCACGCCATAGTTGGTGAGCATATCGCCGTCGGGGGTAAACCAGTAGTTGTGCCATGCCAGCAGGGCTTCAAGGTCGGAATCGGAGCAGGCGCTGGTGGCATAGAAGCCGCTGCTCAGGGAACTCTGGCGATAGGGGCCCAGGTGAATGACCTGACCTGCTTCCTTCCGGGGAGAGGGGATTGCAACCAGCTCAAATTCCGCATTGTTTGCCTTACCCTCTGTGTTATAGGTGTCGAGATTGGTGCGGCCTGCGGTGACGGCGCCCACATCACCGGCGACGATTTTACCGGTAAAGGATTCGGCGTTGTTGTTCTCGTTTTCGCTGATGTAGTCGGGGCTGATGTAGCCCTTCTGGAACCAGTCTGCCATCTGGGTCATGTAGGTGACAAAGCCCTCTTCCAGATAGCCGAACTTCACCTGGCCGTCCACCTGATAGAAGCCGTCGTTGCCGCTGCCCAGAATGGGGTGGGAGAAGAGCTGCACTTCAAGGCCCGCATTGTATACGTCGCTGCATCCGGTGCTGGTGCCGTCGAGAACAAAGGGCTCCTTCACGCCCTGGTCCTTGAACGCCGCCATCACCTCGTCGTAATCCTCATAGGTGACGGGAATATCCAGTCCGGCCTTTTCCAGAAGGTCCTTCCGAATCATCATGCCGGTGTTGGGAACGCCCTCGTTTACATAATAGGTGCAGGGGGATACGCCGTCGTCGGTGATGATGTCCTTGTCATAGCCCATGTCCTGAATGGTCTGGTAGTAGTCCGGGGCATAGGTTTCAAGATAGGGCATCAGGTCGATGACGATTTCCTGCTCTACCAGATCGTTGACCTGATAGTACATATTCAGGCTGGTCATCAGCTGGGGATAATCCCCGGAGGAAATCACAAGCTGGGTCTGCTCCTGCTGGGCCGAAGAGGCAACACAGGTCATGTCGATGGTAACGCCGGTGGCCTTGGCTGCTTCGACATACTGGAGCGACTCACTCCAGGAGGTAATCTTGTCGGCGGTACGGGGCTGGTAAATGGCGCCCAGTGCGGTCAGGGTAACCGGATCGGCCAGGGGATAGCTGATGGCAGTTTCCGGGGCTGCTTCCGCTTGGGATGCTTCCGGGGCGCTTTCCGGCTGGTCGGCTTCCGGGGTGGCTTCCGCTGCGGACTGGGCGGGCTGCTGGGTAGCTGCTTCGGAGGTGGCAGCGTCGGAGGAGCCTGCCGATTCGGCATTTGACCCGCAGGCTGCCATGGAGCATAGCATGGTCAGGGCTAACAGGAATGCAACAATCTTTTTCATGTTTGGGTTCATCCTTTCCTATTTTTATCGGTCAGTGCGTTTCCTTGGGATTCCACTTTACCAGGGCCGTATCCTCGCTCCAGGTATCATAGGCTTCCGGCATGGGCGGATAATAGGCCGCCTTGGTAAAGATGCTGTAGGCGCTGGGCATGGGGGGCTGCTGAGGCACTTCTCCGTCAGGGTCACAGGTCCTATGATTGGGACCCTGCGCCAATAGCTCGGAGGGCAGCTGGGTGACGAATTCCACATAGGTCCGGAGCTTCAAGATTCGCCACTGACCGTCGTCGTCCTTTACCGCCACAATGCCAAGCTTTTCGTGCATATGCGCAACCTTGGGGCGGCAGTCCAGGCCCACCTCGGTGCAGTTGCCCGGGGTCATCCACAGGCCCTTTGCACTTTGACCGTCCTCGGCGATCACCACATAGGGGGTAGAGGCGCCCTTGGCGACCATATCGCCCATGCCCTCATTCTCCTTGCAAACGGCCACCTCCGGATGAAAGCGGTGAATCAGCTCCAGCTTTCGTTTCCGCATATTTTCGCCGTTGGTGACCACGAAGAAATTCCGGATGGCCTCATAGCCGTTGTTGTCCCAATAGCTGATTTCGTCGTGGCGGTTGGACCAGTAGACGTCAATCTCGTTTTGCTGCGCCTGGGCGCGATAGCTGTAGAGATGGGCCGCCACACAGTTCATAATGCCTTGATAAGCGCCGGCTTTTTCCGCTTCAAACAGCGCTTTGCTTGCTCGTTCTTCCAGTGTCATGTGCGTCCCTCCTTACATAATCGGCATGTCTTCCGCTGGGGTCCAGGCGGAATATTCCGTTGGCAGCGGCGGCTTCCATACGGGAATGGATTCGGCGCAGTAGGGCATGGGGCGGTTTCCGTCGTCCGGCGGGCCCTCGGGCCGTTTGTTGGTGTGCTCCTCATTGGGCGCGCCCGCCTCGTCAAAGGTGCGGCCCTCATACCGGCTGTCGTCAAAGGTGTAGTCCGGCAGCGCTGCGGTGAAATCCGGATAGACGTTGTAGTGCCAGATGCGCCATTGATCGTGTTCCAGAACGAAGTCCACGCCGATGCGCTCTTGCAGATAGGCGCCGTGTAGTTCTCCGTCTTCACCGATTTCGGCCTTCACTGCGGGGGAAAACCATACGCCCTGGGCGGTCTTGCGGTCCGCTGCAATGACGATATAGGGATTTGCGGCGATTCTCGATTCCAAATCGCCCACCCCCAAATGCGCCGGAGTGATTTCCACGCCGTGATATTTGTGGGCAAGGGCCAGCTTCTGCTGTTTTTTCCGATCGGACTCCCGAATGAGAAAGTCCAATACCGCTTCCCGGCCCTGGGCGGGGCCAAAGCTGATATCTTCCCGGGCGGACCAGCAGTGGTCGATGACGGCCTGATGCTGCTGTACCTGGAGGTAATACATCTGCGCGGAGATGGTATTGTAGATTTCGCGGTAATCATTGGCCTGGCGGGTAAGACGTTCCGCAAGATCCAGCTTTTCTTCTACTGTCATGATATCCCTCCTCCATACACCGCGGCAAAGGCCCGATGATCGTCCCAGGCTTCATAGGGCTCCGGCAGCGGCGGGCAGAATTGCGCCACCGTGGTTGCCGCATAGGGCGTGGAATAAGCGCCGGGTGCAGCTGCCGGGTATTCGAAATGATACTGCTTCGGGTCAAAGGCAATATGGGGGCAGGGGGTCTGGAAATCCACCAGGATATCCAGTCGAAGAATCTTCCAGCCATCATCCTCTTTTACCAGATCCACCGCGTTTTTTTCCTGAAAATAATTTGCTTTCACCGCGCCGTCTTTCCCCAGCTCACAGCAAAAGCCCGGTACAAACCAGATGCCGTGGGCGCTCATCCCGTCCTCTGCGATGATGACATAGGGGGACGACGAGGCCTTTGCCACCATGTCGCCAACACCGTCAAAGGCATCGGTATCGGCAATCTCCGGATGGGTCTGGGCGGCGATTTTGCGTTTTTCCGCACGCATTGCCGCATTGTGCCCGCAGTAGAAATCGATCACGGCTTTTCTCCCCTGGGCGTTTGCATAGACCAGATCGTCCCGGGTCTTGGCCCAATAGTGCTCGATTTCGTAGGATTGCTTCTGGGCACGGTAGCAGTACAAATGGGCGGAAAAGACATTTAGAATGTCTGTATAATCCTTGGCACGCTGCGCCTGTTTCAGGGCCAGATCGGCAGTCTCTTCCAATGTCATAGGGGTTCCTCCTTGGTTCCAAATAAGCGCCTGTTCCAGGCCGCTTTGAAATACGCTAGCGAACATCTTCATTGTATCGGAGGGAGGAAGAGAAAAAAAGAGCCAGTTTCCTAGAATCCTGCGACAAAAAGTCACACGATCAGGAAACTGGTGATGCGCTTTCCGATGGAAACTGTCAGTTTCTTAGGTCAAAAGCGTCAATTTTCTTCTTTTTCTGTCGAAAGGGCCATATGATCGGTCCGGAACTTCCCCGGGGTGGTCTGCTCGGACTTTTGGAATGCCCGGGTCATGGAGCGGGACGAGCCAAATCCGGCGGCTTCGGCGGTATCGGCAACGGTACGCCCAGAGGCCAGCATCTGCTTTGCCAGCCGGAGGCGCAGGCTCTGGATATACTCCGGGAGGCCGATCCCAACCCGGTCCCGGAAGACACGGCTCATATACGAGGCGTTGAGGTCAAACTCCTGGGCCAGGGAATTCACATTCAGCGTCAGCTCAGTAAAATGGAGATCCACAAAGCTCTTGACATCGGCCACCCAACTCATGGCATAGCCGCTGTCCTGATTTGCGTCTGCGCGGCTGGCCTGCAATTCCTGCAAAATCTGGGCAGAGCGCGTTTGGAACTCCTGGACGTTGCTGCATTCCCGGAAGTCCAGCCGCGGGAACATGTCGGAAAAGACGGCGCTGTCCATCCGCAGCCGGGTCGCGTCCACTGCAATGTCCAAAAGCTGAATCAGATAGTCCAGCCGCACCCGGGCCGCACTGGGGGCCAGGGCCGATAAATCCACATCCAGCAGCATCTGGCGGATAAGCTCGGTCAGGTTGCCCTGGGCTTCGGTAAAATTCCCGGACAGAATGCTGCTAAAGAATGCGTCGGTTTCCTCCATGGTCCGCAGGCCGTCGAAGCGGTAGCACTGGTCGGGACTGGAGGCCATAATGCGCTCTTGGGTCAATACAAGGGCGTCCCGGTTTAAGACGGACTCATAGTCACAAAGGGCGGTAAGGCTTCTGCGCTGGCTGGCGATGTCCTGCATATGCTGCTCCAGCTTACTGACAAAGGCCTTGAGCTTTAGGCCGGTTTCCTGCCGCAGCATACATAGGGCAGGCTCCAGCAAATCCAGTATTTTCAGCCGCTGGAGCTCCGGCGCTTCGGAGTCAAAGTTTACAATGGCATAGATGTCCCATTCGTCCATGAACACCCAGGGCTTCATGGCGCGGTCGGTGAGGGCACTCTGGACGGTGCTGCAAATTTCTCCATAGCTGGCGTCCAGGCTGGCATCGGTTCGGTCGATCTCCTGCACCGTCACCAGCACCAGGATGAACCACTGCCCCGGAAACGTAATGCCCAACTGCTCCAGTTCTTCGGGAATGATGCTGTGCCGATGATCCAGCAGACGCTTGAGCCGGTTGTCCCGCATCAGGCGCAGGCCCTTGTCGTAGACGTAGTGCGCCAGAGGCTGCTCCGTCTCCTCCTGCTCTTTTTTGCGTTTCCGCTTTGGGGATAAAAAGGCCATGCACAGCGCTCCTTCCGTCTGATGCTGCTGAATACGACAGTGTTTAATCTATCTATTTATTTTAGCAAAAATGTTGAGATATCTCAATCCTTTTTGCGGCGGCAAAGGGCATAAAAACGAAGTTGCAAAATGCGAAATCATTCGATATAATAATCCAAAATCGGATGTTATGGAGGAAACGGCGCATGCTGCACTATAGAAAGCTACAACCCGAGGATGACGCAAAGATTGCGGAGGTCATCCGCATGAATTTGGAGAAATTCCATTTAAACGTTCCGGGAACCGTGTATTTCGACCCGGAGCTCGATCATTTAAGCGCGTTTTATGACAGCGCGCCGGAGAAACGGGCGTATTTTGTGGTGTTGGATGACGCCGGGGCAGTCATTGGCGGCGTTGGGATTGCGGAGTTTTCCGGGATTCCCTGCTGTGCGGAGCTCCAAAAGCTCTATTTGCAGGACGGCGTAAAGGGCAAGGGCTATGGGAAGGCCATGGTGCAGCTGGCGGAGAACTGGGCCAGAGCGGCCGGGTATCAGAACCTGTATCTGGAAACCCATACGAACCTGGCGGTGGCCCGAAAGCTGTATGAGAAATATGGGTTCCATGAGATCGAAAAGCCCAGCACTGTGTGCCACGGAACCATGGACCATTTTTATCTCAAGGCCCTCTGATGTAAGGGACGGATTAGAACATAGAAAGGAAACCCGAGATGCAGAGAATTCTGCATCCCGGGTTTTTTAGAAGAAATGATTCCGCGCAGTTTGGGCTTACTTTGCGGTAGGCCGGACCAAAATGCTGCCCATATATCGCCCGGGGCCGGACACCGCTGCGCCGTCTACCAGAATGCGGCCCTCCACGCGGGAGCTCTCGTCCAGGTCCAGCTGCTCCAGATAGCTGTCGCCGGTGGGGGTCCAGGTGGCGCCGTTCCGGAGGGTCAGGTGCACCGGATTATTGATAGCGGGAGCGGGGGTGTTGCCCATCCGGCCAATCCCAAGATGCTCGTCCTCTCTGCCGAATTTCGAGTAGGAGGTCCCTGCCGGAACCTGGTTTCCTTGCTTGTCTACATGGTAGGTGTGGGCGCTGGAGATTGTGCCTTGGACTGACGCATGCTCCAGGTTTACATCCAGTACCTGAATCCGCTGATAGACACCGTTAAAGATATCGCCTGCGGTGTTCAGATTTTTCAGCGTGAAGGTGGCGGGCTGGATGCGGTAGGGCGCATCGTACATGACCTTTTCCGCCTGGGGATGCTCCGCCAAAAACGCCGTTACATCGCCCTTCACCGGTACCTCCTGGCCGTCCACCAGATAGATGGGATACTTGAGAATGGGGTTCACTGCAAACATCTTCTGGGCCGGATAGGTTTCCGGGAGCTTTTCCACGGTATCCAGCTTCCATTCAATTTCCGGCACCGTAAAGGTACTGGGCCCCATGAGGCCTACATCATCGCTGGTCATCAGCTGATAGAGCACGCCGCCCTTCCCCAGGGTGATGTCCGTTCCGTCGCAGACCGTGTGGCAGTAGCAGCCGATGGTATCGGTAGCGGAATAACTCTTAGTCTGGAACAGGGTATCCTCGGCATACCATTTTCCGCCCTTCAGCGAGACGGTGCCGCCGCTGGTTTTATGCCACAGCACGCCGATCCGCCCGGAGTGGCAGAAGCTGTCCCCCTCCACATCGATGGAGGCCTGCTTGGTGGAGAGAATGAAGATGTAGTCCGGGGAGTAGAAGGTCACGTCCCGGAAGCTGTTGTGGAAGCCCGCATCGGCGTAGTTGACATAGCCGCACTCGCCGATGGCGCTGTTGCCCAGATAGAAGCCGTACTTTTTGCCCCGCAGCTCCGGGACGGCGGTATAGTCCGCTGCATGGTCCTCCTGATAGGGTTCCAGCCGCCCGATTCCGGAGAACAGCCGCTCGCCGGTGAGCCGAACGCCCTTGCCGGAATCCGTGGACAGCGCCGCCCAGCTCTGCGCAACCACGATGCTGTCATGATAGTCTACCTGAGCATAATCAATGGCGTTGGTCAGGCGGTTTGCGCCGTTGATTCCCAGCACCCAGGGGCAGAGCTTACCGGCAGAAAAGTCCCGGGCCCCGTAGATTACGCTGTTTGCCACCTCCAGATGGCTGTGGCCGCTGGCAATAATGGCGCTCTGGGTGCCGTAATTCCAAAATTCCGCCCCGTCCAGCTTCACATGGGCCGTGCCCACCGTCATAAGCCCAGCGCCTCGGCCCTCGCTGTTGCCGCCGCCCCGGCAGTGGAACCGGCTGTCACGGATGGTATAGGTGCTGTCGGACGATTCATCTGCATCCACGATGACGCCGTTGAAGTCGTCCAAATCGGTGGTCAGCGCCAGGTTTCGAAGCCCATCCGGGGTTTCCTCCATGGGCCCGGCCAGGTGTTCCAGTGCGGTGGACTGGAGCATTCCGTTTTTCACATGCACTGCCGCCCGAAAATTGCCAGTGCTCAGCTCTGCCTGGCTGTCCGGCACATGGGTCAGCGTATATACAATCAGCTCCACCTTGCCTGGGTAAGCGCCCGGGGCGATGGTGGTGGGGACGCCCGCTACGGTCATCAAAATGGCCTTGCCCTCCGGCGCTGCGGGAAGATGCCCGTCATAGAGATAGATGCCGTTGGGATAGGCGGTGCTTTCCGTCAGAATCCAGTCTGTCTCCGGGTGGTTTTCAGCGTATCCTGCCTTGGGCGGAGGGCCGCCGGGACCGCCGCCAGGGCCGGGGCGCTTTGGTTCATTCATACGAAATACTCCTTTCTTTGTGCGGGTTCTTTTGAAAATCGGGGCCGACAGCTGCCGGCCCCGCGTAGCTGCTGCGTATTATCGTGCTAAATAGCGGTCATAGGCTGCCTGCTGGGCGTCCAGGGCCTTTTGCAGGCTCATGGCTTCGATGTCCGCCACATAGCTCTGGTAGTTCTCCTCATTCAGCGGGATGGTACCCGTTACGAATTTCAGGGCCATTTCCGCCACATGGGTGTTAATGTCGCTCATAACAGCCGAGATCACGTCGGCCTCCTGTACATTCAGCTTGGCACCGGTGGGGAGCTCTGCCGTGGTCACGGTGCTCTCGTCATCCGCAGCGTTCAGCCACTGGGTATAGGCTGCCAGCTGGAGGTCGGTATACTCCAGGTCATACTTGTGGATGTCATAGATAAAGCCGCCGCTGGTGCACAGGTATACGCCGTTGGCCATTTTCAGGGAGGGGAGGCCCAGATCGTTGCTCACGATGACACCGCCCAGCACAGGCTCGCCGTTTTCGTCATACTCAAAGGTTTCGCCCTCGTAGCCATAGTTGATAAACTGGGTCAGCGCCGGGTCGTACCACATATCGCACCAGGACAGGGCCAGCTCCACGTCCTCGCAGCTCTCGGAGACGGAGAAGCCGCCGGACTGTGCTGCCGAGATATTTTTCTGGATGTAGCCGGTACGGGCGTCGTCCAGGCCGGGATCGCTCATCAGCGCCAGCTCAGAATTGGGATTTACAGAGGCCAGCAGCTCCTGATAGGTCTTGACATAGGACAGGTCCGAGAACCAGATACCGGACTGCTCGTTGGAGATGATGCCCTGATCGGGGAGATTGGACATCTGAGAGGCAAAGTCGTGGTTGATGATGCCTTCATCATACCAATCCCGGAACATGGACAGGTAGTCGTAGTAGGCATCGGAGATGGTGGCCAGCTGGACGGTATCCGTCTTGAGGTCAATATAGAAGTTGTTGGCATCGGCAACGGCGGGAATACCGTAGCCGCCGGACATAAGTCCCCAGGGGGACAGCACCTGATAGGGCATGATGTAGGGGTCGGTGACGCCATATTGATTCTGGAAGGCCACCATTACGTCGTGCATCTCGTCATAGCTCTTCGGCACCTCCAGGCCCAACTCGTCCAGCCAGTCCTTCCGAATCAGGAGGCCTGCATCGGCGGTGGGGGCTACGGGGATGTCGATACGGGGCATGTTGAGAATGTGCCCCTCCAGGGTTTCCAGGTCGGACTGGATCTGCGGATATTCCTCCAGCCAGGACAGAAAGTGCGGCACGCTGTCCTTGTGGGCCATTAGGTCCACTGCAATGCCGTCTTCATAGGCCTGATCGGCGGTATCATAGTAGTTCAGGGCGTCGTTGACGATGTCGCAGTAGTCGCCTGAGGCAATCATCAGGGTGAAGTTCGTAGCCGCGTCCATCATATTGACCATCTGAAATTCAATGTGAATGTTGGACATTTCCTCAAAACGCTGATAGAGCAGGCTCATGTCGTTGGGGGAATCCATGATGGCCGCCAGCGGTGGGGGCTGGGTGTAGAACATGGTAAGGGTGGTGGGTGTATCGGTCAGGGGCTCAAACACGGACCAGTCAAAGTCCTTGTCGCCAGCCACGGGGCCGTCGGGAATTTCAGAGTCCTCTTGGACACTGACCGGTTCTTCCGCGCTGAGCGCCTGGGTGGGCTCCGGCGTGGAGGCAGTGGGTTCCGGGGCCTGGGACGGCTGGTCGATGGCCGAGGGCTCCGAAGGGACAGAGGCCGTTGATTCCTTTTCGCCGCAGCCTGCCAGCATGGAAAGCAGCATGGCAAGGGCAAGGAGCTGATTGCCCAGGGGGTACCGCTGGGGCAGATCCAAGAGCAGGTGGGCTATGCCAGCCGCCGGGCCATGGACAGCGCCTTCACTCGCTACGAGGGCATTACGCCCAGGGCCTATGACACACAACTCCATGCGGTTCACAGTGCCTAAAAGACGCTATAAAACAGAGAAAAAGCGCGTACTCCATAATCGGGGTACGCACTTCTTTTAGGATGCAGGATGGGTTTCCAGGTATTGCTGGGGTGTGGTATGGACGTACTTCTGAAAGGCACGGCGCATGGAACGGGTATCTCCAAAGCCGCTAAGCTCTGCGGCGCGGGCCATGCTGGTGCCGCTGCTGATCCACTCGATGGCCCGATCCAGGCGCTTCTTTTGCAGCAGATCCAGCAGGGAATTGCCGGTGCAGCGCTTTACCTCTCGGGTCAGGTAGGATGGGCTCAGGCCGAACACATCGCAGATGGAGGCCACATTGAGCTCTGAGCAGGTGTAGTGCTCCTCTACATATTGGAGGAGCGGCATCAGCCACTTTGGGGAGTGCTGCTGGTCCAGGAAGGCGGCAATATGGTCGAAAATCAGGTCGATTTTTTCCCGGAGCTTTTCTACAGTCAGGTCGTCCTGGGTCAGTGCCTTTTGGAGCCCCAATACCTCGTCGAAAATAGCGGGCTGCTCCTGGGTCTGAAATTTGTCCAGCGTGATAAGCAGCAGGCCCAGCTTGGCAGACAGCCGATACCGGAGGGAAAACAGGGAAGGGATGGCCTGGCGGAACTCCTGATCGATCATGGTTTTCAGCACCTGACGGGCCTGCTCATATTCCCCCAGCTCTACGCAGGATAGATATTTTTGCTCCAACCGCAGCTGCCCGGCGCTGTCGTCTTCGGCCAGCTCAAAATCGTGGTAGCACAGCAGGGGAACGTCAATGCCCATAATGGCCCGGTAGTGATTGATCTCTAAAATCTCCTGATGGGCGTCGGGGATCTCTGCAATGCCGGAATGCGGGCGGCTGATGGCCACAAAGACCTCCAGTCCGTCTCGCTCATAGATGGTATCCGCCAGCTGGAGCCCGCGGCGGTTGAGGCTGTCGATAAAGTTGCCTTTGGGCAGGTGCATGGATTGCTTTGGGGGCTTGGCGCATTGATCTGTCTGTAAAATGGCGGCCACTCCGGTGCCCAGGCGCAGGGAAGCCACAAAGGACTCCGGATAATACTGCCGGATCAGCTGGGAGATGCCGTCTTCATAGACGTTCCGGAAGTTCGCGCCAGCGTCGGTAGTCTCCTCAGGCACAGGCGGGGGCGTCAGTACATTGACATACAGCTCCAGGAAGGAGTCCTTTTCCAGAGAAACGCCCACACGGTTTAGGTCAGCGCCGATTTCCTGGGCGGAGTTGAATTCCCCCCGGAGCAGATGCTCCAGCAGCTCCTGACGGCGGTTGCGGAGACATTCCTGACGGAGACGGGTGTTTTCCTCTTCCAAGCGACGGCATGCTTCCTTCCAGTGCGCAATCTGATCCATTGGGAACCCTCCTGTTTCATACCTGGGGCATTGTTGCAGGGTGAAATTGCCCCTATCTGTATTATACCGGCCTTTGGCCTGTCCCGCAAGAGCTCGGAGGTCAGATTCTGGACGAAAATCCGCAATTGTGGTTCTTCTTCCGCCAGGGCGCGAGACATATAATAGATGGTATCAATACTGCACACTAGGAGGGATATCATGCGAAAGAAAGACTTTACCGCGGAGCAGCTCCTGACCCGATGGGAGATCCGCCGGGAGGTCCAGAACATCATGGGCAAATACTCTCAGAGCTACTGCATCAAGCAAGAGGGCGCACTGCCGCAGTTCTGGAGCAGCCGGGAGGATGTGAGTCTTGGCGTCAATGATGGATACTATGTGGGACCGGAGTCGATTCAGGGCTATTATGGGGCCATTGCGGCGGAGACTGCCCTGGCCAGCCGACTGATCCGGGCATGGTTTCCGGAAAAACTGGAGGGAAAGACAGAAGCGGAGTGCTTTGGCGTAGGGCAGATTTCCTACCGCCCCATCGATACCCCTGTGATCGAGGTAGCGGATGATCTCCGGACGGCAAAGGGAATCTGGATTGTCCGGGGCCTGGTGGAGAAGGTCACCAGCGCCGGACCGGTTTCCTTCTGGGACTTTAGCTATTGGGCGGTGGACTTTATTCTGGAGGACGGCGCATGGAAGATTTGGCACATGCAGGACCTGCATGAGGTGGACTGCCGGCAGGGCATCAACTTAACCGATACCCCCGCGCCCCTGCCGGTGGACCCGGCCTTTGCAGAGATGGACAGCCTGTCTTTCCCTGCACCGGACAAGCCCTGCTGCCTGAGAAAGGTCTACAGTGCGGGCCGGGCCTTTACGCCGTCACCCAGGGTGCCGGAGCCCTATAAAACCTTTGCTGAGACATTCAGCTATGGCCTTTGATGGAGGTGGACACCATGACAGAAATGGAACTGCATTTAACCCCGGAGGAGCAGGTTTGGCGGCTTTGGGATAAGGAAGAAATCAAGGATCTTATGAGCCGGAGCGCCTATTATACCGCCAACGATGAGCGCCGACGCGCTATTACCGAGCTGTGGGTGGCCTCCGACGAGAACCGCAAAACCGCCTCTCTGGGCTACAACAACGGCTACTATACGGGCCTGGACAATATTATAAAGCACTATGTCAGCGACTGCCGGGATGCACGCTTTGAAAATCTTCGGGCCATGCACGAGGCAAAGGGCCTGGAGCTTACGGAGCGGAACCTGGGCTATGGTGCATCCTTTGTCCATACCCGCAACACCCCCTATATTGAGCTTTCTGGGGACGGAAAAACCGCCAAGTATATCGGCTATGACTGCGGCCTTTACTGTGTGGGGAATCCCGACGGCACATCGGACAGCAACTTTACCTTCGCTAAGATCTTTGCGGATCTGATTCGGGAGGGAGAGGACTGGAAAATCTGGCATATGCTCATCACCTACGATCACATCATCCCTGCCGGAAAGAACTATGGCGACCTGGATCCGGAAGCGCCCTGGGGCGCGGATGTGGTAGAGCGGGCCTGCGGCGATCCCACCGTTCGGGATGTGGCCTATGATTCCCTCTATGGCTGGGTGGATGTATGGGAGCGGCTGCCCCGGCCCTATTATACCTTCGACAATGCCAAGGCCTATACCGCAGAGGGCAAGCCCGCCTGCTACAAGATCGGCCTGTACAAGTAAGGGGGAGACAGTATGATCTATCAGAATCTAACCTTTGAAGAGCGGCTCCACAATGCCATCGGAGCCCAGGAGATCGAGCAGGTCAAGGCCTGGCACGCCTATACCCACGGCATGGGCTACTCCAAGGAGGAGTGGGACGCCATTTGGTATCGGGGCGAGGATGTGACATGGGCCCATTTCTTCGGACGAATGGTGGGCTGGGACCAGGTATGGTTCGGCTCTGTCATCAATCCCGAGGAGGGGTACTATGAGCGGTACTGCAACCACATCCTCAACTATCCCGGCGCGTCCTATTTCGACGCCAGAAGCGTGGGCTGTACGGCGCTCCACTGCCTGGCCTCCGGGGTGATTGAGGTGGCCGAGAACGGGAAGACCGGCCGGAGCTGCTATCTGACGCCCGGCACGATGATGGCCCGTATGAGCCCCAACAAGGTTCGGAACGGCGGCTTCCTGTGGGAACGGTATGGATCGGACTTTGCTTATGACGAAACCGACGGCAAGTGGTACTACTTCCACGAGCATGTGTGCCCGGATATCGGCTCGGAGTATGGCACCGCCAACTGGGGCCAGAGAATGTATGATGAAGCGCTCCATCCCAGACCGCACTTCGGCCCTCCGCCCCAGGAGGAGAAGAAGGAGGCCCCAGGTCCGGGCGGCGAGGGACAGGGCGGCGCACCCGGCGGCTACCGTCCGGTGAAGCCCAGAGGACCCTTGGGCGGCCCGCCCTGCGCAGACCCCGGCCCCCTGCATAACAACGCATCCATGACCCAGACGGTCCAGAACACGGTGCCATGGCCGGAGCCCTACAAGACCCTGGACGACGAGAATTCCTATGCACCGGGGCATAACGATATCACAAAACGGTATTCCGCTCTGAAATCCATCGTAAAGGGCGGCGTCCGATTGTAAGAAGAAATGGAGGAATTGAAATGAAACGATTGTTATCTGTGTTGCTGGCAATGTGCATGCTGCTGACCATGGCGGCCTGCGGCGGAGGCGGTACTTCGGCCTCTGAGGCAAAGAGCGCATCGGAGGCGCAGGAGACGACCACGCCCGAGATTTCCAAACAGACCGAAGCACCGCAGCAGACGGTGGAAGCGGCCCCCTCGGCAGAAGAGGAAAGCACGCTGGAGGCGTCTGCTGCAGAAGAGCCGGAAACCCTGGCGCCGCTGAGCTATCCTGTCTCTGACGGCAGCACCACACTGACCTACTGGTATGCCTATCCGCCCTTTGTACCCAACTTTCTCGACGACGTTTCCAATAAGGAAATCTACCAGGCCATCAACAAGGCCGTGGGCGTAAACATCAAGGTAGTGGGCTACTCCCTGGTTAACGCCAATGAACAGTTCCAGCTGATGGTCGCCTCCGGGGACTATACGGATATTATTTATTCCTTTGGCAGCAACTATTCCGGCTCCATTGAGGGCGCGGTAGAGGACGAGATCATTACGGATCTGGCCCCCTATCTGGAGGAGTATGCGCCTGACTACACGAATTATATTCTGACGGACGAAGAGGTAAATCTGGCGGTCCACACGGATGCCGGCTATGTGCCCGCTTTTGCCAGCATTGGCAATGAAAACGTCTCCGTCAATGGCGGCCAGATCATCCGCACCGATTTCCTGGATGCTGTGGGCAAGGATATGCCCACCACCTATGACGAGCTGGAGGATGCGCTGACGGCGTTCAAGGATGAGCTGAACATTCCCTCTCCCTACTGGAGCAATCCTGCGGGCTATGTGGTAGAGATGACGGCGGGCTATGGCGTGTATCCCGGCTTCTATGTGGAGGACGGACAGGTGAAGTACGGCTTCTATGAGAAGGGCTACTTCGACTATCTGACCATGATGAACCGCTGGTATGAAAACGGCCTGCTGTATGCCGATTTCGCTGCCCAGCAGAATCAGCTGCAGTTTCCGGACAGCAGCCTGGTTACCAATAACCAGGTGGGCGTATGGTTTAACTCTCTCAATGAGATGACCTCTTACACCCCTGAAACCGCCACGGACCCCAACTTTGCCATCACCGGCATGCCGATCCTGACAAAGGAAAAGGGAGAAACCACCCATTTCTGCACGGCCTTTAGCCGGGTCAGCGTCAACAGCGGCAACTTTATTTCCACCAACTGCAAGGATCTGGAGCTGGCTATGGCATGGTGCAACTACTGGTATACCGACGAGGGCACCCTGCTTGCCAACTATGGCATCGAGGGAGAGAGCTATGAAATGGTGGACGGAAAGCCCCAGTTTACGGATCTTGTAACCAACAACCCGGATATGGCCTTTGACATTGCCATCTCCGTTTACTGCGAATTCAACGGCGGCGGCTACTATGTGCTCAACGAAAAGACCGACTCCAACTACTCTGAGGTCCAGCTCCAGGCGCGGAAGAACTGGCTGGAGAACTCCGACGGTGCGAACGTCTATCCCTCCTATGCGGCGCTGAATGCAGAAGAGAGCGCGGTCTACGGGGCGAAGATTGGCGACGTGGACACTTATGTGGAGGAAATGACGCTGAAGTATATCACCGGTGCAGAGCCCCTGACCGACGAAAGCTTCCAGACCTACCAGGCTACGCTGGACGGTTTTGGTATGCAGGACTGCATCCGGGTCTATCAGAGCGCCTATGACCGCTATCTGGCCAGATAATGAGGTATATCTATGACACTGAAATATCAACATACCCTTTCGCCGATCCAGGTGGGCGGAAGACTTCTGAAGAACCGATTCCTGGTGACCCGGTGCGTTTCCGGCGCATTCCAGGGCGATGAGAATTACCCGGGAGAGGGCATGATCTCCCATATGTCCCAGCTGGCAAGAAACGGCGCTGCCGTGGTGACCTGCCAGGGAGCCGACTGGAAGAAGGACCCCTTCTTTGGCCAGGACGATGATTTTGGCCCAGGCGGCGGACCAGGTGGACCGGGCGGACCGGGCGGACCGGGCGGAAAGGACACCTGGGGCGTTGGCTCCTTTGCGGGCCCCGGCATGGGGAATCTGGAGATCGAAACCCGGGGCTGCAAGCTGTACTATTCCCACATGACAGACGAGATTCATCTCTATGGCTCCCTGGCTTCCGCTTCTATGATGGGCATCGAGCCCCGGAATCTTACGCTGTCGGAGCCACCGGCAGGGGTGCGCCCCATGGGCCCTCCGGTGAAGACGCATATCGCCTCCACGGAAGAGCTGGAGCATTTGGTGGAGCTCATGGCCCAGCGGGCTTATGCCTTTTATCAGCTGGGCTTTGACATGGCCTGCTTCTATATGTCCTACGGAAATTCCCTGATGGCAAAGTCCCTGTCCCCCATCCACAATCAGCGCACGGACCGATTTGGGGAGAAAACGGCGCTGACAAAGGCAATTTTCCGCCGGGTCAAGGAGCTCTGCGGCGAGAACTTTGTCATTGAGGCCCAGGTGTCCGGCGAGGAGATCGGGGGCTATACCCTGGAGGACTTTGTGGGCTACGCCAAGGAATGGGAGGGGCTGGTGGATGTGCTCCAGCTCCGGGCGCCGGACATGGATTTGGCGCATCCGACCTGCTTTAACTCCCAGGAGGGGGAGGAACCCCTGACCCTGCGGTATTCGAGAGCATTGAAGGAAGCAGAGGTATCGATTGTTACGGCGCCAAACGGCGGCTTCCAGGACCTGGACGAGATCGAGCGGTACATTCGCAAGGGCTGGATGGATATGGCGGCAGTGGCCCGCGCCTTTATCTGTGACCCGGATTATGTGCGGAAGGCCCAGGCGGGGAACGGGGAAGACGTGGTACCCTGTCTTCGCTGCAATCGCTGCCATTGCCGGGATAATGTAAAGTGCTATGTCAATCCGCAGATGGGGCTGGAGCATAAGATCGAGCGAATGTTCCCCATGGAATCCACGCCGAAAAAGGTCGCGGTCATCGGCGGCGGCCCTGCAGGAATGTGGGCGGCGCTGGAATGCCGGAAGCGGGGCCACAGCGTCACACTTTATGAAAAGGAAAGCTATCTGGGCGGACAGATGCACCATGCGGATTTTGCGGACTTTAAGTGGCCAGTGAAACGGTATAAGAACTACTTGGCCATGCAGCTGGAGAAGCAGGGGGTTACGGTACACCTTGGCACGGCAGCTACCGCCGAGGGCATTGCCCAGGGAGAATTCGACGCAGTGATTGCCGCAGTAGGAGCGGCGCCAAAACGCCCGAGCGTGCCTGGGGCGGAGAACCCTGCGATTATGCCCGCCAGCGAGGTATTCGGCAATCACGACAAGCTGGGCCATCATGTAATTGTGGTGGGCGGATCGGAGACTGGCACTGAGGCGGCGATCTATTTGGCACGCCAGGGCCATCAGGTCACGATTCTCACCCGCCGGGAGCGGCTTGCAACGGATGCACAGAACTCCCATTACTATGGCAGCCTGGAAATTGCAATCCGCGAGGCCGGACTTCAGGCCATCTGTCATGCGAAAACCGTGGCCATGGACGCTGGATCTGTCACCTATGAGGACCAAAATGGCTTGGCGCATACGGTAACAGGGGACAGCGTGGTGGTCTGCGGCGGTATGCAGCCCTTGCAGACCCAGGCAATGGCCTTTGCAGCCAGCGCGCCGCAATTCTTTGCCATTGGCGATTGCAATCAGGTGGGGAATATCCATACCTGCACCCGCAGCGCGTTTTCCGCAGCGATGCAGATTTAAGAATGAGAAGTTAGAAAATTACCGCCGGGGCGTGAGGCCTCGGCGGTAATTTGGCGGTTAGAGGGGAAGCGTTGGGGAAGCGGTTATGATTCAGCCGGAGCCTTTTCGCAGGGAAATTAGGTTACTGTGCTGCTTGCACGCCGTCATTTTGCACGGCCTTTGCTAATAGCCGCTTAGCTGGAATTTAGTTAGAGCCTTTATCCCCTAAACGCTCTAATTCGCTTAATGAAAGCCCTTTTATCAAAATGCTATCTTTCTTTGAAGCAAGCGCATATTTTTCAACACGCCTTAATGCTACGAAGTAATCTGCATCTCCGATTATTGTGCCTTTTGTGGTACTGACAAGCACTAATTTCCATTCGGATATTACTTGATTGTCTATCCGATATTCATCCTGTGGGAATTTAGGCAAAACTGTTTCTGTCCCCTCTGTTAGCGCAATCGCGCCAAAAGGTGTACCGTCTGGTTTCCTGTAGAATTTAGGAGCAGCGATATATGCATTGCTCCAATCTATCGTTTCTTGTTTTCCTTTCAGCTTACCAAATAGCCCCATGTAAAATACCTCCTTGGAATTCTCGCATTGTCGCTCTCTTATCAAGAATTATACCAGTCAACTACAAGCTCTGCAACACATCATTTCTCCCGCGCTCCACGCTTCTTCACCTTATGCGTCTGCGGGAAATGGAGCTGCTGTGTGCGAATTGACATTCGGGCGCTTTCGAGATACAATATTCCCATTATGAAAGCAATATTTGGCAGACTGGCGCGCCGGGATCCTCACCGCATGCTCCGGATCAGCACCTTGTCCTCCTGCTCCTCCACACGGCGCTTGGCCCGATTGGCGTATTTGCTCAGCTGATCGGCAACGACCTCGTGCTCGCCGGACAGCAGCCGGTCAAGGCCCTTGTCCTTCTTTGCGGGCGTGGCCGAGGGAAGGATGTTCCGGATCTCCGTCAGGGGAATGTCGTATTTTGCGGAGGTATCATAGAGAACCCGGTCAAAGCTGTTTTCATACCCTGAGCTGACAATCATCGATGCAAGCTCGCGGGTTTTCAGGCCCAGATACGCCCGGCCCAGGCGGGCAAATGCCTCCGGGGCACGGACAGACAGCATCGGAAGCTCACGAAGGATGCGCTCCTTCTGTTCAGCGCGTGCCTGGGCCGCCTTGGCCTGCTCCTCTGCCAGCGCCTTGGACTGCTTGACCCGCAGCGTCTCGGTCAGCTCCCGGATGGTTTCCCGTTCGATCAGAACGCGGCCGGGATCGTAGGTATCGTCGGGGATCACGTCCCCATAGGTGCATGCATGATCGTCATCGCTGACCGTTCCGTTCAGGGGCACGAACGTGATGTCCTTGGGCGTAAGCCGGAAGTAGTCGTTTACCAAATTATTACAGATTGTATAGCTATAGTTCCGCTGCTTCTCCAGGGGCTGACCCAAAACGCGGTCCAGCCGGTCCATAATCTTGAGGGTGCAATCCAGCTCAATGTCCGCCCGCTCTGCGATGCCCTGAAGCTCAAGCACGTCGATTTTTTTGGCATTCCCGGAGCGCGTTTCCCCCTGGGCGGTTTTGCCGGTTTTGGACAGCAGGGCGTAGTGGGCAAAGGCCTCGGTTGCAAGCCAGGCCTCTTTGTAGAGACTGGGATGCTCCATCAGCGCGGACTTGGTGGTGATGCCTGCCTCGTGCAGGGTGTTCAGCAGGGTAACAAAAGCGGTATCAGTAGCTTTCATGATTGGCTCTCCTCTCATTTGTTGAAATAGAGGGAGGAGCTGATGTTTGGCTTGTCCTGCCCTCTGATGAGAGCATAAACTATGGCGCTCAAGCAGAAGAAAGGATCAACTCAATCATTTCTCAAGAACAAAAAATTTTTTTGCCATTTTTTTCTTGAGCCTTTCTTGAGTGGGAATGGCTATACTAGGCATATGGTTCGTCAAAGGAAAAGGAATGGATAGCTTATGTATATGATAAATATGAGCGGGATGGCGAATACTTTGCCGAGATGGCCTGCTGGACAGAGACCATTGAAGGCTTTATTACCCAGGAATGCAGAGCGGTAGTGAAGCTGCCCAAACGAGATTAACTAGAATGGGGACGGAACGGATGCGGTCTGTTCCGTTCCCAATCTTTTGAAGGGAGTAAACACATGAACTATACCTATGATCTGCTGAGCGTAAATAATCTGCGGCAGCCTGATGCCCGAGTGGAAAACGGCAGATTCTTCCCGGAGGGGGCAGCCTATCGGGCTCTGGGCTGGATAATCAAAAGTTATTTACAGTGTCGGCTTTGGAACGGATACTGGCTCTGGCCAAGGAAGGGCTGCCAATCGTTCTGGTGGGCGAGGTTCCAACGGCAAGCGCCTTTTACGGGGCGAATTGGAAGGGACAGGACCAAGAGATTGTGACGTTGTGCCGCCAGCTTTGTACGCTGAAAAATGTGACCCGTGTGGCCGATGAGGCATCGGTTCCTGCTGCACTAAAAGCGTTTGGTATCAGACCGGCACTGGAGCTGCAGAAGCCTGTAAACCTCCTGTCGGTACATCGGCGTATAGATCAGACCGATTTATTATATCCTGTACCGTGGAACAGCGGCAGAAAAACTGTCGCTATCCCTGGAAGGAAACGGCCACGTTACCTGGTGGAATCCCTGGAATGGAAAAATAATGGGGCTGGATGCAGAGCGGGGAGACGGGAAGCAGCAGGTTGAGGTAGTTATGCAGCCTGGCGAAACGGCCATTTTCTGTGTTGGAGAAGAAGCCGCAGCAGAGTATCAGGCAGCAACGCAGGAGCTGCTTCGCATTTCGGACAACTGGGGCATAGAATTTGAACGCTGGGAGATGTTGTCTTGCTGGGTTAATGCATGAAACCATAGCGGACAGCGGCGTAACGCCGCCGTTGTCCGCATAATCAGCGTATTACTGTTATTTTTCGGAGAATGCAAAATCGCCCGGACTGAACGTTCTCAGACTGGGCGGTTTTACGAGCTGGTATGGATATGAAAATCCCCATGGGGATTGTGTTTTCGGAATAAAATGGATGCAATTCAGGAGAGGACATTTTCATGACAGCGTGTTGCGTTCGATTCGTTCTCTCAAATTGCGTCCAAAATGCGGCGAGATTTCCACACGCCGGAGAAATAATAGATGAGTCCGGCGAACACGGTGATATATCCGGCCAGAGAGCAGCCCCACCAGAAGCCGGACAGGCCAAGCCCCAGCACTTTTCCCAGAAGCAGGCTCAGACCGATTCGTCCTGCAATGCTGTCTAAAAATGCGATGATGAAGTTAAAGGTCATGGCCCCGACCCCGAGAATCAGACCGTTGGTACTGGCCATTAGGAACGAACCGGCGTAACCGGCAACGGAGGCCTGGAGATATGGCCGGGCCAGGGCGAGAATTTCCTCGTCAGAGCTAAATAGTGAGATAACCTGACGGGGAAACAGCAGGCAGACGGCGCAGAACACCACGGCACAGACGGCGCAGAAGCCAAAGGAGCAGGAGACGATGCGCTTAATTCGGTCCGTATTTCCGATGCTGATGTTTTGCCCCACCATGCCCGCGCAGGCAGACTGCATGGAGTTGGCGACGATGCTGAGAATGCTGGTGAGCTTGGAGCCCACACCGGAGATGGCGGAGGCAGCCACGCCATAGGCGTTGACATAGGAGTTGATAATCATAAACGAAACGGTGACTGCGCACATTTGCAGCGTCATGGGCAGTCCCAGCTTTCCGTAGATCTTAAACAGACTTATATCGATGCGGAAGCTGCCCCGCTGGAAGGAAAAGCCGAACCGCTCCTGATTCCGAAACAGATAGTAGATGGAAAACAGGAACGAAACGGCCTGACCGATGATGGTTGCCAGTGCGGCACCGGCAGCGCCCATGTGGAATACGGCAATGAACACCAGATCCAAAACAAGGTTCAGCACCGAGGCGATGGTGATGAACATCAGCGGGTGCTTGGAGTCGCCCATGCCCCGGAGGATAGCGCTGACGGCGTTATAGCCATAGGTGAAAATCATGCCGCCGTTGCAGATGAGCATATAGTACCGGGCCTGGGTAACGGCCTCCTGGGGGGTGTTGAGCACGGAGAGGAACCAGTTGACGCCCAGAAGCCCCACTGCCGTGACCAATGCGCCCAGCAGAAGCATGGTGGAAAATACGGTGCCAATGGCGCGGTTGATGTCCTCCCGAACGTTCCGGCCGGTCAGCTGTGCAATCAATACCTGCGCGCCGGTGGAAAAGCCCATGGCAAGACAGGTGAGCAGCATGGTGACCTGCCCGGCCACCGAGACGGCGGACAATCCCACGCCGCCCATAAAGCGCCCGATGATGACCATATCCACCACATTATAAAGGGCCTGTAGGAGATTGGCCCCCATAAACGGAATGGAAAAGCTCAGCAGTTGGCGAAAAATCGGGCCTTCGGTAAAGTTGGTCGAAAATTGTTTTTGCATAAATGAAATCCCCCATTTGCGATATGCGTACTGTGACTTCTGTCAAGCGGAATGATCTTGACAATTGCTGTAAGCTTATCATGCAAACGGGGGAAATGATATGACGGTTTCCGGCTTTTTTATGCTCGAAAACGTTTTTTGACGCTGGGCCTAGGGGTGCTGGCGCTTGCTCTGCCGGTATTCGGCGGGACTACAGTGGTAGCGCTTCTTGAAGAGCATGTAGAAGTGGCTATTGTTCTGGTAGCCGCTTTCGCTGATGATTTGCGAAATGGGGAGGTCGGTATCCCGGAGCAGTTGGCAGGCAGCCGTCAGCCGGATATCTTGCACCACGTCAATAAAGTTCTTGTTCATAAGCTGCTTGATGGTTTTTCGCATGTAGTCCGGATGAAAGTGAAAATGCTCGGCAATAGAGGCCAGCGTAACCGTTTTGTAGTTCAGGCTAATATAGTTGATGAGGTCATAGGTGGTGATATTGGCGGAGGCCGAAGGAAGATAGAGCTTTGAGCTGCCGCTGAGCTTCATCAGCTCGCAGAAATGCAGGAAGATTAAGCTGCTGACGATCTCCTCATGGCACTCCGGCTTGGTGAGCAGCGTTTCCACTGCGGTGAGGAAATAGTCGGTGGCCCGGGGCTCCTTTTCAATATCAAAAATCAGGTAGCTCATCCCGTGCTCCACGCCGTAAAGGGCCTGCTCGAAAAAGCGGGTAAACAGGGAATCGCTGGGGAAACGGTGCAGCATGACGTTTGTCAGGTACAAAAGATTAAAGAAGATATTGATATAGAAATCCGTTGTGTTGGTGGCGGATAAATGGATAATGGCGTTGGAGTTGATGACCAGAAGCTGATGCTCTTTCAGCACAAAATACTCGTCCTCAAATTCGCATTCCACGCTGCCGCGATAGGCGTAAACCAGGGAGATACAGGGGATGTGATTTGCGGGCATTCTCCGGTTGCAGCGGAAATTGATCTGCGCATAGGGCCGGAAAAAGCTGGTTTGCGCGGCGCTGTCCAGGCGCATGATCTCCCAGATGTCGTATTTGGAGTGGCATTGAAACCGAAGCGGCCAGATGTCGTCATAGCTGCTGTTGTTGATGCACTGCTGTAAGGCCTCGATTTGCCCATAGTTTAAATAGTCGTCGATGCCCTGCTCAATATCCGCAAGCTTGGTCAGGACCTCTTCGAGTTCAGCGGAATCCATTCCATATTCCTCCCAGTTCCGAAACCGTTAATAAAAGAAGCCGAATTGCGCATTTTTATCGGATCGGATTTGTACTATGATTTGTGCAGAGACGCGGCACCCGCCGCTGCACGATTATTTTCAATCCTCATTATAGTATAAACATCACCCCGGTGCAAGCAAAGTGCGGAAATGGGTGCATATGTCACAAAATGTGTAAGGAGGATCCCTATGAAAAAGAATTGGAAAACACTATGTTGGCTGCTGACGCTGGCCATGACCATAGGCCTGCTGGGCGGCTGCGGACAGGCTGCATCCAGTCAGAGCAGCGCAGAACCGATATCCTCTGCGGAGACGGAAACGGATACGGATACGCCGGAACCGTCGGAAGCGGCGCCGGTGCAGGAGACAAGCGCAGAGTCGTCGGAGAATTCCGAAATCATGCCGACCGAGGCGTTTTTCCCGCTGGATGAGGCGGAAACCATCAGCTATTGGGTACAGCTGAACCCCGAAGCGTCTTCGCTAATTAGCAATTACGCCGATACGCCGGGCTATGAATATCTGGCCCAGCGGCTAAATGTGAATTTTGATTTTACCTGCGTTTCCTCCGTGGCAGCCTCGGAGGCGTTTAGCCTTATGGTGGCGTCTCAGGACTACTGCGACATTCTCGACGGCATCGTGAACGTGATGGGCGGCGGATATCCCGGCGGACCGGCCAAGGCCCATGAGGACGGCGTGATTATTGACCTTACGGAGTATGTGGAGCAGTATTGCCCCAACTATCTGACCATGCTGACAGACTCCGGACAGCTTTCCAATGCAAAGACCGACAGCGGCGAAATTCTGGTGTTTTATCCCATCAACACAGAGTTTATGACACTGACCGGTGTGACCGTTCGGAACGATTATCTGAAAGCACTGAATATGGACGTTCCTGTGACATATGACGACTATGAGGAATATGCCCGGGCGGTCAAGTCCGCATATCAGATCAGTGATCCCATTTATCTGTCCTCGGATACAAATTCCTGGGTCATGGGCTATAACGTAACGGGTTTTGCGGCCAGCTCCGACAGCACCGGTGTGGACCATATCTTCCAGCGGGACGGCGTGGTGACCAGCGCATTCCTGGAGGACGACTATAAGGAATATCTTCAGCGGATGCACGTTTGGTATGAAGAAGGCCTGATCAGCCCTGCGTTCTATGAGCGGACGGCCAACATCAAGTCCCCGGAGATGGAGTCCATTATCCTCAACGGTCAGGTTGGCATTTATCCCAACGATGCAAACTCCATTCAGAACCACGAGAGTATGTCGTCCGTACCGGATATGGAGCTGGTGGGAGCGGGCTGGCCGCGGCTGACGGAGGACGAGGTTGTGCATGTGAGCAACTCGCTGGATAAGCTCCAGCAGATGGGCGCTGTGTGCATCTCCACCGACTGTGTGAATTTTGAACTGGTGTTCCGGTTTATGGATTGGTTCTATTCGGAAGAGGCCATGATGCTGGCAGCGTTTGGCGTGCCGGATCTCTATACGGTGGATGCCGACGGAAATGTGGAATACACCGAGGCTGCCGAGGAAGAATTTGAAAACAACCAGTGGGGAACCACCGTCAACAATGCCAAGGGCTTCTATCGCGCCGGAATCGCGGGCCTGAAAACCCAGAAGGATCAGTTCATCAACTGGGGCCAGGACAGCCGCGAGACAGAGGCCGTTTATGTATGGAACGACGAGCATTATGACGATGCTTGGCTGATTCCCTCAACGCTGTCGCTGACAACGGAGGAATCTCAGATCGTGGCTGAGACAAGCTCCGACATTATCACCTATGCGGCGGAGACAATCCCCGGCTATATCACCGGCGACCGTTCCTTTGACCAGTGGGACGAGATGGTGCAGAAGCTCCAGGACATGGGCCTGCAAAAAATCCTGGACCAGTACCAGGCAGCTGTGGACCGCTATCAGGAGCGCTGAGCCTTTCAATGTACAGTGCCGTTCCCTGCTGCGGGATGAGTGCGGCAGGGAACGGAAGCAAATTATGAATCAAGAGTCAATATGCAATTACAGGAGGTAATACCATGAGTTTTCGCTATCAGCATCTGCTGTCTCCCATTCGGATTGGGAACGTGATTTTAAAGAACAGACTGCTTTCCACCAAGGCGATTCCGGCGGGATTGCAGGCAGCCGATGAATATCCCAACGACGCCATGACCACCCATCTGACCAATGTAGCCCGGGCCGGTGCGGCCATTGTTACCTGCCATGGCGGCCATTGGGTAAAGATGGAGCCGGGAATGGACATGCCGGAGCCAAAGCCCGGAGAAAAGCTCAGCCCGCAGATGCTGGAAATGATGGAGATGGAGCGGGAGGCACAGGCAAGACTGCCCAAGTGCTATGGCCGCGGCATGACCAATCTAAAAATTCAGGACCCTGGCGTACAGGGGGCCTACGCCAACCTGGCCGACCAGATTCACTATTACGGCTCCCTGGCATCGGTTTCCATGATGGACATTGAGCCCAAGGGCCTGAACATGGACAATATCACGGAGATTCCGGAGGGCAAGGGCGGCGAAACCTATCGCTATAGTCTGGGACCGGCAGCCACCGAGGAGCAGCTGGATGCACTGATTGACGAATTCGTGGATAAGGCCAGACTGTATCAGCTTTTGGGCTTTGATATGGTCAGCTTTTATATGAGCTATCGGGCGTCGCTGCTGGCTCAGTCGCTGTCGCCTGCCATGAATCACCGGACGGATAAATACGGCGGAAGCTTTGAAAAGCGCGCCTATTTGACCCTGGAGCTGTTCCGCCGGGTGAAAGCGGCGTGCGGCCCGGACTTCCTGATTGAAGCGCAGATTACCGGCGAGGAGGAAGAGGGCGGCTATACCCTGGACGATTTCATCCGGTATGCAAAGATGTGCGAGGGACTGGTGGATATCTTCCAGATTCGCGCGGTGGACGGAAAAACGTCGCACCCCATCGGCTTTAACTCCGTCAAGGAAGAGCCCGCAACCCTGCGGTATGCAGCGGCACTTAAGGAAAGCGGCTGCAAGATCATCACAGCGCCGGTGGGCGGATTCCAGGACCTGGACATCATCGAAAAAGCCATTGCGGAAGGAAAAACCGACATGGTTGCCATGGGCCGCGCCTTTATCGCAGACTATGACTACATTCAGAAGGCTGCTGCGGGGAAGGGCGACGAGGTGACCCCCTGCATCCGCTGCAATAAATGCCACGGCGGCAATGATATTTCCGCGCCGGGATGTTCCGTCAATCCCCTCATCGGCATTGCACATAAGGCGAGCCACATGGAAAATCCGGTGACCAGAACCAAGCGGGTTGCGGTCATTGGCGGTGGACCGGCTGGTATGCGCGCTGCAATTGTCTGCGCACAGCGGGGCCATGACGTAACGCTGTATGAAATGAGCGATAAGCTGGGCGGTCAGCTGATTCATGCGGACTATGCCAAGGGAAAGTGGCCCATCCGGGACTATAAGGATTGGGAAATCCGGCAGCTTGCCCTCCATGGGGTTAAGGTACACCTCGGCGTTCGGGCTACGGCAGAGCTGCTGCGGACGGAGTGCTATGATGCGGTCATTGCCGCAGTGGGCGCTGTTCCCAATGTGCCGCCGATTCCCGGTGCAGATGGGGCGCATGTCTGGATGCCTCTGGACGTATACGGCAAGGAAGCACAGCTGGGGAAAAAAGTAGTGGTCATTGGCGGCAGCGAGACTGGTTCGGAGACGGCGCTGTACCTGGCGGAATGCGGGCACCAAGTGACGATCCTCACCAGACAGCGGCAGCTGATTCCGGATGCACAGCTGGTACACTATAAAGCCTCGGTGGAGGATGTGCTGAAGGAAGAGAAGAATCTGTCCGCAATTACCTATGCATCGACCACCGAAATCACCGACGAAGGTGTGTGGTATCAGGATCGGGCGGGGGAGAAGCATTTTATCCCTGCGGACGATGTGGTGCTCAGCGGCGGTGTGAAGCCGAGACAGGCAGAGGCAATGGCGCTGGCCGGTACGGCGCCGGAATTCTATGTGATTGGTGATGCCAAGAAGCCTGGAGATATCAAGTCCTGCACGCGATCTGCATATTCCATTGCAACGCTGATCTAAAAGAAAACCGCCCAGCCTGAACTTTCTCAGACTGGGCGGTTTTATGAGCTGGTATGGATTGGCGATACAGGACAAATGGGATATAGAAGCCACGATTGCAGTCCAAACCGCAGGGGGCAGATTGCAATCGTGGCTTCATGAAGCTTAGCCCTCGGGGGGAGGACCGGGCATAAATTCCGGCGGAATAACCATGCCCATTTCTCTGAGCTCATTCAGGGGGCTATTGAACTCCAGATAGTTTTTGATTTTCCCGTCCTCCATCTCAAATCGATGGATATAATGGTCCTTATGGGTACCAAAGGGCTTCCCGTCCTTGAGCTGCGTACCCTTGCCGTCGCATTCAACCATAAAGAGATTGGGGTCGTCTGACTGCATCAGCACAGGATTGCTCCATTCCCAATCGGGATAGATCTCTGCATTCATGGCGTCCAATGCGGCCTGCATCTTGCGATCCGTGTTCCGCATGGGAATTTCACCGAAGTCGTAGGCAACGCCGGTGGTAAACTCCTCGGCATACAAATCGGTGATCTTGGGGCTGAGACCCAGCTCCATCCATTGCTTCACGGTTTCAAAATTCTTCTTCCGCAGCGCCAGGTGCTCGTCGGGGAATAGTTTTACGTTTTCAAACAAGGTGAATCACCCTTTCCTTCAAAACTGACCTTACTATAGCAAACTCCGTTGCATTTGTGAAATATTTAGCTGCAATATTAAACTATTGTAAAAGCCAATAACAGCCGCCCTGAAATTCCAGGACGGCTGTTTTTCGGTTATGTAGGCATTTTCCGAACTGCGGCAGACAGCTCGTTGATTACAAGCTGAATGGCTCCCTTGATATTGTATTTATTCCATACTGCGGCGAGTGTTGCGCTGGCATTTGGAATGGGAAATTCATATAGTTTGCCACGCCCTTTATTTATGCTTTCGGCATAGGATTTCGGCACAAATGCTGCCCCGCTCATGCTTTTAATATTCATCAGCAGGGATTGCGTATTTTGAACAAGCCTGCTGGTATAACTGATTTTTTGCGTGTTTAACCAGTTGAGACACAGATTGTTCCATTGATCGCCGGAATCCAGCAGCAGCAGAGTACGCGCGGTGAAAATCTCTGAGATTGGCACATCGTCTACCCCTTCGGCATAGAGGACAATGGGCTCGGTCATCAGCGGCATGGCGGAAAACTGGGATGGCAGTTTGTCCGCTGGGTTCATAATTTTCAGACAGATGTCGATATTTCCGTCCGAGAGCGACTGTTCAAAGCTTTCCTGCTGAAAAATGACGTATTCGATGTGAATGTGGGGGTTCTCGTCCTGGATTTTTGAAAACGCAGCGTTGATTACAGGCAGATCGGTCCTGTCCTCCTGGGGGTCCCAGCCAATAATCAGCGTGGAGGGAACCTCTTTATCCTCCGCAGGAACTTTTTGCAGATAGGTGGGCAGTGCATCAAGTCGCTGCAAGATATCCCGGACCTCCGGCAATAATGCGGCACCCTCCGCAGTCAGATAGACCTGCTGGTGGGTACGGTGGAACAGCTTGGTGTGCAGCTCATCCTCTAAAGCCTTGATTCGGATACTCAGGGAGGGCTGAGAGAGGAAAAGGCTTTCTGCGGCGCGACTGAAGTTTAGCTGCTCTGCCACGGCAATAAAACAATGCAGGTTTTTCAAATCCATGATGTGTCCACCTTTGTCACATTTTATTTTATTATAGCACTTTTTCCGGAATAAGAAAAGGACTTTCCAGGGCACCGGCTATGGAAGCCGCGATTATTGCCGTTTACAATAACGCCCATTGTAAGTGCGTATTTCACAAGGGACAAGAACGCTTGCTATAATGAAGCTGTAATTATTACAGATTCGAACTTTATAAGAAAGCAGGTGGTTATCCATGTATCCAGTTCCTAAGGTCCATATTCCCACGAAGACGGACAATTATGATCTCGTTCAGAAATTCTGCAATGCAAACTTCTGGGAGGAGCAGTACAGAGATCTCTTTACCGATGATGTGGCAGTGGATTTTCCCCATGCACCGCCCGGGATGCTCCAGCATCTTTCCTCGTTTGAGTTTCTGGAGGCGTTCCGCTGGTGGCTGAGAAACACAGTTCGCACCATGGCCCCAATCTGTGAGCCGACCATCATCCCCACCACAGATCCGAATGTATTCTGGGCAATCCGCTTCTGTAAGGGCACCGTCTATTGGGCGCAAAAGGAATGCGCGTATCAGAATGAGCATGCCATCAAAATTACCATTCGGGACGGGAAGATCGCGGCGCTGAAGGATTATTTCAATGCCATTGAGTTTTACAATGCGCTGGGCATCTCCCTCCCGGGGTATATCTTCGACCCCAAGGAGGAGGCACCCTCTGTCCGCATGCCGGAGGGACAGCCCTCCAAGCTCTCGCCGGAGCTGAACCGAAAGCGCGCCATTGATAACTTTGTCAATCCCATCGAATTTGACGCTTCGCTGGAATCTATTTATGCTTCGGACGTTACCATGGTATGCCCCTACGTTCCGTTCAATATGCCTGAGGTTTATCAGGGCGCGAGCTTCGACACACAAACGGACTGGATGTTTTATGCCTGCCCGGAATGGACGACCCCCGATGAATCCGTTGGCTACTATCAGTCTGTGGACCCCAACGTGATTATTGTGGAAAGCGAAGGCTATGGCCGCACCACATGGAGCCACAAGAATGGCCATTATCACCAGCGGGAACTTCAGATCGTGTTTTTGGAACAGGAGAAGGTAAAGCATTTCCGCGTTTACTTCAATTCCATGAACAAATTTGCATCCATGAATCAGATGATCCCCTCGTTCCCCTACATGAATTTTTAAGGTAACAGATGATGAAACAACTTTTTCCAAACCTAATGTCGCCAATCCGCATTTGGAATACCGTGCTCAAAAACCGGCTGTTTTCGTCTACTTCCATCCCGCATTTCATTTCCGGACCGGAAGAACCTCCCAACGACCACATGATTGAGCATTTGGCAAAGCGTGCCGCCAATGGTGCCGCCGTGGTAACCATATCCCATACCTATTCCTCCAAAGGCCCCTCTGACCCGATGGCATTGCTTCCGCCCGATGAGAATGGGGAGCCCCAAACCATCGCGGGCAAAGATCCGCTGCATTTTCCCCAGTGGGACATCTGGACGCCCAAGAATCAGAACTATATGATTATGCTCAACGATGCCATCCATTATTACGGCAGCAAAAGCTGCCTGGATTTGGCGCTGGAGTTTGAAGCGGGTTGGGATGTGACCGGAAACCCGGCTGCGGGGCTGAAGGAATTCAAAAAGGAGAAAATCGAGGAATACATTCAGCTTATTTTAGAGCAGTGTGCCCTGTGTCCGGAGCTGGGCTTTGACATGATCTCCATTCATGCTGCCTACCGCGACACATTTATGGGACGTTTTCTCTCTCCGGTATCCAATCGGCGCACAGACGAATGGGGCGGCAGCTTAGAAAATCGCGCAAAGGTTCCCCTGGAGGTTTTTCGGCGCATCAAGGCGCAGATGGGGCAGAACTTTATTACCTCCGCGGCAATGAGTGCAACGGATGGGGCCGACGGCTATACCCTGGAGGAATTCAAAGAATTCTGCCGTATGGCGGACGGACTGATCGATATCATTCAGGTTCGCATGGATAACGAGGACGATTCCCATCCCACCGGTTATCTCCCGCCGAATCCGACCCTGGCTTTGGCGGCGGAGCTGAAAACGCTGAATCTAAAGTATACCAAGATCATGCCGGTGGGCGGCTATCAGGACCCTTATGTGATGGAGGATGCTATTGCCACTGGAAAAGCAGACATGATCGCTGCCGGACGCATGTGGATCGCGGACCCCCACTGGGGCGAAAAAATCGCCGAGGGTCGCCCCGAGGATATCACGCCGTGTATCCTATGCAACCGCTGCCATGTGATGGGAAACAACACACCGTTTTTAAGCATGTGCTCTGTGAATCCGGAATTCGGCATTCAGCATGCGCTCCACAATGCCGTGAAGCCCGTAGCGCGCTCCAAACGAGTTGCAGTCGTGGGCGGGGGAGCCGCCGGTATGCGCGCTGCGGTCTATCTGCGGCAGCGTGGGCATCAGGTAGAGCTGTTCGAGCAATCCGAAACGCTGGGCGGCGCGCTGATTGCAGCAAGCCAGCCAAGCTTTAAGTGGCCGGTAAAGCGGTATCTCGACTGGTTGATTGCCCAGGTGAACAAGAGCGGTGCGATCCTGCATCTCGGTATGAAAGCAACCCCCGAATTGCTTCAGCAGCAGGGATTCGATGCAGTGATTGCAGCCGTCGGCGGTCAGAGCGTTGTTCCGCCCATTCCGGGGGCGGACGGCCCCAATGTGATCCCCGCGCCGGATGCACTGAATCATCCCGAGCGGATTCACGGCAGCGTGGTGGTGATCGGCGGGGGAGGTATCGGCACAGAGGCGGCCATCCACTTTGCGCGAAACGGCCATCCCACTACCATCCTTGAAATGCAGGATGGTCTGGCAAAAGAGGACATGGTTCCCCATGTGGGCTCCGTGATTCTTTCACAGGTGGAGCAAACCGAAAACATCAGCGCCTTGACCAGTGTCTGTGTAACGGAGATTTTGCCGAATGCCGTGTGCTATACCGATGCCGATGGAGTAAGCCGCAAGATTCCCTGCGAGACGGTGATTCTTGCGGCGGGCACCAAGCCCAGACTGGACGAGGGCATGGTCTGTTGGGGAATTCTCCCGGAGCGCTTTGTGATTGGCGATTGTACCAAGGCTGGAAATCTGACCTTTGCCAACCGAGCAGCCTTTGCTGCGGCCAATCAGATTTAACTTGTTAAGCAATTGAGAAAGGAAGAAAATTATGAAACGTGCAAAAAGAATGTTATCCCTGCTTCTGACCGGTTTGATGCTTTTGGGCATGACTGCCTGCGGAGAAGCAACTTCCAGTGTCGCCGTGTCTTCTGCTGCCACAGAGAGCACGGCAACCGAAGCAGCGCCCGCTGCAAACTCTGGCTCCAACACCCTTCGCGTGGGTCTGGATGGCGAACCCCAGTCGCTGGCGGCTACCGAGGCAATCGGTACCAATGGCGCAATGTTTGTGGGCTACTGCCTCTATGATTCCTGCTGGAGAGTCAACACCAACGGCGAACGCACCATGCTTCTTGCCGACAGCTATACCGTGGCAGACGACAATTCCACCATTATCCTCGGGTTCTTGCTCCAGCAGCTTTGCACTCCTTGACGGCTCGACTCTAGTAGATTCCCCTGAATCTATGACTGGCACTGCTGCTTCTTTTGTCTTGCTATGTATTGTTCTGGCAGAATCGATTACAAGAAAGCTTCTGATTAAATCATAGTCAAGGACAATTTCTTTCCCAGTAGAAACAGAAATTTCAATGCTTTCTTCATTGTCATTGTCGGTTACTGTTCCCGCTGTATTGGGTTCCCTTTGATTCTCATCTCCATATGAGAAACGCACCTTCGTCCCTATGGGGGTATTGGTCAACACCTCTCTAATAGACTTTGTTTCCAGGACTCCTAGAATCAGAGAGAAGTCTAGGACAATGCATTCTCCGTCGTATGCTGTGATCTCTACGCTCTCTGAAAAATCGCTGTCAGTTAAGATGCCGCTTATCTTTCGGTTGGAATCCCCTGCACTATAGGTGATTTCTACATGTGTGCCTATGGGCATCCTGGATAGTTTTTTTAGTTTTAAGTTTGCCATAACTGCTCCTTTCCGTCCGTCCTTTTTGTTAATGCACGTCGTTGTATGTTTGTACAAAATGTAATCCCATTTTACCATAAAAATAACAATTTTCAACAGCATTCTGGTGGGCACTGCTTTTTGTACAGCCCCACCAAAATACTGGACCTGCGCTTATAACTTAAACAGGCCAAAACAACTGAACCAAATCCACCTCCTTTACACTTGCCGCTTCTGCTGTATAAAGTCCAAGCAGCACCTCGCAGCCGCTGCCGCCGTTCATCTTATGTACCTCCCAAGCGTTATTTTCGACTTCCTTGAGCGCCTGAGCAGCAATATCACAACCAGTCTCAGGGATTAAAAAAGTGGCAGAAAAAGTAACTCCGCGCAAGCCGCGTACGAGTGGGCAGAGGATGGCCTCAATTTCTCCACGGTTTATGTCGTGGATATAATAAATCGTATTTCCGACGTTTTCAGAGAAGGCGCGATAACCTGCATACGGCTCATTGTTCGCTTCTTTCTCGGCTTTCTTCATCGCCATGGTCCGCAGTGCCGGATTGGACCGCTGCATAATATTCATGGCCTCATTCTTGGAAATAAACTTGATTTTCATAATTTTGAACCTCCAAAACTTGTGCTGGAAGAACGCAAAAAATCCAAGGTCCCCCCGCTGATTCTATTATCTCATACCATTGGTCTGGGACAGGGGAAGAACGGTGCGCATTGAAACAAATTAGTCTGTAAATTCAAATAAATTTCTGTGATTGCTCTTAAAAATATCAAATACGGCATTGAGAACAACTTCCGACGCAACCGAAACATACGACTCTACATTAGAATCACTCTGGCAGTCTTCAAGCTCCAAAATTACAACTTCTCCAACGCTTTCTTCGGGCTCGTCCGCCGGAAGCAGCACTACATACTCATGTCCTGCATAAGGGATCAGCTCTAAAAATTCGAAGCGAACCTCCCGTCCGTATTCATCTGTCATTGTAACCATATGATCCATGCTTGCAATGCACACCTCTTTTCTGTTCTGTAACAGCCATGAGCAAAACTGAAGAAACGCAGTAATTACAATGGTTCCCGGTCATGGCTGAAACCGAAAATCACTCAGATGATA
>CAVJLG010000031.1:0-11559 GCA_963650135.1 Barnesiella intestinihominis | reverse complement strand
ATTTCATATAGCAATACCCCCAATACCGGGTGTCCAGTATTGGGGGTACATATCACAACACGGCATAGGGTCCTTTTTATATGCGCTTTGCATTCAGCGGTACAGCGGCAGAAGCGCAGCGCCGATGATTCCTGCATCGTTGCCCAGTTCCGCGCGAACAATACGGGTACGGCGACTGCAATCCCGGGCATAATCCTCCCGATCAAAAATCTCCCGTACCGGGCGGAGCAGCGTTTCGCCCTGGTTGCAAATGCCGCCGCCTACACACAGCACCTCCGGCTGAAAGATGTTGACAATGGACGTAAGCCCGCAGGCCAGGTACGAGCAATACTGCTCTACCACCTGCTTTGCCGCCGCATCCCCCAGCTCCATGGCATCAAAGGCAGTCTTGCCCTCTACCTGCTCCAGCGTGGGAGCAACTTCCCACATTTTACTCTCGGGATGCTTCTCCATGGCCCGGCGGGTCTGACGAATCAGCGCCGTAGCAGAGCAATAGGCCTCAAAGCAGCCCCGTCTTCCGCAGGAGCAGGGTTCGCCATGATGCACCATCACAAAATGTCCGATCTCCGCCCCTGCAAAGTTAAAGCCGGTGAGCAACTTATCGTTCATGACTACACCACCGCCCACGCCGGTGCCCAGGGTAATGGCAATCAGAGAATGACTGCCCCGCCCGCAGCCCGCCGCAAATTCTCCCAGGGCTGCCGCATTGGCGTCGTTCTCCAAATACACCGGTTTTCCAAGCTTACTCGACACCATCGCTGCAAGTGGGGTATTTCGGAAGCCCAGATTACAGCTGTACTCCACCTGGCCGGAATCGGAATTAGCAATGCCCGGGGTGCCGATGCCCACGGACTCCACCTGCTCCTCTGCGCAGCCCGCCTGTTCCATGGCCATTCGGCAGCAGTCCGCAATCCGCGCGGCAATCTCTTCGCCGGTGGCAGGCAGCCCGGTTTTTACGGAAGCCCGGCCCAGAATTTCGCCCTGCCGATTCACCACACCGCAGGCAATATTGGTGCCCCCCAGATCTACGCCAAGATAATACACAGTCATTTCCCCTTTGCACGGTTTTCTTCGTTGTTTCATTGTATAATAGCCGCCCCGGTTCGTCAAGCTGTCCTTTTCTCACCTTGACAGTCTTTTCTGAAATTGATATAGTCGTGGTATCTTGCTTGAGGAGGCCATACCATGGATACCGAATCCATTCTTTCGAAACTAGACGAGATTACCGCCCTGCTGGAGCTGTCCTGTCGGCAGCAGCAGGAGATTCTGGCCCGACCGGACGCATCCCAGAGCCGAATGTTCGATGCACCGGTTCCGCCGGAGCCCAATGATTCCGCTCCCGATCCCATGGATATTCCGGTGATTCCGGCCATCGAATTTCCGTTTCGCCCCGAGGATATGCTCACCTGCCCCAAGTGCCACATGATGCAGTCCTCCAGCCACGACGCTTGCAGCCACTGCGGTGTTCCCTTCCACTTTTTATCCGAGATTTCTCCCATCGAGAACTAATTGGTTGCTTCACAGCAGAAACTGACCATCGGGAAACAGTACGAATTCCAAAAATCATCTTGTACTCCCCCGCCCGCTATTGTATAATAATTTCGTTACCGGAACAGTTTTGTCCCGGCCCCATCAACTGACGAAAGAAGGATGATTATCATGTCCAAGATTCAGGGAATTACATATGAGCCTCCTGTTCGGGAGGAATTTAAAATGCCCACGCTGGAGGAAATGATGGCGATGATGGGCGGTGGTCCTGGTGGCCCCGGTGGTCCTGGCGGTCCTGGCGGTCCTGGTGGCCCCGGCGGTCCTGGCGGTCCTGGTGGCCCTGGCGAAGGAGGCCCTCCCGGTGGCCCCAACACGCCCAAAACCCCCGTTGCGCTGAAGGAAAACGGCAAGCTCACCATGGGCGAGTTTGACAAGGCGCCTACCGTTATCGGCACCATTGGCGACACTGAGGCCAAGGCTGTCTACATTGAGTCCGACGATCCCGACGCAGGCGGTATCACCGTTTTCGGCGAGGGCGAGAAGTACACCGTAGAGGACTCCACCATCTTCCTGCACTCCAATTCTAACGGTCTGGGCGGCAAGGGCTCCGGTCTGTTTGCCGGGGATCATTCCGAGATGACCATTAAAAACTGCAAGGTGCTCACCGTTGGCAAGGCCCGCTGCTGCACCGCTACTGAGCAGTATTCCAAGATGTATATCTACAACAGCTATCTCCATGGCCACGGCGCTCCCTTCGGCGCTGCTGCCGCCAATCTGGAGGACGCCGGTCATCCCCCGGCAGCGCTGGAAATCCAGGGCAACTGCCGTACGCACTGCACCCAGTCCAACTCCGAGACGTATCTCTACGATTCCACCATCATTGGTGACGGTTGGGCAGCCCTGTCCACCGACGGCTCCGAGGGCTATGTGAAGCTGGAGGCCAACAACTGCAAGGTGCAGACCATTCTCTCCGGTTACGGCGCTTATGCCGACGGCTGCTGCCACGACTTCTTCAACAGCTGCGACTTTGACGTAGCCGATCAGGCTGGTATTATGGCTGGTGAGTGCGACATGACCTTTGACGACTGCACCGCCGTCTGCGGCAGCTATTTTGCCCACATTCACTGCGTCATGGGCATGCCCTCTGAGGTTGGCACCCTGACCATCCGGAACAGCGCCGTCAACTCCGTCAAGGACGCGGTTTCCATCCGCAGCCAGAACGCCATTGTGAACATTGAGAGCAGCGATATTACGGCTGACAACGGCGTATTGGTTCACTCCATTGTCAACACCGACCCCAACGCCACCAAGACCGGCGGCAAGCGGGTTTATGGCATCCATGTCCACATCAAGGATTCTGAGCTGGAGGGCGCGATTCTCCATGAGGACCCCGATCGTGAGATGAATGTCTACCTGGAGGATGCTTCTCTGGTGGGCGCAATTCAGGGTGCCATTCTCCACTTTAATGGCGAAAGCACCTGGACGGCTACCAATCAGTCCTCTGTCACCCTGGTAGGCGAAGTGGACACCGACCAGATCGACGCACCTGCCGGTGTTACCATTCAGGCCATTGGCAAGACCGCAGGCACCTATACCCTCGCTTCCGGCGGCATGCTGGTGGTGAAGGAAGGCTAAATTCCCATCAAATTATGCAGGCTGTCGCCTTGGTGCGGCAGCCTGTTTCCAATCTTGCAGGAATTCTCCCGATATGCTATACTCACCCTATCTCAACGAAAAAGAGGTTGTGACCATCATGGAAAATTTTGAAGCCAAGCTCAATGAATATGCCCATCTGCTGGTGGAAATCGGCATGAATGTACAGCCCGGTCAGACTCCTCGCATCGCCGGAAGCGTGGATTGCGCGCCCCTGATTCGTCTTTGTGCCCAGGTCGCCCTGGACCTTGGCGCCCGGGACGTGCTGGTGGACTGGACCGATGATTATATCTCCCGTCAGCGCTATCTCAAAGCCGATGCCCAGGTGTTCTCTGAGTTCCCCAGCTATACCCAAGCGAAATTTGACTATCTGACCGCCAATCAGTGCCCCGTGCTCAGCATCGACAGCAGCGATCCCCAACTGCTCCAGGGAGTAGACCCCCAGCGCATTCAGGCATGGCGTCGCATTTACGGCACCTCTACCCGCGCCTATTACGACGCCATGACCGCCGGTAAGTTCCAGTGGTCCATCGGCGCATATCCCACTGCGGCATGGGCCCAGAAGGTCTTCCCGGACCGTTCTGCTGCCGACGCGGTGGATGCACTGTGGGATGCGATTTTTGCCACCTGCCGCATTTCCGGCGACGGTACCGCCGTTGCCCGTTGGCGGGAGCATGTTGACACCAGCGCCCGCCGGTGCAAAACCCTCAACGACTATAACTTCAAGGCGCTTCACTATAAGAACTCCCTGGGCACCGACCTCACCATTACGCTGCCGGAGCATCACATCTGGCAGGGTGGCAGTGAATTCAGCGCCGATGGCGTGGAATTCGTCGCCAATATGCCCACCGAAGAGGTGTTCACTGCGCCCCAGTGGAACGGTGTAAACGGCAGGGTATATGCTGCCCTCCCCCTGGCGCTGGACGGCAATCTGGTAAAGGATTTCTACCTGGACTTCCAGGATGGCAAAATCGTCAATGTCCACGCGGAAACCGGCGAAGAATATCTCCGTTCCGCCACCCAGGTGGACGAGGGCGCGTCTTACCTGGGCGAGGTTGCCCTGGTGCCCTATGATTCCCCCATTCGCAACACCGGCCTGCTGTTCTACAACACCCTGTTTGACGAAAACGCCTCTTGCCATCTGGCCTTTGGTTCTGCCTATCCCAACTGCATTGTGGGCGGCGAGGAGTTGGATGCAGAGCAGCAAAAAGCCCGGGGCCTGAACCAGTCCATTACCCATGTGGACTTTATGGTCGGCACCCAGGATCTTTCCATCACCGGCATCACCCAGGACGGGAAGGAAATCCCCGTGTTCATTGACGGCAATTTCGCATTCTAATCCCATAAAAAAGAGGATCACAGATTCGCTCTGTGGTCCTCCTTTTGTTATTCTTCAGTTTCCTGTACAGCCAAGGCTCTTGCCCGCTGATATTTGCTGCGTTTTTCCTCATAGAGGCCGTATTCCGAGATCAGCTGGCTGCACAGCGGCGGCAAGCTGCCTGCGTCTCCGTACAAAAGCTCCACTTCCACCTCGCAGATGGGTTCCTTCCGCTCCCCAGCGAACAAATAGCCCAAATCTCCGGCCAACTCCACCCGAACGCCGTCGTCCAAAAACAGGCACGCCGCTTTTCGGTCAAATTCCGCGCCGCAGGTTTCCACCAGAGGCTTTCCCTTGAGAATATTTTTCAGCTCCCGGGGTGCACCCTGGTCGATGAGCAGCGGAATGGCGTCTTCAATGTTGTCCACCAAGCACTGCCACTCATTTCGGGTGAAAAAGCCTGCATCGTCGCTGAGATTTGCCGTTTTAAAGGCCGCTACCCGCTGACCGCCCTCGTCACGAAGCCGCAGCGTCCACTTCCGGCGGCTCAGCTGCCCATCCGCGGTGTCGTAATAGGTGCTGTGCATATGCCGGGTTTCATAGTCGTCTTTCATATATTGGGTGAGCTCCGGGTCTTCCAGCACCTTGTGCAGGATGTCCTCGCTGGGTACGCCGAGCTTCATTTCAATTTCCGTTGCCAAGAAAATCGCCGTCCTTTCTCTTTTCTCATTGTACCCGCTTTCCCGGATTTGTGCAAGGGCTTTTCTCCATACTTTCCCCGATTCTTCCCGGTTTTTCCGGATGATTTTCGCTTTCCCATTTCCCGCAGCATTTCCCGACAGGATGCTTCGCCGCCATGCGCTATAATGGCAGCAAACAGCGGGATTCCGTTCCATTCTGCATCCACGGGAGGAGAAGGTTTGCATGAAACAAAAGCTGAAGAAACGCCCCATTCTGGAACAGTGGTTCTACACCCAGTCGCCCCTGGTGATTACTCGCCCTGCCCTGCGCGAAACCGTCTCCTGCCTTCTCTTTCTGGTCTGCGGCTTTGTGCTCGCCTGCGGGCAGTTGGCAGGACAGCCCGCGCCCTTTGTGCTGGGACTTTTATCCGCCGCCGGTGGCGGGCTGCGGGGGCTTTGCACCTTAGTGGGGGCCATTGCAGGAGCCCTTACCATGCAGTCTTTTTCCCAGGGACTGGAGCTTACCAGCACAGGGCTCCTAATCTTTGTGACCATGTACATATTCGGCTCTCTTTGGGTCACCAAGCAGTCCTGGTTCCGCTGCCTGGTGCCGGGAATCATGCGCGGCGTGGTGGGTGCAATCTTTCTGTTTAGCCGCCAGCTGACCCCGTTGCTTCTGGCAGGCTATGCCCAAAATGTACTGCTCTCTGCCCTGAGCCCCCTGGCCTTTGACGCACTGCTCCAGAAAAAGCGCCGCAGTACCGGCGCCATGATGGCCCTGGCGTTCTTTCTCGTAGGGCTGAGCCGTTTGCAGCTTCCCTGGTCACTGAATCCGGGGATCATTGCTTCCTGTGCCGTTACGGTGCTCTCTGCCCGGCGCACCGATCCCGGCACCAGTGCGGCAGTGGGGGCATGCTCGGGGCTTGCCCTGGACGCCAGCTTCATGACCGGCGGCACCTGGGCACTGACCATCACCGCAGGGGCATTGGCTGGCACCTGCATTTCCCGGCAGCATAAATGGATGCGCACCGTGCTTGCCGCCACGGGCATGGGCGCTGCTATGCTGTATCTCGGAGATTTTCAGCCCATGGTCTTTGCAAATCTAGGCCTAGGCGTGGTGCTGTCGCTGATTCTCCCGGGCACCATGATTGTTGGGCGGGAGGAGAGCGCCATTGAGCAGTCCTCCGCATTGGTGGAGCAGCGGCTTTCCTACGGCGAAACCGCCCTGCACCAGCTCTACGCCGCCATCGGCCTGGACCCGGAGCAAAAGGCCCAGCAGGAACGGGAGCATATCTTCGACAAAGCCGCCAATAAGGTCTGCCGCCAGTGTACCCGCTACAGCATCTGCTGGGAGCGGGATGCCCAAAGCACCTATCAAACCATGCGCAGCGTCCTGGGGGTGATTCTAGACCGGGGCGAGGCCCAGCGCGAGGATTTTCCCCCGGAGTTTTCCCAGGAATGCCGCCACATGGAGGGCCTGCTGGTGGCGCTGAACCAAGAGCTCAACAGCATCGCCTGCCGCAGTCAATTCCGCAACCGCAATGAGGAAAACCGCCTGATTGCCAGCCGAAATCTGCTCCACATGTCAGAGCTGTTGGAGGAAAACGCCCGGCAGCTTCGCTCCGTGCAGATTACCCCGCAAGAATCCTATACCGTAAAAATCGGCGTGGCTGCCCGGGGCCGCAGAGGCGCACGGATCAGCGGTGATCGCGGCATCTGCTTCCATACAGACGACGGCAGACTCTATGCGATTTTATGCGACGGTATGGGCACCGGAGCCGACGCCGCCAAGGAGAGCACCACGGCTGTAGACACCCTCTCATCCCTGATTCAAGCAGGTATGCAGCCGGACCACGCCATGGAGTTTCTCAACGGCATGTATATCCTCCGGGACACGGGCTGCTTCTCCACCATGGATATTCTGGAGTTGAGCCTCATCACCGGTCAGGGCACGCTTTACAAATGGGGCGCTGCACCCAGCTATGTGAAATCCGGAAAAATCGTCAAAAAATTAGGAACAGCCGCACCGCCCCCAGGGCTTGGTGTGGGGAGCACCAATGCCGCCGAGGTGATACGACTGTCCCTTTGGGGAGGGGATATGCTGGTTTTGGTCAGCGATGGCGTTGTCCGGGAAGAAACGGAGGATATCCTCCGGGGCTATGACGGGGAAAATGTCAAAGAGCTGGCTTCCCTGCTCACGGCCCAAGCCGAGGCAGCCGGTGGGGAGGATGATATGACTGCCGCCGTGCTCAAGCTGGATGAACTCGCCCCCTGAGCCGCAGCCAGTTTATCACAGGAATATTGTACGCCGAAGGTCCGAAAAAGTCTGTCGAAGTACGGCGGGAAATCAAAAGAAATCTTTGATTTCCCTGCAAAATTGCCGCCGTCGCCGTAATTTTTCTCCGGAAATCCCCTTGTGCATCCGTCCCTGGTTTGCTATAATCTTATCAAGCAATTCGCTAAAGTTCATCCGGCAGCTACCACCGGAGGTAACCAGAAAGAGGTGCCCAGTATGAAAAAAATTTGGATCACCGGCGCAAAGGGGCGCGTGGGCTCTGCTCTAACCCGTTACTTTGAGGGCTGGGGTTATAAAGTATTTGCAACCGATTTAGAGGACGGCGACGTTTCCGACGAAGCCACCGTCATGAAGCTGGCAGACCGGCAGCTTCCCGACGTGATTATCAACTGCGCAGGCTACACCAATATTGCCGCTTGCCAGGAAAATCAGGAGATGGCCTATAAGGTCAACACCATCGGCGCCCGGAACCTTGCCATGGCAGCCCAGTCCACCGGCGCACTGCTGGTGCAGCTCTCCACCGACGATATTTTCGACGGCACAGCCTCGGTGCCCTATCACGAGTTCGACACCGCCGTTCCCCGGAGCACTTATGGAAAATCCAAGCTGGCCGGTGAGGAATTCGTCAAAACCCTGGCCGGGCGCTATCTCATCATCCGTTCCTGCTGGGTCTATGGCGGCGGCGGCGACATGGTGGAGCAGATTCTCACTGCTGCCGAAAAGGGTGAGGTGCTGAAAATGGCCAACAACCAGATTGCCTCCCCCACCAGCATCAAGGAAATTGCCCGCACCATCGCTGCAATGCTGGATTCTCAGGAGTGCGGCACCTATCATGTCGTATGCAAGGGCTCCTGCAGCCGTTATGCCTTTGCCAAGGAAGTCTTAAAGAAAGCCCATAAAGAAGCTGTGGTGGAGCCCGTGATCGTAGAGGATCAGCGCCCCAACTATTCCGTTTTGGACACCATGATGCTGCGAATCACCGGCATTGAAGAGCCCAAGGAATGGACCGCCGCCCTCAGCGATTACATCATTGAAAGTCATTTTGACTGATTTCCCGTTCCCGTCCCGGTTTTCCCTGGGGCGGGAATTTTTGTTCATAATTTCTCCGAAAAAGTTCAAAGTTTCGTTATCACTTTCAACAGTTTCTATCGTATAATGTGAAAAAAGAGAAAGCGGCACTGCCGCAAAGTGAGGTAATCCTGTGAACGAAGTAAAAAAGCCCAAAAAACCGCTGATATTTTACTATGCGCTGGTGCTGATTGCCATGCTGCTGATTAACATGCTGCTGGTGCCCTATCTGGCGGAAAAGCAGGTCAAGGAAGTGGATTATGGCACTTTCATGGAAATGACCGAAAACAAGGAAATCGGCCAAGTGGAGATTTCCGACGACGAAATTTTGTTTACAGACAAGTCCGGCGACAACTACTACAAAACCGGCGTTATGAACGACGACGATCTGGTGCAGCGACTCTATGATTCCGGCGCACAGTTCTCCAGCGAAATTGTACAGCAGACGTCCCCGCTGATGAATCTGCTGCTCACCTGGATTCTGCCCCTGGTGATTTTCATCGGGCTGGGGCAGTGGATGTCCAAAAAGCTCATGCAGAAGATGGGCGGCTCCAACTCCATGATGTTCAACATGGGCAAGAGCAATGCAAAGGTCTATGTGAAATCCTCCGACGGCATCAAATTCTCTGATGTTGCCGGTGAGGACGAGGCCAAGGAGAATCTGGCGGAAATCGTCCACTATCTCCATGACCCCTCCAAATACGAGGCAATCGGTGCTTCCATGCCCAAGGGTATCCTGCTGGTGGGCCCTCCCGGCACCGGTAAAACCATGCTGGCCAAGGCCGTCGCAGGCGAATCCAATGTGCCGTTCTTCTCCATGTCCGGTTCGGAATTTGTGGAGATGTTTGTGGGCATGGGCGCTTCCAAGGTCCGTGACCTCTTTAAGCAGGCCAAGGAAAAGGCCCCCTGCATCGTGTTCATTGACGAGATTGATGCCATTGGTCAAAAGCGTAACAGCGGCAACTATGGCGGCAACGACGAGCGGGAGCAGACCCTGAACCAGCTGCTCACCGAAATGGACGGCTTTGAGGGCAACACCGGCGTGGTCATTCTCGCCGCCACCAACCGCCCGGATTCTCTGGACCCCGCCCTGCTGCGGCCCGGTCGTTTTGACCGCCGCGTCCCGGTGGAGCTGCCGGATCTCAAGGGACGGGAAGAAATTCTCCGGGTCCATGCCAAGAAGATTAAGATTGCCGACGATGTGGACTTCAGCAAAATCGCCCGCATGGCCTCCGGTGCATCCGGCGCTGAGCTGGCAAACATCGTCAACGAGGCAGCCCTGCGTGCGGTCCGGGATGGCCGCGGTGTTGCCACCCAGGCGGATTTGGAAGAGAGCATCGAGGTGGTCATCGCTGGTTATCAGAAGAAGAATGCCATTCTCACCGACGCGGAAAAGCGCATTGTGGCATACCACGAAATTGGTCATGCCCTGGTGGCAGCCAAGCAGACCAACTCCGCACCGGTGCAGAAGATCACCATCGTGCCCCGTACCTCCGGCGCACTGGGCTATACCATGCAGGTGGAGGAAGGCAACCACTATCTCATGAGCAAGAAGGAAATCGAAAACAAGATCGCCACCCTCACCGGCGGACGTGCCGCCGAGGAGCTGACCACCGATTCCTTTACCACCGGCGCTTCCAATGATATTGAGCAGGCCACCAAGCTGGCCCGTGCGATGATTACTCGCTACGGCATGAGCCAGGACTTCGACATGGTGGCCCTGGAGACAGTCACCAACCAGTATCTGGGCGGCGACACCTCCCTGGTCTGCTCGGCGGAAACCCAGGCGGAAATTGACCGTCAGGTCATTGCTCTGGTGAAGAAGCAGCACACCAAGGCCATTGAGATTCTGTCGGAAAACCGGGAAAAACTGGACGAGCTGGCACAGTATCTCTACGAGAAGGAAACCATCACCGGCGACGAGTTTATGAAGATTCTCAACGCAGACTAAGGAAACAGCAGAACGGGCACACATGGGAAGAACATTCCGCATGTGTGCCCGTTTTTACTGCATTCTTCCTTACTTTTTCTCAATCTCCCGCAGCAGGAACGCCCCCACTGTCGCTATGGCGCAAATCATCCCAGCACTCGGCCAATTCAGGAAATTCCCCAGGAGTGCATCCCCCGTGTAACCGATGATAACGGTGAGGATCGCAATTTCCAAGTATTTCATCCGCTTTTCCCTTCCCTTTCAAATGGTTCCTTGTTTTCTTCCATATTACCATACAACCCCAGACTTCACAAGCACGGCAATAAATATGTTAGACGGATGAATATGCATCAGACCACACATGTGGGATTATACCAGTTCAATGTTCTTTATTCAGGACTGTATTTTACCTTGTCAGATATCATATAATAAACAGAATATTTTCCATTATCTCCATGACGCTTCAACATATATTTTCACTGGGTTTACAATACGACATTTTGTCTTTGTAGTAATAAATAAGTACTTATCCTTGGATATATACGAATCATGATAACCAATATATACTGTGGCTCTTTTGACACCTAAATCCAACAATGTCTTTTTAACAATATCCTGTATTCTTCCATAATTCAGATTTTTTTCACCAAGAGGATAAAATAAAGTCTCTTCGAAGGTTTCTTGCAAAGATGGTACGCCCCACGAGCTATTTATAAATTCTTCTAAAGACCAACTTGTACATTTAGATACAATCTCGCCTTTGTTCCAAGTTGAGACATAACCTTGTTTGCTATGAAACGTACATGTAGCAGTCTCTTTATACCAACAATACCGTACAAAATGCTCATCACGGCTGATGGCAATTTGCAATTCTCTCTTCAACCTCGATACAATTTTATCAGCTATTCTTTGTTCAGCAGTTGATATTGCATTGGTTTTTTCTTCCGCCGTTTTTGTCACTAACTTCTCTCTATTTATATTTGCTTTAGCAATTTCATCATCAATAAAAGACATATTATACATCCCCTCCATTAGATTACCCACCCAGCCATGAGCAAAACTGAAGAAACCCAGTAATTACAATGGTTCCCGGTCATGGCTGAAACCGAAAATCACTCAGATGATA
>CAVJLG010000030.1:0-3786 GCA_963650135.1 Barnesiella intestinihominis | reverse complement strand
TGGGGACATATTGCCTTTGAGGATGGCTCCCGGCTGCCGGTGACCCATTGGGAAAACACCATCGGCCGCACCCGGCGCAACGACATCCAGATGAATTTCGACAATATTTATAAGCAGCATGCGGTTCTCACCCGATATGACGACGGCAGCTGGACCATCGGCGACGTCGGCGGGCGCGGGGGCATTGCGGTCAACGGCGAGACGATTACCGGGCTGACGGAAGTGGGCTTTGGCGACCTGATCTCGCTCAATGGGCTGGAGGTTACTCTGGTGCCCATTACCCAGGAGGAGGCGGACTATGTGGCCGCCTGCCGGACCAATCCCAAGCATGTGGTGTCTCCGGCGCTGACGCTGATTCTTTTAACGGTATTCCAGTGCCTGAGCGTGGTGCAGCTGATGATTGGCTGCGACAGCGAATATTGGCAGAGCATTTTTACGTCCTTCGGCGCAACCCTGCTGCTGATGTGGGGCCTGTTTTTCTTTAATAAGATTATGCGCCGCAGCGGCTTTGAGGTGGAAACCATTGCGTTTTTCCTCTGTACCATAGGGCTTGCAGTGATTGCCTCAGTCTCGCCGGAGGAACTGACGAAAACCGTGATTTCCATGGTGCTGGGCATCATTTTGTTTATGATTATCGGCTTCTGTATGCGGGAGCTGGAGACGGCGAAAAAGCTCCGGTATCTTGCTGCGGCAGTGGGTCCGCTGCTGCTGGCGCTGGTGCTGGTGATCGGTATTAGCCCGGAGCTGACCCACGGCGCAAAGGCATGGATCCGGATTGGACCCATGACCATCCAGCCCTCGGAGCTGGTGAAGATCTCCTTCGTCTTTGCGGGAACCTCCACCTTGGACCGATTGATGACCAAGCGGAACCTGTTCCTGTTCATTCTCTACTCCGGCATTTGCTGCGTGCTGCTGGCGCTGGCCAATGATTTCGGCACCGCCATGGTCTATTTTGTGGCCTTCCTGGTGATTGCATATCTCCGGTCCGGCGATTTCGCAACCATTTCGCTGATCTGCGCAGGCACCGGCTTTGCGGGCTTTATGGCGCTGAAAATGAAGCCCCATATTGCCAGCCGGTTTGCATCCTGGCGGCATATTTGGGACGATATCAGCGGCGGCGGCTATCAGCAGACCCAGGCGCTCATGTGCCTGGCGGCAGGCGGACTGTTTGGCCTGGGCGCAGGCAACGGTCAGCTGAAGCATGTGTTCGCGGCGGACAGCGATATTGTATTCTGTACGGTCTGCGAGGAATGGGGCCTGATTGTGGGCGTTTGCTGCGTGCTGTTTGTGGTTTGCATTGCACTGTTTGCGGTGCGTTCCGCGTCCCTGTGCCGCAGTTCGTTCTATGCCATTGCAGCCTGCTCGGCTATGAGCATTCTGCTGTTCCAGATGATTCTCAACGTATTCGGCACGGTGGATTTTCTGCCCTTTACCGGCGTAACGTTCCCGTTCCTGTCAAACGGCGGCTCCAGTATGATGAGCGCTTGGGGCATGCTGGCCTTTGTAAAGGCGGCGGATACCCGGCAGAACGCCAGCTTTGCCACGTCCCTGCCGTCCAATGCAAAAAGGAGGGCTCAGGCATGAAGAAAATATCCAGCCGCGCCATTGTAACTACGCTGCTTTCCGTGCTGGTTGTGGTGGGCATGGCGGCGTTTATCGTGCAGTATTTCTTAAATGCCCGCCAGTGGGTCACCACCCAGGGCAGCCCCCATGTGTATTCCGGCGGCAATATTTCCACCGGCTCTGTGCGGGATCGGGATGGGGTCCTGGTATTGGACAACGGCGCCACCCGCACCTATGCCACCGATGAAATGGTCCGGAAGGCCACCCTCCATCTGTTGGGGGACCGCAACGGCCAGATTGAGGCTCCGCTGATCAACACCTATGCGGAATATCTGCTGGATTATAACGCCATCAACGGCCTTTATCGCAGCAATTCCGCGGGAAATACCCTGAATCTCACCCTGTCCACCAATGCCTGCGTGGCGGCCCTGAATGGGCTGGGGGATCGAAAGGGGACTGTGGGCGTTTACAACTATCAGACCGGCGAAATCCTCTGTATGGTGTCCTCGGGCACCTATGACCCGGACGACGCCCCCAGCATGGAAACTATCGAAAGCGACTCCTATTATGACGGCGTGTTCCTCAACCGCTTCACCGCCGCTACCTATGTGCCCGGCTCCATTTTTAAGCTGGTCACAGCAGCGGCTGCCATCGACAATATTCCCGACGTTTCCTCCCGTACCTTCCGGTGCGAGCAGCAGGAGGCCATCAACGGGGAGTATATCACCTGTGAGGATTATCATGGGGATATCTCCTTTGGTACGGGCCTTACCAAGTCCTGCAACATCGTGTTTGGCGAGCTGGCGGAGGAGCTGGGGGCGGACACCATGACGAAATATGCCCAGGCGGCGGGAATTACCAATCGGCTCAAGTTCGACGGCACCACTACTGCGGCGGGTAATTTCGATTTGTCAAATGCCACCGGCGCATCCCTGGCCTGGTCCGGCATCGGGCAGTATACCGACCTCATCAATCCCTGCCAGTTTATGACCTTTGTAGGCTCCATTGCAGCAGGGGGACAGGCGGCGTCGCCCTATGTGGTGGACAGCGTAGAAACCCCTGAGGGCATTAAGGTGTACTCCGCAGAGAAGAAAATGCTGGACCGCACCATGTCCGCCAATACCGCCGGTACGCTGGCACGGATGATGCGGGACGACGTGGTGAATAACTATGGCACCGGCAATTTCCCTGACGTTTATGTCTGCGCAAAGTCCGGCACCGCCGAGGTGGAGGGACAGAACCCAAACGCCATGTTTGCGGGCTTTGTCCAGGACAGCCAGTATCCCTTGGCATTCATCGTGATCGTGGAGGATGCGGGCAGCGGCAGCGAGGTCTGCGTTCCCATTATCAGCAGCGTGCTTTCTGCCTGCATCAATTCGATGGATTCTTAACAAAAGCAAATCAGTCCGTTCCCCGGAGAGAAAACATGCTCCGGGGAACGGAAAGAAAAACGCGAAAAATGTGAAAAAAGCTATTGACAAAATCACGTCTCTGTAGTAATATATATGAGCTGTCTGATGCAGCACAACCGAATATGGAGCAGTATCGAAGTGGTCATAACGGGCACGACTGGAAATCGTGTGTACCCCAAAAGGGTACCGAGGGTTCAAATCCCTCCTGCTCCGCCATAAGTCCACCGTAATTTTGATAGAATTACGGTGGATTTTTTATGCCCGAAAACCGCTTGAAATCAGGCGTTTCAGGCATTTCAACTCAAAAATCAACCCCGCTGCGGAGCAATTCCACGGCGGGGTTCGCGCGTTTTATGGGGTTTGCGGCTGTCTGTGACGTTGTAATCGTTAAACGGCTGGGGCAATCGTTAAATCACAGCGGTAATCGTTAAACTGATGTTGTACGCTTTCTCAATCTGCAATAACAACTGCATTATCTTTAACTTTGTTAATCGCAGCCATAATTTCCATCTGCATCTTTTTATCAAACAACATTGAGAAAACGACAGTTTACATCATCGTTTTCTCAATATCCTATTTATTCCCTAATAATGTCCCCGTTCTTTCATATAACATCTGATTCCGATATAAACCATATGTACCAGTAGCAACAACATAATGAGATCTATAGGAATAACTGATTTTATCCATTCCCCAAAGTAAATTGCAATAGCTGTACTCGTTATCGCCACTATGATACTGAGGATATCCCAGCAATACTTGCTATCCCTGATACCTTATTCTTTCTACCAGCGTTTCCTTTTTCAGATTA
>CAVJLG010000029.1:0-10906 GCA_963650135.1 Barnesiella intestinihominis | reverse complement strand
TATCATCTGAGTGATTTTCGGTTTCAGCCATGACCGGGAACCATTGTAATTACTGCGTTTCTTCAGTTTTGCTCATGGCTGTACACAAGAATAAAAGAGTGGAAGAATTTTAAAAGTGAGTGTATGGCGAAAAACACTTATTGGACAGATGAGGATATAAAAGAGCATCGGCGAAAGCTGATAATCTATGCAATCATCTTTGCCATTGGCTTGTTCGTGCTATAATTTGGAGCAAAAATCAGGAGCACCCAAATGGATGCTCCTGATTTTTTGCTGTTTCAAAGATTTACTTCCCGAAATATCTCTTGAGCAGGCCAGCCAGCGCCTTGCCATGCCGGGCCTCGTCTCTTGCCATCTCATGCACGGTGTCGTGGATAGCGTCCAGACCGTTCTTCTTTGCCACGGTAGCCAGCTCCACCTTGCCCTCGGTAGCGCCGTACTCGCAGTCCACACGCCATGCCAGGTTCTTCTCGGTGGAAGCGGTCATGTTGGGCTCCAGCTCGGTGCCCAGGAGCTCTGCGAACTTTGCAGCGTGCTCAGCCTCTTCATAAGCGGCCTTCTCCCAGTACAGGCCGATCTCGGGATAGCCCTCACGATGAGCGATGCGGGCCATGCACAGATACATGCCAACCTCAGAGCACTCGCCGGTGAAGTTTGCCTTCAGCTGCTCCAGAATATAAGCCTTGTCTTCGTCGGAAACGGCGGCGTTGTTCTTTACGGTGCTGTCGTAGACGCCATACTCGTGCTCGGCAGCCAGGGTCATCTCGCCCTCGATCTTCTTGAACTTGTCAGCGCCAACGCCGCAAAGGGGACATTTGAAATCAGCGGGCAGGGACTCGCCTTCGTAAACATAACCGCAAACAGTGCAAACATACTTCGCCATAATTAGTACCTCCATAAAATTGTTGTAAAATTTGTGGGATGAATTCCCTTGAACTACGAAATAGATTTCTTCTTGCAGCTGGGGCAGAGGCCCGTAAGCCGCAGGCTGACGCCGGTGATCTGATAGCCGCTGACATCGGCCGCTTGCTGTGCAATTTCGTCGGAGACGTTGATTTCAAACAAGTCCCGAACAGTGCCGCAGCCTCGGCAGATCAGATGGGTGTGGGGGGAGACATTGGCGTCGAAATGTTCCTGCCCATTGATAACGCCTACCGATTGAATCAGCCCCGCGTCCTTGAGCTGGGAGAGATTCCGATAGACTGTGCCCAAACTGAGATCGGGATAGTCAGCGTGGAGCTGGTGGTAGATCCAATCTGCAGTGGGGTGGGAAGTGGTGCCGGAGAGGCAATCGTAAATTGCCTGACGCTTTTTACTGAATCGTTGAATCACTGTAGCTCCTTTCGATAATGATAATTGTTATTGTTTATGGCTGCATTATAGCATGGGAAAAACCGTTTGTAAAGGGGTTTTTGAAAATTTCTTCGATTTTTCGAAAAATTTTTTGCGGAATGGGAGGGCGGTGCTGCATATAAAAACACCGCCGAATCCCACGGACTCGACGGTGCTGTTTTACAGGATTCAGGAGATAATGCCATAACGGTACTTTGCCATTAGAATTCGGGTGACGCTTTCGTCAATGCGATCCTCAGAGATGGTGCCATCCTCGACGGCCTCAGTGAGCGCATCCACCACAGAGGAGACGTTGGAAACGCACAGCAGCATATCACAGCCTGCGGAAACGGCCTGAACGGCGGCCTCGGCATTGGTGTATTCCTCAGAAATGGCACCCATGTTCAGTGCATCGGTAATGATGATGCCGTCATAGCCCAGCTTTTCACGGAGCAGGCCCGTTACAATGGTTTCAGACAGGGAAGCAGGATGGTCGGGATCAATGGCGGTCATGGTCATATGGCCTACCATAATCATGGGAGCACCGGCTTCAATGGCGGCCTCAAAGGGCTTGAAATCGCAGGCCTCCAGCTCTTCCAGGGTGCGGTCAGAGGAGACAAAACCGTCGTGGGTATCGCCGCCGGTGCTGCCGTGGCCGGGGAAATGCTTGGGGGCGCAGAGCATACCGCCATCGGTCAGGCCCTTTACCACCTGGCTTACCATGCTGGATACCAGGTCCGGATCGGAACCGAAGCTGCGGTCTGCCACCACGGTGTTTTCGTCGTTGGTCAGCACGTCGGCCACCGGAGAGAAGTTGACGTTAAAGCCCAATGCGGTGAGCTCCTTTGCCTGGGTTGCGCCGATGTTATAGACCTCCTGGGTGTCGCCCTTTTCGCCATAGACCGACATGTCGTCGAACTGTGTGGTACCCAGCGAATCGGCTACCCGGGCAACGGTGCCGCCCTCTTCGTCTACACCGATAAACAGCCCGCGGCCGGTGGCATTTTTCGAATAGGTCTGGATATTCTGAATCATCTCCGTGGTCTGTTCGGTGGAGATGAGGTTGGAGCTGAAATAGATAATGCCGCCCACAGGCCATTCCTCAATGGATTCCTTCGTAGCGTCGCCGCTCTGGGTTACGCGGGAATAACCGGTAAGGGCTTCCGGGGAGATGAACAGCATCTGGCAGATCTTTTCCTTCAGGGTCATGTTCCGAAGCATCACCTTGGTGCGGGCGGCATAGGCGTCGGTCTGCACAGCGTCAGTCGTGGGGGCGACGGACGGAGAAGCGGTTTCTGCGGCGCTGTCGGTATTTTCTGCGGTATCACCGCCGATGGGCTGCTGCTCCAATGCGGCGCCGGCAGCAGCGGCCAGATCCGAAATGTCCTGCGTGGCGGAAGCGGATTGCTCTGCCTGCTCCTCCGCCAGATTGTTGTAGCGATTTTGAAAGACCAACGCAGAGCCTGCGGCGATGGAACCGATGATTACTACCACTAGCAGCATGGAAATGAAAAAGCGTTTGCCCATGGGTACCTCCATAAAACGAAATGATATTCCTACAGTATAGCGCATTCGCACATGTTTTTCTACATACAATTGGATTTTTCCTTGTTTTTTGCGGATTTTTTGACGGCTGTGGAAATTGAGACAAAAAATCATGTAAGTTTTGACAAAATTCACGGTTCTATCACACAAAGCAGGAAAACTATGATATAATAAAGTATCAGTATGGAGATGTCCACTTTTTGGTGGGCTAAGCCAGAGAAAGGAATGAAGCATATGTCTGAGGAATCCTCTGTTTTTAAGATATGTCCCCAGTGCGGGCAGTCTGTGTCTGTTGCGGCAAAGTTCTGCCCTACTTGCGGCACGCCCTTCGGAACGGAAGGCGCGGATTTTGTGGCCTATGAGCGCTACCAGAACCCGGCGCAGCCAGAGCCCGGCGCACCGATTGGCGGCGATATGGACCAGACCATGGGATATTCTGCGTATGGCAGCGGCCAGGAGAATATGACCGGTGGTCCCGCCATGTATCCGGGGCCCGATCAGGGAGGCAGCGCCGATGCGCGCCGTCAGCCCCGTACCATGTCCGGCGGCGAGGTGCCCAATTCCGGTGAATCCGGCGATATGGGCGGCTTCCGTGCAGACGATGGCTGGGAGCAGCCGGAAGATACCGAAACCGGTGAGGTGCCCTATGGCCGGACGCAGGCTGAGGCGGCTTCCGCCCCGGACCCGGACGATGACGGCAAGAAAAAGGGCCTGATCGTTACCGTGGTGGCAGCAGTGCTGCTGGTGGTGGTAATTGCCTTTGGCGTGGTGATGGCATTCCGGCTTGGCATTGTCGGCTCTAAGGACAAGAACGATCCAATGACCCTGGCACAGCAGGAGCTGGATCAGAACAACTATGCCGAAGCGATTTCTCAGCTGGAGAAAATCGTAGCAGACGGCAACGCCACCGAGGAAACCTATGAGCTGCTGGCGGAAGCCTACACCGGCAATGAAGACCCTGAGGGCGCGGCAGATGCCTATCTGCGGGGCTATCAGGCACTCAATGAGAGCACACTGAAAAAGTCTGCTATGGACGCTTATCTGAAGCTAGGCGACGAGGCCAAGGCAGAAGCGGATTACGTCCAGGCGAAAGAGTATTACGACACGGTATTGGAAAAGCTGGACCCCAGCAACTCCACGGCCATTGCCGGACTGGCCAGCCTGAAGCAGGGCGCAGTGGCCAATCCCTCACCTTCGCCCACGACCACGGCAAAGCCGGAAACCTCTCCGGAGATTGCCCCGCCTTCTCCCTCGGCAAACGGAACGGTAACCGAAACCGAAGAGGCCGTTGCAACGCCTACCCCGACGCCCACTGCAACGCCCAAGCCTTCTCCTACGCCCACGCCGACGGCGAAGCCTACCGCAACCCCGACGCCGACACCCTCTCCCACACCCTCTCCGACTCCGTCTCCCACACCCTCTCCCACACCCTCTCCCACGCCTTCTCCGACTCCGTCCCCCACACCGTCCCCCGAGCCTTCTCCTTCGCCCACGCCGGAGCCGGTTACCACGGCGGAGCTCAACGGACATAAGTATCAGCTGGTGATCGGTGATTTCACCTGGTGGGAAGCCCAGAGCGATGCAGAAGCAAAGGGCGGCCATGTGGCAACGCCCAATACCCAGGAGGAGTTTGACACCATCGCAAAGCTTGGCAGCGACAGCGGCCTGGTCTTTATGTGGCTGGACGCCTATGTAAACGACGTATCCCAGTGGGGCGAGATTACATGGGTTACCGGCGAGAGCATCGGCTATACCAACTGGTATCCCGACGAGCCCAGCGGCGGTGATGAAGCCTATCTAGCAATGTTCTGCGTGGATGGCAAATGGTATTATAACGATACTGCCAATGCCATCAGCGAATACTCCGGCAAGAAGGGCTATGTGCTCCAGCTTGACGAATAAAAACGAATCCCCCGCAGTTCTGTGAGGACTGCGGGGGAATGTTATAGGTTATGTCAGTGTGCGCTGATAGGCCTCCACCAGCTGGAGCTTTTTTGCCCGGGGCAGCTGCTTAATGGCGTATTCCCGGCGGAGGGCGTCGGATTTATCCGGCAGGCATTCCTGGTAGACCAGGGTAACGGGCAAGTGGCTGCGGGTATATTTGGCGCCTGTGCCGGACTGGTGCTGCCGGAGCCGCTTTTCCACATCTGCTGCAATTCCGGTATACAGGGAGCCGTCGCCGCAGGAGAGCATATAGACATAATACATGAAATACCTCATAAGAAAAGCGCCGGAGAATGTCCGACGCTTTTTGTCTGTTAAAATTCATAAAGGGGAGCGGACTTTCCGTTTCCCTCGCGCCAGTCAAGGTCGCCCCGTGCAAGACCCAAGGTCAGCATTTCGGCGGTGGCCAGGTTTGTGGCAAAGGGGACGTTATGCATGTCGCAAAGACGCTCAATTTGCAGCAGATTCTGCTCTTGGATGGGATCGTTGCAGCCGGGATCGGTGAAGAACAGCACCAGATCGATTTCATTATAGGCAATGCGCGCGCCGACCTGCTGCTGACCGCCCTGAGCACGGGACAGATAGAGGGTAATGGGGAGGCCCGTGGCCTCAGATACCAGCCGTCCTGTGGTGTTGGTGGCGGAGAGAGAATGCTTTGCCAGAATGCCCTTATAGGCAATACAGAACTGTACCATCAGTTCCTTCTTTTTGTCGTGTGCCATGATTGCAATGTTCATATCTATCGCCTCCAGCTCAGATTGAATCCGTTAAAAGTGCATATGCATCAGAGGAGCCTCCATGCCCATCAATCGACGGCTGATATGGAGGCAGGCAACCGCTGCGCCTTTTCGGCTGCGGAGTACCAGCGCGCTGCCGTGGGATGCGGCAACGGGGACTGCTTGGTCTTCAGGAATCAGGCCCAGCAGCGGCAGTCCAATGGAGTCCATAATATCGTCTACATTGGAGCGAAGCGAGCCCAAAAGATGCCGGGAGACACGATTGACCACCAGCTCAATGGGGGAAATGCCCTTTTCCACCAGCAGGGACGCGGTGTGCTGCCCATCACGCAGGGCCGCAGCGTCTGGGGTGGAAACAATAATCGCCCGGGTGGCAAAGGCCGCAGCCAAATCAAACCCAAAGCCAATACCGGCAGGCGCGTCCAGCAGAACCCAATCATAGCTTTCTGCGGCTTCTTCAATGAGCCGACCAAAGATAATATCGTCCACCAGACCGGCGCGGGTTTTACTGGGCGCTGTGAGCAACTGGAGCCCGGGAATTACAGGGTGCTCCGGTGCATCGGAGAGGTATTGATTCTCCATCATTACGTCCAGAAAGCTCACCGTGGCGCAGTCGGTCATGCCCAGGGCAATGTCCAGGTTGCTCAGACCGATATCGCAGTCGATGGCAAGCACCCGCTGCCCCATAGCGGCAAGACAGGAGGCAAGTCCGGCACAAAGGGTGGTTTTACCGGTGCCGCCTTTGCCGGAGGTTACCACTAATACTTCGCCCATGGACAGATCTCCTTTCGCAGTCACTTGATAACATTATAACCAGTCATTCAGCAAATTTCAACAGGATTCTTTTCCGTGGAGACAACTTTTGCAGCAAAATGTGCGGAATGGAAGCCGAGCTACCCCTACTATATGCAGCTTCCGGGGCTTTTATCGCAAAAAGCCGCAGACAGTAGACTGCCTGCGGCTTGGGGAGAATGGTTAAAGCGGCTGCTGCTTAATCTTTGCAAAGCGGCGAGGATAGGGCTTCGGCGTGGCCTTTACCTTGGTAATCACCACGGCGCGATGGACCGCATCGGTGCCGGGAACGGCATAGTCCCAAATCCGGGTGACCTTTCCGCCCAGGGTTGCAATGGCACGAGCGGCCTGGGAGAGCTCTTCGTCGCTGTCTGCGGACTTCATGGCAACGAAATGACCGCCAACCCGCACCAGCGGAAGGCACAGCTCGGCGAGCATGGTCAGCCGCGCCACGGCACGGGATACGGCAATGTCATAAGCTTCCCGATGCTCCAGGGCGTATTCCTCGGCTCTTGCGGCGACGCACTGGGCCTCAATGCCCAAGTCCGGCAGGGTGGCGCTCAGCCAGTCCATGCGTTTTTTCAGACTGTCCAGCAGGGTCAGCTGAATGGAGGGCTCCGCAATTTTCAGGGGCACACCGGGGAAGCCGGCGCCGCAGCCTACGTCAATCACAGACTTGCCGTAGAAATTCGCAGCGCCCAGCAATGCGATACAGTCGAGAAAGTGAAGCCGCGCCACCTGCTCCGGCTCGGTAATGGCGGTGAGATTCATCACCTGATTCTTTTCCACCAGCGCCGAGCCAAAGGCACAAAACGTATCCAGCTGTGCATCCGTGAGCTTCCGCTCCAATTGGGGAAGCCCGGATGCCAGCGCCTGCTTCATAGATGCAGTATCCATTTACTTTTTCAGGGTCAGAGCATAGCGAACCTTCTCGGCGATGCCCTGAGCGTTGAGGTTGTAAGCATCCAGTACAGCCTGGGCCTTGCCGGAACGGCCAAATTCATCGTTGACGCCATGACGAACCACGGGAACCGGGCAGCCCTCAGCGACAACCTCAGCCACGGCGGAGCCAAGACCGCCGATGATATTTGCCTCTTCGGATGTGATGATGCAGCCGGTTTCCTGTGCGGCCTTCAGCACAATCTCCTTGTCGATGGGCTTAATGGTGTGCATATCGATGACCCGCAGAGAGATGCCCTCGGCGGCCAGCGTTTCGGCGGCTTCGTAAGCGCACTGCACCATCATGCCGGTGGCGATCACGGTGGCGTCGGTGCCGTCCCGGAGCATGCTGCCCTTGCCCAGCTCAAAGGTGTAGCCGGGGATGGTGTCGGTGACGGACTCCACAGCCAGGCGGCCCAGACGCATGTAGGCGGGGCCCTGGTAATCCAGCAGTGCCTTGACGGCCAGCTTCATCTCGGGGCCGTCGCAGGGGGACAGCACCAGCATGCCGGGGATGGCGCGCATAATGGCATAGTCCTCGATGCACTGATGGGTCGCGCCGTCCTCGCCCACGCTGAGGCCGCCATGAGAGCCGATGACCTTCACGTTCAGACCGGGATAGGCGATGGAGTTGCGGACCTGCTCCCAGGCACGGCCTGCGGAGAACATGGCAAAGGAGTTGATAAAGGGAATCTTACCGCAGGTGGCAAGACCGGCAGCAACGCCAGCCATGTTGCCCTCGGCGATGCCCATGTCGAAGAACTGATCGGGATACTTTGCGGCAAAGGTTTTGGTCATGGTAGAGCCGGACAGATCGGCGTCCAGCACCACCAGCTGCGGATAAGCCTCGGCAAGCTCTGTCAGAGCCTCGCCGTATGCGGCACGAGTTGCAATTTTCATGGTTACGCCTCCTCCAGTTCGTTCAGGATTGCGGTGAGCTCGGCAACGCCCTGGGCATACTGCTCATCGTTGGGGGCCTTACCGTGCCAGCCAGCATTGTTCTCCATGTAGGAGATACCCTTGCCCTTTACGGTCTTGGCGAGAATGACGGTAGGCCGGCCCTTGGTCTCTTGGGCCTCCTTGAAGGCAGCGTTGATCTGGTCAAAGTCGTGGCCGTCAATCTTGATGACATGCCAGCCAAAGGCCTCGTACTTCTTATCCAGGGGCTCGGAGGGCATAACGTCGGCGGTTTTGCCGTCGATTTGCAGACCGTTTACGTCCACAATGGCACAGAGGTTGTCCAGATGATACTTGGCGGCGGACATGGCTGCCTCCCAGGTCTGGCCCTCTTCAATTTCACCATCGCCCAGGATGGTGTAAACGCGATAGGTCTTGTCATCCATCTTGCCTGCCAGCGCCATGCCAACGGCTGCGGAGATGCCCTGGCCCAGAGAGCCGGTGGACATATCAACGCCCTTAACATGGACCATATCCGGGTGGCCGGAATAGTGGTCGTCGATGGAGCGGAACTTGTGGAGGTCGTCCACGGGGAAGAAGCCCCGGAGCGCCAGCACGGAATACAGTGCGGGGGTGCAGTGACCCTTGGACAGCACGAAGCGGTCACGGTTGGGGGCATGGGGCGCGTCGGGATCGATGCGCATCACGCCGAAATACAGCACGGTCAGCAGGTCCATGCAGCTCATAGAGCCGCCGGGATGTCCGGAGGCTGCCTCATAGACACATTGCAGTGCCAGCAGCCGGGCACGGGTTGCGGTAGCCAGTGCCATCTTATGATTCTGATCCATAATATCCTCTCTTTCAAATGGATTACCGAAAGCGGTATTGCCTTAGAATTTAATTCGTTCTGCGATATAAGCGGCAACCTGGTCGATGGGCATACGCACCTGCTCCATGGTGTCGCGGTCACGGACGGTGACGCAGTTGTCGGCGGGGGTGTTCTCGTCGCCCACGGTCTGGAAGTCTACGGTGATGCAGAAGGGGGTGCCGATCTCGTCTTCCCGGCGGTAGCGCTTGCCGATGGAGCCCGTCTCGTCATAATCGCACATGAACTGCTTGGACAGCTCATTATAAATCTCAGTGGCCTTATCGCCCAGCTTCTTGGACAGGGGCAGTACGGCGCACTTGAAGGGGGCCAGAGCGGGATGGAAGTGCATGACCACGCGGACATCGTCGTTGCCCTTCTTGTCCTGACCGACCACTTCCTCGTCGTAGGAATTTACCAGGAAGGCCAGCACGGAACGCTCTACGCCCAGAGAAGGTTCGATAACATAGGGAATATAACGGGTGTTCTTCTCCTGATCGTAATAGGTGAGATCTCTGCCGGAGGTGTTCTGGTGCTGGGTCAGGTCGTAATCGGTACGGTCTGCCACGCCCCACAGCTCGCCCCAGCCGAAGGGGAAGAGATACTCGAAATCGGTGGTTGCCTTGGAGTAGAAGCACAGCTCCTCGGGATCGTGGTCACGGAGCCGCAGGTTTTCTTCGGTCATGCCCAGGGACAGCAGCCATTCCTTGCAGAAGCTGCGCCAGTAGTTGAACCACTCCAGATCGGTGCCGGGCTCGCAGAAGAACTCCAGCTCCATCTGCTCAAACTCGCGGACACGGAAGATGAAGTTGCCGGGGGTGATCTCGTTCCGGAAGGACTTACCGATCTGGCCGATGCCGAAGGGCAGCTTCTTCCGGGTGGTGCGCTGCACGTTGACGAAGTTTACGAAAATGCCCTGGGCGGTTTCGGGACGGAGATATACGGTGTTCTTTGCATCCTCGGTAACGCCCTGGAAGGTCTTGAACATCAGGTTGAACTGACGGATATCGGTGAAGTTGTGCTTGCCGCAGGTGGGGCAGGGAATGTTGTGCTCCTCAATATAATCCTTCATCTCGGCCTGAGAGAAAGCGTCGATGGGCTTGTCCAGGGTGACGCCGTTCTCCTGGGTCCAGTCCTCGATGAGCTTATCGGCGCGGAAGCGCTCATGACACTCGCGGCAGTCCATCAGAGGATCGGAGAAGCCGCCTAAGTGACCGGAAGCAACCCAGGTCTGGGGGTTCATGAGGATGGCGGCGTCCAGACCCACATTGTAGGGGTTCTCCTGGACGAACTTCTTCCACCAGGCGCGCTTGATGTTGTTCTTCAGCTCAGCGCCCAAAGGACCGTAGTCCCAGGTGTTGGCAAGGCCGCCATAGATCTCGCTGCCGGGGAAGACAAAGCCCCGGTTTTTGCAGAGTGCAACAATTTTGTCCATGGTCTTTTCGGTGTTTTTCATGGGAAAATCTCCTTTCATGTGACCTGCGGCAATACGTTGCAGGTGTGCTGTACTGCCAAAATAAAATCGCCCCAAGCAAATGCTTAGGGCGAACAATGTCCGTGGTACCACCTAAATTCGGATCATTGATCCGCACTTGGCGCCTGTAACGGAGGCTGACCGGCGGCGCCTACTGAGCAAAACCTGTTCGGACCGCAGCTCATGGGGGCCTTTGCTGTCTGCCTGCTGAAGATTTGCACCAACCATCTTCTCTCTAAAAGACACAAAACAGCTACTATTCCCATTCATCGCTTGTTCTTTATTCGGCAACACCACATAAATGTGTCGCTGGTCTTCATCCGATCCTTTCCGCCGGAAATGCGTTATTTTTTCTTGACATACACAAAGTATGCCTGCGAA
>CAVJLG010000028.1:0-19602 GCA_963650135.1 Barnesiella intestinihominis | reverse complement strand
ACAATGCCTCAGTTTTATTAAGTTTTATCATACTGCCTTATAAAGCCTTAGCATTACTGCTGTGCGTTTTTTCTAAAATTTTATTACATTTTTTAGGCATATACGGTTAAGGTGTGGCAGGAACATACGCCTGCCACACCACGGTTATGGATGAGATATGCTGCTTTTACAGCCTCTCTACTATTATAGTGTCATGAAGCACCAAAAATGTTGCATCTTTTTTCAATTTTCTAAAAATTTTTTACCAAGCCCAAAGGCACTGCTTCAAATCCACATGGGTGTCGTCCTTCAGCGCCACACCCTCCTGGAGCAGCAGTACCCGCTGCTGTGTCCATCCAGGGGCCATTCTGCCTGCATGATTCACCACCCGGTGACAAGGAAAGTGACCGTATCGCTCTGCATCAGACAAAATTCGCGCCACCAATCTGGAGTTCTTCTCTCTGCCGATCAGCCGCGCCAGCTGCCCATAGGTTGCCACCTTTCCCTCCGGAATTTCTTCCACCAGGGAGAGTACCTCGTAGGCAAGCTCATCGGTTAAAACGCCCCGCTGTCCCATGTTCAGGCCCCCTTTCTCTGTTTTTCTCATTATATCGCATTCATTCGTTAAAAAACAAGGCTTTATGATTTCCATAATATGTATTCACAAAAGGTTCATTACTTTTTAGCACTCTCGACTTGACAGTGCTAAAATCCGTGCTATAATGAAATTGAACTTAAAAGAAGGGTTCCAAGAGAGGCCCGGAATCAAAGGTTCAGAAATTACAACAACGAAGTTCACAGCCGGAAAATCACCCGGCAGGGAACAGAATAATATATTGGAGGAATGACTTATGTTGCCCAGCATTTTTGCAGAAGATCTGTTTGATGATATGTTTGATATGAACGCCATGTTTGGCAAAAAGAATCCCCTGTATGGAAAGAACGCCAAGAACCTGATGAAAACCGATATCCGCGAAACCGCAAAGACCTATGAACTGGATATCGACCTGCCTGGCTTTAAGAAGGACGAGATTCAGGTTGAACTGGAGAACGGCTATCTGACCATCCGCGCCGAGAAGGGCCTGGATAAGGACCAGCAGGATAAGATGGGCCGCTACATCCGTCAGGAGCGTTACGCAGGCGCCATGAGCCGTAGCTTCTATGTCGGCACCGCAGTCACCGTAGAGGATATGGCTGCAAAGTTTGAAAACGGTATTCTCCAGATTACCGTTCCCAAGGAGCCGAAAAAGGAGCTTCCCAGAAAGAACACCCTTGCCATTGAGTAATTTCATATACCCTCTCTAAAAGCAAACGGGCCGCCCATGAAGGGCGGCCTATTTGCATCTTTTTCCCTGCTCTTTTTCATATCACTCCGGTAGAATTTGCATCATGTCGGAATTTTTCGGTTTTTCATGCATTTTGAAAAATTATACTTGCAAAAGATGTTGCGCATCTGTATAATAGGGAGGATTATGTAAAAAGAGGAGGAATTCAAACATGAATCAGGACGCGATTTATGATGCTCGCCAGCTGGGTGTTCCCAAAATGCTTCTGCTGGGTCTTCAGCACATGTTCGCCATGTTTGGCGCAACGATTCTCGTCCCCGCTATCACTGGTCTTTCCATTTCCGCAACGCTGCTGTTTGCAGGTCTGGGCACTTTGCTCTTCCACCTGATTACCGGCAGAAAGGTGCCCGCATTTTTGGGCAGTTCCTTCGCATTTTTAGGGGCTTATGGCCTTGTTACCGCCTCCGGCGCAGAGATTCCATTGACCTATTCCAGCTTTGGTGTCGCTTGCGCCGGACTTTTGTATCTTGTGCTGGCTTTGCTGTTCAAGGTATTCGGCGCACAGAAGGTCATGCGCTATTTCCCGCCCATCGTCACCGGCCCCGTTATCATTGCCATCGGCCTGACGCTCTCCCAGAGTGCCATTGATAACTGCGGCAACAACTGGCTGGTTGCGCTGGTGGCCATTCTCGTGGTCATCATCTTCAACATCTGGGGCAAGGGCATGCTGAAAATCATCCCCATTCTGCTGGGTGTGGTGGCAAGCTATGTATTCTCCATGATTGTGGACGCTCCCACCCGTGCAACGCTGGTAGAAAACGTCTCTCAGGCTGCCTGGATTGGCCTTCCCGTAAAGTGGGAAAACACCGCGCTGTCCATCTTTGGAAACGACTTTGACGGCGGCATGCTGGTCACTGCTGTCATTACTATTATGCCCATTGCACTGGCCACCATGGTAGAGCACATCGGCGATATCTGCGCCATTTCCTCCACCGTTGGAAAGAACTATGTATCCGATCCCGGCCTGCATCGCACCCTCACTGGCGACGGTCTGGCAACTACCATTGCAGCCCTGTTCGGTGCGCCTGCGAACACTACCTATGGTGAGAACACCGGCGTTTTGGCACTGTCTAAGGTCTATGACCCCCGCGTCATTCGTCTGGCTGCCGTTTTTGCCGTGATTCTTTCCTTCTGCCCCAAGTTTGCTGCAATCATCGGCGCAATGCCTGCCGCAACCATCGGCGGCGTCAGCCTGGTGCTTTACGGCATGATCTCCGCAGTCGGTGTTCGTAACGTGGTTGAAAACCAGGTAGACTTCACCAAGAGCCGCAATGTTCTGATTGCCGCGCTGATCCTGGTGCTGTCCATCGGCATTAAGTATTCCTCCGCCGGTACAATCTCCTTCCAGGTTGCCTCCTTCACCATCAGCCTCTCCGGCCTGGCTGTGGGCGCAATCGTTGGTATTTTGATGAACGCTGTTCTGCCCGGTAAGGACTATGAGTTCAAGAAGGACGACGAGGGTTCCACTGCTGTGAACTTTAAGGTGTAACACCTTCTACTGAAAAACAATCGCCGCATCGGAGTTGATTCCGATGCGGCGATTGTATATTATCCCTTACTCGGCAGCACCACAGTCGCTGCAATGACCTGCGCAATTCCGCCGTCGGGCCAATTCTCCGCCCAGCAGATCAGGTCGATAAGATGCTCGCCCTTTTCGTTCACATACTTCTTGGTGACATAGCCCTTTCCGATGATACAATCGGAGCACATGCCGTGATGATCCACACACCGTCCTGCCACCTCGGGCACTTGGGCCAGAAACGAATCCGGTGTGCCATCGTCGGACATAAAGTGCCAATCGATATAACGAAGGAAGCCGTCGTCGCCCATATAGTTGGTGAGCAGGCGAATCAGCATATTCCGGCCGGTGGTGTTATAGAACATGGCTCTGCCGCCCGGCTGATTCCGGTGGCAATAGTGAGCTGCGGTATCAAAATAGTAGATACCATAGTCATCGGCAAAGGGCTGCATTCTCTTGCGGCCTTCCTTGGTCTTGATGACGTCTCTCAGAGGCCGCTGGCCCATGATCTGAAGGCCGTGGCCCTTAATCATATCCATCTCGGTCCAGGGACCGGAGCAGATGGGAGTGGGGTGGTCACCCACCTGAACGTCCTCCCAATACAGCGTATCTGCACCGCGAATATATTCCTTGTCCCACATATCGGAGATAAACTCCCAGTCCTCTTCGGTGTAGTGATGGACCTCAGGATGATGCATCTTCGGCATTTTTCCGCCGGGGCCACCGGGACCGCCAGGACTGCCGCCCAGCAGAGGCCCCTTAGGACCGGTGTAATCATCCTTGTAGAAGGAGAATACGTTATGTCCGCGGGTAATGCCGGACATCACCAGCTCACCCCGCTGATTATACAGGCTGCCCCGTCCCTCAAGGCGCATGTATCTGCCCTCGCTGCCTTCCGGCGGGGTCAGGTCCTCGATAATCATATCGTCGCAAACCGTGGTAAAGGTATCGCCGGGATAGATGGGCGCATACATGATAAACGCGCCGCCGTCATTGGCCCGCTGGAGCTTGTCGCCAAAGTCCATGGGCAGCATGGGGAACATGGCCCCGGGCTCCTTCCAGCAGGGGATCGCAATAATGGAGCCGTATTTTGTATTTTTTGCGTATTCATCGTCGTTAAACAGGGGATTCCACGGGTCCCAGGCGTTGGCATACAGCCGCATCAGCGTGGGATCGGCAGGGGTTACTGGGAACATGGTTGGCTTACCAATCTGCTCCTGGAGCTTTTTTCTGGTTTCCTCCAGAATTTTTTCTTCTCTGGGGCTGTACTGACCGGGATATACGGTTTTAAAGTCGCTCATGGGGAATTACTCCTTTCTTTCAAAAGGGCGGCACGGAGTTCCGCGCCGCCCAGTTTGCTATGTGTTTTATTATCTGCTCTCGTAACGGGAATAAGCAGCCTCATAGAAGGACTGCAGCTCGTCAAGGCCCATTGCCTCAACATCTGCAACATAAGCGTTCCAGGTGTCATCGTTGAGCTCAGACTCGCCCATCATAAACTTGGAGATCTCGGTTGCAACATGGGTGTAGATATCGGAGTTGATTTGTGCCATGTCTTCTGCTTCCTCGGCGGTGAAGGCCAGGGTAGGCGTTGCAGAGAACAGAGCCTTGGAAGTGTCATAATCCAGCCAAATGTTCTTTGCTTCGTTGACATAGTCCTCGTTGATGGGATTGTTCTTGTTGACGATCTGGAAGCCGGGGCCCTCGTCCAGTGCATAGATGACCTGATAGCTGACCAGATCCTCGTTGCGCTCCAGCATCAGAGGCAGCATCTGCTTCACGCCGTCTACGACCTGATAGCTCTCGCCCTCTTCGAAACCGAAGTTGACTGCGGATGCACCATCGGTGCTATAGAACCAATCCAGGAATTGCACGGCCTTTTCGGGCTCGGCGCAGGAGGAGGTTACAACGATGTTCTTCATGCCGGAGGTACGCTGCTTGGCATACTCATAATTATACTCCTTGGGCGCTTCACAGCCCTCGGGATAGGTCATATGAACAGCCTTCAGATCCAGACCATAGTTGGTCTTCATGTTGGTGAGGTCACGGTCCATGCCGCCGAACAGAGCGGTAGCGCCGGAGGTCTGGAGGGAATCGTCAAACATCTGTGCATAAGCATAGTCGGGGTTGATGTAACCGGCCTTAAATGCCTTGGAGAAGAACTCTACAAAATCGCGGAGCTCATCGGAGGTGCCGTCGTATACCAGCTCATCGGTGGTCAGGTCAACCTTAAAGGCATGGCCGCCGGAGGTACCGAATGCGTTGCAGAAGAAGCCGCCGCGGATATCGCCGGAGTTGGAAACGCCCATGGGATACTGGACGCCATTGTTCTTCATTGCTTCGAATACCTTCATCCAGTCGTCGGTGGTCACAGGCTCATCCATGCCAGTCTCTTCTAAGTAATCGGCACGAACCAGGGGGCCTTCGCGGACGCCCTGCGGCTGATCATAGATCATAGCGATGGAATAAAGCTTGCCGGTATCGGTGGTCAGGTCGCGGCGAACGTTATCGTCGCTTTGGAGAATGGCATAATAGTTAGGAGCATACTCGGGGATGATATCGGTGAGGTCTACATAAACGTCGTCCTCAATGGCCTTATCATAGCCGCCGTTGTATACGGAGGTAGCGCCCATTGCGCCGCAGTTAGATTCGTAGATCAGATCGGTCATATCGCCGGATGCGATCATCAGGTTATACTGCTCGTTACAAACAGCCTCAGAAGCCTGCTTGAAGGTCAGGGTAACGCCCAGCTTTTCCTGTACTCTCTGCCAGAACAGCAGATCCTTCTTCAGGGGCTGCTCGGCACCGCCCATAGCACCCAGCTGTACCCAGAAGATAGAAAGGTCCAAGCCGTCCTCAAACATAGGAAGGTCATAGTCCTTTACGCCGATGGGCTCAGAATACCACTCGTTGGTGGGACCCTGGGCGATGGTGGGCTCTTCCTCAGCAGAAGCCTCAGCCTTGGATGCGGTTTCTGTCTCCGGAGCGGCAGGTGCTTCGTCTTCCTGCTCAGGTGCCTTCTGAGATTCCTCTGCCACAGGCTGACTGGTCGTGTCACTGGTGGCAGCGCTGGACGATCCATCTCCGCAGCCTGCAAACAGACATGCCATCATGGAAAGACTCAGCAGCATCGCAACAAGTTTTTTCATATCTCTTATCTCCCTTCTTACAAAATGTGAATCATTTTGAATTTTGCTTCACATTTTTGTAATAATTATAGCTTCATTATATAAATTGTACTTCTATTTGTCTACAGGGGATTCCGCATAATCTTTCTCTGTATTTTTTAGTGATTATCACCATTTCTCTTTTGTAATTTGCATACGCACTAAATCAAAATGCCGAAAAAAGCACCGAAAAAGCAGAAAATTCATCTGTCTTTTCGGTGCTTTCTCGTATTCAAATTAGATGTAGGTATCAACCAAATGTATCATTTTTGTTTCGATGCTATCCAAAGCTTTTCCGCAGTAGGCGTCCAGCACTTGGCATAAGCGTCACACTTACCGCACAAATGCTCTACGGATTCCGGGGATTGGAGGTCGGTAGAATGTGCGCCGGTCTTCTCCACCATCTCCCGAAGCATTTCGGGATTTTCCAGCATGGGACAGGGGCGCAGATGATTCTCATTAAAGGGCTGCCCATCATGATAGGCCATGAAAATGGGGGATTTCAGCGCCTCCAGCAGCGTCATGTCCCGAATATTGGCGTTGGAATAGTGAATGAACACGCAGGGGTCCACGTCGCCATTGGCATTGATATGGAGATACCGCCGCCCGCCTGCAATACATCCGCCCACGAATTCGCCGTCATTCTGAAAATCCATGGCGAAAATCGGTTTGGTCTTCCGGTAATTCCGAATCCGGTGATACATTTCCTCCCGCTGCTCGGGGGTACACATCAGCTCCGGCACCGCATCATTGCCCACGGGCATATAGTGGAAGTACCACACGAAGTCCGCGCCCCATTCTACCATCTGATCCAAAAACTCCGGACAGCTGATGGAATCAAAATTCTCCCGGGTATAGCAGCAGGAAATGCCAAAGGGTAGGCGCTTTTCCTTCAAAATATGCATGGCATGGACTACCTTCTGGAACGTACCATCGCCCCGACGGCCGTCGGTGGCGGTTTCAAAGCCCTCCACACTGATGGCCGGAATAAAGTTCTTCACCCGCAGCATTTCGTCTGCAAAGTCCTCGTCAATCAGCGTTGCATACATCACTGTCGGTGTCCTTCATAATCCGCATGACCAGCTGATACATATTGTTCTCCGGGTCCTCAATGACCTTTCTCACTGCGGCCCGCTGTACCGGAAAGCTCTCCGGGCCGTCGCCTGCAAACCGATCCACCCAGTCCATAAGCTTCGGCATATTCTCTTCCGGATTCTTTTCAATGTAATCAAAGGCAGTCCGCAGCGCTACCTTCTTCATGGTATTACCCAGTGCCATAATAAAACCTCCTGATGGTTTATTTTATCTATATTCTATTTGGGAATACCAAAAATAAAATGCCCAAAAACGCAGGAAATGTGTCTTTTTTTGACAGTATCCGCGTTTTGGGCAAATATTCGATGTAATATGCAAGAATGCAGTCATTTTTCCGTATGTTCGATCATCCCCTCCATGGTTCCGGTAAAGAATCGAAACAACTGATTCATCATATCGTAAGGCACCGTTTTCATTCCGCTGTTGATCCAGCGAAGAAAATATCCCACAATGCCAAAGGTATAAAGGTCGATGATAAACTGCCGATCCTGCTCAGAAATATTATGTTTTCCGTAATTCTCCTGATAATACATAGCTACCAGTGGGGAAAGAATCTTCCTCACATACTCCTCCAGGGCATCCCGGCTGATGGAGTGATAAGCATTGAGCACCAGGGAGCGGTTTTGATAAAAATACTGCGCCACTGCCACTAAGTCCTGCTGCCAATTCTTTAAATCAATATGCTCCTGAAAAATCTGGGCTGCATCATCGGTGAGAGTCCACTCCAGCAGATCATAAACATCCCGGAAGTGATAATAAAACGTCTTGCGGCTGACCTGAGCTAAATCCGTAATCTCTCCAATGGTGATTTTATCAATGGTGTTCCGGGCCAGCAGCTCTTTGAGTGCCGAGGACAGCATATGCTTGGTCTGATTGGGCATATGTTTTCCCTCCTTTTGTACTAATTTACCCCAAATACTTTCTTTCGTCAACTATTTTTTACTACAAGAAAAGGGCTGCCTGAAAGACAGCCCTTTTCCTACGATCAAAGTTACCGCAGAAAGCCCTCAAGAATCTTCTGCTCTGCCTCTTCCGCAGTCAAGCCCAAAGTCATAAGCTTGAGAATCTGCTCGCCGGCAATCTTACCGATAGCCGCCTCATGAATCAGGCTGGCGTCTACATGGTTGGCGCTGATTTCCGGAATGGAGCGAACCTTTGCATGATTCATAATAATAGCGTCGCACTGCACATGGCCAAAGCACTGAGCATTACCCTGCACTCTGGGATAGAACACCTGGGCAGAATTGTCCTTTGCCACGGAGCGGGAGGTCACCTGACATTTGGAATCCACGCCGTTCATGAACACATCCACCTCAGAATCCGCCGTCTGATTGCCATGGGTCAGCAGCTTTTCCTGAATCTGAAGCTCGGCACCGTTGCCCACCTCGCATTTGGTATAGCGCTTGGTGCTGTCCACGCCGCCGATTTGGCTCATGTCCAGGAACACCGAAGAGCCCTCGCCGATATAGAGAATGGTCTGCGGGTTGAGAATTCTTCCGCCGGTGCCATCACCAGCGCCATAGTGCTTCTCGGAATAGCGCACCTTGGCATTCTTTCCGACATAGAAGGTATGAATGCCGTTGTGGCGGCTATCCTCGCAGCCGCAGTTATGAATACCGCAGCCTGCCACAATATTGACGTCTACACCGTCGGCAATATGAAAATCGTTATAAACCAGATCATCCATACCGGACTCGGTGATTACCACAGGGATGGACACGGTTTCGCCCTGGGTGCCCTCCTTGATATAAATATCAATGCCGGGCTTATCCTCTTTGGGTACAATCTCAATATGCTCAGAGGAATGGCGCACAAAGCCCTTGCCGTTCAGCCGCAGATTAAATGCGCCCTCTTCCGGCATTTTCTTCATGTCTGCCACCTTTTGGAGCATCATCTTCTGAATTTCTGTAAGCTGTGCCATTTACGCTTCCTCCAAATAGCTGCAAGAGCCGGTGGTATTCGCCAGGATTTTCGGGAAGATATCCTCAACCGGTCCCTGGTCAGCGATTTCGCCGCCGGAAACCAGAACAATCTCATCTGCCAGCCGAATGATTCGCTCCTGATGCGAAATGATAATCATTGAAGCAGGGGAGTCCCGGTGAATTGCCTCAAAGGTGGCGGTGAGACGGCTAAAGCTCCAGAGGTCAATGCCCGCCTCCGGTTCGTCAAAAATCATCATATCGCCGCCCTTTGCCAGGATGGTCGCAATTTCAATGCGCTTGAGCTCGCCGCCGGACAGGCTGCTGTCCACGTCCCGGTCAATGTATTCCCGGGAACATAGGCCAACCTGGGTCAGGAACTTACATCCGTCCTCCATGCTGAGATTTTTCCCCGCAGCACAGGACAGGAGATCATTGACCCGCATGCCCTTAAATCTGGGGGGCTGCTGGAATCCATAGCTGATGCCAAGACGGGCCCGCTGGGTCACATCCAGCGCAGTAATGTCTTCTCCATTCCAAAAAATCTGGCCGGAGGTGGGCTTTTCAATGCCCATAATCAGCTTTGCCAGGGTGGACTTACCGCCGCCATTCGGGCCGGTAATCACCATAAATTTTCCGTCCGGAATGGTGAGATTCAGATTTTTCAGAATCTCAGAGGTTCCGTTTTCTGTTTCTACCGAAAAGCAGAGATTTTTAATTTCTAGCATAATTCTGCATCCTTTTTCCGTTTACTTTCGAGTTATATCATACTATTTTATAGTAATTTGTCAAGAAAAATCACCCAGGCGGAAAAACTCCCTGTTATTTCGCCTATTTACTCTATATTTAATATAGTATCTTTTACATTTTGTTTGCTTTACTGGTGGGAATCTGATATAATAAAGCGTAAAACTATCTTCATTTTTAGATTATTTTAGCTTATGGCATGCCATAGGCGGATCTAGTGCGCAAAAAATCGGTCCGTTTCTACGGTATACCTTGGAACATCCACTTTAGAGAGGAGAAAAAACATGGCTTCTGCTTCATTTCTTTGGGCAAAGGTCCTTTCCTACATCGAGAAGAAATACTCGGCTTCTATTGTGGTGACGCTGTTTGACGACATTGATGTAGTAGACTTTACGGAAAATCAGCTGGTGCTCTATACCTCCAACGAATTCCGCCGCCCTATTTTAGAGACGCAGTGTATCCCCTACATCAAGGAAGCCATTCTGGCAGTGGGACAGCAGGACGTGGAAGTCACCATCCTAGATGACAAATCCCTGGCAGAGTATCGCAGCCGGGACAAGCGAAAGGGCGATTTGGACGCCATCAACCAGGAGTTTACCTTTGACAACTTCGTGGTCGGTCCTTCCAACCGCTTCGCCCATGCCACAGCCTGGGCCGTTGCCACCAAGCCGGCCAATGCCTATAACCCGCTGCTCATCTATGGCGAAAGCGGACTGGGCAAGACCCATCTGCTCTATGCCATTGCCAACCATATCATCAAAGACCATCCTGACTTTCATATTGTCTACGTCAAGGGCGATCAGTTCACCAATGAGCTGATTGCCGCCGTAAAAGAGGGCAGAAACGTAGAATTCCGCAGCAAATACCGGAACGCCGACCTGTTTCTGATGGACGATATTCAATTCATTGCCGGTAAAGACAGTACCCAGGAGGAATTCTTCCATACCTTCAATACCCTCTATGAGCAGAAGAAGCAGATCGTCTTGACCTCCGACCGGCCCCCCGAGGAAATGAGCCGTCTGGAAGACCGTCTGAAAACTCGGCTCCAGTGGGGCCTTTTGGCGGATATCCAGCCCCCGGACTATGAAACCCGTGTTGCCATCATTCAGAACAAGGCGTCTTCTATGGGTCTGAAGCTGCCCGACGATGTAATTACCTATGTGGCAGAGAACATCACCTCCAACGTCCGTCAGCTGGAGGGTACCGTCAATAAGATCATGGCCTACCGGGATATGACCGATTTTGAGATCAACCGTACCAATGTCGCCCGAGCCATCCGCGACATGGTGAAGGATACCTCCAACAAGGTACTCCCGTCGCCCCAGCTGATTATTGCCGAAGTTGCCGCCTACTATAATATCAGCGAATCGGTAATCCGCGGCAGCCGCCGGGACAAAACCACCGCAGAGGCGCGTCAGGTTTCCATGTACCTCATTCGGAAGCTTACCAACCTGAGTCTGCTGGATACCGCTGCGGAATTTGGCAAGGATCATACCACGGTCATGCACTCCGTAGATAAGATTGAAAAGGAGCTGGGCACCTCCGATCACCTGGGTCAGGTGGTAAAGGAGATCACTGCCAACGTCAACGGCAAGCTCTGATTTTTCGCTGCTTTTCCGGCAGCACTGACATATTTTTTTACGCAAATGTTTTCCACATATTCATGTGAATTTCGTTGTGAAATTCTTGTGGAAATCTCGGATTTTCCGAATTTCGATTTTTTGCTGTGGAAAAGACTAAATTTATCCACAATGGGGTTAGAATAAATTATTGGTGTGATTCCACGAATTCTTTGAGTTTTCCACAGTTTCCAGACCTCTACTACTATTACTGAAAAATAATAGATATTCTTATAAGAAAAAAGCGTAATTTACCATTCCGGCGTCTCCCGGCAGTGCCTGCGATGTGGAAAACCCGGAATGAGAGAGGAGCGTCATTTATGATTCATTTTACCTGTGATAAAGATAAGCTGATTTCCACGATTTCCGTCGCTTCCCGTACCGTTTCTCAGAAGAGCACCATTCCCGCCTTGGAGGGAATCTATGTGACTGCCGGTAAGCTTCTAACCCTCACCGGCTATAACCTGGAAACGGGCATCTCTGTATCCATGGAGGCTGACGTCAAGGAAATGGGCAGCGCCATTTTCCCGGCAAAGCTCCTGGGTGATATCGTCCGGAAGCTGCCGGATGATACGGTTACCATTCAGGTGGACGATAAATACCGGGTCAAGATCGTCAGCGGTATCAGCTCCTTCTCTATTATGGCTTCTTCTGCGGATGATTATCCCAATTTGCCGGATGTTGAATTTGATAAAGCCATCTATGTACCGCAGAACGTACTGAAGGATATGATCTCCGGCACCATCTTCTCTGTCAGCGAGAACCAGGCGCGTCCCATTCAGACCGGTTGTAAGTTTGAGATTTCTCCGGATGACATCACAGTGGTGGCAGTCGATGGCTATCGTCTGGCCCTGCGCCGGGAGAAAATCGATAATCCCGAGGGCAGAAGCTTGAGCTTTGTCTGCCCCTCTCCTGCACTGCGGGAGCTGGAGAAGATTCTCGAGGATACCGACGAAACCGCATCCTTTACCCTGGGCACCCGGCACATTATGTTCCAGGTGGGCAATGCAACGCTGGTTTGCCGTCTGCTGGAGGGCGAATTCCTGGATTGGCGCCGGGTTGTGCCCAATGACAACCCCATTAAGCTGGGGGTCAATGTAAAGAGCTTGACCTCTTCCTTGGAGCGTGTCAGCCTGATTGTCTCTGAGAAAATCAAGAGCCCCGTGCGCATGACCATTGGCGAGAACATCATGGCGCTGCGTACGGCCAACTCAATTGGCGACGCCTATGACGAGTGCGCAGTGGCCGGCAATGGCGATGATATGGAAATCGGCTTCAACTGCAAATATATGCTGGAGGCGCTCAAGGCCATTCCCGAGGAGAATATCATCTTCGAGATGAAAACCAATTTGAGCCCTGCGGTTATGAATCCTACGGAGGGCAACAAGTTTACCTACATGGTTCTGCCGGTACGACTGAAGGCAGAGTAAGGAGAACCCATGAAAATCAAGAAAACATCGGCTCCTACTCAGGTGGAGATTCCCATCAGCACGGAGTTCATCAAGCTGGAAGCCTTTTTAAAGTTTGCCGGTGCAGCAGAAACCGGCGGTGAGGCGAAAAACCGGATTCAGAACGGCGACGTTCTGGTAGACGGCGAGGTCTGCACCATGCGGGGCAAGAAGCTGGTGCCCGGGATGGAGGTTACCCTGGACGGCAGCAGCTACCGGGTGACAACGTGAAGCTTTCCAGTCTGGATCTCATCAATTTTCGAAATTATGAGTCCCTTCATATGGAGCTGGACCCTGGGGTCAACCTGATTGTCGGGGATAACGCCCAGGGGAAGACAAATTTGCTGGAAGCCGTAGTTTATCTGTCACAAAGCGCCTCCTATCGCACCCGGAAAGAAGAAGAGCTGATTCGCTGGGATCAGGACTTTGCCAGGTTGGCAGGCAAGATTCAGGGACAGGACCGGGAGACGGAGCTGGTTTATGCGCTGTTTCGCGGCAGCAGGCGGCGCCAGATTATGAAAAATGGCGTTCGGCAAAAATCTGCTGCCGGAACGGAAGGTATTTTGATCACCGTTTTGTTCTGCCCAGAGGATCTTCAACTATTGCGGGCGGGGGCAGCGGTACGGCGGCGGTTTCTGGACAGCGCCATTTGCCAGCTGCGGCCACAATATAAAAAAGCTATCTCCGACTATCAAAAGCTCTATGAAAGCAAAAGCCGGATTCTGCGGGATCGGTTCCAAAAGCCCAGTTTATTAGAGGCACTGCCGGACTTTAACCGGCAAATGGCCATGATCGGCGCGGCCATCATTGGCTACCGTGCCAGATATTGCGAAAAGCTGGGGGCACTGGCGCAGCAGTACCATGGCATCTGCTCCGGCGGCAATGAGACGCTGGCGCTCAGGTACCAAACCGTGTCCAGTGTGCCCGATCCCTTTGCGCCCAAAACCGTGATTTTTCAGCAGATTATGGACCATCAGGAAAAGCACTATCAGGCGGAGCTGGAAAGCTGCCGTTGCCTAACTGGGCCACATAAGGATGATTTTGAAATGCTGCTGGACGGAAGAAGTCTCAAGAGTTTTGGTTCTCAGGGACAAACCCGCACTGCGGCCATTGCATTAAAGCTCAGTGAGCGGGAGATTTCCCGGAACGATACCGGAGAAGAGCCGATTCTATTGCTAGATGACGTGCTTTCCGAGCTGGATTCCGGTCGACAGAATTTTATTCTCAACGAAATTCGTTCCGGCCAGGTGATGATTACCTGCTGTGAAACGGAAAAGGTGACCACCGCCGGACGGGTATTTCAAATCCAAAACGGCTGCTTAAATCTGTAGAAGCGAGGAACTTGCAATGTATATCTCCATTGGCGGTGACATGGCGGTGCGGGACCGATCCATCATCGGGATCTTTGATCTGGATGGCTGCTCGATGTCCCGAAAAACCATGGATTATCTCCAAAATGCCGAGAAAAACGGCGTTTTGCTGAACGTCACCGAGGATATTCCAAAGACCTTTTTGGTTACCGAGGAATACGGAATGGAAAAGGTTTATTTTACGCAGCTGTCCGCCTCTACTTTGGAGAAGCGAACAGAAACGAGAAAACAACAAGATTAAGATAGATTGCGTCTAACGATGGGGACCTGTGTCCCAAAGCTGTAAAGGAGGTCAAAGTATGTCAGAAGAAGTGAAGCAGACATACGGCGCCGATCAAATTCAGGTGTTGGAGGGACTGGAAGCAGTTCGAAAACGCCCGGGTATGTATATTGGTTCTCAGTCCGCAGCAGGACTGCACCATCTGGTCTATGAGATTGTAGACAACGCCATTGATGAAGCGCTGGCTGGATATTGTAATCATATCCAGGTAGAAATCCGTGAGGGTGATATCATTGCCGTCAAGGATAACGGACGTGGTATTCCCACCGGCATTCAGCCCCAGACCGGAAAGCCGGCACTGGAGGTTGTATTTACGGTGCTTCATGCCGGCGGTAAGTTCGGCGGCGGCGGATATAAGGTATCCGGAGGCCTCCATGGTGTTGGTGCATCTGTTGTCAATGCCCTTTCGGAATGGCTGGAGGTACGGGTCTGCCGGGACGGCAATATCTATGAGATGAAATTTTCCCGGGGCCATGTGACCCAGCCTATGACCATTGTTGGCACCACCGAGGAGCATGGATCTGAAATCGTGTTTAAGCCCGACGGTCAGATTTTCGAGACGCTGGTTTATGACTATGACACGCTGGAGAAGCGGCTGAGAGAGCAGGCCTTCCTGAACGCGGGTGTTCGCATTGAACTGCGGGATGCGCGGATTCAGCCTGAGGGACAGGAGCCCAGAGTAGATGATATGTGCTATGAGGGCGGCATTCGCTCCTTTGTTGAGCATATCAACCAGACAAAAACCCCCGTCCATGAGGAAGTAATCTATTTCTCCGGTAAACGGGAAAATTCTCAGGCGGAGATTGCTCTCCAGTATAACGACAGCTATTCGGAAATTCTTCTGTCCTTTGCCAACGACATTCATACCACCGAAGGCGGCACCCATGAAACAGGTTTTAAAACTGCGCTGACCTGGGCACTGAATAACTATGGTAAGGCAAAGAAGCTGCTGAAAGAAGACGAAACCATCTCCGGTGAAGACAGTCGCGAGGGCATTACCGCAATTATCTCCGTTAAGCTGTCCGATGCACAGTTTGAGGGCCAGACCAAGACTAAGCTGGGCAACTCCGATATCCGCTCGCTGGTAGACAGCGTGGTGCGGGAAGGCATGATGACCTATTTGGAAGAGCATCCTGCCGCCGGTAAGGCCATTATTGAAAAATCTCTCATGGCATCCCGGGCAAGAGAAGCAGCCAGAAAGGCAAGAGAAGCCACCCGGAGAAAGAGCGTTTTGGAGTCCGGTTCTCTTCCGGATAAGCTCCAGGACTGCAACGAGCGGGATCCTGCACTTTGCGAAATCTACATCGTGGAGGGCGACTCCGCAGCAGGCTCTGCCATCCAGGGCAGAGATTCCCGGTTCCAGGCAATCCTGGCCATGTGGGGCAAGATGCTGAACGTGGAGAAGGCAAGAGCGGATAAAATCTACGGCAATGATAAGCTGTCTCCGGTGATTATGGCCCTGGGCGCAGGCATTGGATCGGAGTTTAATATCGATAAGCTCCGGTATCACAAGATTATTATCATGGCGGATGCCGATGTGGACGGCGCCCATATTCGGACGCTGCTGCTGACGTTCTTCTTCCGATATATGCGCCCGCTGATTGAAAAGGGCTATGTCTATTCCGCCGTACCGCCGCTGTATAAGCTGACCCGTGGTAAAACCCAGCGGGTGGCCTATTCCGACGAGCAGCGGGATCAGATCAGCGCAGAGCTGAGAGGGGATAACCCCAATACGAAGATTTCCATCAGCCGGTTTAAGGGCCTTGGTGAGATGGATGCCCATGAACTCTGGGAAACCACCATGGACCCCGAAAGACGGACCCTGCGCCGGATTACGCTGGACGATGCGGTAGAAGCCGATCGGGTCTTTACCGTCCTGATGGGCGAGCAGGTGGAGCCCAGAAAACAGTGGATTGAACGCAACGCAAAATATGCGGTGAACATTGATATTTAAGGAGGTGACGCAAATTGGCACACAATCGTAATTACAAGCCGGAGGACATTATGTTTCCAAATCAGGCGATTACAGAATCCAACCTGGTAGACGAGATGCAGAAGTCCTATATTGAATACGCCATGAGCGTCATCGTTGGCCGTGCGCTTCCGGATGTACGAGACGGATTAAAGCCGGTTCATCGCCGTATTCTCTATGCAATGTATGAGGAGGGACTGACCTCCGATAAGCCCTTTAAAAAATCCGCCACCTGCGTGGGCGATGTACTGGGTAAGTATCATCCCCACGGCGATGCATCGGTTTATGACGCTATGGTTCGTTTGGCACAGGATTTCTCCATGCGTTATATGCTGGTGGACGGCCACGGTAACTTCGGTTCCGTGGATGGCGATCCCCCGGCAGCTTACCGTTATACCGAAGCACGGCTCAGCAAGATTTCCAACGAGATGCTTCGGGACATCGATAAGGACACCGTGGATTGGGACTCCAACTTCGACGAAAGCCGGAAGGAGCCCCGGGTGCTGCCTTCCCGGTACCCCAACCTCCTGGTCAACGGCTCTTCGGGTATTGCCGTTGGTATGACCACCAATATTCCGCCCCATAACCTGAGGGAGGTCATTGGCGCCTGCATCTGCATTCTGGATGATCCCGACGCCACCATGGCAGATTTGATGGAGCATATCAAGGGGCCGGATTTCCCCACAAAGGGTATCATTCTGGGCACCGCCGGAATCCGTGCCGCATATGCCACCGGACGCGGCAGAATTAAGGTCCGCGCCAGAACCCACTTTGAGGAGTTTGGTCAAAACCGAACCCGCATTATTGTGACGGAGCTGCCTTATCAGGTCAACAAGCGGCAGCTGATTCGCGCCATAGCCGACCAGGTAAAGGACAAGCGGATTGAGGGCATTTCGGACCTCCGGGATGAAACAGACCGCGAAGGCATGCGGATGGTTATTGAGCTCAAGCGCGATGCCAATCCCCAGGTGGTTTTGAACTCGCTGTTTGCCAATACCGCCATGCAGTCTACCTTTGCAGTCAATATGCTGGCGCTGGTAGACAATCAGAAGCAGCCGAAGATTCTCTCTCTCCGGCACATTCTGGACGAGTATCTGAAATTCCAGGAAGAGATCATTGTTCGCCGTACCAAATATGACCTGAAAAAGGCCATGGAGCGGGCCCATCTGCTGGAAGGCTTGCTGGTTGCCCAGGACAATATCGACGAGGTTATCCATATTATCCGCACCAGCTATGATAATGCCAAGGAGAACCTGATGACGCGGTTCAACCTGGACGACGTACAGGCCCAGGCCATTCTGGACATGCGCCTGAAAGCCCTTCAGGGTCTGGATCGGGAAAAGCTGGAGCAGGAATACAAAGAGCTGGAAGAGAAAATTGCTTACTTCAACAAGGTTCTCTCCGACGAGGGCATGGTCAAGAGCATCCTCAAGGAAGAGCTCCAGGCCATTGCCGATAAGTTTGGCGATGACCGCCGCACGGAGATTCAGGAGGTCGAGGATGAAATCGACATTGAGGATCTCATTGCGGAGGAGGATTGCTGCTATACCATGAGTGAGGCGGGCTATATCAAGCGCATGCCCGTTGACACCTATAAGGCACAGCGCCGGGGCGGCAGAGGCATCAATGCCCAGAGTCTCAAGGACGAGGATTTCGTCAAGAATCTGTTCATTGCCTCTACACACGATTATGTGATGTTCTTCACCAACCGCGGCCGTGTACACCGGAAGAAGGGCTATATGATTCCCGAGGCCGGACGGACTGCCCGGGGCACCAATATCGTCAATATTCTGCCGCTGGAGCAGGGGGAGCAGGTCACCGCAATGATGCTGCTGCGTGAGTTCCGGGAAGACGAATACCTGATGATGGTCACCCGAAACGGCACGGTGAAGCGTCTGCGGCTCACCGAGATCAATACCGCAAGAAAAGCCGGTATTCGTGCGCTGAGTTTGGAAGAGGGAGACGAGCTGATCTCCGTTTCCAGAACCAATGGCAACGACAATATCATCATCGGCTCCCATCAGGGCATGGCCATCTGCTTCAATGAAAATGATGTCCGGCCCATGGGCAGAGATGCGGCGGGTGTTCGCGGCATTAAGCTGGATGACGGCGACTATGTGGTAGGCGCGGATATTGCAGCGCCGGGCAGCTGCCTGCTTACCGTTACCGAAAACGGCTATGGTAAGCGGACCGAGTGCGTGGAGTATATGCGCCTTGGCGAATATGGCCAGGAGCGGGTACCCCAGAAGCGCGGCGGTAAGGGCCTAAAGAACTATAATATCACCGCAAAAACCGGTGCAGTGGCCGGCGTTCGTATGGTTACAGAGGACAATGACGTGATGCTGATTTCCAGTGACGGCACCATTATCCGTATGCCTGCCAAGGATATCAATATCTATAAGCGGGATACCCAGGGTGTCATTGTTATGCGCGTGGAAGCGGGCAGCAAGGTCATTTCCATTGAAAAAGTGGACGCCGATAAGGACGACGAGGCTGAAACCTAAGCGGCTGCTGAGACGAGCGAAGAAGCATAAGACGTAAAAAGGGACTGCCGCGGAAATCATATGCTGCGGCAGCCCCTTTTCGGAGATTATTTGGAGTATACGATGAATGTAACGATTTATACCGACGGTGCATGCTCCGGCAATCCGGGACCCGGCGGCTATGGGGCGATTCTCATGTACGGCAGCCACAAAAAAGAGCTGTCCGGAGGAGATGCCAACACCACCAACAACCGCATGGAGCTTATGGGGGTCATTACGGCGCTAAAGGCGCTGAATCGTCCCTGCCAGGTGGATCTGTATACCGACAGTCAGTATGTGGTGAATGCCATTGAAAAGGGCTGGGCGCGAAAGTGGCAGGCCAACGGCTGGATGCGCAATAAAAAGGATAAGGCGCTGAATCCGGACCTGTGGCAGATGCTGCTGGACCTGCTGGAGGTGCACCAGGTGACCTTCCACTGGGTCAAGGGCCATGCAGAGAATCCCTATAATAACCGCTGCGACGAGCTGGCGGTGGCGGAAAGTCAAAAATATAAAAACGGAATCAAATAAAAAACTCCAGGCAGATGAAGCTCTGCCTGGAGTTACAGTTTGTCAAAGAACTCCGGTTTTCAACTCAAGAAAACCGGAGTTCTTGCTG
>CAVJLG010000027.1:0-22600 GCA_963650135.1 Barnesiella intestinihominis | reverse complement strand
TCAGCAAGAACTCCGGTTTTCTTGAGTTGAAAACCGGAGTTCTTTGACAAACTGAAAACCCGCTGCGGAGGAAATCCGCAGCGGGTTCTTTATGACATGTTGTTATTCGTGTTTTGCCACATAGTCGCCGACAATCCGGCCCAGGGTGTAGGCGATACCGATGGAAACACCGGCCACCGGCGTGGTGTACATAATCGGGAATCGCTCGCCGGAGCAGTTGCCGGTGGCATACAGGCCGGGGATGGGCTCGTCATCCTTACCGATGACCTGCTGGTGCTCATCCACCACCAGGCCGCAGACCGTGACCATCAGGAAGCCCACGGCCCGGACGTTTTCGCAGAAGGCATAGAAGGGGCCCTTTTCGATGGGGTGCAGCTGCCGGGGGTCCTTGGCAAAGTCCTCATCCCGGCCCTTGTGGGCAAGCTCGTTATACCGGGCCACGGATGCAATGAAATTTTCCCTGTCGCTGCCGGTGAGGCCCAGCTTTTCCGCCAGCTCCGGAATGGTATCGGCGCAGGCCAGAAGGTTGTTTTGCCCCTTGGTGGCAGACGGAGGGCCCTGAGGCCGATAGCTGTTGTCCACGCCCATGCGCTGGGCCTTTTGGAGCTGCATTTCAATGCGGTCCAGGGCCTGCACATCGGACATATCCACCGCGGTGTGGTCCAGGGTCTGATACTCCAGCTCCTCCCGCCAGTTGGAATCCCAAACGGTATAGATGGCGCCCTTAGGCTGCCGTGCGCCCTGAAGACCTGCACCCCAATAGCCCATGATGCCCTCGTTGGTATAGCGCTTCCCGTGCTTATTCAGCCGCAGGAAGGCACTTCCGTCCATGGGGCCGCCGCTGCCGCCAACGCAGCACCACATGCCGCCGCGGGGGCCAGGCTCCATCTTGCCGCCGGCCCACAGGCCCATCTGGATGCCCTTGCCCTTCCGTCCTGCGGGGATATAGGGGAACTTTTCGCCGTTTTCCGTCAATGCGGCATATTCGCCCAGAAGATCCATGACCATCTGGCGGTTGCCCGAGAAGTCACCGGCGGCGAGAATGATGCCGTTTTTGCCGATGAAGCGGAAATACTCCTTCTTATAGTTGTGGCCAATCAGCGCGACCACACGGCCGGTTTCATCCTTTTCCAGATAGTCGCCGGTGATGCCATAGACAAACTCTGCGCCCATATCCTTGGTGAGCTGATGGGTGAATACCACGGCCTCGGTAAGGCTCAGGGGATTCTCGTGGGGCCCTTCCGGGGGAGGACCCTCTTGACCGTCGCCCTCACCGGGAGGAGGACCCATTTTGCTCATGTCGCATTTGGTATTCTTAAAAATAGCGGTGCCCACATAGTTGTGGTAGCCGTTAAGCTCGCCCTCGAAATGCTTGGGCCAGGGATTTTCAAAGGTCATAACATCCTTGAGCTTTTCCGGTAGGGGCTCCACAAACCAGTCAAAGGTGGAGCCGGTTGTATAAGCAAACTGGCGAACCAGGGCAGGATTGGCACGGTTTAAGCTCCGGCGCTGCCAATCGGCGATGATCTCCACGGGATCGGCTTCGGGCGCCCCGCGTTTTTTCATAAATTCTGAATTGATGGAGCCATACTGTGCGCCAAACACCTGAAATTTCTTCTCCTGCTGCTGCTCCACCACCAATACCTTGGCACCGGCTTCAGCAGCGGCACGGGCAGCGGCGGTTCCGGCATGGCCTGCGCCCAGTACCACCACGTCGGCAGAATAGGTCTTCATAATCTGCGCTTCGGGTACGGGGGCCATGGGGATCGCCCACTGGGGAATCTCTTTCATATCTCACGCATCCTTTCTCGTTTTCCTGATGGCTTTATCATAGCCCCAGGCCGCCTTGGACGCAACTGACAATAAGTGAGTTTCGATATCAAAATAAGAAAAACCGCCGGACAAACTGCCCAGCGGTTTTAAATGCTCAAATGTTGTTATGCCTTTGCCAGAGAGACATGGGGCTGGAGCCGACGGACCAGAACGGCAGCCAGCGCGATTTTAATGGCGTCGGGAATCAGGTAGGGGATGACGCAGGCACTGAGCACGGCGCCAGTGGTAATGGCCCCCTTGGTCTGGATGTAAAGAATCTGGAACCAGGCGGACCCGAAGGCATAGCACAGCACCAGTCCCACCACCATGGAGACGATCAGCACCGGGAAGCTGCGACCAAAAAACTTTGTAATCAGCCCCACGGCCAGTGCCGAGAAGATAAAGCCCAGCAGATAGCCGCCGGTTACGCCCGCCAGGCTGCCGAGGCCGCCCTTAAACCCGGCGAACACCGGAAGCCCTACCGCGCCCAGCAGCAGATAAACCACAACGCTGAGGGTGCCGCATTTCAGGCCCAGCAGTGCGGTGACGAAGAATACCGCAAAGGTCTGGAGGGTAAAGGGAACCTGAGCGGGAATGGAGATCCAGGCGCAGACGGTCATCAGCGCGGCCCCCAAGGCGGTGGCGCAGAGCTCCCGAACGGTTAAAAACGATTTTTGTTTGGACATGAGAATCCCTTCCTTTCACGGGGTAAAGCATAGCACAGAAATGGGAGGGATGTCAACTCGAACAATCAATCAAATGGTTTACAATTAGCGCGGGACAACAGAAAATTAGCATGCGAATATTTAGATAAAATAATTTTTGCAAAAACCACAGAATTTCCTTGACATTTCCAATTGGGAAGAGTATCATTTCATAGACAAATCGTTTGCATACAAACAGTAAGCGTGCGAACGAAATAGACAGGAGGGGTGATGATTGGGCGTGCGCTTTACGGATGGCAGCCCGGAGCAGCTGTTCCATGTGCTGGAGCGGAAGCACCATACGGCGGTGGATAACCTGCTGAGCAAAAACGGTATCTCCAATATCGGTCAGCCGGCGATCCTCAGTATCCTGTCGCAGCAGAAAGACGGCACCATCGAGTCCCAAAAGGAGCTGGCACGGCGGCTTCGTGTCTCGCCAGCTACCATGACGGTGTCGCTGAAATCCATGGAGCGGGACGGCTATGTGAAAAAGCTGTCCAATGCCGAGGATCTCAGGTGTAAGCCCATTTCCATTACGGAAAAGGGAATGCGGGCGGCAAAGCTCATTGACGAAGTATTTGAAACGCTGGACCATGGCATGTACCGGGGGTTTTCTTCGGCGGAGCTGGAGCGGATTTCCCAGCTCTACCGCCGGATGATTGACAATCTGGACGCCATTGGGTCCAAAGAAACCGAAGAATAGGAGGAAACCATCTATGATGAAACAATTGATGGGGTACATTCAGCAATACCGAAAGTACTTCATCCTGGCACCGCTGCTGGTGGTTGGCGAAGCCCTGGCAGAGCTGATTTTGCCCTATCTCATGGGTAAGATTGTAGACGTAGGTGTAAGCCAGCAGAACGTGCCCTACATGTTCATTGTCGGCGGCATCATGGTCATTGTAGCGGCATTGGGTATTGTAGACGGCATATTTGCAGCGAAGTTCTCGGCAAAGGCATCCCAGGGCTTTGGCTACAACCTGCGTCAGGCAATCTTTAAGAAGGTGCAGACCTTCTCCTTTGCGGACGTGGATAAGTTCTCCACTGCCTCGCTGGTGACACGCTGCACCACCGACGTCAAGCAGCTCCAGCAGACGGCTATGGAGCTGACCCGCGTGCTGATCCGCGCCCCTTCGCTGCTGATTATCTCGCTGGTGATCTGCATTCGGATGAACTGGAAGCTCAGCATTACGTTCCTGGTTGCGATTCCCACGCTGCTGGCTGTGGTACTCATTATTATGAAGTTTACCACCTACCTCTTTGAGGTCATGCAGAACAAGATCGACAATCTGAACGCATCGGTGCAGGAAAACCTCATTGCCATTCGCGTGGTCAAGAGCTTTGTGCGCATGAGCCACGAGAAGCTCAAGTTTAAGAAGGCAAACGACGACCTGATGAAAACCTCTATTTCCGCAACCATCCGCCTGAGCGTCATGGAGCCCGCGACCAGAATGGTGCTCTATGGAACAACCCTGGCGATTTATTGGTTCGGCGGCAAGATGGTGGGCGGCGGCCAGCTGCAGTCCGGTCAGCTTTTGAGCTTTGTTACCTACATCAACAACATTCTGATGAGCGTTATGATGTTCTCCATGGTGCTTATGGGCATGACCCGTGCCCGCGCCTGCGGCAACCGTGTAATCGAAGTGCTCAACCATGAGCCGGACATTCAGGACGGCAGCGAGGGGGAGAATGGCGATGCAGACGATACGCCCATCCGTGGCGAGATCCGCTTTGACCATGTTTCCTTCCGTTATCCTCAGTCGGATCGGCGGGATATGGTGCTGGATGATGTAAGCTTTACCATTCCTGCTGGCTCCTTTGTGGCGATCGTCGGTTCTACCGGCGTTGGCAAGACCTCTATGGTGAGCCTGATCCCCAGATTCTATGACGTTACCAGCGGCAATGTCTATGTGGACGGCGTAAATGTCAAGGACTACAACCTGCGGCATCTGCGCAGCCATATCGGTATGGTGCTCCAGAGCAATGTGCTCTTTACCGGCACCATTCGCTCCAACCTCCAGTGGGGTGCACCAAACGCAGACGACGAAACGCTGCTGGACGCGACCAAGGACTCCCAGGCCTATGAGTTTATCTCCCGGTTCCCTGAGGGCCTGGATACAGAGATTGAGCAGGGCGGCGTCAACGTTTCCGGCGGTCAGAAGCAGCGGCTATGTATCGCCCGGGCAATGCTGAAGAATCCTTCCATTCTGATTCTGGACGATTCCACCTCTGCGGTTGACTCCGGCACAGAAGGCAAGATTCGTGAAACCTTCTACAGCAAGTATAAGGATACCACCGTGCTCCTGGTGGCCCAGCGTATCTCCTCGGTACAGTATGCCGACCAGATTATCGTGCTGGACGAGGGCAAGCTTAGCGACATGGGCACCCATGATGAGCTGATGGCCCGGAGCAAGGTCTATCAGGAAATCTATGCATCTCAGCAGGAAGGGGGCGGTCTGGATGGCTAAGAAGAAGGATACGGCTCCCAAGGTGGACACCAAGGGCAAGAAGAAAAAGGACGAAGAAGAGGAAGACGAAGAGGGCAGCTATACGGGCTCTATGCGCGGACAGCGCGGTCCCGGCGGCGCAAAGGACTTCCGGAAGCCCAAGGACACCAAGGGTACCCTGCTGCGGCTGCTGAACTATGTGGTGGCCAATAAGGCGCTTCTGATTGCGGTGCTGGCAATGATGCTCGTCTCTACGCTGGCCAACCTGGCGGCTGGCTATTTCCTCAAGCCGCTGATCGATGATTATATTGTGCCCTATATCGGGGAGAGCTGGAATTCCCAATGCTGGATGGCACTGGCCGGTGAGCTGATGAAGCTGCTGGGCATCTACATTCTGGGTGCGGCAGCCTCCTATGGTCAGGGCCTGCTGATGAGCTTCCTGTCTCAGAGAGCCATCAATAAGCTCCGGAAGGACCTGTTTGATAAGCTTCAGGAAATGCCCATCTCCTACTATGACGCCCACGGCAACGGCGAGCTTATGAGCCGCTTTACCAACGACGCCGATAACGTGCAGATGGCCATGGAGCAGACGGTCACCATGCTGATTTCCTCGGTGCTCACCTTTGTGGGAACCGTTGCCATGATGATTTACCTGAACTATATTCTGTTTATCATCACCGTGGCTGTGCTGGTGGTAGACTATATCATTGTCCAGAGAATCAGCAAGAAGTCCAAGAAGCTCTATCGGAAGCAGCAGAAGAACCTGGGCCTGGTCAATGCCTATGTAGAAGAGATGGTCGAGGGCATCAAGGTGGTCAAGGCCTTCAACTACGAGGAAGAGATCAAGGAAGAGTTCACCAAGAAGAACCAGGACTATCGGGATGCTGCCATGGATGCAACCTATATGGGCATGATTATTATGCCTGTGCTCAACCAGGTAATGGGCATCTGCTATGCGGTTACCGCAGTGGTGGGCGGCCTGTTCGTCATCAACGGTACGGCGTTGGGCGGTGTGGCCTTTACCATTGGCTCCCTGGGCGTATACCTCAACTATACCAAGCAGGTGGCAATGCCCATTAACCAGGTATCCCAGCAGATCGTTACACTGCTGAGTGCGGTGGCCGGTGCAGAGCGTATCTTCGCCGTAATGGATGCAGAGCCCGAGGTAGACAACGGTACCATCACCATGGTGCCTGTTGACGAGAACGGCAACGAAGTCTCCGATTGGCTCACCTGCTCCGGCGAGGCATGGAAGACCGAAAACGGCCTGGTTCCGCTGAAGGGCCATGTACAGGTGCAGGATATCTGCTTCCACTATGTGGAGGGCAAGCCGGTGCTGAAGCATGTGTCCGTTGAGGCGCTGCCCGGTCAGAAGATTGCATTTGTCGGCTCCACCGGTGCAGGAAAAACCACCATTACCAACCTGATTAACCGGTTCTATGACGTGCAGGAGGGCCGCATTCTCTATGACGGCATCGACGTGAAGGATATCAAAAAGGACGATCTCCGGCGCAGCCTGGTGGTCATTCTCCAGGATACCCACCTGTTCTCCGGTACGATTATGGAGAATATCCGCTATGGTCGCCTGAACGCCACGGATGAAGAGTGTATCCAGGCGGCAAAGCGCGCCAACGCTTATCACTTCATCATGTCGCTGCCGGAGGGCTTCCAGACCTATATCACCGGCGACGGCGGCAGCCTTTCTCAGGGCCAGCGTCAGCTTTTGAATATCGCGCGCGCTGCGGTGGCAAAGCCGCCGGTACTCATCATGGACGAGGCAACCTCCTCCATTGATACCCGGACCGAGAAAGAGATCGAAAAGGGCCTGGACGGCCTGATGCATGGGAAGACCGTATTCATCATCGCCCATCGCCTTTCCACCGTTCGAAATGCCGACAAGATTGCGGTCATCGAGGGCGGCGAGATCATCGAATTCGGCAACCATAAGGAGCTCCTGGCAAAGGGCGGACGGTATTACGAGCTGTATACCGGCCAGCATATGCTGGAGTGATTGCAAGGTCAATTTCATCGTGACTCCAAGGCGGTACTGCTTCGGCGGTACCGCCTTTTGCTGCGCCCACGGGAGCATAAGGACTGCCGTAACGGGTAAAATAGAATAAAATTCGTTTTTACACAGGTTTTACGGACCGGGGATTTCAGACTTTACATTCTCCCTGTATCATGAATAGCGTAACAAGGAAATCCAAATAAAGAAATCAAAAAGGAGTAACGATGATTATGAAAAAGTTCATTTCCATGCTTGCAGTATCCGCAATGCTGGTAGGCTGCCTGGCAGGCTGCGGAAACAGCACCGCTTCCAGTGCAGCATCCACCCCCGCTGAAGAAACCACCCAGGCTGCTGCCGAAACCCCTGCGCAGGAGACGGAGGCAGCAAAGACCGAAGCGCCCGCTGCTTCCGCTGCCGAGACTGAAGCATCTGCTGAGGCTGCCGGTTCCGGCCTGGACACCGATATTACCGTTGTTTCCCGTGAGGAGGGCTCCGGTACCCGCGGTGCATTTGTTGAGCTGATGAAAATTGAAGACGACGACGGCGACCACACCGTAGACACCGCCGAGATCAGCAACTCTACCTCCGTTGTCACTCAGACCGTAGCCGGTAACAAGTCCGCCATTGGCTACATCTCCCTGGGTTCTCTGAATGACACCGTAAAGGCCGTTGAGGTAGATGGCGTGGAGCCCACCGTTGAGAACATCAAGGCTGGCAGCTATGCCGTATCCCGTCCCTTCGAGATTTGCTACAAGGAAGAGAACCTCACCGACCTGGGCAAGGACTTCATCTCCTTCATCATGAGCGCTGAGGGCCAGAAGATTGTGGACGACGAGGGCTATATCGCCATGGACGAGAGCGCTGAGAGCTACACCGGCTCCGGCATGAGCGGCAACCTGAGCCTCAACGGTTCCACCTCTGTATCTCCTCTGATGGAGAAGCTTGCCGAGGCCTATCGCGCCATCAACCCCGATGTGAACATTGACATTCAGCAGACCGGTTCCGGCGCAGGCATCACCGCCACCGCCGATGGCACCTGTGAGATCGGCATGAGCAGCCGTGCCCTCAAGGATGAAGAACTGGCACAGGGCATCACCGAAGAGCAGATTGCACTGGACGGCATTGCAGTGATCGTCAACCAGGAAAACGGTGTAACCAGCCTGACCTCCGACCAGATTCGCGGGATCTTCGTTGGTGATATCACAAACTGGGCTGAGCTGGGCTAAGATCATCCCACATGTCTCAAATCCCTCTGCGAAGCCCCTTCGCGGAGGGATATGTGGTACTTAGGGCAACACCAGACGAATCGGGCGCGGCCCGGTTTGGAAAGGATCAAATCTATGATAAAAAAGTATAAAGAACAGATCATGCAGGTGGTCTTCCTGCTGACAGCCTGCGTATCCATTGCGGCGGTGGTTCTGATTTGCGTCTACCTGCTGGGCAATGGTATCCCAACCATTTTTAAAATCGGACTTTCGAATTTCTTCGGGACGGTATGGAAGCCCAGCAAGAACCTCTTCGGTATCCTGCCAATGATCGTTGGCTCCATTTATGTCACAGCAGGTGCGATCATCATCGGCGTTCCCATTGGGCTGCTGTGCGCCATTTATCTGTCCCGGTTTTGCCCCAAGGGGATTTATCGGGTGATGAAGCCTGCAGTAGAGCTGATGGCGGGCATTCCCTCCATTGTATACGGCTTCTTTGGACTGATGGTGATTGTACCAGTGATCCAAAAGCTTACCGGCACCAGCGGAAAAAGCCTGCTGACCGCATCCATCCTTCTGGGCATCATGATCCTGCCCACCATCATCTCCGTGGCGGAATCCTCGCTGAATGCGGTGCCCAACAGCTATTACGAGGGCTCTCTGGCACTGGGGGCCACTCATGAGCGCAGCGTATTTTCGGCAGTGCTCCCGGCGGCAAAGTCCGGCGTGATGTCTGGGGTGATCCTGGGGGTAGGCAGAGCCATTGGCGAGACGATTGCCGTGATTATGATTGCAGGCAACCAGGCGATTATGCCCTCGGGACTTTTGAAAGGACTTCGGACCATGACCGCCAATATCGTATTGGAGATGGGTTATGCATCCGGCCTGCACCGGGAAGCGCTGATTGCCACCGGCGTGGTGCTGTTTGTGTTCATCCTCATCATCAACACCTGCTTCTCCCTGCTGAAACGGAGGAATGGATGATGGAAGAGAAAAAAATCAATCAGCTGACTGCGAAGGAAAAGTGGCAGAGCTACCTCCACCATCCCATGGCACTGGTACAGTTCCTGCTGGTGCATCTGGCGGCGCTGATTACTGCGGCGGTGGTGCTGTTCCTGATTGCCTATGTGCTGATTACCGGCGTGCCCCATATTCACAAGGAGCTGTTTGCCTGGACCTGGACCACCGACAACCAGTCTATGATGCCCGCGCTGGTGAATACCCTGGTTATGACGCTTTTAAGCCTGCTGATTGCGGTGCCCATTGGCGTATGTGCCGCAGTTTACATGGTAGAGTATGCCAAGCGGGGCAATAAGCTGGTCAAGCTGGTTCGACTCACCGCGGAAACCCTCCAGGGCATTCCGTCCATTGTCTATGGTATTTTTGGCTATGTGTTTTTCAATGTTGCGCTGCATTGCGGCTTCTCGATGCTGGCCGGTGCGCTGACCCTGGCAATTATGATTTTGCCGCTGATTCTGCGGACCACAGAGGAGGCGTTGATGGCAGTACCGGATGCCTATCGGGAGGGCAGCTTTGGATTGGGCGCAGGCAAGCTGAGAACCGTGTTCCGGATTGTGCTTCCTTCGGCGATGCCCGGTGTGCTGGCCGGTGTGATTCTGGCGATTGGGCGAATCGTGGGCGAGAGTGCGGCCTTGATTTATACCTCCGGCTCCGGTACCGGCAACCTGTCGTTTATCAAGAATGGCGCATTCAGCCTGACCGCGCCGCTGTTCCAGTCCACCAGAACCCTGTCGGTTCATATGTACGCCCTGATGAGCGAGGGACTTTATACCGATCAGGCCCATGCAACTGCGGTGATTCTCATGGTGCTGGTCATTGGACTCAACGCCCTGTCCTCCTTCGCGGCAAAAAAACTCACCAAGCAGTAAGAGGAGAAAACTATGGATAAAATTACAGTGGAAAATCTGAATCTATATTACGGGGACTTTCATGCCCTGAAAAATATCAATCTCAAAATTCCTGCCAACAAAATTACTGCATTCATCGGACCCTCCGGCTGCGGCAAATCCACGCTGATGAAGTCCATTAACCGAATGAACGACCTGGTGGAGGGCTGCCGGATTACCGGTTCCATCCGTCTGGGGGATGAGGAAATCTATGGCGGCATGGACGTCAACACCCTGCGGAAGCGGGTTGGTATGGTGTTTCAGAAGGCCAATCCCTTCCCGATGAGCATTTTTGATAACGTTGCCTACGGTCCCCGGACCCATGGCATTCGAAATAAGCAGCAGCTGGAGGAAATCGTGGAAAAATCCCTCCGTTCGGCAGCCATTTGGGATGAGGTCAAGGATCAGCTGAAAAAGAGCGCCCTGGCCCTGTCCGGCGGTCAGCAGCAGCGGCTGTGTATTGCCCGGGCGCTGGCCGTGGAGCCGGAGGTTTTGCTGATGGACGAATCCACCTCGGCGCTGGACCCCATTTCCACGGGAAAAATTGAAGAGCTGTGCGTGGAGCTGAAAAAGGACTATACCATTATTATGGTCACCCATAACATGCAGCAGGCGGTGCGCGTATCCGACGAGACGGCGTTCTTCCTGCTGGGAGAGGTTGTCGAATACGGGGACACGGAAAAAATGTTCTCTGTGCCCACAGATAAGCGTACAGAGGATTACATCACCGGACGGTTTGGATAAGGAGTGATACCATGAGAAAAACATTTGACCAACAGCTGGAGCTGCTGAGCCAGGAGCTGACCCATATGGGTGCTCTGTGCGAGACGGCCATTGCATCGGCAACGGAGAGCCTCAAGAAGCGGGACGTGGCCCTGGCAAAGCGTGCCATTGCCGCCGACCAGGAGATTGACCAGCAGGAGCGGGAGATTGAGCGCCTTTGCCTGAAGCTGCTCCTTCAACAGCAGCCGGTGGCTCGGGATCTTCGGCAGATTTCCTCGGCGCTGAAAATGATTACCGATATGGAGCGCATTGGCGACCAGGCGGCAGATATCTCCGAAATTGTTACCTATATGTCGGAGGAGAACCTGATTCAGGAGATGGACCGCATCGACGCCATGGCAAAGGCCGCCTCCCAAATGGTAACCCAGAGCGTGGACGCCTATGTAAAAAAGGATCTGGATCTGGCGAAAAAGGTCATTGCCGACGACGATGCCGTGGATCGGCTCTTTGAAGAAATCAAGGCCGAGCTCATCCATATGATAGCCGGAGATCCCACCTGCGGCGAACAGGCGCTGGATTTCCTGATGATTGCCAAGTATCTCGAGCGCATTGGCGACCATGCCACCAATATTGCCGAGTGGGTGGAGTTCTCGATTCTGGGACGGCATCCCGAGCAGGACGAAATTGAGGGCGTTGAGGACCGGCAAGAGCCCAGCGAGCGATAAAAGAATGACTTTGGGGTACTGCACGGCAGTACCTCTTTTCTATTTTAAGCACTTTTATACATTACAAGGTTGACGTGATAAAGAAAAACTGCTATAGTAATCCCTGCCGCACCATAGAAGTGGCAAGGAGGACAGAGCTATGTTTGGCGTACTAGTCAATACGTTTACGGTAATATTGGGCAGCATCATTGGGCTGATCTGCAAAAAGGGGATTCCCCAACGGCTCAGCGACGGCGTTATGACGGGCATTGGCCTTTGCACCATTGCCATTGGCGTAACGGGGCTGTCATCGGGGGAAAATACCCTGGTGCTGATTTTGTCTATGGTCATTGGTGTACTGATCGGAACGCTGCTGGATTTGGACGGGCGCGTGAACCGGGGCGTGGAAAAGGTCGCGGGGAAAACCGCTGGGGCCGGGAAAGCCGGGCAGATCTCCCAGGGCTTTATCACCGCCTGCCTGCTGTTCTGCATTGGAGCCATGACCATTGTGGGCTCGCTGAATGCGGGGCTCAAGGGCGACAATGAGATGCTGCTGACCAAATCGCTGTTGGATTTCATTTCGTCCATTATGCTGTCGGCAACCCTGGGCATCGGCGTGCTGTTTTCGGCGGCCTTTGTGCTGGTATTCCAGGGCGGGATTGTGCTGTTGGCGCAGTTCCTGGCACCGGTATTGTCCACCAGTGCCATTGCAGAGATGAGCTGCGCGGGCAGCCTGATGATCTTGGCCCTGGGCCTGAATATCATCGGTGTGACGAAAATCAAGGTGATTAACTTCCTACCGGCGCTGGTTTTGGTGCCCTTTGTGGTGATGCTGTTTGGCGCGCTGGGAATTGGATAAAGGAAAGAAGCGGAGCTCCTGAAGATAATTTGGGATTTCCGCTTCTTTTTCTTTTTAAAATGCTGTAACATAGAGCAAAGGGATTGCGTCTTTCCTGATAGAGACAGATGGAAGGCAGCAGCAATGGACGCGCGGATTGCGGCGGCACTGCCAAAAGACAAGGAGGGAAGCGGCATGGATGACAGCGGAATTCTGGAGCTTTATTTTCTGAGAAATGAGCAGGCCATTCAGGAAACCGGAAAGAAATATGGCGCATATTGCGGCACCATTGCCTACAGAATCCTTCAAAATCGAGAGGATACAGAGGAAACGGTCAACGATACCTGGCTTTCGGCCTGGAATGCCATTCCACCGAAGAAGCCCAATTGCTTGCAGGTCTTTCTGGGACGGATCACCCGCAATGCTGCCATTGACCGTTGGCGCAGAAACACCGCAGAAAAGCGAAAAGGTGAAATGGTGCTGGCCCTGGAAGAGCTGGGCGAATGCGTTGCGCCGGGGGATTCTGTGGAACAGCAGGTGCAGGCCGCAGAGCTGGGCAGGGTGCTGGAGGACTTTTTAAAGACACTGCCGGAGGATCGGCGGCGGATGTTCCTGCTGCGGTATTGGTATTTTATGCCCATTCGGGAGCTGGCCCAGCGGCTGGGCTGGACGGAGGGGCGCGTTCGGACGGCGCTGCACCGGGTACGGCGGCAGCTGCTGCACTACTTACAGGAAAGGGGAATGCTGGATGAGGCCTGAGGATATTATCGACGGACTGGGGCAGGTGAGCGACCACATGGTGCAGGACGCCCTGAATTTAAAGAAAAGCCCCTGGAGAAGCCTGAAATGGGGCTCTTTGGCGGCATGCATTCTCTGCGGCGTGACGCTGCTGGGGGTATGTGCAGTGAAGCTGCGAAATTCAGATCGGCAGCAAAGCCTGGATACACCGGAACCCTCTGTTCCTCCAGTGGTTTCTGAAATGCCGCAGGATTCTTCGGAGGAAGCTAAGCCGGAAACCACGCCAGGAGCCACACCGGAAATGCAAACCATAAATCCGGAGGATAGTCTTGGGAATGTACTGGATTATCAGGTGGTGGTTCGGGAGGATGCCATCTACTTTGTAGACCCGTATATTGGCCTGATGTCCATGGATCCGGAGACAAAGGAAACCAAAACGATTCTGCCCAACGGACCATGCAGTCTTGCGGAATCCGATGGCAGCCTGTATTGTCTCAATCAGGCAACCGGGCAGGTGAGTTTGGTGGAAAACGGCGACGTGACCACGGTGGCGATGCTGGAAAATATGGGACCGGGTTATCCGTTCCTGCAAGGGGTCAGTAACGGCTATGTGTGCTGGATGCAGGACTGGACGTATTATGTGCAGCCTTTGGCCAGCGACACCAGTACGGTGCTGATCAGCCAGGAGGACAGCGGCGGAGAACTGGGTGCCTGCACTGTGTACCAGGGATATTTCTACTGCGTGAAGACCCTGAAGGGCAGCCTGATTCGCGTCTCACTGACGACTGGAGAGACAGAGACCCTCTGGTCTCCGGAGGAGGGGGATCCGGCGGCCTTTGAACAGGTACTGCGGCTGACAAGCACGGCTGATGTCAGCATAATTCCGGACAGAAGCCTCCAAAACCTGTACCTGGAGGCGGTGCAGACCATTGACGACGTGCGGCATTATGTCTACTACTACCTGGACATGAGCACCGACGAGCTCCGGAAGCTCACCACCTTAGACGATGGCAGCGTGACCATGAGCAGCTGGGACGGCAAGCTCTATCTGATTCACACCACCGGGCTGGATGTTGATGGAACGGAAACAACACTCATCAGCGTAGATCCTGCGACCGGGGAGACCCAGGTGGTTCTTACTGCGGAACAGACCGCTGCCTTTGGCTCCTGCACCGGGTGGGCAGTCGGGAACGACGGCCTGTATTACACCCGCTACGATGACCAGCCCGGCATTTACTACTATAGCTTTAGCACCGGGGAAAGCACTCTGGTGTACCAGAGCAGCGGCCTTTACGGCAACCTTGTGGTGGAGCCGAATTTCTATTGGCAGCAGGGCGATTTCAGTGATGCAGGCGAATGGTATGAGCATTTCAATGTAGTGAAAGAATACTGTGACCTGACGTATACGGAAACCGGCGTATACTATGTGGACCCTGCCGAGGGCGTGTACCGCTATATTCCGGAGGAAGAGCGGCTGGAGCTGCTGGTGAGTGGAAAGGCCTGCCGCATTCTCAAGTGCGACGAGGGCCTGTATGCAACCTGCTCCGACAGCGGCGAGGTCTATGAGATCAGGGACGGTACGGCGCAGCTTCTCCTGACTCTGGAGAAGGAGCAGCAGATTGCGGTAAAACCTGTTGCTGTGAAGAACGGAACGCTATATTGGAATTACTTTGTTACCAATCTTGCTACCGGCGAGACGGAAACGGATGCCATATTTCGGCTGAAAAAGTCCCAGCCCCAAATCCTGCATGACAGCAAAATCTATTGCCTGGGCGAAAACGGGGAAATCGGCTATGTGGACCCTACCGGCGGCACGGAAAACTATCAGCCGCTGACCGGCGCGCTGGGAACAAGGGATGACCAGTGGGAAGTGAAGTTCTTTGACGACTGCATTATCGCGCTGCAAAGAGACTCAAACAGCTCCAAGTATCAGGTCTATCGAATCTCCTATGAGGACGGCAGCGCCAAGTGGCTGGCTACCGTAATGGGTTCCAGCATAAACATTTTGAATCTGGAGGGAGACACCCTGTATTTGGAGCCAATGAATGAATTAACGCCTATTTGGGTCCAGGGAATCAACGTGAACACCGGGGAAACCGAAACTGTCATGTATGGCGAAACTCTGCAGGATGCGACGGAGGTGGAGCTTTGGCAGGGCGTCTGCTATTACGTAAAGCGGAGCTATGATTATGATACGGGATATGCGACCGAATTTGGCACCTATGATCTGGAAACAGAAACGAACACCACATATGTGCCCGGTGACAGCATGGTCAGTGAGTAAGCGGTAAAGGAAAACAGCCTCGGAGGGGGCTAGCATCGGTCCTCCGGGGCTTTTCCCTTGCGCTTCGAAACAAACCATGTTATGCTGGAGCAGGTGGAGTTCCGGGACAAGTTACACTGGGGGTGGTGATCGGGGCCTTTGTTTGCCGGATGAGTCTGGGATGGCGGATCGAAAAAGGCGAAAGCGTAGGGAATCCTAACAAGCAAAAATCGCCGATTAGTTTCAACAAACCGCAAAAAACACGGAATTTGGCGGAATTTCCAGTCAAAGAAACGTGAAAAAACGGTTGAATGGCGGAGTACAGTGTGATACAATAAACCAAGAAGCGCCTGCCCGGAGGGGGCAGGCTGTCCTGGGTGTTCCCCGGGGCAATGCAACAATCTATATAAGGGAGTTTAAGCAAATGGGCAAAATTTCTTTGTTTATAGATGGCACCGAAATCCAGGCCGAAGAGGGCATGAGCGTACTGGAAGCCTCTCTGGCCGCGGGCATCTATATCCCGCATCTGTGTTCCCATCCCGATCTGCCTGCCACCGGTGGATGTAAGATGTGCGTGGTGGAGATCGACGGGCAGGAGGCACCTGTATCCTCCTGCGTTACTGAAGTTCAGGAAGGTATGAAGGTACATACCAAGTCTGAGCAGCTGTCCCAGCTGCGTAAGATTGCGCTGGAGCTCATCATGGCCGGCCATCCCCACGACTGCACCGGCTGCCGTGCCTATGGCAACTGCGAGCTTCAGGCAATGTGGCAGTATCTGGGCGTTCTCCATGCCCGCATGAAGGACGAGTTCCCCGAGAAGACCACCCTGAAAATTGGCACCGGCACTCCGGTTATCATCCGTGAGAATGACCGCTGCATCCAGTGCGGCCGCTGCGTCCGTGCCTGCGGCAGCCTGCGTAAGGTTGGCGCCATCGACTATCAGAAGAAGGGCATGGAGACTTATATCTCTACTCCCGACGACCTGCCGTTGAACCAGTCCGAGTGCCGGTTCTGCTCCGCCTGCGTCGAAGTCTGTCCGACCGGTGCTCTGGTGGACATGGAGGGGCTGTTCCGCAGCGATCTGCCCCGTGAGCAGGCACTGGTACCCTGCCGTGCTGACTGCCCTGCCCATATTGATATTCCTGCATTTCTGCGCTTTATCGCCCAGGGCAAGTATGCTGAGGCCCACGCAGTGATGCATGAGAAGGTTCCCTTCCCCCATTCTCTGGGTTATGTCTGCAACCATCGTTGCGAGACTGCTTGTAAGCGTGAGAAGCTCAACCGTGCCATCTCCATCTGCTCCATGAAGCGCTTTGCCGCTGAGCATGACGAGGCACAGTTCTGGAAGGAAAATGGCTTCCAGAATCCCGACACCGGTAAGAAGATTGCCGTGGTTGGCGGCGGCCCCTGCGGTATGACTGCGGCCTACTACCTCAAGAAGCTGGGCCACGACGTAACCGTATATGAGAAGGACCCCATTGCCGGCGGCCATATGGCTAAGGGCATGCCCGAGTTCCGTATCCCCGGCGCCGATGTTGCCAAGGAGATCAAGGATATCACCGATATCGGCGTAAAGCTGCTGGTGAACTCTCCTGTGGAGAACGTTGCTGAGCTGAAGAAGGATTACGACGCCGTGCTGGTTACCATCGGTACCTCCGTTGGTAAGAAGCTGAACTACCTGCCCGGCTCCAATTTCCGCAATGTCTACACCGCAGTACAGCTGCTGAAGGACAACCGCCTGAAGCTGGCTGTTCCCGGCTATGAGATGAAGCTGGACCTGGGCAAGAAGGTCTGCATCATCGGCGGCGGTAACGTTTCCATCGACTGCGCTCGTACCCTGCGCCGCATGGGCTGCGAGGTCAACATCGTGTGCCTGGAGAAGGGCGAGAAGATGCTGGCTGACAAGCAGGAGATCAAGGAGGCCAAGGAAGAGGGCGTTATGTTCTACGACGGCCACTCCAACGAGGCCATTGAGGGCACCGAGGAGCAGGTCACCGGTCTGCGCGTCCACGAGGTAGAGAGCTTCTATTTCGACGAGAACCGCAACCTGGTGGAGAATCAGGTTCCCGATTCCACCAAGGTCCTGGAGTGCGACTCCGTGGTATTCGCTTCCGGCCAGGTCACCGGTCTGACCGATGCCTTTGGTCTGGAGCTCAACCGCTTTGGCTATCCCATCGATCCCGAAACCGGCAAGTCCGGCTATAAGACCTCCATCCCCGGCGTATTCACCGCTGGCGATGTCATCACCGGCACCAAGTTCGTCATCGACGCCATTGCCGGTGCCCGCGAAGTGACCACCGTCATCGACCAGTACCTGGGCGGTGAGGGCAAGATCGACGAGACGCTGGTAGAGCGTACCCTCAATCCGGAACTCGGCCCCATCAAGGGCTTCGGCCTCCAGCCCAGAGTGGACACCATCGTAGTGGACCCCGAAACCCGCATGAGCCCCGAGCATCTGTGGGATAAGGTTGACAACAACTTCACTTGCGAGATGGCACAGTGCGAGGCAGGCCGCTGCCTGCAGTGCGACCTGCGTGTACCCATCCAGAAGGTTGAAAACTTCAACGCTTACAGCAAGAGATAAGGGAGGGTTATTCGATGATTAATAAGGATATGTTGGCTGCGAATAAGGAAAAATGCCTGGAGCGTGCAGCCAAGCTCCCCGAGGCTCCTGTCAGCGCAAACGAATCCACCTGCCCCGTGGCATGGTGCCTGGATATGGTAAAGGCTGCTCGTACCGAAGCTTGCGGTAAGAGCGTCATGTGCCGCGACGGCCTGTGGCAGCTTCAGCTGATGCTGGAGGGCATTATGAACGGTCAGTCTAATGCCGATGATCTGGATGTGATGAAGGAAACCCTGGTTGCAATGAAGACCGTGGGCTGCCCCAACACCCAGAAGGTTGCTACCCTGATCCTTACCTCCCTTGAGCAGAACGCCGAGGAGTGGGATCTCCATGTGCGCCGTCATCGCTGCACAGCGCTCAAGTGCTACTACAGCCTGTATATCGATCCCGCTGTCTGCAAGGGCAACGGCGCTTGCCTCAAGGCTTGCCCTGCCGGTGCAGTGGTAGGCGGCGAAGGCATGATCAGCGTCATCAAGGACGAGAGCGGCCTGAAGACCGAGGCATTCATTGCCTCCTGTCCCAACGGCGCCATCAAGAAGTATGGCGGCCCCGTAAAGCCCAGAACGCCCACCGATCCCGTGCCCGTTGGCTCCATCGGTGCAGAGGGCGGCGCTGCTGCTGGCGGCGGCGGACGGAGACGTCGTCGCGGTTGATTAGCATTCCAAGATAGAACTTAAATGCTTTCACGGAGGCTGGAGGAAATCCTCCGGCCTCCGATTTTTTGTGGAATAGGAGAATACTATGGTCATCACCCATGCATATCTTTATCCCGTGGTGGGCAGTCCCATTGCGGACGGCTATCTGCGGTTTGAAACCGCTATTGAGGAAATGGGGCCCATGGCGCAATATGTGCCAAGGGATGGGGAAGCGGTTCTGGATGCAGGCGGCAAATGGCTGCTGCCGGGCTTTGTGGATATCCACACCCATCTGGGATTGTTTGGCGACGGCGTGGGCTTTGAGGCCGAGGACTGCAACGAGTCCACCGACCCCATTACCCCGCAGCTTCGGGTGATCGACGGAATCAATCCCATGGACCGCACCTTTGAGGATGCCAGGAACGGCGGCGTTACCGCGGTAATTGTGGCGCCGGGGTCTGCCAATCCCATTGCGGGGCAGGCGGCGGCAATTCGGACCTATGGGCGGCGGATTGACGATATGATTCTCAAGGCACCGGCTGCCATGAAGTTTGCGCTGGGGGAAAATCCGAAGTCCACATATAATGACCGGGACGAAACGCCGGTGACTAGAATGGCCACGGCGGCGCTGATTCGGGAAAATCTCCGAAAGACCCAGGAATACCGGATGAAGCAGCAGCTGGCTCAGGAAGATCCGGATTTTGATGCGCCGGACTTTGACATGAAGCTGGAGGCACTGGTGCCGGTACTCAATCGGGAGATTCAGGCCCATTTCCATGCCCACCGGCTGGACGATATTTTCACGGCCGTGCGGATTGCCAAGGAATTCGACCTGGACTATGTGATTATCCACGGCACAGAGGCCTATCTTGCGCCGGATATTATGGCCCAGGAGCAGGCACGGGTGGTGACCGGGCCGAATCTGCTGGATCGCTGCAAGCCGGAACTGCGGAATATGAGCTTTTCCGGCCCGGTGGTGCTGACCCACAACGGCGTGCTGTGCTCCATTTGCACGGACCATCCGGAAACGCCCCTGCAATATCTGCCCCTCTGCGCGGCTATGGCGATGCGCTCGGGATTGACGCGGCAGGAGGCATTGGCGGCCATTACCATTCAGCCTGCCCGAATTGCGGGACTGGACAGCCGGATTGGCAGCCTGGAGGTTGGGAAGGATGCGGACCTGGTGCTGGCCACCGGTGATCCGCTGGAGCTGGATACCCGCATTGAAGCGGTCTATTCTTTGGGAAGGAAGTGCGATTGAGATGAGAGAGATTTCCTGCGCGGATATTTCCGCATTGGTAGAGCAGCTGTGCATTCAGGCTGCAACGGTGCTGCCGGACGACCTGTGCCGGGCAATTGAGCAGGCGGAGAAAACAGAAGAGAGCCCTGTGGGCAAGGGAATTCTCCAGGATATTGTGACGAATTTCCAGATGGCACGGGAAAAGGGCGTGCCTATCTGCCAGGATACCGGCATGGCGGTGGTATTTTTGGAGCTTGGTCAGGAGGCACATATTACCGGCGGCAGTCTGAACGATGCCATCAATCTGGGCGTTCACAATGGCTACCTAAACGGGTTCCTCCGCTGCTCCGTGGTGGGCGATCCGCTGCGGCGGCAGAACACCGGCGACAATACCCCTGCGGTGATTCATACGACGATTGTTCCCGGCGACGGGTTCCGCATTACGGTGGCGCCCAAGGGCTTTGGCAGCGAGAATATGTCCGCCATGCGGATGTTTACCCCGGCGGCCAGCTGGCAGGATATTGAGGACTGGATTGTTTCCAGCGTATCCACGGCCGGGTCTAATCCCTGCCCGCCGGTGGTGGTGGGCGTTGGACTGGGCGGTACCATTGAGCAGTGCGCCCTGGAGGCAAAAAAGGCGCTGCTGATGCCCATGGACACCCCCAATCCCGACGAATTTTATGGGGAGAAGGAGCAGGCGCTGCTGGAGCACATCAATCGTCTTGGCATCGGCCCCCAGGGCATGGGCGGCAGAACCACGGCGGTGGCGGTGCATATCCGGCCCTATGCCACCCATATTGCAGGGCTGCCCTGCGTGGTGAACATGAGCTGTCATGTGACCCGCCATGCGTCCGGTGCGCTCTAAGGAAAAACGAACAGTTTTTTTCGGAGAATCCGGGAAAACCCTTGCAAATTCAAGCACAGCGTGCTATAATCATCCATGTAAGTATGTTAGTCTCAGAGAGTGGGCCGGGTGGTCCACTCTCTCTTGCTGATTAGGGGGGCATTATGAGTAAAATCACAGATCAGGTTTGGAAGCTGGCAGAGCCGGTGGCGGCGCAGTTTGGGCTGCGTATCTGGGATGTAGAATATGTCCGGGAGGGCGCCGATTGGTTCCTGCGGGTCTATATCGATAAAGACGGTCCGGTGGATATTTCGGATTGCGAAAACGTGTCCCGGGCGCTGGACCCCATTTTGGATGAAAAGGACCCCATTCCCGACAGCTATACCTTTGAGGTCTGTTCGGCGGGATGTGAGCGCGTGCTCAAGCGCCCCGGGGATTTTCAGCAGTTTCTTGGGAGCAAGGTGCTCCTGCGGCTGTATCGTCCCAGAGACAGCCGGAAAGAATATATCGGGGTCCTGAAGGATTATCAGGACGGCACCATTTCTCTTGAAGTGGGAGAAGAAACAATGACATTTACGCCGGAAGAGACTGCTATGGTGCGGCTCTATGCCGAGTTTTGATTGGAGGAATTTGAAAAATGAACGCCGAAATTATGGGAGCACTGGACCAGCTGGAAAAGGAAAAGGGCATCCCCAAGGAGTACATGCTGGACAAGATCACCCAGGCGCTGCTGGCTGCGTATAAAAAGGATCATACCGGCTACACCGACAACGTAACCGTCAACATCATCGATGGCGAGATGAAGCTGTTTGCCCAGAAGGAAGTAGTGGAAGAGGTTCAGTTCCCCGCCACCGAAATCTCCATTGCCGAGGCCCAGAAGTATATGCCCGGCGCCGTTGAGGGCGACCTGGTGGAGGTTGAAACCAAGGCAAAGCAGTTTGGCCGGATTGCAGCCCAGACCGCAAAGGGCGTTATCATCCAGGGCATCCGTGAGGCAGAGCGGGAGGCCGCTTACGGCAGATTCACCTCCAAGTCCCATGAGATGCTTACCGGCAGCGTTCTGCGCATTGATCCGGTCAACGGCGGTATTACCGTCCGCATCGGCACCGGCAGCGACAAGATGGACGCTTACCTCAGCCAGGGCGAGCAGGTTCCCGGTGAGACTTGGGTCGAGGGCGACACCATTCGCGTTTATGTGGTGGATGTTCGCAAGTCCAGCCATGGCGCACAGATGATGGTATCCCGGACCCATCCCGGCCTGGTCAAGCGCCTGTTTGAGCTGGAGGTTCCTGAGATTTCCGACGGCACTGTGGAGATTCGCTCCATTGCCCGTGAGGCAGGCAGCCGTACCAAGCTGGCTGTATGGGCATCCGATCCCGATATCGATCCCGTGGGCACCTGCGTTGGCCCCAGAGGCGGCCGTGTTGGCGCTGTGGTAGATGAGCTGGGCGGCGAGAAGATGGATATCATCAAGTATTCCGAAGATCCGGCTGAGTTTGTGGCAGCAGCCCTGTCTCCTGCCGACGTACTCCAGGTAATCACCTATCCCGGCACCAAGAACTGCCGTGTGATTGTACCTGACGATCAGCTGTCCCTTGCCATTGGTAAGGAAGGACAGAACGCCCGTCTGGCAGCCCGCCTGACCGGGTATAAAATCGACATTAAGTCCAAGACCGCAGCAGAAGAGCTGGAAGAGGAAGAGGCAAATGCAGATGTGCCTGCTGAAGCGCTGCCTGCTGAGCAGACCCAGGAGCCGGAGGACGAGCTGGTAACCCTGGAGGACTGAGGCAACACCGCGCAAACGTGCGGCAGTACCTTTCATCCTAATGATCCTGGTGCGCTGTGATTCCGAAAGAGTCTAATGGTATGAAGTCAAGAGAAAATTCGAGATAATTATTAGAGATCAAGC
>CAVJLG010000026.1:0-19959 GCA_963650135.1 Barnesiella intestinihominis | reverse complement strand
TGTGGGTCGCCGCCCATATTGGCAACTGTAAGGGCGCACGGTTTATGCTGGATGCGGGCGTGGACGAGCTGGCTCATACCCCCGCCGATCCTATGCCCGAAGATATGATTCGGGAAATGGCGGAGAAGGGCATTGTCATGGACACCACGGTTGGCGATCCGGATAAGGGCATGGAGCCGCCTCCTATGATGGACCTGCCCGAGGGCATGGAGCCGCCGGAGGGCATGGGTCCCCCGCCCGGTCCAATGATGCCCATGGACCCCGCCGAAATGAAGCGGCAGCAGGCAGAAAAGATGAAGGTCATGGAGGAAAATCTGGGACGCTTCTATCGCGCAGGCGGAAAAATTGTGGTAGGAACCGACCTGATGCACAGCCGGGACTTCCAAAAGGATGCCGTAATTCCTGTACCGGAGCTGAAGCATCTTCACGCCGCAGGGCTGCCGATGGATGCAATTCTCCGGGCCGCTACCCTCAGCGGTGCAGAAGTGGTGGGCACCGGAACCGTAGAAGGCCGAATTGCCCCTGGATATCTGGCAAATCTGGTGGCAGTTCCGGGAGAAGTGGACGAAAGCTTTGAAGCCCTTCGCCAGGTCAAGCTGGTGATGCATCAGGGCACAATCATCCGCGACGAACGATAAACACAAAGGGAGGCAAAAGCCATGTGCTTCTGCCTCCCTTTGTTACGTCAAATATCCAGCGCCGCGTGATAGCCCTGATAGATTGCCGCCGTAATATTCGAAACTCTGCCGCAGTCTCCCACCACCGCCACATAGGGCGCAGTCCCGCGAAGCGCATTCACCTCTGCCGCATTGGCCCGCTGGCCCAACGCACAAATGACGGTCTTTCCAGGGATCAGCACTTCCTCCCCCTGGGGATTCTCCACCACAACGCCCGCTTCCGTCACCCGCAGGCCCTTATGGGAGGTATAAATATGGACGTTTTGCTGCTCCAGCTCTTTTAGCAGCAGCGGACGGTGGCGAATATTTGCATCCGGCGCCAGCTCTGGGCGCATTTCAATCAGCGATACCGTTTTCCCCGTTCTGGCCAGATGAATGGCAAGCTCACTGCCCGCCAATCCGCCGCCCAGAACCGCAACCGTATCCTGCATCCGGTCCTGCTTCTCATAGTATTCGTTGACCACAATCACGTTTTCCCCGTCCAGGCCAGGAATGGGCGGCACAATGGGACTGGAGCCCAGGGCCAGGATTACCGCATCCGGCGCTTCCCGCTCAATATACGCCCGGTCCACCGCTGTATTCAGCCGCAGCTCCACCCCGGCCTTTTGGCATAGCATCGCCAGGGTCTTCCCCAGCTGGTACATCTCATACTTAAACGGAACCGCCTGCTCTTCCTTGAGAATACCGCCCACTTCCGCCTCTTTTTCGCACAAAATGACATGATGCCCCCGAAGGGCTGCCGTTTCCGCCGCTTTCAGTCCGCCAGGGCCTGCACCGACCACCAGCACCTTTTTCTTCTGCCGTGCGGGCAAAATCTCCATGCCGTCCAGCTCTCTGCCGATCATCGGATTGACTGCGCAGCGGCGTGTAGACGTCATAGCCCGCTCCGCCATGCAGGTAAAGCAGCGAAGGCAGTGTACAATCTCCTCCGGCTGATTTGCCATCACCTTTCTGGGCAGCATATGGTCCGCCAGCAGCGCCCGTCCCATATAGACCACGTCTGCCTGCCCGGACGCAATGATCTCCTCCATTTGCGCCGGATCGTTCAGAGCGCCGATGGTCGCCACGGGAACCTTTACATGCTTCTTGATCTCCGCCGCCAAATAGACATTGCACCCATGGGGCAGGAACGAGCTGGGATGCGTCCGGCCAAAGCCCTGCTGATAGCTGGCCGCAGACACATGCAGCAGGTCGATATACGGCTCCACCAGCTTACAGATTTCAATGCATTCCGCAAGATCATAGCCCCCGGTGAAGAACTCGTCGCCGCTGACCCGCAGCTCAATGGGAAAGCCCGGACCGACCTCCGCACGGATTGCCTTTAGCACTTCAATGCAGAATCGGACTCGATTTTCCCGGCTGCCGCCATACTCGTCGGTCCGATGGTTGAAAAACGGGGAGAAGAACTGGTTAATGAGCCAGCCATGTCCTGCATGGACCATAATCATTTCAAAGCCGCACCGCTTTGCCAACCGGGCATTTTCCCCATAGCACGCTACAATGTCGGCAATCATCTCTTTCGTCAGCGCCTTCACCGGGCGGCCGTCGGGACGTGTCCCCTCGCTGGGCCCCCACTGACATAGGGAGGACTTCTTCGTCTTGTCCTGCATATAAGTGCCGGCATATTGCCCGGAATGGGAAAACTCCACACTGGGGATTGCGCCATGCCGCCGAATGGCATCTGCGGTTAGGGTAAAGCTTGGAATCGAACCCACAGTGGTGGTATTGAGATGAAACGCATGGCTGCCATCGGTATTGGGATCCACCATCACCTCTGACACCGTTACGTTGGCCGCGCCGCCCTTGGCCCGGAGCTCATAAAACGCAGTTGCGCTGCGGCCAATACAGCAGTCTGCGGTAATCTCCGCCCCGCTCATGGGCGCAGAGAACATTCGGTTTCGGAACGTCACATTCCCGATGGTAATGGGAGAACACAGATTCGGATACATTTGCTGCACAGTGATACACTCCTTTTGCTTGTCTATCCATCGTAATATGCAAGTTTTGTGCCAAAAGCGCCCCGATTCCTTGTAAAAACGGTACATTTTCCTTGATTGTGCACAAATCGTTTTGGTATGATATTCTCACAAAGGGCAGGATACTGCGGCAGCAAACTATTGTCAGTGGCTGGCTGCGCATACATAATATGTCCAATCAGCGCTCCATCCAGCTCCATCACAAGATCCAGCTCCGGTACAAACGCCGGGTCAGTCCGAAAGCAATGCAGCACATAATGTTCCATGCAGCCGGGACGGTAGACATTCCAAAACGCCTCGCGGGTCAAATTTTCAACCGTCCTATCATCGTTTTTGGTTTCAAGCCGGATGGTAATTTTCTTTTCTGACATGACAGATTCTCCTTTATCATCGTATTTTTCGCATTTTCTGTATTTACCGAAGCAGCAGCCGCGCAATCTCCATGGTCAAAATTTTCACCACCGCACCGCCGGACATCACATAGAACCAAATTTCCCGCACCCGTTGTGTCCGTGCAATGGGCGTGGCAATGGCAGCGATCACGATCAGTGCCGCACCGATACAGCCGACTACGGTGGGGATGCTGACGAGCGGAAACAGCCCCGGTGCGCAGCTGCCGTCAATGGCATGCCGAATGGTTTTGTCCAATCCATCCCGTGTTGCGGCAAAGCAGCAGACCACCAAGCCAAATATCAGCAAAAATGCGGTTCTACGTCCCCAGCAGTCGATCACAGCACGGTTTACAATGGAGCTTCCGATCAACCCCAGCATTGCAAGGATCATCAGGGTTGTAGCAGTTGTAATACCGTTTCCAAAATAGAGCTTCATCCCTCCACGCTCCCTTCATATCGAACGATCACTATTCTGCACGCATCACAGAGGCAGGCCTTCATACTTGTTCGCCCGCCAATCTTCAGCCCTGTGAGCGCCACAAAGCCCTCTGCCGACCTTGCCTGTGTAAAGGCGCTCGGCACCTCCTTTGCGAAGCTGAACGCCCCGTCTTTGCTGCCAAACAGGTAGCCCTTTCTCATTTCCGTTCCGCAATTCGGACATATCATCGTCGATTCCTCCCATTCTTATTTTTATATGCTGTACCCGCCCAGTACAGCCCCTTAAAAATACAAAACGCAGTGCATGATTGACTTTGCAATCAGCACTGCGTCTTAGCGTCTGGCTTCTTTGGTTTCAATGATAAAATTCTTCACATTGATCTTGCTTTCCCGTCTGCACTTGGGGCAAAACAGTGGGAAGGCCTTTAGCTCCGTCTCCCGTAAGATCTGCAATCGTGTTTTTGCCCCGCACCAGGGACATCGCACCCAGCGTTTTTCTTCTTCGCCTTCTTTCACACTACCCCACCCTTTCTGTAGCCGGACTCTACCTTGGCAATAAAGCGGGTAATATGGGCATCCAGAAGCGGCGCAACAGACGCCTTATCCTCCGCGCCATCGTAAACGCTGTAAAGCAAATACATCGGCCCATAGAACTCCAGCGCCAGCTGCATGGCCGCCGCATCCGAATCCGTCAGCTTTCGGAAAATTGCCGCCATATACTCCAGCGGCCCGCCCGCAAGATAGTCATGATGCAGCTGTGCCAGCTTTGGATCGCGGTATTGCTCCAGCGTCAGCATTTTACGAAAATTCGCAGAAAACGGTTCTTTGGTCCAATGGTCAAACTGCGCCATACTGTAGGCATGGATTTGTGCAATCGGGGTATGCATATACGCCTCTGCAAAGCCGTCCAGCTCTGTTTCCGGCATTTCATATTCTTCCGCGCGCGCATAGTCCATCTGATTCATGCGTGCTATGATGCAGTCAAGGATTTCCTGTTTGCTGCAATAATGCTTATACAATGCGCCCTTTGTAATTCCAAGCTGCCCGGCAATGTCGTGCATGGACGTTCCAAGGTATCCGCTTTGTGCAAACAGCTCCAACGCCGTTTCTAAAATCCGCTGTTTTGTATCGCCAGCCATATTCTCACGTCCCAATCTTTTGTAACCGTTCGGTCACTTCCATTATAGTAACCAATCAGTTACTTGTCAAGCAAAAAGAAAAATATTTTAGCCGCTGCTTTTTGCAATTGCATTGGTGGACTGTAAGAAAAACGGGCGCACCATACCGGTTACGGCATGATGCGTCCGCTGTTTAATTCCCGAAGCTCCAGAAACACCGGATATTGCTCCCGCCAAAGGGGCTTTTCCACGTCCTGATGGAAGTGCCCAAAGTACCAGTGGTCATAGTCCGTGGTCTTTGCAAGCTCGCTGAGATAGTTGTTGAGCGCAAGCTCTTCCACCGCCGCCTGCTTCACATTCATTTGGGGATTGTGCTGCATCTGGACAATCGTCTCATAGGGGGCGGTATGGGTGATGATGTAATCGACGCGGTGGCCATTTTCTGCAAACGTCTCACGTCCGTGGGCATATTCTTCTTCCGTGGGCATCTCCTGGGGCCACCAGCTTTCCCCGGGCACCCGGAGCGCTTTATCCATGGAATAGCCGCCCCCAAAGGTAAACAGCGTTTTTCCCTCATAACCGGGTGATTCGAGATGATATACCTCCCCGCGCATTAAATGCAAAAGATTTTTCCGCAGCTGATGCACCTTCCCGCCGCACCATTCCACAACGGGTTCGTTCTGGAGCTTGTCGAAATCGCAGTGGTTGCCATCCACAAACAGCACCGTGTAGGATTGCTCCTCAATCCAGTCGTAAAACGTCTCCTCGCTGAAATAGCAGCCATTCCAAAAGCCAACGCCGAAATCGCCCGCAACAATGATGGTATCCCCAGGGGCAAGCGCCGGATGGATCTGCTTCAGCCAGCGGGTCTGATCGCCGTGGGTATCGCCGGTTATGTAAATCATGTGGTTGCCTCCCATCGCCTTCGCAGCCTTCACGCAATTCCATGTTCTATCCAAATGATTGTACCACATATGCTGCAAAAATGGAAATGATATGGCGACCTAGCCGCTCTTTTCCTGGCTTTTCGGGGTCTCCGGCTGATATTTCTTTGGAATCTGGATGGCCCCCACCGGGCAGGAGGATGCGCATTTTCTGCACCCAACGCATTTGGTGTAATCCACCCGGGCTACATTTCCCCGGACCGTCATGGCCCCCACCGGGCAATCCTTTACGCATTTTCCGCAGCCAATACAGCCCGCAGTACACTCACGGCGGGTATCTGCGCCCTTTTTGTGGTTGGAACACATGACGATAGGCTTGGGCCGCTCCTGATAAGCATAGAGGAAGATAATCCGCTTGGGGCAGGCCGCTTTACAGGCGCCGCAGCCGGTACACTTTTCGGGATTCACATGGGCAAGTCCATTTTTGACCTCGATTGCGCCGAATTTACAGGCCTTGGCACAATCTCCAAAGCCCAGGCAGCCATATGGACAGGAGGAATCACCGTTATAGAGCACATTGCAGGCCTGGCAGGAGGGAATGCCCTGATAATCAAAGCGCTTCTTTGTGCAGCTTTCGTCTCCGCGGCAGGCAATCATCGCCTTATATGCCGTCGCCTCCCCAGCTTCTACGCCCATAATCGCCGCCAGCTTTTCCGCTGTTGCCGCACCGCCCGCCATGCACTGATTCACCGGTGCACCGTTGGCAACCGCTTTGGCGTAGTCGGCGCATCCGGCAAATCCGCATGCGCCGCAATTGGCCCCGGGCAACGCCAGTTCAATTTCCTTGGCCTTTTGATTCTCCGTAACCGCAAACACCTTGGAGGCCACCGTCAGCAGTACGCCGCCAACCAGTCCAATGAGACAGACCACAAGGGCAGCAAGGAGTATTCCGTTCATCTCGCCGCCTCCTTACACGCCGAAGATATGCTCCACCAGCCCGCCAAAGCCGGTAAAGCTCAGAGATACAATGGCCGCCGCAATCAGCGTAATGGGCAGCCCCTCCATACACTTGGGCGGCTTGGCCTCCTCCACCCGACTGCGAACGCCGGAAAACAGCACCATCGCAAGCAAAAATCCCAGGCCGGCGCCGGCAGCGCAGACAATGGACTCCAGATAGCTGTACCCCTCCTCTATGTTGAGGATTGTCACACCCAGCACTGCGCAGTTGGTGGTAATCAGGGGCAGATAAACCCCAAGCGCCACATACAGCGGCGGAATGAACTTCTTTAGGAACATCTCCAGCAGTTGCACCAGTATCGCAATCACCAAAATGAACACAATGGTCTGGAGATACCCCAGATCAAACTGATTGAGCAGCTGCTGAAGGGGCCAGGTAACCAGCGTTGCCAGTACCATCACCACCGTAACTGCCAAGCTCATCCCCACCGCCGGAGAGAGCCGCTTGCTGACCCCCAAGAAGGAGCAAATACCAAGGAACTTGACCAGTACATAGTTGTTGACCAAAATCATGCTGAAGAAAATTGCTGCCAGCTTTGCTGCCATTACCGGTCACACTCCTTTCCGCCGCAGGCTTCCTTTGCCGGACAATTACCGCAGCCTGCTGTGCGTTCGATTTTCTGCCCCTTTCGGGTTTCCAGCAGAACCGCGCCGCCCATGAGAAATCCGAACACCAGGAATCCACCTGGCGGGGTAATGAATACAATCATTGGCTCCATGGGAATATGGAGGTTAAAACCAAACAGCGTCCCGCTGCCGAGAATTTCCCGCACCGCGCCCATAAGCACCAGCGTCAGCGTAAAGCCCAGTCCCATGCCAAGACCGTCTAGCGCCGAATCCAGCACACCATGCTTGGAGGCGAACATTTCTGCCCGACCCAGAATGATGCAGTTGACCACAATCAGCGGAAGATACACGCCCAGAGCGGTATTGAGCGCCGGAAGATACGCCTTGACCAACATCATCAGCGCCGTGACAAACGCCGCGATGATCGTGATATACGCAGGGAGGCGAACCTGCTCCGGGATGATATGCCGCAGTGCAGAAATCGCTGCACCGGAGCAAATCAGCACAAAGGTTGCCGCCAGACCCATGCCCAGCCCATTGATTGCCAGTGTGGTCACAGCCAGAGTTGGACAGGTGCCTAATACCAGCCGCAAAGATGGATTTTCCTTGAAAATTCCGTTCCAGACAATGTCCAGCTTATTGTGCATGCCCAGCACCTCCAATCTCCTGATAGGCTTCAATGGCAAGATTGATGGCAGAAACCGCCGCCTTGGACGAAATGGTTGCGCCGGTGATAGCGTCAATGTCGTCAATGGTGAATTCCGATGCGTCTCTTCCGGCGAACTGCCCGGAGAATGCGTCCTCCGTGACCTTTTGCCCAAGTCCTGGTGTCTCGCTGTTGTCCATCATGGTAACGCCCAGAATCGCACCTTCCGGGGAAAACGCTACTGCTGCCGGAACCTGTCCGCCATAGCCACGGGACTGAGCGGTAATCACAAAACCGGCGCCGTTATCCGCTTTCATCACGGCTGTGACACCGTCAATGTCACAGGAAAGCGCCGTAAAGCCATCCGCATTCGGCAGCAGCGCCGCATAGGTTTCGTTGGCGGTTTGCGCTTCGTTTCGGGTAATAATCGGGGTGGTCAATTGGTTCAGCCCTGCCAGCAGCAGTGTGGCAAGCAGGCAGATCAGGGCCAGAATCAATGTGGGCCGAATGGATATCGTGGTTTTCATGCTGCCTTGCCACCTCCCAGGGGTGTTTTCCGGGTTGCGCGATTGATATAGGGTACGGTGAGGTTCATCAGCAGAATCGCATAGCTGACGCCTTCATTCATGTTGCCAAACTGCCGGATCAAAAATGTAATCACGCCCAGCCCCAGTGCAAAAATCACCTTGCCCTTTCGGGTAAAGGGCGATGTGGTGTAGTCCGTTGCCATAAAAATCGCCCCCAGCAGCAAGCCGCCGGACAGAACCGCCTGAAGGGGATTTCCGCCTGCCAGCCAAGTCAATAGCGCCACCGAGCCGACATATACCGCAGGAATCGTAATTTCAATCACCTGGGTAACCAGCAGCCAAATAAGCCCCAGCAGCAGCGCAATGGCACAAGTTTCGCCGATTACGCCCCCGTGATTGCCCAACAGCAGAACCGAGATCGGAAGGGATTGTGCCTTTGCCGCCAAAGGGGTTGCCGCGCTTAGCGCATCACAGGCGTTTTTCGGAAAGCTGTAGCTGGTCATCAATGCCGGGAACGATACCGCCAGGGTAATGCGCCCAACAATGGCCGGATTGGCAAAGTTGCAGCCAATGCCGCCAAACAGCTCCTTCGTCACGATAATTGCCGCAATGGCGCCAATCACCGGTAAGTACAGCGGCACCGTGGGCGGCAGATTAAACGCCAGCAGCAGTCCCGTCACCACCGCAGATAAATCCATAATGGTCTGCGGCTGCTTCCGCAATCTGCACCACAGATATTCGCACAATACGCAGGCCGCCACGGTAACCGCTACCACCAAAAGGCTTCGTCCGCCAAAGATCGCCGTGGAGGTAATCAGAGCCGGGACCAGCGCCAGAATCACATTGCCCATAATCTTCTGGGTCGTCACGGCTGCGTGGATATGCGGCACGGGAGAAACGCTTAGAAAACTGGAATGCACATACATCTCACATCTTCTCCCTTCGTTTGTTGCGCTTTAAATAGCTTTTGGCCAGCGTTACGCTCTGGGTCAGTGGCCGCTTGGCCGGGCATACATAGGAGCAGGTGCCGCAGCCAATGCACAGGTCTGCCATCAGCTTGTCCAGCCGCTCCGGGTCCAGATCATAATAGGCCTTTCGAATTTCCAAGGGACTGAGCCCCATGGGGCAGGCATTGACGCACCGGCCGCACCGAATGCAGGCCGTGGAATGTACCGGCTCCGCTGCCTTTTTCCCAAATGCCAGCAGACCGTTGTTCTGCCGTGTGATGGGATAGTGAATATCCATCTGGGCGCTGCCCATCATGGGGCCGCCCACAATGATCTTCTGTGGTTCCTCTTTCAGCCCGCAGAAATTCAAAATGTCCTCAATGGGCGTACCAACGGGAACCTCCAGATTCTTCGGATGTAGGATGGCATCTCCGGCCACCGTAAGCCGCTTATGGGTCAGGGGCATGCCGGTTTTCAGGAACTTTCCGATGGTGGATACCGTGGTAACGTTCAGCATCATCACGCCCACGCTAGTATGCCGGGCTCCTCTGGGAACCGTTCGTCCCGTGGCATTTTTAATCAGCACGTTCTGCGCTCCCTGGGGATAACGGGACTCCAGCACGCAGACCGAAAGCCGCTCATCCTGCTGACACAGCTGCTGCATCCGCCGAATGGCCTCGGGCTTGTTGTCCTCAATGCAGATTTTCGCCTTTGGGATGCTCAAAAAGTTCAGGCATGCCTGAATACCGGACAGCACCGTGTCGCTGCACTCCAAAAACTCGCGGTTGTCCGTGGTCAAATAGGGCTCGCATTCCGCGCCGTTGATGAGCAGCGTGTCGATCTCACTGAGGTTCTTCGGCTGCACCTTGATGTCCGTAGGAAAGCCCGCGCCTCCAAGTCCCACTATGCCGGAATGCTCCAACGCCGACACGAAGCTTTCAAGATCATGGACCTCTGGAGGCCGAATTTCCGGGTCCGGGGTTTGGTTTCCGTCCGGCTGAATCACCACCACCGTATCGTTTTCCCCCGCGTTGTAGAGGATTTGCTCCACAGAGGAAACCTTGCCGGAAACGCTGGCGTAGATATGCATACTCATTGCAGTAGGCGCTTTCCCCACCATAGTCCCCACAAAAACCGTATCGCCCTTTTTGACGCAGGGCTCACAGGCCGCACCCACATGCTGGCGCATGGGCAGAATGATCTTTTGCGGAATTGGCAGCTGCTCCGTGGGCTGGTTTGCAGTTTCTTTATGATGGGGCACCAGCGTACCCGGGCTCTGCCAAAGCAGTGTTCTAAGCTTCATGAAATCATGCCTCCTACCACGAGGGACTCTTATTTAATTTCATACTATTACAAAGTATTTTCCCCTGCAATGTCAATTCCCACAAATACAGAACCGTATATTGTGCGTTTTCCCCTAGAATTCCATTGTGATTTTTACTTGATTCAAAAGAAACGTCCAAAACAGGAATACAACTGGTGGAATTTCACCAGTCATTCTATACGTTTCATTCGGCTGATTTTGGAAAATCGATCGTCCTGAGCAGCTAGAAATTCGCCGCGGTCTAAAATCCGTCTGCTGTCATAATGCACATGCGCCGCTGTTATGTTCGTAACTTTTGACTAAGATTTTGCCGTACGCAGTGCTATAATGAACTCAGGCACAGGGAAACGCCCGGACAGCGTTCCCGCTGCATTGTCCATTTCCGGCCCTGATCTGGATTTGCTAGCGATCCCGAAAAGGCATTCGGTCACATAAAGGAGAATTACGATGAATGTCAATCTGAAGGAACACTATGGTCTGTACATCGGTGGGAAGTTTGTCCCCGCCTCCGATGGAAACGAGTTTGAAACCACCAACCCCGCCACCGGCGAGCATCTTGCCTATTGCGCAGAAGCCACCTGGGAGGATGTGGATGCTGCCGTGGATGCCGCATGGAAGGCATTCCCCGCATGGAAAAACGTCGAGCCCATCCAGCGTGCAGAAATTCTGAACAAAATCGCAGACCGCATTGATGAAAACGCCGAACTGCTGGCCACCGTGGAAACCCTGGACAACGGCAAGCCTATCCGGGAAACCATGGCAATCGATATCCCCCTGTCCTCGGATCATTTCCGCTATTTCGCCAGCGCCATCCGCACCGAGCAGGGCACCGCTACCGTGTTGGACGGCGGCTATTTGAGCATGGTACTTCGGGAGCCCATTGGCGTTGTTGGTCAGATCGTCCCCTGGAACTTCCCGTTCTGCATGGCGGCATGGAAGCTGGCCCCGGTGCTGGCCTCCGGCGACTGCACGGTCATCAAGTCCTCTTCCGCAACGCCCCTGAGCCTGTTGGTATTCATGGAGCTGATTTCTGATCTGGTTCCCGCTGGTGTCATCAACGTAATCACCGGCAAGGGCTCCAAGTCCGGTCAGTACATTCTGGAGCATCCGGACTTCCGCAAGCTGGCCTTCACCGGCTCCACTGAAGTGGGCCGCAATGTCGCCGTAGCCGCCGCACAGAAGCTGATTCCCGCAACCTTAGAGTTGGGCGGCAAGAGCGCTAACATCTTCTTTGACGACTGTAACTTTGAGCAGGCCATTGACGGGCTTCAGCTGGGCATTCTGTTCAATCAGGGTCAGGTCTGCTGCGCCGGTTCCCGGGTATTTGTCCAGGAGGGCATCTATGACAAGTTCGTGGATGCAGCGGTAAAAGCATTTAAGAAGGTCAAGCAGGGCAATCCCCTGGACCCCAACACCCAGATTGGCAGCCAGATCAACGAGGCGCAGATCAAAAAGATTTCCTCCTACATGGAAATCGCCAAGCAGGAGGGCGCTACCATTGCCTGCGGCGGTGAGCGGGCCACCGAGGGCGACCTGAAAAACGGCTGCTTCTTCCAGCCCACCCTGATTACCAACGTGAATAATAAAATGCGCATTGCCCAGGAGGAAATCTTTGGGCCTGTGGCAGTGGTTATCAAGTTCAAAACCGAGGACGAGGTCATTGCCATGGCAAACGACTCCACCTATGGTCTGGGCGGCGCTGTTTGGACTCAGGATATCACCCGTGCCATGAAGGTCGCCAGAAGCGTGGAAACCGGACGGATGTGGGTCAACACCTATAACCAGCTTCCCGCAGGCGCACCGTTCGGCGGCTATAAGAACTCCGGCATTGGCCGCGAAACGGATCTCAGCATTCTCGACGCTTACACCCAGAAGAAAAACATCTTCATCAATTTGAACTCCACCCCCTCCGGTTTCTATCCGGCATAAATCCCCGTTTCCCGAAAGAACGAAAGAAAGAAAGAAGGATATATTATGTCTACCTATTACTACCTCCCCACCCGCAACGTTTTTGGCGCCGGCTCTGTGTCCGAAGTTGGCGCACTGATGGATAGTCTTGGCGGAAAGCGCACCATGATCGTCACCGACAGCTTCCTTGCCGCCCATCCCATGACCACGCGCATTCAGGATATTTTGAAGCAGGCCGGAATCGAATCGGCCGTATTTGGCGGCGCAGAGCCCAACCCCAAGGATACCAATGTAGAGGCCGGTCTTGCCTTCTATCAGGAGCACGACTGCGACAGCATGATTTCTCTGGGCGGCGGCTCCTCCCACGACTGCGCCAAGGCCATTGCCATTGTGGCCACCAACGGCGGCAAGATTCAGGATTACGAGGGCGTCAACAAGCTGCATACCGATGTCCCGCCCCTGCTTGCCATTAACACCACCGCAGGCACCGCATCGGAAATCACCCGGTTCTGCATCATCACGGATACCGCACGAAAGGTGAAAATGTGCATCATCGACTGGCGGGTCACCCCCAAGGTGGCCGTGAACGATGCTGAGCTGCACAAGGGCATGCCCGCTTCCCTCACCGCCGCCACCGGCATGGATGCGCTGACCCACGCCATCGAGGCTTACGTTTCCACCGATGCCAACCCCTTGACCGACGCAGCCGCTCTGAAAGCCATGGAGATGATTGGTCATTATCTCCCCAAGGCGGTGGCCAACGGCGACTATATGAAGGCCCGAGACAAGATGGCCTATGCCCAGTACCTTGCGGGAATCGCCTTTAACAACGCTTCTCTGGGCTATGTCCATGCCATGGCGCATCAGCTGGGCGGCTTCTATGATCTGCCCCACGGCGTATGCAACGCACTGCTGCTTCCCTATGTGGAGCGGTTCAATATCATCGGCAACTATGACCGGATTGTAGAAATCGGCCAGGCCATGAACATTGACGAGCATTTCAGCACCGGCCTGTATCCCGATAAGGCCATGGCTGTCATCGGCGGTATCAAGAGCTTTGCAGATTTCGTGGGTATTCCCGCCAATTTGAAGGTTCTGGGCGTCAAGCCGGAGGACTTCGAAATCATGGCAGAGAACGCCATGAAGGACGCCTGCGCCGTCACGAACCCCAGAAAGGCAAAGAAAGAGCAGATCATCGAAATCTATCGTCAGGCCTACGAGGGCGAACTGTAACCGCAAGGCCTGTCAAAAACAACGATACCCCCGGCAGTCTTGCCAGGGGTATCGTTTTACTTCATTATGTTGCCGTGGGCTTATACCCGCAGCTTCCAATCTGCCGCCGCGGTTTGCAGTTCCACCAGCTTATGATACAAGCCGTTCTTTTTCATCAATTCCTCGTGGGTTCCGCTTTCCGCAACAACACCGCCGTCCAGAACCACAATCTTGTCCGCGTTCTCTACCGTCCGCATCCGGTGGGCAATAATAAGTACGGTTTTTCCTTTTACCAGGCGTGTAATGGCCTCCTGAATCTCCGTCTCGTTGTCCACATCCAGCGAAGTGGTGGCCTCGTCCAGCAGGATTATCGGCGCATCCTTGAGCAGTGCCCGGGCAATGGACAGGCGCTGGCATTCGCCGCCGGAAAGGGTAGAGCCATTTTCGCCAATCACGGTCTGATAGCCGTCGGGCAGCCTTTCGATGAACTCGTGGCAGTGGGCAGCCTTGGCCGCAGCCACCACGTCCGCATCCGTCGCGTTCTTTCGGCCCACCCGGATATTCTCCATTACCGTGTTGTTAAACAGCACAACGTTCTGGAATACCACGGAAAAGTCCTTCATCAGCGCCGTGGAATCAATGGGCGCAGTATCCGTTCCACCCAGCAGGATTCTGCCGCTGTCCACATTGTAAAAGCCTGCGGCCAGATTGGCAATGGTGCTCTTTCCGCCGCCGGAAGGGCCAACCAGTGCCGTGACCTGTCCCTGCTTTGCGGTAAAGGACACGTCCTTTAGCACCGGCTTACCAGGCTCGTAGGAAAAACCCACATGATCGAAAGTGATATCGTAGCCATCGGTATGGTATTCCTTCTTGCCGCTTTCCTCCGGGTAGTTTTGGATGGCTTTCAGCCGGTCCACCTGTAGATCCACCTCAAAGAGCTCCGCCATATTGGTCATCGCCCCGGACAGCGGGTCATACAGACGGGAAGCAGCGATCAGGAACAAAATATAGGCAAAAAGCGTAGTTTCTCCATGGAGCATCAGGGTATTTCCCACCACGATAACAGTTGCCAGTCCCAGCCGGAGGAACATCTGTCCGGCGGTAACCAGGCTGGCAGTGGCCGTTTCGGAAGAAATCTGCGCCTGTTCAGCTGCATCGATCTTTGCATCCAGCTTTTTGAGGTATGCTTGCTCCAGGTTGCAGGCCTTGATATCCTGCACCGTCTCCAGGCACTCCTGAATGCCGTCTGCCAGTGCAAGCTTCGCATCGATATGCTTTTTCCCCAGCTTCACTTGTAGCTTACGGGACAGCAGCACAATGGCAAAGGAGACAGGCGCCACCCAAAGCAGCGCAAGCCCCATCCGCCAATTATAGATCAGCAGTGCAAGGCAGACAATGGCGGTTGATACAATCGAGCCCCAGAACTGGGCAACCGTATGGGAAAAAGCATGCTCAAAGCCCGCACAGTCCCCCATAATGGTGCTGGTCAAATCAGCCAGATCCCGCTCATGGAAGAATTTCAGGGGCAGGGTCCGCAGCTTTTCTGCCAGCGTGATACGGCGGCGTTCGCTCTCTTCATAGGTGCCAAGGTACGTCACAGTATATTGCAGATAATGCAGAATGAAGATCAGGGCCAGAATGACGATTCCAATGCCGGTATATAACAGGGCGTTGGTGCTGCCCTCGCCATTTCCCAGCAGCGGAGCCAGGAACGCATTCAGCACCCAGGCCAGCAGCGCCACCGGCAGCATCAGGCTGATATAGGCCAGTGCGGAATAGACAATGCCCTGAAAGAGGTCCTTTGCGCCCTGATCGCTGAGGGCATACTTCTTTTGCAGATATTTCATCATCACTTGACCTCCTTCCCAACTTTCCACTGGACGGACGTCTGATAATCCTTCCACATGGAAGCATACCGGCCACCGGCAGCCAGTAGCGCCTGATGGGTCCCCCGCTCGATGATTTTGCCCCCGTCAAATACCAAGATCTCATCGGCATCCTGCACGGTGGAAAGCCGGTGCGCAATCATCAAAACGGTCTTTTTCTTCGTCAGCTGCTCAAACGCAAGCTGAATCTAGTGTTCATTTTCGGCATCTGCAAATGCAGTGGCTTCATCCAGGACGATGATGGGCACATCCTTCAAAATGGCCCGCGCCAGGGCAATCCGCTGGTTCTCACCGCCGGAGAGATAGGTGCCGCCGCTTCCTACAACGGTGTCCAATCCGTTGGTCAGCCGGGCAATGATTTCCTTGCACTGGGCGGCTTCGGCAGCACGCAGGACCTCCTCCCGGGTGGCATTGGGCCGCGCCGCACGAATATTCTCCAGCAGCGTGTCCTTAAAGAGCTTTGTATTCTGGAACACAAAGGCAATTCTCTCCATCAGCGTCTGCTTGCTGATCTGCCGCACATCCACGCCGCCCACCAGGACGCGTCCTTCAGTGACGTCATAGAAGCGCGGAATCAGCTGCGCCGCCGTGGACTTACCGCTGCCGGAAGCGCCCACCAGGGCCACAGTCTTTCCTGCCGGAATCTCAAAGGAAACATGCGACAGCGCGTCTGTCTCCGTGCCCGGATAGCGGAACGATACATCTTCAAAGGCCACGGAATCGTCCTTGGGCTGCTGGGGATGCTCCGTCTCCGTAAGGGGCTGCTCCTTCAGCACGCCCTCAATCCGATTGACCGCGCTCTTCGCCGCCATCAGCTGCTCGCCGGCAAACATAACGCGGCTCATCATTGTGGTGCAGATGGGCGTAAACAGGCTGTAGAACAGGAAGTCCAGCAGCACATCCTGATAGGCCGCCTGACCGGTCACCCCGGAGAGGATCATGCAGGCCACGGGAATCAGCAGAACGAAGGTCCCGTTCAGTGCCACATTGAAGCCTGTCAGCGGAATGCGGCATTTCAGTGCATAGCCGGAGGCATACTTTTCGTATTCCTCAATGGCGGCATGGAAGTTTTTGAAGGAGTAGACCGTCTGCTGGAACACCTTCACCACAGGAATGCCCCGGATATACTCCACGGCTTCCTTGTTCATCGTCTCCAGCGCTGTCATGTAGCCCTCCATAAAGTGCGCATTGTCGCCGCCCATCATCTGCTTCATGAAGAAAAAGCTAATGGCCAGGGGAACGAGACAGCACAGCCCCAGCCGCCAATCAAAGGTAAAAATCAGTACCAGCACAGCAATGGGCATCACAACTGCACCGGTCAAATCCGGAAGCTGGTGCGCCAGGAACTCCTCCGTAAGGCCCGCATTGTCATCAATCACCTTGCGCAGCTGACCGCTGGCGTTCTGGCTGAAATAGCCCAAGAATGCATCCTCCTTTGGCGGAACGAACAGAGATCGGAGTTGCCCCCGACCCCTGCCGCCGTCTTTTTTATCCTTCAGACAGATTTTCCGTGCAGAAAAGCTGAATGCAGTTTTCAACCATAGTCTGATCGTAGTCCGTGGAAATACCGGAGGCCAGCCAGTAAGCATAGTTGCCTGCGTCATACTTGCCAAGGGCGTCCAGATCGCTTCCGTAACGGAATTCAATGTGATAGGTGGTTGTGTTGGTATCGGGCGCCATGCAGAAGTAAGTAAACTCGCCGGAATCTGCATCGTTGCTCTCGTACTCATACAGCCCGCGCACGTCTTCCATGCCCACATAGTGATAAGTGTGGGAGAACAGCTCCTTGCCGTCGGCATCATAGCCCTTGATGGTAGAAGTCGCACCGTCAAATTCCAGGGTAGCAAGTCCCTCAGTGAAGGAGCAGTCATACGCGCCGCCGCCATCCGCATAAGCCTTTACCGCTTCTTTGCCGTAAACTGTGCCGGTTACCATAGAAGAGAGCTTGTCATAAGTCCCCTGTGCATTCTCCTCGCCCACCAAGGCGGCGCAGTCGTCCAGCCAGAGCTGCTGATACTGGTCATCCAAAATAACCGGCCAAAGCTCCTGATAGCTGCCGGTAAGATCCTTCATCAGCTGCTGCGCAGCGGCCTCGTTTTCATCGACAGCCGAAACGCTCTCCGAAGCAGCAGCGCTTGTGGATGTTTGAGCGCTGGATGCTGTGTTGTTGGTGCAGCCTACCAGCAAAGAAAGGGCCAAAGCCATGGATAGAAACAGGCTGAATACTTTTTTCTGTTTCATCATGTATCCTCCTTAAGCAAAAAGTGCCGCGGTTAGCATATTCTAACCACGGCACATATTTTAAGGGAAGGCGTTTATAATTACAATGACCAAGCGGGCTTTTTTCTATCCATTCAGACTTCCTTTCGATAGGCCGTCGGCGGCACACCATAGGCTGCACAAAAAGCGGAGGTAAACTTGTTGGGATTCAGATAGCCCACCTGTGCGGCAATCTCGCCAACGGTCAGCTTTGTTTCCTTGAGCAGCCGCTGGGCCATCTGCAAGCGGTATTTTTTCATATAAGCATAAACGGAATCTCCGTAAACCCCGCGGAAGCACTTTTTCAGCACAGTAGGCGACAGCTCAAACTGCCAGGACAATGCCTCGATGGTGTAATGTTCTCCATAATGCGCCACCAGGAACCCGTGAATCTGCTTGACCGCTTCGATCTGTGCCGCCGGAAAATACGGCTTGGCGGGCTCTTTTTTCGGCTCGAGCTCTGTGAGCACCAACAGCAGCTCCAATAGCTTCACCCGGATATAGCCGAATCGAATGGCAGAAGGCACCTGATACAACTCGGAAAAAATATGCTCTATGGTTGGATTTGCCCGAATCATGGTAAAATCCTGCACCTGTGCCAGCGCCTTGATTCGTCCAAGATCCACAGACAACAGCTCCAACACACTTTGCATTTCCTCAGTCACCGCCGAAAAATCGATGGTTACTGTGATACCGTGATAATGAGCCGTTGGAAACTCGGACTGGTGGGCGCTGTTGTGGAGAGAGCAAAAGGAGAGATCTCCGGCGGACATATAGCAGTATTGGTGATCGCCAAACAAGCACTCGCTACGGCCCTCCTTGCAGTAGTTAATCTCCACCACATGGGGCGCAGGCTCCTGATGCTGATTGCAGTACGCCATGTGCATATCGTTGTAGACCAGCTCAATGCCCGGAAACGCCCGATAGAGGGTAATGTCCCCGGTTCCGCTTTCGTTCTCCAGATGGAAGCGGCGATCACATCCATCCTCCGCTGTGCCCTCGCAGGTAAATGCGCCGTATAGATCAATGCTTGTAAACTTGCCGGGTTCACTGCCAGACCCGGTGCCGTTTTCGCCGGAGCTTAGTATGTTCTTGGCGAGTGCATAGGGGCTTTCCATCTGTCATCACCTGCCGTTCCGCTGTATCTATCCAAAATGTATCACACAATATACCGTCCGGCTTCCTGCTCCAGCTCCCGCCATACCGGATATTCCGCACCGTTTTCGTCAAAGAATTGCTTCAAGTCCCGATCCAGCGCGCTCATTTCATCGACTGCATTCATTGCATGATCCGAAGCGCAAATCTTCCCAAGGCTTGTGGCGCACATAAGCTTGAAAAACTGCAGGCAGGTCTTGCGGTATGCAGCGCCTTCAAACTCCGCATCTGACTTTGGCAAAATCTCATGTCCGGCATTCCGGATGGCGCGGTATCCCTCAATGTTGGCATCGAGAATCCGGCTCAGGTATGCAGTATCCCCCTTGAGCTTTTTCAGATTCCCTTCGGTTTTGTAGCACGCAAAGGCCGCCGGCAGCACAAACGCCGCATGGCAGAGCAGATAATCCTCCATATTGGGCTCATAGCTCACCTTGTACTTTGTGCCCTCAAAAATCTGCCCAATCAACTGCTCGTTGGAGGGGGCATCCGAAAGCTGGCCAATGGTGATTTTCTTCAGGTCAATGGATGCCACATAGTCCCGCTCCCGATGTCCTGCCGAAGACGCAAACGCAAACAGCACATTTTTCTCCGGCAGTGCAGCAGCAATCGCTCTTGCGCGCACATTGTTGCCCACAAAGACAATGGTTTTCGCCTGACTTGCCCGCAGCGTCTCCATAATCGCATCCAGCTGCGTATAGCGCAGGACCACAAAAATCACATCGTACCGGTCTGTCGGCTTTAGCTCCGTCACCACCGAAATCCGGCTGACCGACATACGGGGCGAAAACTTATCCTTGATTTTTAGGCCGTTCTTTTGGAGCTCCACGGCCCAGCTGCCCCGTGCCAACAGCGCCACATCCTTTCCGGCCCGGAAGAAGTTCCGCGCCAGATTGCAGCCCAATACGCCTGCGCCAAATACTAAGGCAATACCGCACAGAAAAACAAAACGAAGCCAAATTGTGATATAATGAACGCATGGATAAACAGATGACAATATCCGCATTCAGCGATGAGTTGGCGCAGGTG
>CAVJLG010000025.1:0-91578 GCA_963650135.1 Barnesiella intestinihominis | reverse complement strand
AGATCCGGAAGCGCCTGGGACGATTCCTTCCGGCGAAGAAACAGCCAGCCATTGTGATTGCCTATGACAGCGGAAGACCCGTGGAATCTAACTGGGTCCGCAAGCAGCTGAAAGCAATTATCCAGCAGAATAATCTGGACCCAGTCGTTTTCCACAGCCTTAGAAACCGCAGTACATCCTTGAAGCTGGAACTCAGCAAAGGCGATATAAAGGCTGTTCAGGGCGATACCGGCCATGCCACTGCGGATATGGTCACGGGCGTGTATGGCCACACCTTTGTCAGCAATCGCCAGCAGCTGGCGGAAGAGATGGAGACGCATTTCTTCCAGACGGATATGGAAACGACAACGGACGGCGAAAAGCTGAAAAAGCTGGCCGCAATCGTCGGAGAAAAGCCAGAGCTGCTGGATCTTCTGCTGGCTGTTGCCGGGTAGTACCACGTCTGTACCACAGAAAACTGTTCGCAAATTGTTCGCAGAACGCAGTCCATAGAAAATTGAATCAACAAATACAGCCCGGAAAACAAGAAAAAGTCCCAAAACCGTTGCGGTTTCAGGACTTTTCTGGAGCTGCTAGCCAGATTCGAACTGGCGACCTCATCCTTACCAAGGATGCGCTCTACCGACTGAGCTATAGCAGCAAACAGCTTGCTTATTATAGCATAAGATTGAAATTTGTCAACAACTTTTTGAAAATCTCCTTCATTTTTGGCGAGGGCTTGCGTATTTTGCGGTTTCGGATTATACTAACAGCAGAATATAATAGGAAAGAGGCTGATGAAATGCGTAAGGAACTGACTGCACTGCGCCATGCCATGGAGCAATCCGGTGTGGACATCTATGTCATTCCCACAGATGATTTTCACGGTTCAGAATATGTTGGCGACTACTTCCGCTGCCGGGCCTATGTGTCCGGGTTCACCGGTTCTGCGGGCACCCTGGTGGTGGCAAAGGACTGGGCAGGACTTTGGACGGATGGGCGCTATTTTCTCCAGGGGGCACAGCAGCTGGCGGGCTCCGGCATTGAACTGTGCAAAATGGGCGAGGCTGGCGTTCCCACGGTGTTGGGCTGGCTGAAGGACAATTTGAAGGCCGGTATGACTCTGGGCTTTGACGGGCGTTCTATGACCGCGGGAACCGGACTTTCCATGGCGCAGATTGCCCAGGACAACGAGGCGAAGCTGCGGTTTGAACTGGATTTGGTGGGCGAGATCTGGGCGGACCGTCCGCCCATGTCCCAGGCGCCTGCGTGGGAGCTGGGCTTGGAGTATGCCGGTGAAAGCCGCAAGGACAAGCTTGCTGCCCTGAGAAAGAACGTTGCAGAGCTGGGCGCGGATACCTTTGTGCTGACCTCCCTGGACGATCTCTGCTGGCTGCTGAACATCCGGGGCGATGATGTGGCCTGCTGCCCGGTGGTATTGGGCGACCTCATCCTTACCAAGGATGCGCTCATCCTGTACACCGACGAGCGGAAGTTCAGCCCGGAGCTTCGGGGTGCTTTGGAGGCGGACGGCGTGACCCTGCGGCCCTATTTGCAGCTGTATCATGACATCCGTGAGATTCCCGGTGACAGCCGCGTTCTGGTGGACCCCAGCAAGCTCAACTATGCAATCTTGAAGGGTATCCCCGCAACGGTGACTCTGATTGAGCATACCAATCCCACGGTGGGCCCCAAATCCGTGAAGAATGCAGTGGAATGCGAGAATGAGCGTCTGGCCCACATTAAGGACGGCGTGGCACTGACCCGGTTTATGAAGTGGCTTCATGACCATGTGGGCAAGGAGCCCATCACCGAGATCTCTGCGGCGGAAAAGCTGGAGCAGTTCCGGGGCGAAATGGAGCACTATCTTGGGCCCAGCTTCGAACCCATTATGGGCTACGGCCCCCACGGCGCGATTATCCACTATTCCGCAACGCCGGAGACGGATGTAAAGCTGGAACCCCATGGCTTCCTGCTGTCTGACACCGGCGGACATTACCTGGAGGGCAGCACCGACGTGACCCGTACCTTTGTGCTGGGTCCCCTGACCCCGGATATGCGCCACCATTACACCATGGTGCTGCGGGGCAATTTGGATTTGGCAGGTGCCGTGTTCAAAAAGGGCTGCGGCGGTCTGAATCTGGACCTGCTGGCCCGGGCACCCTTCTGGGAGGAGGGGCTGGACTATAACCACGGTACCGGTCACGGCGTGGGCTATCTGCTCAACGTCCATGAGGGCCCCCAGAACATCCGCTATCGCCTGGTGAACGGCAACACGCAGGATGCCCCCATGGAGCCTGGCATGATTACCTCTGATGAGCCGGGCCTGTATCTCGAGGGCAAATACGGCATTCGTCTGGAGAACCTGGAGCTGTGCGTGGAGCGTCAGGTCACCGATTACGGTACGTTCCTGGGCTTTGATACCCTGACCATGTGCCCCTTTGAGCGGGATGCCATTATCCCCGAAGAACTGAGCACCAAGCAGCGGGCCCTGCTCAACGCCTATCACAGACGGGTATACGAGCTGGTTTCCCCCTACTTCACCGAAGAAGAGAACGCTTGGCTGCGGGAAGCAACTGCGGAGATTTAACCCAATATTTGATTGCGTCGGAGTATCTGGAACATTCCGGATACTCCGGCGCTTTTGCACTGCAATCCCGGGCTTGACAGTTTTTTCTCCGGCTGATACACTAAACGTAGCCTTATCTTACAGAAAAGGAGAATGGAGATGCATTATTCCGTCTATCAGCTGCTGATGCTGTTCCTGGTCTATTCTTTCTTGGGATGGTGCGTGGAGGTCAGCTTTGTGGCAGTGACCACTGGACGCGTGGTCAACCGAGGATTCCTCAATGGACCGGTGTGCCCCATCTATGGGGTGGGGATGCTGGGGGCGCTCCTGCTGCTGGAACCGGTTTCCGACAATCTGGTGCTGCTGTTTATCTTAGGAATGCTGCTGTGTACGCTGGTAGAGCTGATTGGCGGCTGGATCTTAGAGCGGGCCTTCCATACCAGGTGGTGGGATTATACCGATAAGCCCTTTAATCTGGGGGGCTATGTCTGCCTGGGATTTTCGATCATGTGGGGATTTGCAGTGACCTTTGCGGTCCGGCTGATCCACCCGTTGATTTTTTCGCTGGTGTGCTGGCTGCCCCATTTAGTGGGCTGGATATTGATTGGCGTGCTCTATGTGCTGTTCCTCATTGACTTTGTGCTGACGCTGATTACGGTCATCGGCCTGAGAAAGCAGTTGGGCGAGCTGGAGCGGGTTGGCCAAGCCCTGCATACTGTGGGGGATACCATTTCTGACCGGCTGGGCAACTCCGCATTGGCGGCGGATGCAAAGCTGGAAAACGCGAAGATTGCCGGACAGGAGCGAATGGCTGAAAGCAAGGAAAAACTGGAGCTCGCCAAAGAAAACAGCAAGGAAAAGCTGGAGCTTGCCAAGGAGAACAGTCAGAAGAAGCTTGCGGAAAGCAAAGAGCGTCTGTCCGAAAGCAAGGAGAAGCTGGAAACTGCCATGGAAAACAGTCAGCGGAAGCTGGCAGAGAGCAAAGAACGCTTTGCCGAGGGCAAGGAAAAGCTGGGAGACAAAATCTCCGAATCCCTTCAGGAGCTTCAGCAGAAGAAGCAGCGCTTGGAGGCCCGGCAGAAGGAACTTATGTCGTCTTTGGGCGAGGGCGCACGCTTTGGCACCCGCCGCTTGACCGGCGCATTCCCGGGCCTGCGGGAGGAAATTCGGCGGCGCTTGGAGGAAAGCAAAAAGAATACGGATGGATAAGCAATTTTACTGCTTATCTATGCTGCCCGGGCTGTATCAGCTCGGGCAGTTTATATAACTGCAACAATTACACGGCAACTTCACGGAATCTACACGAAAAGCAACACGGTTTTGATATTTCTGTTCAATTTGTGCGATTTGGTGTAGAAATTTTTCCTATTACAAGAAGATTCTTTTGCAAGTTGTCGAATGACAAAAGGTATCATTTTTTGCTATAATATCGAAGTAAAATCATGCGCAGAGCGCAAAAATTGTAATGGAGGATACGCAAAATGACAAAACGTGTGCTGACTGCACTACTGAGCGCTGCCATGCTGCTGGGCCTGCTGGCCGGCTGCGGCGGAAGCGACGCCACCACCAGCGCTGCAGAGACTGCTGCGGCTCCTACCGAGGAGTCTAAGGGTGAGGCACGGGCACAGGACATCGGTTCTACCCTGGACCTCTCCACCCCTAAGGAGGATTCTACCGAAGAGGAAGATCCTGCTGACGCAAACGATCCCAGCCTGCACCTGTATTCCTATGACAGCGAGTATGGTGTTGGCGCGAAGACCACCGGCCTTCCCCTGACCACCGACGGCGACACCTTCTCTCTGTGGCTGTCCGTTCCCGGCAACGTGGGCACCCTGTTCTCCAACGGCATGGCAGACCATCCCGTCTTCCAGAAGGCCGAGGAGTTCACCGGCGTACACATTGAGTTCCTGGAGCAGTCCGCCGAGACCAATGCCGAGAAGTTCAACCTGATGCTGGCTGGCGGCGACTATCCCGACCTGGTCAACGGCATGGACTACACCGGCGGCAACGACCTGGCAGTTGAGTCCGATTTCGCCATCAACCTGGCAGACGACATTGCCGAGTATGCACCCAACTATCAGAACATCATCAACTCCGATCCCAGCATCATTAAGACCATCACCACCGACGAGGGCAACATTGTAGCCTTCTATACCTTCAACTCCGAGAAGCAGGGCACCACCGAGGGTGCCTGGATTCGCGGCGACTGGCTGGAGGATCTGGGCCTGGAGAACCCCAAGACCTATGACGAGTGGGAAAACGTCCTGACTGCATTTAAGAACGAGAAGGGCGCAGAGGAGCCTCTGATGATGCCTTCCGACATGGTTCCCTCTGGCAACTTCCTGGCTTCCGGCTTTGGCATTACCGCTACCTTCCAGTCCATGATGGGCTCCGCTTACCCCTACTATGTCGAGGACGGCGAGGTTAAGTATGGTCCTCTGGAGGAGGGCTACAAGGAGTATGTCGAGTTGATCCGTGATTGGATGGACAAGGGCCTCATCTCCAAGACCTTCATTCAGGACAACGCCAACCCCATGGGTGACGTATACAGCACCAACGTTTCCACCGGCCGCACCGGTATCTTCTTCAACGGCGTGGGCATGATCGGCATGTTCCAGTCCACCCTCACTGATGCGGATCCCAACGGCCAGTTGATTGCCTGCTACGACGCCCGTAAGAACGAGGACGACGTACTGCACAACGCCAACGAGGACAGCATCGTGGGCAAGATGGGCATCACCATCACCACCGCCTGCGAGAACCCCGAGCTGGCCATGAAGTGGTGCGACTTCTGGTACACCGAGGACGGCGTACTCCTTGCCAACTATGGCATCGAGGGCCAGAGCTTTGAGTTCGACGAGAACGGCCAGCCCTACATCACCGAGCTGGTTACCAACAACCCCGACGGCCTGAGCCTGATGGACACCCAGTTCATGTACTCCACCGACTCCGTGAACCGGATCAACGACATCACCAAGACCCGCAGCACCTACACCGAGGCTGGTCTGGAAGCACGCGACATCTGGGATTACAACCGCGACGACGCGAACACCTATCCCTCTGCTGCTGCTCTGACCGCTGACGAGGCTGACGAGCACTCTTCCATCTACTCCGACATCAACACCTACCTCCAGGAGCAGATTGCACAGTTCATCACTGGTGCAAAGAGCATGGACGAGTGGGATTCCTTCGTTGAGAAGCTGGAGGAAATGGGCATTGAGGATTGCATCCAGCTCAAGCAGGATGCCTATGACCGTTACCTGGCTCGGTAAAATCCGGCGCATTTAACCAATCAAAAAAGAGCCTGTTGCCATCATCGGCAGCAGGCTCTTTTGTGCGAAATAAAACCTTCCATCCGGACAAAATGCGCCGGATGGAAGGCCTTTTTTATTCCATAACAATGCCGTTTTGGGCGGCCACCAGGTGCTCCACGCAGTAGATTTCACGAAGCTTTGGCTTTTCGATTTTTCCGGTGGCATTTCGAGGCACGGGGGCGAAGATGATCCGTTTGGGACGCTTGTAGCGTGGCAGCTCCAGACAGAAATGATTGACATTTTCCTCCGTCAGGCTGCAACCGGGCTTGCACTCGATGATGGCGGCAGTGATTTCACCCAACCGCTTGTCGGGCATGCCGATCACGGCGGCGTCCTTAATGGCGGGATTGGTGCGGAGGAAGTCCTCGATCTGCACGGGGTAGATGTTCTCGCCGCCGGAGATAATTACGTCTTTCTTTCGGTCCACCAGATAGTAGAAGCCGTCGGCGTCCTGCATGGCCATATCGCCGGTTTTCAGCCAGCCGTCGGGGGTGAGCACCTGGGCCGTGGCTTCGGGGTCGTTATAATAGCAGGTCATGATGCCGGGGCCCTTGACGCACAGCTCGCCTACCGCGCCCTGAGCCACCTCGCCGGAGCCGTCCTCCGCCAGAATCTTGCACTGCCAGCCATAGCCGGGGATACCGATGGCGCCGACCTTGTGGATATTCTCCATACCCAGATGGACGCAGCCCGGGCCGGTGGATTCCGACAGGCCGTAGTTGGTGTCGTATTTGTGATTGGGGAAATAGGACAGCCAGCGCTGAATCAAAACCGGGGGCACCGGCTGGGCACCAATGTGCATCAGCCGCCACTGACTGGTTTCGTAGTCTTCCAGATGAATGTCGCCCCGATCCAGCGCATCCAGAAGGTCCTGCGCCCAGGGCACCAGCAGCCAGACGATGGTGCAGTGCTCCTGAGAAACGGCGGAGAGAATGGCTTCCGGTGTGGTGCCCTTCAAAAGGACCGCCTTGGAGCCGGAAAACAGACTGCCGAACCAGTGCATTTTTGCGCCGGTATGGTACAGCGGCGGAATCAGCAGGAAGCAATCGTCACGGGTGGTGGCGTGGTGCTTCTGCTCCATCCGGGCGGCCTGCATTAGGCTTTCGTGGTTGTGGAGAATGGCCTTGGGGAAGCCGGTGGTACCGGAGGAGAAGTAAATGGCGGCGTCGTCTTCGTCCTCAATCCGCACCAGCGGCGCAGAGGAGGAGAAATTCACCACCTGGTGGTCGTAGTCCTCGGCAAAGGTGGGACATACCCCGGCGCCCACATACATCAGCAGCCGCTTTTCGCCCAATTCGTCGGCGATTTCCTCCATACGGCCGATGAATTCCGGGCCAAACAGCAGCACATCGGTGTCAGACAGCACTGTGCAGTAGCGGATTTCCTCGGCGGAGAAGCGGAAGTTCATGGGCACCACCACCGCGCCGGTCTTCAAAATACCAAAATAGATGGGCAGAAACTCCAGGCAGTTCATCAGCAGAATGGCGACCTTATTGCCCTTGCCGATGCCCCGATCCAGCAGCATATTGGCCACCCGATTTGCCTTCTCGTCAAACACCTGCCAAGTGATTTCACGGCGATAGGCAGTGGTGGGGGCAGGCATAATCAGGTCATAGTCCTTCCAGGTGAGGCGGCGCTTTTCCTGAATTTCGGGGTTGATTTCAACCAGAGCGGTTTCGGGGCCATAGAGCTTGGCGTTCCGCTCCAGCAGATCGGTGATGGGCATAACAAGGCATCCTTTCTAATAAACGCTTTTATGTGATAACGGTTTAGAATGTAAAAGTAAGTATAGCGCAAACAGCCTGGGATGTCAAGGAAATCGGAGATTTCGACAGGAACGTTGCTTTTTTGCCGCATATCCCATATAATAGTTCCGTCTGTAATTTTCATGTAAAGAGGCGAAAAGCGTTGGCGGCACCTAATACGGATTTCAGCCAGGGCAGTGTGTGGAAAAACATTGTCCGGATGTCCATTCCCATCACCCTGGCCCAGCTGATTAACATTCTTTATAATATTGTAGATCGGATGTATATCGGTCATATTCCCGGGGCCGGTGCGCTGGCATTGACGGGACTGGGGCTGTGCCTGCCGGTGATTTCCATTGTCATGGCCTTTGCACGGCTTTCCGGCATGGGCGGCGGCCCGCTGTGCTCCATTGAGCGGGGCAAGGGCGACCTCCTGGAAGCCGAACGGATCATGGGCAACTCCTTTACGCTGCTGATGATCTTTGCGGTGGTACTTACGTTCCTGGGCGAGGCGTTTCTGCGGCCAATTCTTATGGCGTTTGGGGCCAGTAATGACACCATCGGTTATGCCATGGACTATGGCAGGATCTATTTGGCGGGCAACGTGTTTGTGCTGATCTCCCTTGGCATGAACAACTTTATCAACGCCCAGGGCTTTGCACGGACCGTCATGGTGACCACGCTGGTGGGCGCGGTGCTGAACATTGTGCTGGACCCCATCTTTATCTTCGTGCTGGGCTGGGGCGTCAAGGGGGCCGCTACGGCCACGGTGATTTCTCAGGCGGTATCGGCCCTGTGGGTGATGCAGTTTCTAACCGGAAAGCGGGCCCAGCTGCGGCTGAAATGGGCGCATTTGAAGCTGGACGCCAGGCGGACGGGGCGAATTTTAACCCTGGGTTTTTCCGGCTTTGTGATGGCGTTTACCAATTCTGCGGTGCAGGTGGTGTGCAATTCGGTGCTCAGCAGCTATGGCGGCGATTTGTATGTGGGCGTGATGACGGTGCTCAGCTCCATCCGCGAGGTGGTGTCTATGCCGGTGCAGGGCCTTACCGGGGCAGCAGAGCCGGTGCTGGGCTTTAACTATGGCGCAAGGAAAATGCAGCGGGTCCGGCAGGGCATTCGGTTTATTTCCGTGTGCGCGCTGGCGTATTCGCTGCTGGTTTGGTGCGTCATTCGTGTGATTCCCGAGCCGTTGATTCGCATTTTTAACAGCGAGGATCATCTGGTGCAAACGGCGGTTCCGGCTTTGGGCATTTATTTTGCCACGTTCTTTATGATGGCGCTGCAATTTGCGGGGCAGAGCACCTTTGTATCCCTGGGAAGAAGCAAGCAGGCGGTGTTTTTCTCCATTTTCCGCAAGGTGATTATTGTGGTACCTCTGACGGTTTTGCTGCCGAAGCTCAGCTATTTCGGCGTCAGCGGCGTATTCTGGGCAGAGGCAATCTCTAATGTAGTGGGCGGCATTGCCTGCTTTGGAACCATGTATTTTACCGTCTATCGGCCCCTGGGGCGGCAGACGGAGGCGTGAGGAGAGAAAGATATGGAGCATCTGTTCCTGGTGAATCCAGCGGCGGGAAAAGAAGACCCAACAGCCGCAGTGGAAGCGGCGGCAAAGCAGATCGCAGCGGCGAATAACGAGCCCTATCGCGTTCAAATATCCCGTGCCCCGGGGGAACTGACGGAGCTGGCCCGGGCGGCGGGGGCATCCGGACAGAAAATCCGGCTCTATGCCTGCGGCGGTGACGGAACCCTCAATGAGGTGGTGGCCGGTGCGGCGGAGTTCGAGAATCTATTGGTGACCTGTATGCCCATGGGCTCCGGCAACGATTTTATCAAACAGTTTCCCAATCCTGAGGCCTTTTATCAGGTGGAGCAGTTCCGGCGGGTGATGGAAAAACGCCTGGATTTGATGGATGCCGGAGGCTGCATTGCGGTAAACGTATGCTCTGTGGGGTTTGACGCCAGAATCGGTACGCAGATTGACCGATATCGCCGGTTGCCATTGCTGTCGGGCCCCAGGGCCTATCTTGCCAGCGTGGTGGTGAACCTGATTCGCGGGGTGGTAAAGCCCTGCCGGGTGGAGCTGCCGGAGATTCCGCCGGTGGACGAGCCGATGACCCTGGCCTGCGTCTGTAATGGCAGCTGGTATGGGGGCTCCTTTCATCCGGTGCCCGGGGCGGACAGCACGGATGGGCTCTTGGATGTGCTGCTGGTGAAAAAGGTATCTCGGCTGACGGTGGCCCGGGTGATTGCGGCCTATCAAAAGGGACGGTATGCCGATTATCCGAAGCTGATTTCTCACTATCGGGTGCCGTGGGTGCGCATTATCACCCCGGAACCGGAGCCGGTGAATCTCGATGGAGAATTGGTTCACAGCAAGGATACGATGGTACGGGTCCTGCCGCAAAAGCTGCGGTTTTTCGGACCGGCAGCGGCGTGGAATGAATAAAAAATACGCACGGCATCACTCCAAATGGAGAAATGCCGTGCGTTTTGTCTGTTAATGGGTCGGTTCCGGCGCTGCGTTGTCAGCCGGAGTGGTGGACGGAGCGGGTGTTGCTTCCGTACTGGCTGAGGGGGTAGGGGTTGCCTCAGGCTCGGTGGTGGAGTTGGGAGCCTCTGAGGGGTTCGGGGAAGCGCTAGGCTCTGGGGAAGTGCTGGGCTCCGGAGAAGCACTGGGCTCCGGGGAAACATCAGGAGATACCTCCGGCGACTCCTCAGGCGGCGTTTCGTGATCGGGCTCCTGGGGCTGCTGGGCAAGCTCCTCTAAGTAGTGCGTCACACGAATTAGCATGGCAACGCCTTCACTTCTGAGCAGCGGATTATTGGGCTGGAAGCTGCCGTCCGGATAGCCCTGAATCAGGCCAATGGCGACGGCCTTCTGTACGGACTCCAAGGCATAGCTGCTGATCTGATCCTGATCCGTAAAGGTCAGCTCGGCGGGCTCCAGCGTCAGGCCCCGGACTTCCGTGAGATAACGTACCAGAATGGTAACCAGCTGCTGCCGGGTAACCGGTTCTTCGGGGGCAAACCGCGTTTCGGTAATGCCCCAAACAATCTGATTGGCATAAGCCCAGTTTACGGCGGGGGCATAGTAGTAGGTCTGGTCTACATCGGTGAAGGCGCAAACGGGAGCGGATGCAGTGTCGGCCTGCTCCATACGGGCCAAAATGGTGACGACCTGCCCGCGGGTCATGGCCCCATCGGGACTAAAGGTGATGTCGGTGGTGCCCTTTACCATGCCGCGCTCTGCTGCCTCCATGGCCTCGTCCAGGTACCAGCTCTGATCGGTGATATCATAGAAGACATCGCCCTGGAACATGCCAATCACGGTCTGTGCCCCGTCTGCGGTGATGGTGTAGGAGCTATCCTGGGAGAGCAGCACGCCGTAAATGTTATACCAGCCCTGGAATTCGTGGTCCGCGTTGGGCTGCGCGGTAAGGGTCACCTGGGTGCCGTCGGGATAGGTGCCGTCGCCGGTGACGCTGCCGCTGCGGGAAGATGCCAGGGTAATCTCCGTTCCAAACTGTGCGGTGACGGTGACGTTGGCGACAAGGGTGAAGGAATAACTGAGATTGGTGGAAAGCAGCCGATTGCTTCGGTCATACCAACCGAGGAAGGTGTGGCCGCTGGATGCTTCGGCGGTGAGGGTGACCAAAGTGCCGGAAGTATAGGTGCCGCCGCCGTATACGGTGCCGGAGCCGTTTGTCTTGGTGGTTACATAGTGGGTTGCGGTGAACTGTGCATAGACGGTGATGTTGCTGTTTACGGTGAAGGAATAAGTAGCGTCACTGGAGAGCAGATTCCCCTGCTCGTCATACCAGCCGGTAAAGGCGGAGCCATTGGACGGTGTGGCCGTCAGCGTTGCGGTAGTGCCACGGCGATAGGCGCCGCCGCCGGAAATGGTACCGGAACCGCCGCCGGAGGTTCTGGCTGTTACGGTATAAGCACGGGTACCATAGGTGCCATAGGACTTGGCAATGGTGAGAATACAGTTGTTGAACTTCTCACAATAGCCGCTGCGCTGGTAGCCCTGGAAGCTATAGACGTCCGAGGGAAACTCAAACAGGCAGGAGGTGTAGCCGAGAGAGGTGGTGTAGGCGGTGAAATAGCCCTGCCCGCCGCGGCAGCTGTTATAGGTGTTATTGGGGAAGGCGGATTTCAGGGTTTTATACAGCACGTTGTCATAGCCGTTGGAGGTGATAATCTGGGAGAACCAGCCGTGTACATCAAAGCACATGTTGACGCCGTTGCCCTTGACGTCCTGAACAAACTTTGCCAGCGCGGCAGATTCCCGGCAGGCCAGCGGGGCCGAACCGTTAAAGTTCCGGGCGGAGGTATAGGAAACCCAGTTGGTGGGGAAGCTGCGGTTCATGTCGATGCCTTTGGAATAGGACAGATTGCCGCTGCTGGTGATATAGCTGGTGGTCAGCCGGCCGGGACCATCTTTCGTGTAGCCGGAGATCAGACCGTCGGGATTCATGGAGGGGAGCACATAAATGGTCCAGTCATAGTCCTCCAGAATCGACTGGTTCTGCGCCAAAAGATTCATCAGCTGTCCGGCGGTATAGACCAGCGCGCCGCCGTCTTTGTTGTAATTGTCCTCATAGCCATGGATTTCAAAGCCCAGGACCATGACGTTTTTGCCGGAGCCAAACTGGTAGGCCATCAGCGGGCGACCTTCACCGGAGGTGCCGTATGTAATGGCGGTGGCACAGGACGGAATTGTCAGGTCAGAGCTATCGTAAGCGGCGGCCTGACCGGTGAAGAACAGGCTGCACAAAAGCAGCATCAGGCATGGAAGAAGCCCATAAAATCGGTGTTTTGTGTTCATGATTTTCCTCTCTTTCCTTGTTTTTCGCTTTCATATAATAAGACGCGGAAAAATGGCCAGCCGTTGCATAAAATTTGAAACATCTTAGACAAGCCTATTGTACTGAAATTTCAGGGGGCGGTCAAGCAAAACAGGGGAGAAAATGCCCCGAACCAGCCTGTCCTGGTTCGGGGCGTAGAGGAGGATCCAAAACGGATCGATGTTCAATTAGCCGGGAGGGGGCGCGTCATCCGGCGGAGGACCGGGATCGCCGGCGGGCTGTGCCGCTACTTCGCCGTTGAGATAGCGCTGATAAGCGTCCTGATAGCAGGTGGTTACCTTGTCGATGCCCATGCCCTCAATGTGGGAGACATACTCGTCGAACTCTGCAAGATCGCGGTTGCCGATGATGAACTCCAGCACGGACTGCTCGATATAGGTTTTGATATCGCCATAGAACTGGTTGACCTCGGAGGACTCCTCGGTATTGAGGGCGGTGCTGCCGATGCCACGGCCTACGGTCATGTTGCTCTGCCAAATGCCGCTTGCGTCCTTCTGGGCCTGGGTATAGCCAGACTGCTCACGAGTCTCGTCACGATAGAAGGGGCCGCGATCCAGGCAGTACATAAACAGTGCTACGGTGGTGGACATGTCAGGGTTGTTCAGAACCAGATCAGTGAATACGGGAACATGGTTCTCGTTGTATTCAAAGCTTTCACTCTCGATGCCGTAGTTGCACAGCAGTGCGCCTTCATCGGTGTACATATAGTTGCACCACTGCATCAGCAGCTCAGGGCACTCGCACTGGGTGGAGATGGACCAGGGGGTAGAGGCGGCATAGGCGCGCTCTTCCTTGAAGGGAATGGTATCGCCGGACTTCTGAACGAAGTCGGGGATTGCCACCAGCTCAAAGCCCTCGGTGTTGGAGGCGTCTTCCAGGGTGGCGATGAAGGTGACCTCGGCATAGAACACACCGGCACGGCCTGCCAGAATCACGTCAGAGGGCGGGTTCTGGAAGTCGGTGTAGGACATGAAGTCCTGCCAGATGAGGCCTTCCTGATACCAATCATGGATCATGGTCAGATACTCTTTGAACTCGGGCTGAATGGGGCCGTACATAACGGTATCGTCTACCTGATAATAGGGCTCGCTCATAGCAGCGTCGGCCACCAGACCGAAGATGCCATAGCCCTCTACCAGACCGTTATTGATACCGGTAGCGGCATAGTTCAGCAGCAGCGGCGCGTCGGCGCCCTTCTTTTCTTTGAAGGCAACCAGAACGTCGTGGAGCTCGTCGTAAGTTTCAGGAATATCCAGGCCCAACTCGTCCAGCCAATCCTTGCGGATCATGGGGCCAAAGGTCTGGGTGGTTTCGGTCTGCATGCTCAGCTGGGGCATACCGGCCAGCCAGCCGCTTTCGGTGAGTGCCTCGGGGACGGCGTCGGGGTATTCCTCCATGAGCTTGCAGATCTGGGGGGTCAGCTCTTCGGTGAGATAGGGCAGATGGTCAATGAGAATCTCGTCGGCAACCGCTGCCTCGCCGCCATTGGTATACAGGGTGGTGGCGTTGGAGATGATGTCGGAGAGATCATTGGATGCAACCATCAGATTAAACTTTTCGGATTCGGTGTCGGGGTTTACAACGGTAAACTCCAGCTTTACGCCGGTGCGGGTGGCCAGCTCGTTCCAAAGTGCGCAGTCATTGCCGATGTCCTCGGTAATTTTCAGCACGTTGGGGTTGACGCCCATCCACATGGTCACGGTGACAGGGTCGTCGGTCAGGGGCAGGTCAACATTGCCCAGGGGATTGGCGGGCCAGGCGGTAGGAGCGGCATCTTCTGCACTGGATGCTTCCGGTGCGGACGCTTCTGCGGCCGGGGCTTGTTCCGAAGGTGCTTTGTCCTGGGCGGGCGATGCTTCTTCAGACTGAGAAGACTCTGCCGGTGCGGCGGAGGATGCAGCCGGACTACCGCAAGCGGTAAACAGCGCAGTCAGCATGGCCAGAACCAGAAGCGTAGCAAGAAACTTCTTTTTCATTCGCATATCTCCTTTACTTCAGAATAGAACGGATGACAGATCCTTTCATATTCAGTATACGAATTTTTGAAGTTCGGAGCAAGATTCAATAAAATTCTATGAAGTATCAAAAATGAAAAAGAGTTAGAAATTGAAATACCGGGTAAGAATGTGAAGGCTAAGATTGGGCGCGGACGGCGGTGACAATACAGCCGCCCTGGTGATCGCCGGAGAGGGTATAAGTACCTTGCATGGGAACCTGGATGTTGTCGGCGGGGCAATACCATATTTCATATTCCGTGCCTGCGACTGTTTCTACCAGGTGTTCGCCGTCCCAGGGATAGGCTTGCAGCAGGGCAATGTATTCCTCCAGACAGAGATCCTTCTGGTGCATCAGTGTGGCATGGGGCTGGCCCACATAGCGAAAGTGCCAGGCCTCTTCACTGATGCCGGTGATATCCACCTTGCTCAGGGGATAGCGCTGGACAAAACCGTATTCCCAACAGTGCTCGAGCATCCACTGGCTGTCACCGGAGCCGTCAAATTCATAGGAGCGCTGCTGGTCTACCTGGTAAAAAGCAAAGTCCACGGCCAAACCGGTATGATGCTCGCTGGAGCCGGGCTGAGAGAAGTATTGCCGGGTGTATTCAATGCCATGATTGGAAAGGGCATTATCCCACAGCGCCTGCTGCTCTTCCTGGGAGCGATATCCGGCGCAAACCAGCAGATCGTTGTTGCCGGTGGCGCTTTGGAGGGCAGCGCAGAGCTGATTCAGCGGCTCCATCACGTCCTGCCTTATCATAATATCAGTTTCCCGCACGGAAAAGCTGCCGTTGCCGGATGTAAAGACGTTTACAAGCTCTAGGCCCGGGGGAAAGGTGCAGGGATAAGCATTGGAAACCAGATTGAGTAGACCCAGGGCCAAATCGTCTTCGTTTGCGGAATAAGCGGTAAGCCCCGGGACAGAAGCCACAGGGGACGGCGCAGAAGAGGCTTGCACAGCGGTGCGGCCAAAGCCAAAGTCTGTAGAGCCCGTGCTGTCTGCGGCGCCGGAATGGCGCCAAGGCCGTGCGGCAATCAGCAAAAAGCCCGCCAATGAAAGCAGCAGCACCATCGAAATTCGCTGCAATCTGCGCCGCTGCTTCTGCCGCCTGAGTTGGGTTGCGGCATAGCGGGCGTAAACGGAATCTGGAGCGTGTTTAGAATAACCGGCATTCATAGAAAATGCCCCCCTTCGCTATTAAGAACGCAGTATCGCGGCAAAAAGTTGCAGAATCTATGAATATCTGGAAAGTTTTTTATACGGCGGAGTTACGAAGGTCGGCAAAGGGAATCTGCTTTTCCGCAGCAAGATTTTCAAGTCGCCGAAGCAGCAGCTTCCAGCTGTTGCCCGCGCCCTCTACGGCGCTCTTTTTGAGATAAATATTGCCGCGGGCGGTTTTGAGGCAGATCGCTTCTTCGGTGGTCCGCTTTCTGCCGCGAAAGCCGGTTTGCTCGGTTACGTTTGTCAGCGAAATTTCCTGGATGCTTGCAGACATGACGGATGACCTCCTTTTATATGTGAAATGTGAATACCATATCGCATTGACTATATGCCATTTCGCAGAAAAATACAAGAGAAAAACGGAATCCCCAGGGGATTTTTCGCCGGAGAAACGAAAAATAAAGCTGGTCATATTGCCTCCAAAGCCGAATTTCCATGCGTCTTTTTGGGTCAGAATTGGATGGTTCGCCGGTTTTGAGAAAAATCCTTCGGAAACTATTGCAATCCCTCAAAGATGCTGGTAGAATAGGTGGGCAATAATTAAAAGTAAGGAGTTGTTTGTTGTTGGAAAACCTGTTTCTGCTGGGCTTCGTCGGCGCTGTGGTTGCACTGATCTTCGCATTTATTCAGCGCGGCATCGTCATGAAGCACTCGGAAGGTAACGACAAGATGGTCGAAATCGCACAGGCCATCCGGGACGGTGCAAATGCTTACCTGAAGCATCAGTACATGACCGTTGGCAAGGTGTTTGCCGTTGTGTTCGTTATCCTTCTCATTATGGCATTTGCCACGGGCGGCGAGATGCTGTCCAAGTTTACCCCCTTCGCATTCATCACCGGTGGTGTGTTCTCCATGCTGGCTGGTTTCATCGGCATGAAGATCGCTACCAACTCCAATGCGCGTACCGCTCAGGCTGCTTATGAGGGCCTGAACAAGGGCCTGCGCGTTGCATTCTCCTCCGGCTCCGTCATGGGCTTCACCGTAGTTGGCCTGGGCATGCTGGACGTTACCATGTGGTTCTGCATCCTGCACTTCGCGTTCGGTATCACCGATCCCCTTGAGCTGGGCAACATCATGGTTATGAACGGCATGGGCGCTTCCTTCATGGCTCTGTTCGCTCGTGTTGGCGGCGGTATCTACACCAAGGCTGCCGACGTTGGCGCTGACCTGGTTGGTAAGGTTGAGGCCGGTATCCCCGAGGATGACCCCCGTAACCCCGCGACCATCGCTGATAACGTTGGCGATAACGTTGGCGACGTTGCTGGCATGGGCGCTGACCTGTATGAGAGCTATGTTGGCTCTATCCTGGCTACCTTCGCTCTGTCCGCTACCGCTGGCTATGGCTTCAAGGGCATGCTGCTGCCTCTGATGATTGCTGTTACCGGCATGCTGTGCTCTCTGATCGGCTCCTTCATGGTCAAGACCAAGGAAGACGCTGACCAGAAGTCCCTGCTGAAGACCCTGCGTACCGGCACCTATTCCGCTGCTGTTCTGGCTGCAATCTGCGCTGCTGTCCTGACCTATGTCATCATGGGCAACATGGGCATCTTCGTTGCAATCCTCTGCGGCCTGGTTGGCGGCTGTGCCATCGGCTACTTCACCGAGTATTACACCTCTGACACCTACAAGCCCACTCAGGAGCTGGCAGCAGCTTCCGAGACCGGTTCCGCTACCATCATCATTGGCGGTATCTCCCTGGGCCTGAAGTCCACCGCTTCCTCCATCCTGATCGTCGGCGCTGCTGTTCTGATTTCCTACTTTGCAGCTGGCGGCTCCGTGACCATCGTGGACGATGCCGGTGCATTCACCACCGCATTCAACCAGGGCCTGTACGGCATCGGCATTGCCGGTGTTGGCATGCTCTCCACCCTGGGCATCACCCTGGCAACCGACGCTTATGGTCCTGTTGCTGATAACGCTGGCGGCATCGCTGAGATGGCTGAGCTGCCCGAGTTCGTCCGTGACCGCACCGACGCGCTGGATTCCCTGGGCAACACCACCGCTGCTACCGGTAAGGGCTTTGCCATCGGCTCCGCTTCCCTGACCGCTCTGGCTCTGCTGGTTTCCTACGTCAGCATCGTTCAGGCCAAGACCACCGAGGTCCTGAACTTCTCCCTGACCAGCCCCACCGTTCTGGTTGGCCTGTTCATCGGCGCTATGCTGACCTTCGTGTTCTCCGCATTCACCATGGGCGCTGTGCAGACCGCTGCGCAGACCATTGTTACTGAGGTTCGCCGTCAGTTCAAGGAGATCCCCGGCATCATGGAGTACAAGGCAAAGCCCGACTATCAGGCTTGCGTTGGCATGTGCACCAAGGGCGCTCTGAAGGAAATGGTTGTTCCTGCTCTGCTGGCAATCATCGTTCCCATCGTGACCGGTCTGATCCTCGGACCCACCGGCGTTGTTGGCCTGCTGGGCGGCGTATCCGTTACCGGCTTCGCTATGGCAGTATTTATGTCCAACGCTGGCGGCGCTTGGGATAACGCCAAGAAGTACATCGAGAGAGGCAACCACGGCGGCAAGGGCAGCGAGCAGCACAAGGCAGCTGTCGTTGGCGATACCGTTGGCGATCCCTTCAAGGATACTTCCGGTCCTTCTCTGAACATCCTCATCAAGCTGGTTTCCACCGTTTCCATCGTGTTCTCCGGCCTGATTGTGGCGTTCAACCTGATTGGCCTCCTGTAATTTCACAGAAAAATTCCGGGCTGTCGTATGATTACGGCAGCCCGGTTTTTGTGTGTTTTAGGCATAGTAGCGATCCAGCGCCTCCTGCCACAGCTCTATGCAGCGGTCTACATCCCAACTGCGGATTTTCTCCTGGGCAGCGGGAATGTCACTCAGCGGGCGCTCGCCGGTGATAAACTGGGGAATCAGAGCGTCGATATAAGTGGAAATATCCGCTGCCAGCGCCGTGTATTCTTCGCTGTCCTCCTGGGTCATTTGAACACCTTGGGGAATCATATCGGCATCGTCCTTTTGGCGGTTCCATACCTCCATTGCATCACTGGCGGACAGTAAGGGAACGATTTCCGGGGCAATGCAGGGGCCCAGCGTCATGGCGGTGTAGTTCGGCAGCTGAATGCTGGGATCTTCTCGCACCAGCGCGGTAAAGGTGGGCTGATTATCTACGATTTCATAGCTGATACCCTCGGTTCCATAGGCGGAAAGCGTCCTGGCCTCGGGGGTATAGAGCCAATCCAAGGCCATGACCGCCAGTTCGGGACTTTCGCACATGGTGGAAACGGAATATCCCGGACCCCAGACCACGGTAGCACATCCGGGCGCAAGATGGGTGGTATCACCGGAATTCTGTACCGGGTCCATGCCGGGGGTAATGGGAAAGCTGCACATCCCCTCCAGGGTGTCATAGGCGGTGACAGGAAGGAAAAACGCACCGCATTCTCCGGTGCTCAGCTCAATGAGATAGCTGTTGCTTCCGAAATCCGTGAAATCCAGGAACTTACTGGTGATAATCCCCTCCTGATACCATTGGTGCAGCAGGGTGAGATATTGAGTGAAGCCCTCCTCCAGGGGGCCATAATGGACGGTTCCATCCACCTGATAGAAGCCATGGTTGGCACTTCGGCTGCCCAGGGAGATGCCAAATCCGGCGCAGAAATTATTGTAGTCGGTTACACCGCTTTCCGGAATGCGAAGGGGCTGGTCGGGATGGTAGGTGTCCTTTATAGCCAGCAGTAGGTCATGATAATCGTCGTAGGTTTCCGGGGCAGAAACGCCCAATTCCTCCATCCAGTCCTGACGAAGCACCAGTCCAAACCCCGAAAGAATGGCAGGATGGTCCATGAGAACGCACATGGAGAAAAGCTTGCCATCAGAATTGACGACGGATTGCGGCCCGCCGTCCAGTGCATTGACTGCGGAGATATAGTTAGGCGCGTATTCCGCAACCAAATCACTGAGCTCCAGCAGCGCGTCGATATCCTCTGTCATCATATAGGATGGGACGCTGAGCATCAAATCCGGTATTTCGCCAGCAGATATATAAGTGATGAGATTATTTTGATACTCCTCTGCGGGAATACTGGTGGCATGGATGGTGACTCCCGTGGCGTTCTCCCAAGCGGAAAGCAGTTGTTGATCTCCGGCTGGAAGTGAATCGTCAGACAGCGGATAGTACAGCGTCAGCGTGGGTGCATCCTCCAACGGATAGGAAACCGGCGCGGGAGAAGACCGGAATACATTGTTTTGCACTTCGGTGGAATCTGAGGCGAAATCCTGATGGGGCATCGCCTCCGGCACGTCCTTCTCACTGCCGCATCCGCAAAGCAGAATGAAGCACAACAGTGGGAGCATCAGGGAAAATCGTTTCATGAGGCAACCTCCTTTCCAATTGGGAGAAAACAGAGCAATAGAATTACGGCACTTTCCAATATGCCGTGCATCATGGATAATTCGGGCGTTGTGCCGAACAGCAGGGGCGAAATGCTGCCCGATGGGAGAACCACGCAAATTTTCGACAGTGTCGGCAGCGTTTCGGCGGTCAGAAACAGCGAACCCAACACCAGTGGCACCTCACAGCGCAAGCATAGGCGGCATAGCAGCCAGCCAAGTCCAGCGCAGCCAAGATAGCAAACAATGCGGTATAGCGTTAACCCGAAAAACAGCGTAGATCGTGTTCGTGCCATTTGCATCAGAACGGAATTCGGCAGGAGAAACTCTCCGGCCAATATGGCGAGAATGCTCAAGGTGCAGAAAATGAGCGATAGCAGCATGCAGCACCGGCTCTGCTGCCGGGGGCTGTAGCCTGCGGCGGTAACGGGCAGCATATCCGCGGGACGGAGCGCCGGGCAGAGCACCGTTCCGCCGATGGCCGCTCCCAGCAGCAGAAAGATAGCGCCTGTACCCATTTGACTTCCGGCAAAGCAGACCTGGAATAGAAATTCCGGAGCAGCATTGGACGGGAGAAAGCGGGAAATCCATGCATCTGCGGGCGGGACGGCGGCGTTGGGGACGACCTGCGTTTCCAGCAGCAGTTGGCACACAGCAACCAAACAAAGAATGCCCCATAGAGATTTCTTCCGTACAACCAGCGCAAGGTGATAGGAAACCAGCGCCTTCATGCGCCCTCACCGCCCACCATTGACAGGAAAAAGTCCTCCAGGCTCTTGTTGCCGCGCTGTTCATCCAGCGTAGACTTGCTCATGGTGCTGAGAATTTTGCCGTGGTGAATGAAAATGTAGTCCGTTGCCAGCATGGATAGCTCCGAAAGAATGTGGCTGGAGAGAATCATGGTCATGCCCTCCTGCTGCATGGCGAGGATGTGCTGGCGGAATTCATGGACGGCGGCGGGGTCCAGGCCGTTTTGCGGTTCGTCCAGCACCAGAAGCTCGGGATTACCAAGCTGTACGGCGGCAATGGCGACCCGCTGGAACTCGCCTGTAGATAAACTTTGCAGCTTCCAGCGACGGGCATGATCTTCGTCCAGGCCGACTTTTGTGAGCAGGGTCATGGCCTCGTTTTCGTCGTGATAACCCCGAAGCCGCTGAAATGCCATGAGATTTTGCAGCGCGGTCAAGTCTTCGGAAAAGCTCTCTCGGGGGAGTAAAAAGCCAACCTTACGCCGGGCGGCGCGGAGCTCCTTCGGGGTGGAAGCGTCCCGCAGCGTAATGCTGCCGGAATTCGGGGTGACCAGTCCGGCCAGAATCCGAAACAGCGTGGTCTTTCCGGCACCGTTGTTGCCCACAAAGCCATAGATATGTCCGGGTTCCAGCGTGAAGGATACATGGTCCAGGGCTTGCTGCTTGCCATAGCGCTTTGAAATATCATTGACGGTCAGTACGTTCATGGTGCGCCTCCTTTCAGGCCAGATCCCGGCGGTGGACTTGAATCAGTCCCACCAGGCAGCTTAGCGCCGTGGTGACCACCGGGAACAGAATCAGGGTCAAAACTTGGGACAGGGTGGGCTGAGAATCCACGGCCCACATCCACAGCGTATCCCGGTCACGGGAAGCATAGCTGATGGTGGAAAGAATATTCCAGAAAAGACCGAGATTTTTGAGCGTATTCAGCTGCATGAGGGCAATCAATGCGACGATGATGCCCAGAATGCGATTTTTAAACAGCGATACCAATGCCAGCGCCAGGTTTGCATAGCCCAGCTGGAGCAGCAGGGCATAGCCGATGGTGCGGCAATAGTATCCGGCGGAGAACATTGGCCGAAGGGGAATATGTCCGAACAGATAGCCAATCACCAGATAACCCAGCCAGAGGACAATCACCGCCAGATCATAGCAGATCAGCTGGGCAAAGAAGATACTGCTGCGGCTGCGGCCCATTGTCACGGGAACGGTCAACTCCGGATCGTTGGGACGGGGAATGATATTCACCAGAAGGGACAGCAAACCAGTCATGGAGATGGCACTGACCAGCCAGGTGTATTGCCAGCGCGCGTGCCAGCTCTGCCATGCGTCCATGGTGTCGAAGTTGGTGGCGAAGGCCATATTCAGCACCATCAGCTCATGATCTGCGCTGTAGGACTTGGTGACGCCGCCGGTGATGGAAAAGCCAACCAGCATAAGTCCCAGCAGAATATAGGTGCGCTTCCGATGGGTAATCCGATGGAGCATCCATTTGAGTGTCATGGTCGTTTCCTCCTTTTTCTCTGGGCTCTAAGCTCAGAATACCATTTTAAATTACGCCTGTAAAGTATCAATATTTTATCTACATGGTAAATTAAAATCAACATAACCAATGAAACAATGCCGCCCAATCTCTTGGACGGCATTATCGTATCAAGGGGATGTGACGGGGATGTGTCCAGATTACACCAAGCGGATGGCCTCGGGACCCTTAAATTCCATGGCGGACATATCCTCTAAGTAGAAGCAGATATGGTGGTGGCCGGTCTGGGCGTTATAGGTCTTCTCCAGGAACGGCGCACTTTCGTACATGGCCTTTTGCACCTCGTCCCGGTCATCCATTACGGCCTTGCCGCGAATCCGGACAAAGCTGCCGTCCTTGAAGGCGCAGACCTCCAGATGGGGGTTCTTGAGCAGCTGGGCATAGGCGGCCTTGTGGGTGCCGCAGCCGAAATACAGCTTATCCTCAAACACCATGGTGAATCCAAAGGGGCGCACCCGGGGCTCGCCGTCCTCTACGGTGGCAAAATAAAATACGTCGCCGATTTTATCCTGAAGCTCTTTCATGGTAATCATATGGCTTGACTCCTTTTCGTATGGTATGTCAGATGTTATTATACCGAACTTTTTGCACTGTGACAAGGTGTTGCAACGGGAAAGTTTTCGTGATAGGATAGGGGTATCAAACCAATGAGGTGAAAACCATGAAACAGTTTCAGCGTGTTATGCTTTTTTTACTGGATTCTGTGGGCATCGGCGCACTGCCGGACGCAGAGAAGTACGGGGATGCCGGAACGGCCACCATTCAGCACACCATAGAGGGAAATCCCGGACTGACCCTGCCCAATCTGGAGCGGCTGGGTTTGATGCAGATTCCCGGTATGGAGAAGTTCTCCACCGGCGTGGAACCCCAGGGCGTTTACGGAAAGTGCCGGGAGCTTTCCAAGGGTAAGGACTCCATTGTGGGCCATTGGGAAGTCATGGGCGTTCCCACCCGAATGGCCTTTGATACCTTCCCGGATGGATTCCCCCCGGAGATTATCGACGCCTTTACCAAGATGATTGGGCGGGGCATCTTAGGCAACGAGGTGGCGTCGGGTACGGAGATCATTGCCCGGCTGGGCGAAGAGCACCAGAAGACCGGCTTCCCTATTGTCTATACCTCGGCCGACAGCGTATTCCAGATTGCGGCTCATGAGGAAACCGTGCCGCTGGAGACGCTGTATCAGTGGTGCCAGAAGACCCGGGAAATGCTGGATCAGCTGGGCTTTGGTGTGGGCCGTGTGATTGCTCGCCCCTTTGTGGGAACCCCGGGGAACTATGTGCGCACGGCCAATCGCCACGACTATGCGGCCTGCCCGCCGGAGCAGACGGATTTGGACGTGCTGACGGACAACGGCATCCAGATTCATTCCATCGGCAAGCCCGTGGATATTTTCCCGGAGGCGAAGTTCACCAGCACCGTGAAGACCTCCGACAACTTCATCGGCATGGCTGAGGCATTGAAGGCGGTCCGGGAGAAGGAGGGCCTGGTGTTCATCAATCTGCTGGACTTCGACATGAAGTGGGGCCATCGCCGGAATGTGGCGGCATATGGCGCGGGGCTCAAGGCTTTTGACGACTATCTGCCGCTGTTCCAGGACGCCATGGATGACGATACGCTGCTGGTAATTACTGCGGATCATGGCTGCGACCCCACCCATACCGGTTCGGACCACACACGGGAGCATATCCCGGTGCTGCTGTGGCATCGGGGCATTACCCCCGGGGCAGCAGGCATTCGGGAGACGTTTGGCGATGTGGGTGCAACGGTGCTAAAGGCATTGGGCGCACCTGCGCCGAAGGTAGGCAGCAGCATCCTGTAATGAATAGAAATGCGTAAATAAGCGCCGGTGCGTCCCAATTGGGAAACATCGGCGCTTTTTGCCGCAATTTGCGGGGGAAAGCTATGGAGTATGCCAAATCCGCATGGTTTATACCGGAGATATTTGTGGAAAATGCTTGAAAGCACGGACGGTTCATGATACCATAACATCAGAATTCTAAGCATTTATTATTTTAAGGAGGAAATTGTTGTGCGCTATCAGAATCTGCTTTCCCCCATTATGATCGGGGGCCAGATCATTAAAAACCGCCTGACCTATCCCAATGCATCCCCCCATTTCCTGCAGGGACCCGAGACGTATCCCGCAGAGGGCTACCGTGCGTTTGCGGCGAATCTGGCCAAAAACGGAGCGGCGATCGTGAACTTTGCCGAGTGGGCGGAGTATCCCCAGCAGCGTCAGGGCCCCATGGACATGGATATGACCCATATGCAGGCCTTTGATATGACCGATCCTGCGGTCCATAACTATGTATCTCAGATGTGTGAGGAAGTCCATTTCTATGGCTCCAAGATCATTCTTACCACCAATATGGTATATCCCGACGGCTTCTCGCTGTACGGCGGCAGAGGCATGGGCCCCCACGGTAAGCCCACGGAAAAGCTGCCTGTCGAGCGGATGCATGAGGTGATTGAGCTGACCCTGGCAAAGGTTCGCCGCTATAAGAACCTGGGCTATGACGGCGTAAGCTTCCGGGCGGATATGCTTATGAATCCCGGCGGACAGCGGGACGACCAGTATGACGGCGGCACCGTAGAGAACCGGACCCGCCTGTTCCATGAGGTATGTTCCGCCATGCGCAAGGCGTTCGGCAAGAAGTTTATCATTGAGGCTGTGCTGGCCTGGGAGCAGAACAACGGCTATGGCGGCAATGCCAAGATGGGCGGCGGCTATTGCGAAGACGACGCGCTGGAGTTCATCCGCCTGTTTGACGATGTGGTGGACATTCTGGAGGTTCGGGAGCATGACGGCTGTGCCTCCCATCCCACCGGCTATAACTTCACCCAGGGCGTGCATCCTGCGGTGGACTTCTGCGCTAAGGCAAAGAAGATGGGCTTCCATATGCTCATGAAGCCCATTGGCGGCTTCCAGGAGCCCGACGAGATGGAGCGCTATCTCATTGAGGGCAAGTGCGACATGTTCGGCATTGCCCGCGGCTTTATGGCGGATGACGAATATGGCAAGAAGCTCTATGAGGGCCGGGGCGAGGATATTACCCCCTGCCTCAAGTGCAACAAGTGCCACGGTGTAATTCTGCCGGAGCCTAATCCCTGGACTTCCGTTTGCTCCGTGAACCCCCTGATGGGCCTGGGCCATAAGATTCACCGCCTGGTGGAAAAGACCGCAGAGCCCAAGAAGGTTGCAGTCATTGGCGGCGGACCGGCAGGCATGCGTGCGGCTATCTATGCGGCGCAGCGGGGCCATGATGTGACCCTGTATGAGAAGACCGATCGGCTGGGCGGTCAGCTGTTCCACGGCGACTACTTCCCCTTTAAGTGGCCCATTAAGAACTTTAAGAACTGGCTGATTTATGAGCTGGGCAAGTCCGGGGCCAAGGTGGTGATGAACACTGAGCCCACCCAGCAGATGATTGTGGCAGGGGGCTATGACGTGGTGCTGGCAGCCACCGGCGCAAAGGTCAACATCCCCAATATCCCCGGCCTCAAGGACGAAAATGGCAAGCTGAAGCCCGAGTACATGTCCTGCCTGGATACCTGCGGCAGAGAGCCGGAGCTGGGCAAGCATGTGGTGATTGTCGGCGGCTCTGAGGTGGGCATTGAAACGGCTATGTATCTGTGCGGCAAGGGCCACGACGTTACCGTTTTGACCCGCCAGAAGAAGCTGGCCCATAATGCGTCCGGACTGCACTACATCACCATGGCCTTTGTCAAGGCCGGCCCCAACGGCGAGGCAAGAGAGGCTTCCGCTTGGGAGGCTTACGATAACCTCACCGGTATCACTGAGGCGGAAACGGTCAAGGTGGAGGGCAACACCGTTACTTATCGCATGGCCGACGGCGAGCATACCGTTACCGGCGACAATGTTGTGATCTGCGGCGGCATGACTCCGCTGACCGCCGAGGCCTTTGGCTACTCAGGTCTTACTACCGAGTTCTATGCCATTGGCGACTGCAACGGCGCAGGCAATCTGGAGGTCTGCAACCGCGAGGCATATTCCAGAGCGATGATTCTGTAATTCCAAAGTTAATTTCAAAAGTGCCTGCTGTCCTGGCGGATGGTGGGCACTTTTTTGCTATCAAAACTTGCGATTTTAGTAGCGAAAATTGCGCGGATAACCGGCAGTTATGGTTCATGATTTTTTTGCATTTGCTCCTTGGAATGGTAGCTCATAAAATGTAAGGTAGTATCCCAAGAAAGGAATGAAGGAAATGACCAAACGTTTGACAGCTCTGATTTTGAGCGTTTGCATGATTCTGGCCCTGACGGCTTGCGGCGGTACGGCAGCGGCCTCTGCGGCAAGCAGCGGCAGCGAATCCGCAGCACCGGTTACCGCTTCGGCACCGGAGGAAACCAAGGCACCGGCGGTGGAGGACAGTACCCCCGAAGCGGCCATCGCATCGGAGGCGGAGGAGGTTCCTGAGGATATCCAGGCAACCTCTGACACCGAGATCGTCCGGACCTATACCGAGGCGGAGCCCCTTCCGCTGGTGGACGAACCTGTCACCCTGACGGCGTGGGACTATGTGGTTCCACCGGTTATGGCGGTGATTACGGACTATGGTACCGACGGTCAGGTGTATGCCGAGCTCCAGAAGCGCACCGGCGTGACCCTGGAATTCACCACGGCCAACCTGCTGACTGCATCGGACTCCATGAGCCTGATGGTAGCGGCCAATGAGCTGCCGGATTTGATCTTCAACTTTGGTATGTTCTATACCGGCAACATGGACGACCTGGTAGACGGCGATGTGATCGTAAACTTCGAGGACTATCGGGATGTAATGCCCAACTATTTTGATATTCTGGACAACAACCCCTCCATTGCCCGTGACGTTTATACCGAGTCCGGCGCAGTGGTACTGGCGGAGAACATTCAGGACAGCCTGATTCCCTCTTCCGGCCCTGCCATTCGTCAGGATTGGCTGGACGCCGACGGCCTGGACACGCCTGTCACGGTAGATGATCTTTACAACGTGCTCAAGACTTTCCAGGAGAAAAACGACTGTGCCCATCCCTTCTGGATTGCGGCCAACGGCAACTCCACGCTGAGCAGCGCCTTTGGTGTTACGGCCAACGGCGATAACAATGCCCTGGGCGGCTGGGTCTATCAGGACGATAAAATTCAGTATTGCGTGCCCATGGACGGCTTCAAGGACTACATTCAGCTGATGGCAGACTGGTATCAGGAGGGCTTCATTTCCCCTGACTTTATGTCCCAGACCATGAACAACACTGCCACCGACGACGAGATCGTGGGCAATGCCTCCGGCTTCTTCACCACCTCGGTCAACGGCATCAACAACCTCTCCGGCTATGAGCCTGACAGCAATGTGCAGCCTGTCCGCGCCATGGTGCTCAATGAGGGCGACCTCTGCGGCTTTGACGATGCGGGTACCTCCCGGATCAGCAAGGGCGGCGCAGCGATTGCCGGTACCTGCCCCGACATTGAGCTGGCAGCGCGGATGATCGACTACTTCTACTCCGATGACGGCATCCTGCTGGCCAACTATGGCGTAGAGGGTGTTTCCTTCGAGTATGATGACAATGGCGAGCCTGTGTTCACCGACCTTATCACCAACAACCCTGACGGCTATGACTTTGCGCTGTGCCTGATTAAGTACACTTCTTCTACCCCCAGCTCCATCTGCATCAACGAGCGGAACTTCCTGGGCTATACCGATGCGCAGGTAAGCGCTATTGACCTGTGGATTCGGAACACCACCAGCACCCAGGCGCCCGGCGCAGTCTGGAGCGTGGAAGCACAGACCGAGTATTCCGGCCTTGTTTCCGATGTGGGCAGCTTTGTCAGCACCACCTGCCTCCAGTTCATCACCGGCGGCAAGTCCATGGACGAGTGGGACAGCTTCATCGACCAGGTGACCACCTCCTTTGATATTGACCGGATGACCGAGCTGTATCAGGACGCAATCGACGCATATCTTAGCATCGGCGCATAAGCGCTTGTGTGATCTTTTCCATAATCGTCAGAGGACGGACTCTTCGGGGTCCGTCCTTTGGCGTATGTGAAGAAATCCTGCCGGATTTGTGAAGATCATGTATACTTTTGGGGCGCGTTATGATAGAATAACCTGAGTATTTTTGAAAAACTAGGAGAATGTTTTCATGAGAAAAAAGTGGACAGCACTGGCAGTTGTACTGTGCCTGCTGCTCAGTGGCTGCGGCGGTTCCGGCGCTGCATCTTCGGCACCGGCAACTGCTTCGGCATCCGAGGCAGCTTCTGCACAGACCGAAAATTCTGCGACGGAAACCGCACAAGAGCCCGAAGAGGATAGTCAGCCTGCGGCAGAGACTGGCGACATGACCCCGGAAGAGCTGGGCCAGTGGGCCTGGGCGCAGCTGGACGCCTATGACGAGACAACCTATGCAGTGGACTATGACATAGATATGGCGATCGCCGTGGAGTTTGAGGGCGAGTCCACCAGCCAGAAGGCCAGCGGCAGAGTAAAGGAAATCAGCAGCGAAACCGACGGCGATATTACCTATGAGAGCATGCAGATGAACGGCGCTGTGTCCGAAACCTGGACGGCTGGCGGCTATGTCTACCTCTCCGATTCCAACGGCAAGTATAAGGCTTACGTCTCTGACGAGGACAGCCAGGAAAGCCAGAACGGTGCGGACGATCTGCTGGAGATCGATGCCAGCAGCTTTGGCACGCTGACAGCGGAAGCAACCGACAAGGGCTATACCGTAACCTTTGGCGAGCCCACGCTGGACACCTGGATGGCATTCTCTGACCTGCTGTCTGCTGCGGGCGACGGCGTTACCTGCACCGCCTTTACCCTGGACGGCACGGTTCAGATGGGCCAGGACGGCGCACTGAACAAGCTGACCATGGAGCTGAGCGTTCAGTTTGATGTAATGGGCATGACCCTGAGCGAGACGGTTTCCATCACCCAGACCATCAACAGCTATGACGACGGCGTTTCCATCAACGTACCGGAGGACGACGCCGACTTCCGTGAGGTCAGCGATATCTCCCTGCCCATCGCCTTCATCAATGGCTTCAACACCCTTTTGAGCCAGAACGGCGTGAGCTATCAGTCTGAGCTGACCATTGGCGTTTCCGATGGCACGAACACCGATACCTATGTGGAAGACCACAACATCAATTACGTCTATGACGAAGATAGCGGCCTGAGCGCAACCTGGGAGATTGACCAGACGCTTAACGGTGAAGCAATCGACCAGACCGTCGATACCTATGCCGGCGGCGAGGGCGTGCAGGTGATTGACGGCGAGGAAAACAGCTACACCTATGACGATGCTTCTATGCTGAGCGATGTTCAGAACATCATTGCCAGCTATGCCGACAGCTTTACATATGGCAGCGATTATCAGCTGGAGCAGGACGGCGATTATCAGAAGCTCACCATGACCTTGGACAGCGAATATGTAGAGGCTGTGGTAAGCACCTATCTGAGCGCACTGGAAACGGACATCGACTTCGACGAGGCTTCTGAGATTACCTCCGAGGGTACTATTTCCTTCTGGTTTGACCTTAGCGGTATGCTGGTGATGCAGCAGCTGGATAGCAGCTGCACCCTGAGCTACACCGGAGCCGAATTTACGATCACCGTGTCCGACACCGGCGCTGTGCTGGCAGTCAACGACGGCGTGACCGTGGGCGCTGGTGCATAAGCGAAAATAGAACAAAAAACTGGAGGTCCAAACGGACCTCCAGTTATTTTTTTGTTCGGATATGGGAGATAAAGCGGGCCGGGCGGAATACGATATCCATCACCCAGGTCTTCCCGGCGAGGACGGCCAGCCCCAGGGAGACGGCGGCGCTGATTAGGAAGTTCATCCATACGCTGAACCATGGGGTGGTGATACCCATCATGGGGAGCAGCGTGCGCAGTCCTGCGGTGAAGAAGGTGTGCAGGAGATAAAGCTCCAGACAGTATTTTCCGCAGACCTGGAAGAGCCTGAGGCCACTGAGCCGGGGAAACCGATAGAAGAGGGATAGATACACCCAGCAGGTGCCCAGGGCGATGATAAGCTTCCAGGTGGCGTACCAGCTGCGGACATAATAAAATGCATAGAAGAACCAGGCCACAGCCAGCCACATAAGGAATGCGCCCACAATATGGGGATTGGTCAAAAGCCGCCGATGCTGGCACAGCTTGCAGCCCACGCCGAAGAAGAACAGATGGTAGACGATCCGGTAAAGGGTGAGCTGTGTCCAGTCCAGATGAACGTCTGCCACCACAATTGCACAGCCTCCAAGCAGCAATAGCCACATGGAATTCCACCGGGGCAGACGCACCAGCGCCGCCACAAGGTACAGCACCAGCAGCACATAGAGATACCAAAAGTTCCCCAGGGGGGAAAGGAGCATCCCCTTTAAATCCTCCAGGGTATAGGCCTCGTTGACCAGCCCTGGCACCACCTGCTTTACCCCCCAGAGCAGCAGCGCAAACAGCACATAAATCCATAGGAGATTCAGCACCTGGCGGAAATATCGGGAGCGCTGTAATGTGCCGCCCTTATAGTAGGCCAAAGTGAAGGTAAAGCCGCTGAGCAGAAAGAACAGAGGCATATGGAAGCTGTAGATCCAACTGCGAAGCCCATAGAGGCTGTAATAGGCGTCCGGAAAGGTTCCTGCATCCAAATAGCCGCTGAGTACATGCCCCAGGATTACCAGCAGGATTGCAAAGCCCTTTAATCCGTCCAGCCAGGTTTCCCGCTTAGTCGTCATGGTGGGCTACCTTTCCCAGTAGATGCTTGCCCAGCTGCTCAAAATAGCGGAACTCCTGGGTTTTATGGAAAATCAGGAACAGCAGCAGATTGGGCACGGCCACGCAAATCAGCGCACGGGGGATGATGGAAATCAGACTGTAGCCCACCAGACTGCAAAGCCAGGTGGTCAGCACGCAGATGACAACGCCGATTGCCGTATAGGTGAAAAACCGGACGAAATAGCTGCGCATGGAGGCATGAAATACGTTGTGATACAGCACCAGCGGCTCCACCCAAAGGCTGGTGGTAACGGTGGAAACCAGGGTGCCCAGGAAAATGCCTGCAATGCCAAACTGCTTTGCCAGCAAAATAGAGGCCACCAGATTGATGATGGACTCGAAAATCGGCTTAAACCGGTCGTTCCAGAAGGCGCCGGTGGCGTCCCGGAAGGTTAGTACCGGACGGCGCATGCCATATAAATAGAAGTTCAGCACCAGAACATACAGCGTCAGATTGTCCAGCAGCCAGCCCTTGTTCCGCAGCCAGAGAAATTCAATGAAGGGATGCAGCAGATTCAGCAGGCAGATGGCACAGAAGGTGAAAATCCAAAAGGCGAAGAAGAAAACGTCGTAAAAGGTTTCCATCAGGTGCTCCATATTGCCGTCCTTCACAGTGGCGGTGAGGTTGCCCACACTGGCGACAATGGATTCGAAAATCTGATTGGTGATGGTTTGCAGGGGATGGATGATGGTGTAGTAGTTGCTATAAAGCCCTGCGGTGGCAAGTCCGATGAGCTTGGAAATCAGGATGTTATCCGTCGAATTGACCACCACGGCGCCTACCTTGTGCATGCTCATGGCGGCGACATTTCGGTAAATCACCTGGGCGTCTTCCTTCTCCATGGGCTTTACGTCCTTATCCCGGAGGAAGGGGTAGAGCTTGTCGGCCTTTTTGGCGAGAATCAGGTTCTCCAGCCAGGTGGACAGCACCTGGAGCACCAGGAACACCACATAGTTTTTGGTAAGCGCCAGGAAGATAATCTGCACCACATTCAGAATGAAATAGGCGCCGTAGTGGATGGTGGTTTCGATGTACTTCTTCTGGTCACAGACGATTAAGCTGCGCTTATAGGAGTAAAAATAGGAAACCACCGTATTGGCCACAAATAGCAGGTAGATGGTGTTCAGGTGGGGAATATCCGGCACCTCGTCCATAAACACGGTGTAGAAAGGCAAAAACAGCAGGCCCAGCGCGGCAATGGCAAGGCCGATGGTGATATAGGCTTTTTTATAGAAGCCCATGTGGCTTTTCAGCTTTTCAATGTCATGGTCTGCCAGGGGCTTATAGAGGCTATAGGCCATAGCCGGGCCCACACCCAGCTCCACAAGAGAGAGCATGGTGAGCACATTGGTAAACAGGCCGTTCAGACCCAGATAGGTCTGGTTGAGATAATGCAGGAAAAACACCCGGGCGAGTAAGTTGACCAGAATGCCTCCCATCTGTCCGACCATTGCAGACAGTACGTTGCGTATGGAATTTTGAGTACGCGCCATGGAAAACCTCCGATTTGTAATTACTTTGCGCCCAGGGGAGCGGTATCTTGTCCGGCAATCAGTGTGCCCACATGATAGCCCAGGAAGATCAGGGCATAGATCAGCAGCCCATTGCTGTCCAGGAACGGCTCCATGGTCGTCATGACGCCGCAGGCCATCAGTCCGGCTGCAATGAGGCAGGCATAGGGATGCTTCCGGTGGATCATCAGCTGCTTCACCGACGATGCCAGCATCATCAAATAGCAAAACAGCGCGCAGAATCCGCCCTCCATCAGAACCTCCAGAAAGACGTTATGGGCATGATAGTATTTGTGCTTCCGAAGACGATAGACCTTGCCGGACTGCGCCAGTCCATAGCCCAAGGCAGGGCTGGCAAGGATGTTTTTGATGGCTGCATCCCAGATTTCCGTGCGCCCGGTGAAGCTCAGTCCCTTGTGGAGCACGCCCTCGATGAGGAACGCAAACACATCCTGAAGCCGATAGAGCACCACGGCAAAGAACAGGCCAACGCCGGACAGCATGGCAGTAGCGCCGTTAAACAGCGTTTGCCAACGCCGCTGATAGAAAAACAGCAGGAAAACCAGCGCCACAGCCAGGCCCATCAGCCCGGTGGCGGACCAGACTAGCAGCAGACTCAGGGTAGAAACGCCAAGCATGCAGTAGCTGACCCAATCCAGGTCCCCGTGGCGCATGGTGGAACGCAGCGCGGTGAGGAACATATAGGGAATCAGCAGCGGGGCAAGCAGATTGTCGATGCCCAGCAGATTGTAGCTATAGTTGTAGGTGCCGCCGGTGCAAATGCCGCCGGGATACAGGCATTCCAGAATGAAATTCGCCAAAATCAGCACGGTCAGCGGATAAAACAGCATATCCAGGGTGACCATGGGGCCGCGGCGCAGGCTGAGCTCCAGCAGCATACAGAAGGAGACGATGGTGACCACATGGTTGAGAATGGCCCAGTAGTTTTTGCCGTGGAGCACCGTAGACAGCCCCACAAAGCCCAGATAGGCGCACAGCCATACAAGAACCCACGAGGGCTTTCGGCGCTGCCGGATCATCTCATACCCATAGAGCAGCACAATCACTCCGGCTGCGGCCATGCGCCAGAGATCAAAGCCTGTTTCCAGAACCTCCGTCCCTTCCAGCACCCCCAACAGGGCGGGCTTAAAAAAGGGCGTTGCAAGCAATATCCAAAACAGCCGTTTCAGGGCGGTTTGCTTCATAGATACCTCCGTTATCCATGCCCGCTGAGATGCTTCGTCAGGAACGCGCCAAGATGCTGGAGGTTCAGCTGAATGATGGGACGATAGATATGGTATTTCAGTTTTTCTTTTTTCGAAAGGGCAGGACTGCCAAACAGCGCGTCCTGATAGACCTTGAGCTCCGGAAGCAGGTCGCGGATTTCCTTTCCCTGCCCGCCAATCACGGCATGGAACAGCAGATCCCGAACGCCCTTTTGATATTTCATCTCTGCCAGCGCCCGCACATCGGGGGCGGCATTGGCACAGAGCGCAACGATCCGCTTCCGGGCGGTGAGCTCGGTGCGTTTCCGAGGGGTAAGCGCTCCGTACATGGCGCCGCTGGTCCGGACGGTGTAGTGATACAGCGCCTCCGGGGTAAATACGGCCCGCTGAACGTTGCTGCGGAACAGATATTCTCCGTCCTCCACAATGTGCAGCGTTTCGTCAAAGGGAAGAAAGCTGCCGTCCTGGGCCTGCAAGGCCTCCTTACGGAATAGCTTATTCCATACTACGGTGGTGTAGCCGTCGGGCCGCAGCAGCAGCCGGAAAAATCCATCCCGATCCGTGTCTAAAATGTCACAGGCCTTGGGGGGCATATGATCCTCTACGCCGGACACTTCATACAGCCGGGTAAAACCGCAGCAGGCACAATCGGCCCCGTGCCCCTCCAGCAGAGAAACCAGTGTGGAGAGATAGTTGGGGAAAATCCGGTCATCGGCATCCAGAAAACCAATATAGCCGCCTTCTGCCGCCGACAGTCCGCGATTCCGGGCAGAGCTGACGCCGCCGTTGGCACCAGTGACCAGGGTAATTCGCGTATCTTCCTGGGCAAGCGCCTGCATTTGGGCGATGGAAGCGTCGGTGGAGCCGTCGTCGCTGAGAATCAGCTGGAAATTCTCATAGTCCTGGGCCAGTACAGAACGAACCAGGGGCGTAAGAAACGCCCCTGCATTATAGACGGGAACAACGAGACTGACTTTCTTCATTCCCGGCCCAATTCCCTTTTAATTTTTGTGGTGGAGATCTCCGGGGTGCGCGGCAAATAGACCACCTGGCATAGATCCTCCAGGAAGTCAAACTTGCCCTTCCAATCGTCCCCCATAACAAAGGTGTCAACATGATATAGGGGGATATCGGTGCGCTTTTGCTCCCAGCTCTCCTCGGGAATCACCAGGTCCACATAGCGGATGGCTTCCAGCAGCTTTTTCCGCTCTTCATAGGAGAAATAGCAGACCTTGTTCTTTTCCTTCAAATTGAATTCATCGGTGGAAAGGGCGACGATCAGGTAGTCCCCCAGCGCTTTGGCCCGGCGGAGCAGGTTGATATGCCCATAGTGCAGCAGGTCAAAGGTCCCGTATGTGATAACTCGTTTCATGGCGTGTCCTTTCCGGCCGCTTGGGTGACGGTGCCGTGCTTGTTTTGCTCGTCCTTGGGCGGCGGCGTCATATAGTCCCCGTACATCTGGCTGAGCACAGCGTCGTAATCGGCAGGTGCCAGAAGCGTCAAGGTTTCAAAGGGATACGCTGCCAGCCGATCATAGATAGCCTTGGGGAACATCTCACGGAATTTATAAGCGCCCATAAAATTGACCACCTGCTTGGCACCTTCATAGGGATATTTTTTCAGGCAGCGGTCAATGAGTACCATGCGCTTGTGGGTATCCAGCCGGGACTCCAGATGGAGATGCTTCCCAGCGGCAATCAGAATCCGCTCATGGAGAGGACGGTGGGCCAAATTCACTGCAACCACCTGGGAAAACTGACTGAATTTCAGCATCATCCGCAGGTAGAGCAGGCGGTATTTGTGGAAAAAGCAGCCCACCTTTCCCTTGGGCATGCCGTCTAAGGGAAACAGGTCAATCCAGGCGCTACGGGTTTTTGCGATTTGCGCAGAGGTGTCGAGAATTTCGAAGCTGGGGTCCACCACCTGGGCCGGATAATAGGGCATATCCGGGTCCGTGGCAAAATGCCGAAGCACATAGCCCTGGGGCAGCTCCTTGGGAGCGACCTTTAAAAACGTTTCGTAATCATCCCGGCTCATGCCCAGGTCCACATCGTCGTCCCAGGGAATAAAGCCCTTATGGCGGACGGCACCCAAGAAGGTCCCGCCCATCATAAACACCGTCAGATGATGTTTTTCACAAATGGAAAGCACTGCTTTCACCAGCTCCAGCTCGCATAGCTGAAGCTCACGGAGCGTGTGATCCAAGCTTATCCCTCTTTCCGGGCGGTAAATTTCCGCTTTAAGAATGCGCCGCCTTTTTTCAGCCAGTTCTGAGATTCCATAAACATCACGGGGACTTCCTTATAGGGAATCTGGTTGGCCTCCAGATAGATGTCCAGCATCCGCTCTGCAATAAAGCCAAACACCCGGCGGTCATAGGCGCTGTAGCCGGAGATATCGATCTGTGCTTCTACCTGCCCGAGAATGTCAAACATCCACTGGCAGTAGCCGTCAAAGATATCCCGCTTCATGATGAACATGTTATAGATGTGGGTCCAGGTTCGATGGCGCATGGCCTCGGCAGCCACCCGGTAATTCTCGCCTTGGGCAGAGGCCAGGGCAATCATGAGGTCCAGGGGCTCGGCGGGATGGGCATGGACATACTGATTATAGGCGGTTTCAATAAAGTAGTTCCGGCGCTTGGGCAACAGTACGTCGCAGTGCTGGAGCAGCTGCTCTGCCTGAGCCGTGGTGAGAATGCTGTCCCACTTATCCTTCCCACGCTTGCCGCGAAAATGGCGGCGATAGTGGCTCAGGCCGATATAATCGGCGCCCAGGTTCTTCCACGCCCAGTAGATTCCGGTGAGCTCACAATAGGTGGCGTTCTTTTCGGAGATGTTGTCGCCGGTATTGTCCCCTTGAAAGCCCAGATCCAAGTCCTTCCCGGCTTTTCCCACATGGAGGGGAAGATACATGGGGTCGGTTGGCATGCGATAGGCCTTGTGGGCGGCAACAATGATCTGAATCTTCATGGCATTATCCTCTAGGCGTTCCGGATTATTTCGCGCCGTCCATGCGAACGACTGCGCCGACGGTCCAGAACAGAATCTTAATATCCAACCACAGGCTCCGCTGGCTGACATATTGCAGCTCCAGGGCCTGTCTGCGTCCGTTTTCATAGGTAACGTTACTGCGGCCGCGTACCTGCCAAAGCCCCGTTAGGCCGGGCTTGCAGGACAGCAGCAGCTCCCGCTTATCACCGTAAAGCTCCGTTTCCTCCTGGAGTACGGGACGGGGCCCCACCAGCGAAAGGGTTCCGGCGAGAATGTTAAACAGCTGGGGCAGCTCGTCCAGACTGGTTTTCCGGAGGAATGCCCCTACCTTTGTAATGCGGGGATCATGCTCCAGCTTATAGTTTTTCTTGTATTCTTCCAGCTCTTCCGGCGTGAGCATGTCCTCCAGCCGGTCAGCGTGCATACGCATACTGCGGAATTTGTAGACGGTGATGGGTTTGCCGCCCCGGCCAACCCGCTGAGCTCGGTAGAGAATGGGGCCGCGATCCTCCAGCCGAATGGCCAGGGAAATCACCAGCAATACCGGCGACAGCACAATCACCGCCACCAGCGACACGACCAGGTCAAAAATCCGCTTGAGGCATTCATAGCATGGCTTTTTATGAAATTCGCAGTCAGGCAATGTAACCTTTGTATCCAAGCTGCTTCACTCCATTTCGGTCAGGTGGGAACATTGACAGCGATCTAAGGTACCAATCAGAGCGCAATTGGCAATGGAAATTACCAACGGCTGGTCCGGCTGCCAGAACAAAACCGTTTGTGACAATTTCAGCCTGCGCGGCGTGAAAATACCGAAATTTTCTCGAAAAAACAGGCAAATTTGCATAGGTGTTTAACCTATTTATCATATCCTGAAAACGATGCTTTGTCAATATTTGCAGCGTTTTCCGCCGACTTTTTCCGGCGGCGAAGATTGCGGAAAAAATCTCGCAGCAGCATAGCGCAGCGATCCTCCAATACGCCGGAAATCACCTGGGGATGGTGGTTGTAGGGCATGGAGAACAGGTCGGTGATGGAGCCCACGGAGCCGGCCTTTGGGTCCTTAGCGCCATAGACCACCACGGGAATTCTGGCGTTGATGATTGCGCCGGCGCACATGGGGCAGGGCTCCAGGGTCACATACAATCGGCACTGCCACAGCCGCCAGCCGCCGAGATTACGGCAGGCGTCTTCAATGGCCATGAGCTCGGCATGCCCTAAGGCGGTTTTTCCGGTTTCCCGGCGGTTGTAGCCCCGGCCAACGATTTCGCCGTTCCGGGTGATAACGCAGCCAATGGGGACTTCACCCAATTGTGCCGCCTGCCTTGCCAGGGCAATGGCCTCTTCCATAAAACGAAGATCCTCAGGTGTATAGTCCGGCGTCATGGCTGCACCTCCCTGGGACGAAATACTAAGAATTTGCTGAACAGATAATTCAGCGCAATTACGACAATGGTGGTCAGCAGCTTTGCGGCCCCGCCCCGGATGCCCAGAAGCGGACGCTGAAAGCCCTTGCGAATGAGCGCGTCGGTGCCCCAGACCTGCACCAGCAGGCCCGCAAGTCGGGCGGCGGTAAATTCGAGGAATTCTCGCAAAAACTGCGGAACGCCCTCTTCGCCCCGATGGAACACCCAATATTTATTGGTAAGGAATGCGACGATCAGCGCAGCAAGCCAACTGGCGGCGTTGGAAAGCCGTACCCCCAGATGATTGACCGTCAGCGCGTAAACAAGAACGTCGGCCGCAACGGCTGCAATACCGAACAGTGCATAGCGGATGAATTCTTCATGACGTTTCAGCAGCTGCTTCATGGAATGCCTCCTGCTTTGTTTTTGTAATTTGCCCAATCGACGGGAATTCTGCCCATATACTATAACAAATCACGGAAAAAGTCAAAAAGAACGTAAATTCTTCGTAAGGTTTGCCGGAGCGTGGAATTCTGCGGTGGGGGAAAAAGGGAAAATTCCGGCCCCCCGTTGTAATTACCGGCGGAATGTGGTATGCTAACTACATTAAATTATGGAGTGTGACAGATGAAAAAAGTTGCTTTTTTCCTGTTTTTCATATGTCTTCTGATTCCCAGTGTGTTTGCAGACTATCAGGTGGACCAGGCCACGGTCAATGCAGAAGTCAGCACCAATGGACGCACCCAGGTAACGGCCACTTATCAGCTGACCTTTGACGGCGCGCAGGATCAATTGGAGGTTCCCTTACCGGACGGAACCATCAGCCGGGTATCGGCAGAGACGTATCGATATAAAGTGAATAAAACCGACAGCGGCGTAGATGTGGTGCTTACCGGCACCTTTTCAGGCACCCAAACGGTGACGGTATCCTACACCGTCAGCGATACTTATTCCACCACCTCCGACGGTGAGGTTTACCAGCTGGGACTGCTGAGTTCCCGGTGGGCCAGAAATGTGGGGGCGTGCAGCTTTCAGGTTATTTTGCCCCAGCCCAGCGGAACCATGCCGGAAGATTATACCCTGACCCCGGCGGTGCTCAGCGGCTATTATGGTGCGCTGGCCGACAGCGAATCGGGGGTCAGTCTGAACGGCAACATTGTAACCGGCAGTGTGGAAAACCGCATGGCGTATGACTCCCTGACGGCACAGGTTACGGTGCCCACCGGGTATTTTTATGTGCGCTCCTCGGCCATTTCCATGATCCATGTGACCTATTTGGCCATTGGCATGCTGGCGGTATTGCTGCTCTTGATGATTTTCTGGCGGGTTCGGATTCGGACGCCCCGGCAAAATCCCCAGTCGCGCCTGCTGGCGCCGGGCGGCCTGCTGCCCTGCCAGCTGCCCCAGGTCCTCGATGGCGCAACCTGCGATATTGCGGCGATGATTCTGGAATGGGCCAATTTGGGCTATCTGACCATCCAGCGCACGAAAAAGGGATGTGTCGTGCTGACCCGGGCGATTCCCATGGGCAGCGAACGAAGCAAGGCGGAACGCAAGCTGTTTCAGCGGATTTTTGCCACCGGCTATCGGGTGGCAGCCAAGCCGGGCCGGTTTGCGGCGGCGGGTGCACAGTTTCGGGCCGCATCCCGCAGAAGCCTGAATCGAATTATCTTTGACCCCAAGGGCGGCAATGTGGTGCTGCTGCAAATCCCCTGCCGGATTCTATTGGCAGTGGGAATCGGCTATCTGGCCCAGCAAATGCTGCCGGAGGGCGGCGGATTTGTCGTGCTGGCAGTGCTGGCCGGTATTGTGGGCTTCTTCTACAGCATTTATCTCCACAGCGGAATTGCCCGGCGGGTCGCATTAAAGCGTACGTCGGCAGGCTACCGAATTACCCTGCTTCTTGCGCTGGTGCTGCTGGTATTGGGCTTCCTGGGCGGTGCATTTTTGGAGGTACTCATTGGTCTGTTTGCCTGTTGCTTCTCTGCGGTGGCAACCTCGGTGGGGCCGCGGCGCAGTGTGCGCGGGCAGGATCTGCTCAGCCAGGCACGGGGCTGCCGGATGTTTTATCGGCAGGTGACCTGGCAGCGGCTGCAAGTTCTCACCGGGCGATACAATCGCTTTTTCCAAAGCCAGTTGCCCAAGGCGGCGGCATTGGGGGTGGACAAGGCCTTTGCCAAGCGGTTTGAACGGCTGCCGGTGCCCCGCCCGGAATGGCTGGGGGGCAGAGGACCCGCCAGTACCACGGCAGCAGATTTACAGCGGGAAACCGCCGGAATTCTGAAGGGACTGCGGGAGTCGTTCCGGTAATACGAGGTAAAATGGGCCGCAGCAGAGTAAAATCTGCTGCGGCCTTTTGTAAGACTATGGTAAAAAAATGGCGCGAAATCTTCAAAATCGCCGGAGAATGGACGAAAACTCAACAAAAAATAGAGGTTTTTCTTGCGTTTACGCGAGAAAACCGGCGTTTTTTCCCCACAATCCTTTACACAGAACGGAGTTTGTGTTATACTAGCGGCGCTGGGCATATTTATGTCAACAGGCTTGATACATCTGCCGCAGATGCGGCATACTATAGAACGTAAGATAGAAAATAGAGATTGAGAGGGTGCGTTATGGCACAATATGTGATACACGGCGGAAATCCGCTGAACGGCGAAGTTGAGATCAGCGGTGCGAAGAATGCGGCAGTGGCGATTCTCCCGGCTGCTTTGTTGGTAGACGGTGTTTGCAGAATTGAGAATGTTCCCGATGTGTCGGATATTCAGCTTTATTTTGATATTCTGACCCGCATGGGAGCAACGGTTCGAATGATTAACCGGACCACCTTTGAGTTGGACTGCACCGGCGTTCACACCAGCTCCGTGCCCCATGAGCTCGCCTGTCAGATCCGCGCGTCCTACTATCTGGTGGGCGCGCTGCTGGGCCGGTTCGGCAAGGCCACGGTTTCTATGCCCGGCGGCTGCGACTTTGGCGTTCGTCCCATTGACCAGCATATCAAGGGCTTTAACATCATGGGCGCTGATGTGCAGATTGTCAGCGGCGATATCATTGCAACCACCCAGGCAAAGCTCCACGGCAGCCGCATCTATCTGGATGTGGTATCCGTTGGCGCAACCATGAACATCATGATTGCTGCCGTCTTGGCAGAGGGCACCACCATCATTGAAAATGCCGCTAAAGAGCCCCACATTGTGGACCTGGCGAACTTCCTCAATGCCATGGGCGCCAACGTTTCCGGTGCAGGTACCGATGTGATTAAGGTCCGGGGCGTGAAGCGGCTCCGGGGCGGCGCGTATTCCATCATCCCCGATCAGATTGAGGCTGGCACCTATATGGCAGCCGTGGCGGCAACCGGCGGCAAGGTGCTGGTGAAGAATGTAATTCCCAAGCACCTGGACTGCATTACCGCCAAACTCAGAGAAATGGGCGTGAAAATCACCGATCAGGGAGATGCGCTGCTGGTAGAGTCCACCGGTCATCTCAAAAAGGCAAAGGTCAAGACCATGCCTCATCCCGGCTTCCCCACGGATATGCAGCCCCAGATTGCCGTATGTATGGCAGTGGCAGAGGGCACCAGCGTGGTCACCGAGAGCGTGTGGGATAACCGCTTCCGCTATATTGGCGAGCTCAGACGGATGGGCGCGCAGGTTCAGGTGGACGGCAAGGTTGCCATTATCGAGGGCGTTCCCAAGCTGCGGGGCTGCCCGGTCAAGGCGTGCGATCTCCGGGCCGGTGCTGCAATGGTCATTGCCGGTCTGGTAGCAGAGGGCACCACCACCATCTCCGACATTAAATATGTGGAGCGGGGCTATGAAAACATCGCCGAGAAGTTCCGGGCCCTGGGTGCGGACTTCCAGAAGGTTGAGACGGCTGAGCCGCGGCTTACAGTGGTTACTGCAGGTTGATTGAGAATTTAGAAAGGGCAGAGATGCAGGAATGCATTTCTGCTCTTTTTCTGCCTGTGTCCGGCTGCAATGGGCAGAATATGACCCCTAAAGGATGAAAATGTATATTTTCCCGTGGGAGAAACTGTGATATAATGTGGACGTGAAATGTTCGGATTCCACATATCTCATTTGAAAGAAGGGTATTTATGAACACCATTCAGGCAAAAATCCCGGCCTATGGCATGCCCGTTCTGGAGGGCCCCATCAATAAGCCGGAAAAAGTCAATATGATGCCTCCCATGGGGGATATGCCCGGCCCTGGTCCCGGCGGCCCCGGCGATATGCCTCCCATGCCCGGCGGCCCTATGGTAGACGAGTTTGGCTGCCCGGTGGCTGCGGAGCTCAAGCCCTGCCCGCCCACCTGCCGCCCCTCTGAGCATCCCGGCTCCGTTCCCGGTGCGGATGTTGAGCCCGGCAAGCCCGGGCCCGGATTCCCCGGCGGCGGTCCTCCCAAGGCGCCTCCGTTCCCCAGAATGGAATCCATGGATGTGCTGGACGGCAAGCTCTATATGGCCGAAACACCTTATGCAGAGATTTCCGGTGACATCACTGATACGGAGATGAAAAACGCCTCCTACAAGACCGACGAGGTTTGCCTCAATGGCCTGTATATCGGCGGCGATTCCGTCTATGCCATCAAGGATTCTCAGTTCGATTTGACCGGCTACGGCATTGACGATTTTGCGGGCAACGGCTCTGCCATCATGGTCAATGACACGGCAAAGTGCGAGATGGACAACGTGCAGGTCACCACCCACGGCGTCATTCGGCCCTGCACCGTGGTCACCGGCAACGGCACCCTGATTGTGCGGAACTGCGTGCTGGATGCCAAGGGCGGCGAGATTCCCAAGAGCTATGTGCCCCGGGTGGCGTCCGGTATGATGGAGCCTCCTCCGGGCCTGAAGCTGGGCGGCAACTGCCGGACCCATCTTTCCATGGGCAACTCCCGGGCTTATTTCTATGACTCCAAAATTCTGGCGCATTCCTGGGCAGCACTGTCCACCGACGGTTCCAACGGCGACCTGTATCTGGAGGCCAACAACTGCGACGTGGTCTGCGATACCATCGGCTACGGCACCTATGCGGACAACGGCTGCCATAACGTGCTGAACAATTGCCGGATTACCGTGGATACCCATGTGGCGATTATCGCTGGCGACGCTTGGGTGAAGTTCAACGGCGGCACCGTCAAGTCCGGCCAGTACGGCGCAATGCTCCACGGCGTGCGCGGCCACTACACCGAAACTACCGAGTGCCATATCACCGGCGGCGACTGGAAGGTTGGCGAAGCGCTGTTCTTCGTAAAGTCCGAAAACGTCTATTTGAAGCTGGACGGCGCGAAGGTGAAGACCGGCAAGTATCTGGTGCATGCCATTGTCAACGACGATGATGCAGCCACCAAGGTACCCGACGACATGAAGCTCAAATGCTATGGCGTCAATGCTGTGATTGCCAACGGCAACTATCAGGGCGATATTGTCAACGACGATACCGACCGCACCATGAATGTCTCCATCCTCAACGCCAAAGTTACCGGCGTGATCACCGATGCTTACATCTCCCTGGAGGGCAGCCGCTGGACGGCAACCGGGGATTCCACCGTGTGCCTGGTGGGCGATGTAAAGGCCGACCAGGTGGATGCGGCGGCTGGTATTACCGTTCATGCGGTAGCCGGTGAGGGCTGCGGCTTGAAGGGCGAATATACCCTGGCCTCCGGCGGTAAGCTGGTTGTGGCATAATTCCATTCCACATAGCATAACAAAAGAGCTGGAACGTTGCGGTTCCGGCTCTTTTGATGTATTTGCTTATTTGCTCTCGCGGCTGGGAAGCTTTACGGTGGCGGGGATTTCCTGGCCGATGTTGCCGTCCAGGTCCTCGCACCAGCAGATGAGGTCCACATAATGTCCGCCGTCCTCGCCGATGTATTTGTCATAGACATAGCCACGGGTGATGAACGCATCGTCGCCGAAGCCGTGGATGTTGGCGTAGCGGTCCTGCATATAGGGCACCTTTAACAGCTCTGTGGGGCGATAGAAGCCTGCGGGGAAGTGGTTAAACTGCTCGTCCTTGGGGGCGTCGTTGACAAACCGCCAGCCCAGCTTCGTGACAAAGCCCTCGTCGCCGCACCAGTTGGTGAGGATGCGGGTGCCCATGAGCTTGGCATGGAAGTTGTAGAGATAGGCGATGCTGCCCAGCCCCAAATGACCGGCTTCGTTGTCATACAGGCCGGTTTCGGGGTTGTAGCGGTAGAAATGCGGGTCGCCGCCCTTACCGGTGAGCACTTCCTGGAGGCCGTTGTTGTCCTTCATGATGTTCCATGCGGCAATGGTACGCACGATTTCAAAGCCCACCTGGGGCGGTGCTGCAACAGGCGTGGGTTCGTCGCCGATGTTTACGTCTTCCCAATACAGGGTGTCCTTGCCGCGGATTTTCTCGTTTTTCCAGATCTCCTTGAAGATATCATAGTCCGCAGGGGTCATGAAATGGGACTTGTGCCGCGCCGTACCGCCAACACCGCCGCCGCCAGGCATGGGTGGGGGCGCTTTCTTCTCGCCGCCGGGCTTTCCCTCGGGGGCCTTTTTCGGGGGCGCACCGGGTACCTCAGAGGCGAGAATTTCATTGATTTCCGGGTCCTTGGAGCGCATGAGCTGCTCGGGCCAGCGGCGGGTACACCGGGCCACCAGCTGATCGTTTTGATTATAAACGTCGGTGCAGCAGATGAAAATCATCAGACGCTTAACGCTGCCCTCTTTGGGGGTAACGTCCACCACCTGCCAGCCGCTGTCTTTGCTATGGAAGGTATCCCCGGGGAATACGGGGGCGAAAAACTCATCGGTGTGGTCATAGCCGTCGCCTAAAAATGCGGTGCCGTCCGGGCGAATCAGATAGCCCAGCTCCGGGGGAACGTTATATCGGGTTTCGGTGGAAACATAGCCGGGAATGGCAGGGAGGTTCCCCCATACCGACTGCTTTGCATACTCCGGGTCATTGAACAGGGGGTTCCAGCGGTCCCAGCACCGGGCATAGAGCTGCATAATCCAGGGATCAGTGGAGGGAAGCGCAGGGGCCTTTCCGCCGAACATCCGCCCGGTTTCGCCGCGGTTATAGCGGTCGATGGCGGCCTGCTCTTCGGGGGTATATACGCCGGGGTAGAAAATCTCCATCTTTTCCTGAGGGAAACGCATGACGATCATCCTTTCTTTATGGTGTTCCGATTACTCTTCTGCCATTGTATCACGAATTCTAACTATTCCGCAAGGGACAGTTTGGATGCTAAGCGCCCATATGAGGGGTAAAAATTGGGCTGCCACCCGAGGATGACAGCCCAAGAAAGGGGATTACTTCTTCTTTTTCTTGACCACAACTGCCATAATGATGGCTGCAACGGCCAGAACTGCGATTACGATGCCAGCGATGGCGCCGCCGGACATGCCGCTGGTCTCTGCGGGGGCCTCAGAAGCCTCTGCGGGAGCTTCAGCAGGTGCCTCGGATTCGGCAGGGGTAGCTGCCGGTGCGGCGATTTCGGAAGCGGCAGACTCCTCGGCAGAATCCTCTGCGGGAGCGGGCTCGTTTTCGGTGTAGCTGATGCGGATCTCGCCCTCGTAGGTGCCGGGAGCCAGCTCAGTGGGTTCGCCGTCCACGGTCATCTCCAGGGTGCCGTTCTGCGCCTCGACCTTAGCGTCGTCGCCGATGGTCAGGGAGGACAGCAGGCAGTCGCCGGTGACGTTCCAAACGGCGTTGTCGGTGAGGTTCATAGCCAGGGTGTTGTCGCCGTTGTTATAGAAGCGGTTTGCCACATGGCCGATGTTGTAGTACTCCGCGATGGTGAAGGAAGTCAGCTGACCGGCATCCTCTGCGGAGGTACCCTCGGGGAGAACCTTAGAGGTGTAGTTGATGGCATCGGTATGGATGGTTTCGGTCTGCGCGACTGCACCGTTCAGCACGGCTTCCTTGCCCAGATTGACCTCGATGCCCACTGCGGTCTGGCCATAGTAGCCGGAACCATTGTAGATATCGCCGGTGAGTTCCGTGCCGGTGACATTCAGATGGTTGACCACGGGGCCGGAGGAACCGCCTTCGCCGCCGGGGCCGCCAGGTCCGCCGGGATCACCCTCGGGGGGCATGCCCTCGGGAGGTGCGCCCATATCGCCGCCGCCCATGTTGCCGTCTGCGCCGATCATGCCTTCCATATCTCCGGCCTCAGTGGTGTCGGAGTCGGAGGACATTTCGGTGGAAATATTGCCGTTTTCAGAGGGCCAGCCTGCGGGCTCTTCATGGGTGGTGTTGAAGCTGAAGGTTTCGGTGTTCATGCCGGTGGTGGAGTCGTCGTTGTCCATAACCTGCATGAGAATACCATTGTCGGAGTTCAGGGTTGCGCCGTCGGATACATTGACGGTGGTGTCGCCCTGGGTGTTCTTAATCAGCAGGGAAGCATAGCCGGAGTTGACCTCGGTGCCGCCCTCGAGATTGATGGTATCCTCGCCCTGATGGGACATAAAGCCGAAGGTGTCGGAATTGATGACGGTGGCCTTATCTTCCTTGGCCTCGTAGGTTTCGGAAACCTCGCCGTTGGCGTCCATCAGCTCATAGGTCTTGCCGGCCTCCAGATTGGTATAGGTGCCGGAGCCGCCGGTGAAGATGGAGGCATAGGTGCCCACGTTCATGGTAACGCCCAGGAACTGCTCGTCAGCAGAGCCGATCACATAGGTGCCATAGCCGGAGCGCTTGGTAAAGGGGTTGGGATCGCCATTTTCGTCCTGATAGGTGCCGTCAGCCTGCATGATCTTATCGTTGCCGGTGAGATCCATGGTGGTGTTGACCACGTTAAGCTTCATGTTGGAGCCGGAGTCGGTGGACAGAACGGCCCAGCGTGCGGCGGAGGTCTGGCTGTCGATGACGTTCATGGTGGTGTTGTTGCCCTCCAGATTGGTGCAGCGGGAAGCGCCCATGATGCCGAGAATCCAGGGGGGCGCAACCATGGTGTTCTGAGAGGGAGAATTCTTATAGCCGTCGTGGAGGGTGCCGCCGTCGGAGTGCAGGGTGGAATTCCGGACGGTGAGGGTGGAACCGGAGTCGGCAAACAGGGTCATGTTGGCAACGCCGGATACATTGATGTCGGAATCCTCTACGGTGAGCTTGGTGCCCTCGCCGAAGGCGGTGATGGCAGTGCCCTTGCCGGAGAAGTCGCAGGCCTGGAGGCCGTCGCCGTCGGTGTCGAAGCGAATGGTGGCCTTGGCGATGGTGTAGTCAATGCCGCCTGCAATGATGATGCCGTTAAAGCTGGGGTCGGTGTTGTCGATGGTCACGTTTTCGGCGTGGGTGCCGTCGTAGACCGCATCCTTGCCCAGTGCTTCGGTGACGGACTTTTCGTCTACCACACCGGATTCATTGACGAACAGAGCAGCATGATAGGCATAGTCGTTGTCGGTTTCGTCTGCGCCGCCGGCGGTAAAGGAGGACAGACGGCTGGAGGCGTCGTCCAGATCGTCGGTGTAGACCACCTCGGCCTTGTCGGCATCGGTATAGACTGCATCGCTGCCGTCAAATCGGGTGACCTTTCCGTCTACCAGCAGTGTTGCCTGTTGCCCGGCGGGGGCGGTGATGTCGGCGGCAGCACCGGTATAGGGGGTACCGGTGGCAGCCAGCGCTGTCGTCGCCAGCAGCGCCGCGCACAGTCCTAGGCTCATGGCCTGGGACAAATGCTTTACATTCTTTTTCATAATAGCTCCTTCCTTTCGGAGCCGGATTGATGGATGGTGAGGCCATCATGCTCCGAGCTTGGCTCTATTATAGCACAATGACGAACACTTGCCAGAATAAACCTGTGGTTTTTGGGCGGAATGCACGGGTCTGTTTTTGAACCTGAGCGCCCAGTTGTGCTGTTTTTTTGCGAATTCGGATACAAAAAAACGCCATGCGCAGCATGACGTTTTTCGATATTATGGAATTCAGAATCCCACAATTACCTTTATAAATAGGATGCACAGCACGGTGAGCACCACCGGGCGGACAATTTTCTTGCCCTCCTTTGCCACCAGGCCTGCGCCGGTATAGTGCCCTGCGATGGAGAAGACCGAAGCGGTCAGCCCCAGGGCCCAATAGATTTGTCCGTGGAAAATAAACGTAACCAGCGCGGCAACGTTGGAGGCCAGGTTGATGACCTTCGTTGTACCGGCAGCGGATTTTAAATCCATGCGGCCAAGGCCTGTGAGGATCAGCAGCAGAAACGTGCCGGTGCCGGGGCCGTAGATGCCGTCATAGATGCCGATGACCAGACCGGCCCCCATGGCAATGGCATACAGGGCCTTCTGGGAGCGGGTGCCGGTGTTTTCTCCTTCGCCCATGGACTTGTTTTTCAGCACATAAAACGCCACAACGGGCAGCACCACCAGCAGCATGCCCCGGAGCACGGATTCCGGCAGCAGCATGGAGATATTGGCGCCAATGGTGGAGCCGATCAGCGCCATAGCCGCGGCGCAGAGCGAGAGCTTTACGGGCACATAGCCGTTTTTCAGGAAGCGGCCCGTGGAAACAAAGGTGCCGGTGCAGGAGGAGAGCTTATTGGTGGCAATGGCTGTATGGGTGGGAATCCCGGCGATGAGATAGGCCGGCAAAGAAATGAGCCCTCCGCCCCCGGCGATGGCATCAACAAAGCCCGCAAGGAATACCAGCGGGCAGACAATTAAATAGGATAGCATTTCATTCGTCTCTTTCTCATAAAAACTGATTCTTTGCGCGATACTTTGATATTATACGACGGGATGAGAACAGACGCAATGAATAATACGATTAAAAAGTTGCAGGATTGCGCCCTATTTCCTTGTCTATTTCGCCAATTTTGAAACTTTGGGCAAAAACGTTGCATTTTTGCTTGACGAGATTCTGTTTCCTTAGTATAATAAACAGGTAAAGTATAACTACAAGAAATGAATGTTCTGTGTAATTACTCATGCTCCAAATTCCTTGGGCATGATTTCATTTTAATTGAGAGGGGTTCCCGCTGTGATTAAACTTGTGAATGTGAACAAATATTTCGGCGATCTCCATGTATTAAAGGACGTCAACCTGGAAGTGGCAGAGGGCGAAAAGCTGGTTATCATCGGCCCCTCCGGCTCCGGAAAATCTACCACGGTGCGCTGCATGAACTTCCTGGAGGAGCCCACCTCCGGCGAGGTTTGGATCGACGGCACGCTGCTGACCAATAAGAATAAGACCCAGCTGAACCGCACCACCATGAGCATGGTGTTCCAGCAGTTCAACCTCTATCCCCACAAAACCGTGCTCCAGAACCTGACCCTGGCCCCCATTAAGCTCCACCACAAGCCCAAGAAGGAGGCCGAGGATTTGGCTTATCACTATCTGGATGTGGTTGGCCTGCGGGATAAGGCGAATGTCTATCCCACAACGCTTTCCGGCGGCCAGCAGCAGCGTGTGGCCATTGCCCGCGCCCTGTGCTGCCAGACCAAGATCATCCTGTTTGATGAGCCCACCTCGGCGCTGGACCCCGAGACGGTGCAGGACGTTCTGGACGTTATGATTAAGCTTTCCAAGGAGAATATCACCATGGTGGTGGTAACCCACGAGATGGGCTTTGCCCGCCAGGTGGCAGACCGTGTGATCTTCATGGCGGACGGCACCATCATTGAAGAGGGCACGCCGGAGCATTTCTTCGAGAATCCCACCCACGAGCGGACCAAGCAGTTCCTATCGAAGATTCTCCGCTGATTTTTGCATGCAACACGTCCTCTGGCGTGTTTCAGGACATACCCATTTTTGAGTCTGACTGTGAATGGAGGAAATTTCAATGAGCAAACTGAAAAAACTGACAGCAATGGCGCTGTCCACTGTAATGGCCTTTGGACTCCTGGCTGGCTGCGGCGATTCCGCTGCATCCTCTGCTCCGGCTGAAACTGCCGCTGCCGCCACTGAGGCTGCTGCCACTGAGGCCCCCGCTGCTGATGCAACTACCACCGAGGCCGCTGCTGCCGGTTCTGCTGAAGAAACTGCCGCTGCTGCCGATCCCGCTTCCTATGGCTCCGACGTACAGGCGATTATCGATCGCGGCGTACTGAAGGTTGGCGTAAAGAGCGACGTTCTTGGCTTTGGTTATATGGACCCCCTGACCAGCGAGTATGAAGGCATGGAGATCGACCTGGCTAAGAAGCTGGCGGATTTCCTGGGCGTTGACGTGGAGTTCACCACCGTTACCGCTGCAACCCGTACCGAGCTGCTGGACTCCGGCGACATCGACTGCGTTATGGCTACCTTCACCATCACCGATGAGCGCAAGCAGTCCTGGGATTTCACTACCCCCTATTACACCGATCATGTTACCGTGCTGGTAAAGGATTCTGCAAACATTAAGACCCTGGAAGACCTGAAGGATAAGACCGTTGGCGTTTCCTCCGGTTCCACTTCCGCAAAGTCCCTGGTAAAGGCTATGATTGAAAACGGCGTCATCACCGGCGACGGCTTCAATGAGGAGTCCTTCGATCCCGCAACCTGGACCGAGGGCATCAGCTTCAAGCAGTATGACGACTATCCCTCCATCTCCACCGCTCTGGAGGCTGACGAGGTTGACGCATTCTGCGTGGATAAGTCCATCCTGGCTGTTTACAAGACCGCTGGCCGCAGCTACATCGACGCCGAGTTCTCTCCCCAGGAGTACGGTATTGCCACCAAGAAGGGCTCCGGCTTCTCCAAGCTCTGCGAGGATGAGGTGAGCACCTGGCTCAGCGATGGCACCATCGATAGCCTGATTGCACAGTACAACCTGGGCTAATTCCTGAAATCATGAAAAACGAGGCAGAACGGCTGTCCTGGCGTTCTGCCCCGAATCAGAGGGCCCCGACTTATCGCCGGGACCTTCCGATTTGGGAAAATCTATTTGGAGGCGATATCATGGCTGGAATCTTTTCCGAAAGAGCCTGGAATAAAGTGTGGCTCTATCGCAGCAGCTTCTTGAAGGGACTGGGCACCACCGCCGAAACAGCACTCTTTGGGCTGATTCTGGCGCTGGTTCTGGGCATCCTGTTTGGTTTGATGGCAACCAGTAATAAGAAGGTGTTGCGGGGCATCAGCCGGGTTTATGTGGAGTTCTTCCAGAATACCCCGGTACTGCTTCAGCTCTGCTTCCTGTACTATGCGCTGGCCTTTTCCGGCAACAGCATTGGTATTCTTGCAACGGGCTGCATCGCGCTGGGCATCTACCATGGCGCTTATATGGCCGAGGTAGTACGAAGCGGCATTCAGGCGGTCCCCAAGGGACAGTTTGAGGCGGCGCAGTCTCAGGGCTTTAACTATGTGGAGCGGATGTACTATATCATCCTGCCCCAGTCCATTAAGATCATTCTGCCGCCCATGGTCAACCAGGTGGTCAACCTCATCAAGAACACCTCCTGCCTGTATATCATCGGCGGAACAGACCTGATTTCCATTACCTATAGCTTTGTCACCGGCGAGAATACCGGCGGCGCATATGGTCCGGCATACCTGGTCAGCGGCATCCTGTTCTTTATTGTTTGCTTCCCGCTGTCCACACTGGCAAGCTATTGGGAGCAGCGCCTGAAAAACCGGGATAAGCGCAACAATACCAAGGCGGAAGCCAAGACTGAGGAGGTGGCAGCATGAGTACCGTTGGCGCAAGCTTTAGCATGCTGAAAAACCCGGCGATTCTCCAGTTTATCCTCAAGGGCCTGGCGTTTACGCTGGTGGTTTCTCTGATTGCCGTAATCGTTGGCATTCTGTTTGGCAGCGTTTTGGCCCTGGTGCGGAACTACTGCACCGGCAAAACCCGGGTGTTCAAATGGCTGGCCACCGCTTACATTGAGATTTTCCGGAATACCCCGCTGCTGCTGTGGATTTTCATCTGCGTGGTATTCTGCCCTACGCCCAAGTTTTTGAGCAAGCCCATGTTCACTCTGACCTCCGTAGAGGTTGGCCTGCTGTTTAAGGCCTGTGTGGCACTGGTGCTGTTTACGTCTTCCGTCATTGCAGAGATTGTCCGCGGCGGTCTGAATGCCGTGGCCCAGGGGCAGTTTGAGGCGGGACATTCTCAGGGCTTTAACACCGTGCAGATCATGGTGTACATCGTGCTGCCCCAGGCGTACCGCAGCGTCATTCCCACACTGCTGGGCCAGTGCATCACCACCATTAAGGACTCCTCTTATCTGGCCAACGTGGCGGTGATTGAGCTTATGAGCCGGGTGAAGAAGATCCTTTCCGCAGCCAATATGTATAACGGCACCGGCATGATTAACGTTTCCGACGTATTTGTGCTGTTTGGCGTAGCGTTTGTGATCTACTTCATCATCAACTTCATTCTGTCCTGCACTGTGCGGTATCTGCAAAAGCGTTCCAAGCGCAACAAGCAGGTAACGGTAGAGATGCTGACCACGGAATAATCCCAATCCATAAACAAAAATCTCCTGTCCGAGCGGACGGGAGATTTTTTGACGTTATTCGGAAATATGCTCCATGCCCTGGGCCAAAACCGTTTCTACATGGCTGTCGGCCAGCGAGTAGAAAATGGATTTTCCCTCTCGGCGGCTTTTCACCAGGCGGCCCTGCTTTAAAATCCGGAGCTGATGGGAAACGGCGCTCTGATTCATGCCAATGAGTTCCGCAAGATCACAGACGCAAAGCTCGTGCTGACTCAGGCTCCATAAAATTTTAACCCGGGTGGCGTCGCCAAAGAGCTTAAACAGCGCTGCCATGTCGGAAAACTGCTGGGAACTGGGACTATGAGACTGCACCTCGTCAATTGCATCCTGGTGTACACAGACAAGTTCGCAGAGTTCGGTTTCTTCGGGAAGTGTTGCCATATCAGCGCCTCCAATCTATGCTGACTTATAGGTTATATTATACCGCAGTTCGTCAAGAATCTCAAGAAGGAACCGGGCGGGGGCTATACAAGTGTCGGCAAAATATGATAAAATGCAGCTATCATCGAAATCAGGGAGGAAGGCATATGCAGTGGAATTGGACGGAGGAAAAAACGGCCCAGTGGCTCCAGCCGGCGATCGAAGCCCCCTATTTGGCCCTTCGCTGGAAAGAACAGGGGTTCCGGCACTTTTTAGACAATGGCTGCGGCCCCGGAAGGCATGCAATCTTCTTTGCGGGCCAAGGATTTGACGTAACGGCGCTGGACCAATCGCCCGAGGCACTGGATTATCTGCGCCACTGGGCGGAAAATGAACAGCTGCCGGTGGAAGCAGTCCAGGGGGATCTGTTTCATATGCCCTTTGCGGCGGACAGCTTCGACTGCATTATGGACTACAATGCCTCATATCATACCGATACGGCGGGATATCAGCAGGCCGTTGACCAGATGCGGCGGGTGTTGCGGCCCGGGGGCGAGGTCTATTTAACGTTGCTTTCCCAGAATGATCCGGGGTTCTTATCGGTGCCGGAGGAATGCCATGTGGACCGGTACACCTTGGTTCATGAGGGCGGCACCCCGCACTTTTATGGGCGGCAGGAGGATTTTCCGGCACTGTTCCAGGGCTTTTCACTGGTGATGCCGCCCCGGGAGATTTGCACCCGAGGACCCGGCAGTACCAAGGAGAGCATCCACTATCATCTGCTGCTGAAAAAGGAGACGCTATGACGAAATTAAAAGAGAAGTATCCGCTGTTGGCCGGTCTGCTGGTGCTGTTGGCTCTGGTGATTGCCATGGTAATTGGCGGCGTCTTGGAAGGAATTGTGATGCTGTTCCCGCCGCTGATGGATGCGCTGGGAGACTATGGCTTGCAGCTGGTGGCAGAGCTGACGATGCTGGTGATTATGGTGGGCATGACGTTCCTATTTCGAATGGGACGGGTGTTTACCTGCCGGGGCCGTGGATTTGGGAAGAGCTTGGCGATTGCTGCGGCCCTATTGGTGCTCTATGGCATTGCCGGGGTGGGGAGTCTGGTGCTGAGTATTGGCAGTCCATTGCAGCAGCCCATGCACATCTTTCTGTTTGTTCTGTGCATGGCAGCCATCGGCATTACCGAGGAACTGACGTTCCGGGGGCTGATTGCCGGGATGTTCTATGATAAATACGGCGGACTTGTGGGGATGCTGGTGGTGGCGGTCATGGTATTGTCCATTTTGTGATGTAAAATTGCACCAAATCTGCAACCTACCCGGGAGAAAATGCGTCTTGTATGGATAGCAGGGGATCTGACAACGACGAGAGGAGGCAATGGAGATGAAACGATTTGTGATGCTGCTGGGCCTGTGCATGCTGCTGACCGGCTGCGGCAATCAAACGCAGTCCGTGGAGGGGCCAAGCCCGGCGCCCAGCGCAGAACAGACAATTTGGGGCGTTCAAATGGAGTCGCAGGAGGAAAGCGCACCTAGCTTCAAGCCAACCGCAACCCCCACACCCACGCCAACGCCCACACCCACACCGACTCCAACGCCCCTTCCCGTTTCACTGACAGAGACAGTGGCGGCAGGACCTCCGGTGGTGGCGGATGGCGTGACCCTGGGCAGTATAGCGCTTGGCGGATATGCCTATGTAAAAGCGTCAGATTTTGCGGCGGTTTACCCTTGGCTGACGGTGACCCGGGACGAAAATGGCGCGGCAGTGGCGGCCTATGACGGGACATTGGTGCCGCTGTCGTTTGTCGAAACAGATGGGTCAGCCGCGCTGCCGGAATCGGGAGATGTGGGCATCCATTTTGCGGGACAGTAGCAGGAGGATTGGCTGCCGCTCCGCCAGATTGCAGAGGCGGTAGGACTGTATCTCCTGTGGGATGGGGAAATGGACACGGACACGGTATATGTGACCCATATGCCGGATACCAATGAGATTCCCCAGGGGCGAAACGTACCGGTTTGGATGTATCACGAGGTAGGCAACAATATATGGGGCATTGAATCTCTGTTCGTTTCGCCGGACAATATGCGGGAGCAGCTGCAATACTTGCAGGACAACGGCTATCAGCCCATTTTCTTCTCGAATCTCACCCATTTGGAGGATTACGACAAGCCCGTCCTTTTGACCTTTGACGACGGTTATATCGGCATGTATACCGAGCTATTTCCGCTCCTGAAGGAATTTCAGATGAAGGCGACGGTGTTTGTGATTACCGGCTCACTTGGGACGGAACATTACATCACGGCCGAACAGGCGAAGGAAATGAGTGATTCCGGTCTGGTGTCCATTCAGAGCCACACCGTCAACCATCCCACGCTGGCAGAACTGAGCGCCGAGGCGCAGGAGGAAGAGCTGCGGCAGTCCCAGCTGGATATTGCCCGCATCACCGGGAGAATTCCCTATGTTCTATCGTATCCCACCGGAAGCCATAATGACACCACCATCGAATTGGGAAAGCAGTATTACAAGTTCGGTGTAAAGATGAACGGCGGCAAGTGGACCATTGGCAACAACTATTTTTCTATCACCCGACTGTATGCGGCAAGAACCACCGATATAGGCACTTATGGGAGCAACATGCGGTAAGCGTAATACCGGTGCAGATGTATTCTTTATGTCAGAATGTGTAAAGGGAATTGACAATGATTCCGCAGGATGTTATGATGTTCACAATATCTTCACAAAATCAACATAAAGGAGCACGATGCCATGGCGATCATGATGAAATCAGCCCACAGGGCGGAAGGGGCCGAACAGCCTGCCATAAAACTGGGGATGTTCCGTATCCGCATCCCGTTTGTCCATGCCCCCTGGGAGCTGCCGGAAATGATCCAGGCAATGGTGGTGTTTGTAACCGGTGTGTCGGCGGTGGCGTATTTACAGGATATCTTTGGACTGCCTTTCTCCGTTGCGCTGTCCATTGTCTGTATCCACGAGCTGTTGTATGTATTTCAGAACATTGTGGGCGACCCCATTGTGGGCGGCTGGATTACACCGGCGATTCCATTGGTCACAACGTGGCTGCTGTCCTTCCAGAATACCACTGAGCGCATTCAGGCATTGGTGATGCTCCAGCTGATATTGGGACTGCTGTACTTAATCCTGGGCGTTACAGGGCTTGCCTCGCGGCTGGTGCATAAGGTGCCGGTGTCGGTAAAGGCGGGCATTCTGATTGGCGCAGGCTTTTCCGCTGTCATTGGCAAATATGGCTTCGCAGCGGCGGAGAATGGCGGCGTGGGCTTCTACGGCTCTCCCATCAGCTTCTCCGTTGGTGTATTGGTGGCGCTGTTTTTGCTGTTTTCGCTGGGCTTTAGCCGGCAGAAGAAGAAACCCGGCCATAAGTTCATTAAGTTCCTGGCCAAGTGCGGCTTTGTACCGGCGCTGCTGTTGGCCTATATTGTTGGTATGCTGGCGGGTGAAATCTCTACGCCGGTGAACGTATTGGCCGACGGCATTGTTTTTAACCCCATTCCCGGGCTGAAATATGTGCTGGGGAACTTCTGCCTTACGGCGCTGGGCCTTCCCTCCTGGCATGTGATTTCCTCTGCGGCAGTGATGGCAGTGGTGGCCTATATCATTTCCTTTGGCGATATCGTCACCGGAACGGAGTTCCTGGAGGATGCAAAGCAGTATCGTCCGGACGAGGACGTGAAGGTGAACCCCAATCTCACCAATATTTGCTGCGGCATCAGAAACATTATTCAGAGCCTGTTCTGCCCCACGGTGACCCTGTCCGGGCCCCTCTGGTCCGCTATGATGGTGACCATCTGCGAGCGGTATAAAACCGGCAAGGAGAATATGTATTCCTTCTTTGGCGGCTGCATTACATTTAATGTGACAAAATGGATTTGCTGCCTGTTTTTACCACTGGTGGCATTGATTCGCCCGATTCTGCCCCTGTCCATGAGCCTGACCCTGATAATTCAGGCCTTTGGCTGCTTCTATGTGGCCCTGGGACTGTGCAAAAACAATACCCAGCGTGGTGTGGCGGGGCTCATTGGCGGCGTGCTGGCCATTACCAATCCCCAGACGGGCCTGCTGGTGGGCATTGTGATCTCCTTTATCTGCGAGTGGCTGCTGACCAAGGATTTTGGCGGAAAAAAGGAAACGGAAGCTGTGGAAGAGCCTGCAACCGTTCAGGAAGAAATCTAACATAGCACCCCGGTGCGGCCTATGAATACAGCGGCGGGGCATTTTCCTGCAATGTCGAAGCGTTGGAAGAATTGGAATATTATAATCTTCTTAATATTTCCAAAGAGAGGTTGCTTTTTACGAAAAAGTAGTGTATGATGTTGGTCGATTAACGGGAAGGCTGCGGCAATGCAGCCGGAATACAGGAGGATAACCGATGAAATCCAACGATCAGGAAAAGTCCCTGACTGCGCTGTCGCTGCGGGCGGGTATTGTAACCGTGCTGGTACTGGCGGCGCTGACCATACTGCTGAAAACCGGGGTCATTGCCCGGGAACAGGACATGCCTGCAAAAACGGTAGAGGCGCTGAACGGCATCGTACAGGAAACCGTAGTAGAATAACAAATAAAAAAGCATACGAATGCGAGAAAGTCCGCGTTCGTATGCTTCTTTTTATGTCATATGGGGAAGCGATGAAAGCACGCTCTGGAGCATTTCGCCGGTATGCGCCATAATCGTTTCAATTTCCGCCGGGGCGGTATGGTCATAGTGAATGCCGCAGACAACACAGCAGCGCTGTTGGGCAGCATTTGCGATGGTTTCTGACCAGGGCACTGTGATATATTGCTCCTTATGCCCGGGGAATGTCATCGTCTCCGGCGGCTGGCCGGGATCACAGACGGAGACTGCGCCGATATGGCCCTTGTCGCCGCCGGTGAGCAGCACATGAATTCCGTCGTCCAGCGGGGTAACAGTGCAAATTACCGGGCGGTTCAGAATGGTAAGCTCCCATTTCATCACGGCATCCCTGTCCATTCCGGCACCTGCCCCAGATGAAACCGGGACAGTACCTTTTTCGCCACCTGACGATTTACGTCTTCGATGGTTTTGGGGTGATTGTAGTAAGCAGGAACCGGGGGGATGATATCGGCCCCTAGCTCGCTGGCGGTGGTGAGATTGCGAAGATGCAGGGTACTGAAGGGACACTCTCTGGGCACCAAAACCAGGGGCCTGCGCTCCTTCATGGTCACATCGGCGGCACGAAGCAGCAGGGTGTCGCAGTAGCCGCTGACCACGCCTGCCAGGGTTTTCATGCTGCACGGGATGATGACCATCCCCAGGGATTCAAAGCTTCCGCTGGCGGGGCCTGCACCGTAGTCCTGGTTGTCATATAGACAGGTGCAGAGGCTGCGCAGGGCTTCGCGGGTGAGCCCTGCCTCGTGGGTCAGGGTCAGTTCGCCGCATTGGGACAAAATCACATGGGTTTCTACCTGGGGTATCTCCTGCATCTGACGGAGCAGCTCCAATGCCAAAGGTGCGCCGGATGCGCCGGTGATGCCAATGAGCAGTCGTTTTTGCGTCATGACAGTGCCCTCAGGAGAAATCAAAGTCCGGCAGCCAATGCTTGGGGTCTACCTCCAGAAATTCGGCCCGCTGGAACCGGTCCTTCAAATGGAACGGAACGGTGCAGTCGAAAATGGTTTTGCAGCTGACGCCAATATCGGGAATGGAGGGGGAGTAGGTGGGATTAGAGCTGGGGTCCAGGGGATGGCAGCGCACGCCGGGAATGGTGACGATATCCCGATCCCCCTGGAAGCGGGTGTTCATGGCCCAGAGTACATCCTGACTGTCGAAAATATCCACATCCTCGTCCACCAGAATCACATGCTTGAGCTCCGGGAAGGCCGAGAACGCCAGCAATGCCGCCTGACGCTGCTTGCCCTCGTCGGTATGGACGGTCTTCCGGCACTGGAGCACCGCCATATATTTGCCGCCGCCGGATGGATGGGCGTAGACGTTGGTGACTTTGCCGGGCAGGGCTTTTTCAATCAGATTATAGATGCTGGCCTCGGTGGGGATGCCTGCCAGGTTGACGTGCTCCTCAGAGGGGCCGATGACGGTTTGCATAATGGGTTTTTTCCGGGTGGTAACAGCCTTGACCTTGATGAGCCAGCATTCACTGGAGGCGCGGCCATTATAGCCGGGGAATTCGGGCATGGCATAGCCGGTGTGGGAGTTCTGATCCTCTACCACTCGAACGCCGGGCTGGATCTCGCCCTCGATCACATATTCGGCGTTGGCAATGCAGTTCTCTTCAATGGCAACGCACTTGTGCAGCACCACGGGGGTATTCCGAATGGCACCGGCAATGGACAGCTCGTTAAAGCCCAGGGGGGTTGTTGGGGGCTCGAAGCAGGAGCCAACCTCAATGGCCGGGTCCACGCCGATGGAGATGGAGATGGGCAGCGGACGGCCCAGCTCGGTGGCCCGCTCTGCCATAGCGCCAATATGCCGCGCGCCGGGCATCAGGAAAATGGAGAGCTCGTCCTTGCTCTGGATGCACATCCGGTGAATGGTGACGTCGCTGAGGCCGGTGTCGGGATGGGTGGCATAGCACATACTCATGGTGATATAGGGGCCCGCATCCTTTGGGGTGTTGGTGGGGGCGGGAATCAGGTGATATAAGTCAAAATCCGGGTCCGTCGCCAGATGGACAATCTCCTGGCAGGGGGCGGGATCGTCGGTAACCACCGGCTGAATGGGGTTCTGGGCGCAGCGGCACAGAAGCTTGCCCACATCCTCCTTGGTGGTGCCCAGCAGCTTTGCCACTCGCTGCCGGTTTGCCAGCAGACCAATGAGCACCCGGGCGTCGGGATGGCCCTTTACGTTGTTGAATATCATGGCAGGGCCGCCAACCTTGGTGGGCCGCATGACGGTTCCGCCTGCACCAACATAGCGGTAAACACCCGAAAGCTCTGCGGCGGGATCTACCTCCACATCGGTAGAAACCAGCTGGCCGGGCATATCCTCCAGCAGCTTGAGGGCGCTGCGAAGATCGTGTACTTGCATGAAAATCACTCCAAACATGTAGTCTTCTATGAAATCCGGCGAAAAATCCGGACATACTTCTATGGCTATTGTATCAGCCCCGGCGATTCCGTGCAATTCTGTTTTGCGGGGAATCGATTCCCGGCGGGAATATCCGGGTCAAGCCTCCTGGGCGGCAAGGCTCCCAACAAAGTCCCAGAAGCTCTGCCCCATCCGGCTGGGACGAACGCCCTTTTGCCGGACTAAACAGATGGTGCTCTCTACCCGGGGGGTAATGTCGATGGTGACGACGTTTTGCAGATGGATATAGTCGGTGTGCCGCTGCATCAAAAGGGCGACGCCCATGTTCTGCGCAGCTAAGCCGACAATGTTTTCCGGACGGTGGCCGGTATAGACAAAATCCGGCTGAAAGCCCGCTTGAAGGCAGAGCCGGGTGCAGAGATCATAGAGCCCTGTGCGCTGGTCTAAGCACAAAAGAGGCTGATCCTTGAAATCCCGGAGCTGCAGCTGCGATGCTTGGGCCAGGGGATGGGCCTCGGGCAGAACTGCCACCAGATGGTCCTGGGCGAAGGGGAGATATTCCATATCCGTCTCCCCGGGGCCGGATTTTCGCGTGAAGGCAAGCTCGCATCGCCCGCCCCGCAGCATATCGTCCAGATCATGCTGCTCGCATTCGGCCACATCCAGTGTAATCTGCGGAAACTGCTGCTGGAACTTTGCCAGAACGCCGGTGATATTATACTGCGCCATCACCGGAATGGAGGCAATGGTGAGAATATGGCGATCCTTCCGACTTTCCTTGGCGGCGGCAACCCGGATTTTGTTGCCCAGGGAGAAAATTTCAGCCGCCATGGGGAGGATCTGCGCACCGGCGGGGGAGAGGGAGACGTTCCGGGAATTGCGGGTCAGCAGCGGCGTGTCCAATTCCCGTTCCAGGGCTGCAATGTGCTTGGACAGAGCGGGTTGAGAGATACAAAGCTCCTCGGCAGCCCGGGAGAAGCTGCCCAGATTTGCGATGACGGTAAATTCGTGCAGGTATTCGATTTCCATAGACGGAACCTCCCACAAAGGCTTTTTCTTATCTTACGAGATGGGAAAGCGGCTGTCAAGAAAAATACCTGCTGCCCGGGTGTGAGCAGCAGGTATTGGAATGATAATTTAGAATCCGGGAGAGCCTCCGGGGCCACCGCCAGGTCCGCCAAAGTCACCCGGACCACCACCGGGACCGCCGGGACCGCCGCCAGGGCCGCCGCCGAATCCGCCGGAGCCAACTGCGGTGATGGTATCGGTGAGCTCAACCTCAACCGAGTTATCACCGCAGGAGAGGGTGTAGGTTTCGCCCACCTGCATATCCGGGGTGGAAATGACCACGCTGTTAAAGCTCTTTGCCATCTCTGCTTCAAACAGCACCGTGCCGGTTGCATCAGAAAGGGTAACGGTGGTGCCGCCTTCAAACGTCTCGTCGAAATTGTAGAGCAGGCTGCACTGGGTCGAAGAGCTGTCAAAATTCTGGGCCATGCCGGATGCACCGCAGGCAATCAGGGTGCCGCCGGTGGTCTGGCCGGTGGTGGTGTAGTCCAGGGCACCGTTCATGGAATCCTCAGGGCCGGATACAATGACGGTACCGCCCTCCATAAAGAACGCGCCGTTGGAATCAAGACCGTCGCCGCCAGCGTCCACGTTCAGGGTGCCGCCGGTTATCAGAATGTAATAGCTGGCTTCCTCCAGCGTTTCAGCGGTCCCCTCCTGACCGGGGCCCATGAATTCGAAGTCCGTATCCGCAGAACTTCCGCCAGCCGCATTGAGTCCGTCGTCGGAAGCTACCAGGGAGATATCGCCGCCGCTGATGGTGATGAACACGGCCTCCAGGCCCTCATAGCTCTGGGTGATGTTAATGGTGCCGCCGCTGATGACCAGAGTATCGTCGGAGTGAACGCCGTCGTCGCCGGAGGCAATGGTCAAATCGGCACCGTCGGAAATGGTGAGTACGCCGCCACAGTGCAGACCGTCGTCCATGCAGTCCAGGTTGATGGTGCCGCCGTCAATGGTCATGTCGCCGTCGGACTTCAGACCCTTGGCGCTGGAGCTGGTTTCATCGGAAGAATCCTCTTGGGTGTCAAACCAGCCCGGGAAGCCGAATTCCTCCACATGCTCCGGGGCGTTGGCTGCGCCGCCGCCGGTGGTGATGGAGATGTCGCCGGACCATATGGTAAGATCGGTGGTGGATTGAATGCCGTCACATCCGGCTGTGATGGTTAGCACAGGGGCGGGATCGCTGTCGTGTCCGCCGATATGGATGAAGTCGCCAGCGTGCAGACCGTCTTCTTGGGCGTCAATGGTTAGGGTGCCGGTCGAAACAGACAGCGCAGTTTCCGCTTTTATGCCGTGCTTTCCGGCGGTGATGGAAATGGTGCTGCCGCCTTCCAAAAGAATGGTGCCGGGGCCGTCTTTGCTGCTGGAGGACTGAATGCCGTCCTGTCCGGCTGTGATGTTCATGGCAATTGCACCGGCAATCAGCACGCTGTCTTTGCCCTTGACGCCGTCTCCGGCGGAGAGAATGTCATAGGTGCCGCTGTCGAAGAAACACACCGAATCCTTACTGTGAATGGCCATATCATAGTTGCCCTCCACGGTCAGCTTACCGTCGCCGGAAAAGCTTAGGTCGGCCTTGGAGAAAATCGCGGCATCCGGCTCATCCTCGCCCTCTTCCAGGGCATAGGTGTCGCTGTCAGAGATGTAGTTTTCTGTGCCGTCAGCCAAAATGATGGTTACAGCGCCTGCCTTTTTTACATAGATCGGCGCGCTGCTGGAGCAGGTGATGGAAGCGCCGGAGAGGGTCAGGGAAATCTCATCCTCTTTCTCGGCGTCCACAAGAATCTGTCCGTCGGAGAGCTCGCCGGTGATGTCATAGTTGCCGGGCTGGGTGATGGTAACGGTGGTGCCGTTTACCGTTGCACCGTTTCCGCTGACGGTGATGCTGTCGCCATTCAGGGTAATGGTACCGACGGTGGCCAGCGCCTCGTCAGCGGCGGAAGTCTCCACTGCCACGCTGGCAGAGTCGGAAACGGGAGCGGCAGATGAGACGGAAGCCGCCGTTTCCCCAGGAGCACCGCATGCACTCAGCAGCATTAGACCCGAGAGCAGCAGTGCGAGTTTCTTTTTTGTCATAGTAACACATCCAATCTCCCGGCATTTGCCGGGGAAGCTGCGGGTGGTGTTCCGCAAAACTTTACGTCATTATAGCATGGATTTTACGAATGAAAAGGGAGTTCGCGGTATCTCCGCGGAAAATTAACCATTCGGAAACAAATCCAACATACCCGCAGGGCAAAATAGAACCGAAAGGGGGCGGAAAGCCGAAATTCCGCTATTTCCCGGGCTCAGGGGGTTTCCCGGACTTCGAAAGTGTGCTATAATGTAAATTCACAATAGAAATACTGCGCCCTAATAGCAATTTCGGGGCGCGTTCAGTGAGGAAACGATATATGTTAGAAGTATTATCCCCTGCCGGCTCCAGTGATGCACTGGTGGCTGCGGTACAAAACGGAGCGGATGCCGTATATTTGGGCTGCGGGAGCTTTAATGCCCGCATGAATGCCAAAAACTTCACCCCGGAGCAGCTGCACCAGTGGGTGAGCTATTGTCATGTCCGGGGCGTAAAGGTCTATCTGACGCTCAATACCCTGGTGCTGGATCGGGAGCTGAAGGATGCCGCCAAGGAAATTCTGGAGGCGTCCCGAGCCGGGGTAGACGCGATTTTGGTGCAGGATCTGGGGGTATGTCAGCTGGTGCGGGCCCTTGCGCCGGATGTGCCCATCCATGCCAGCACCCAGATGGCAGTGCATAATCTGGACGGTGTTTTGCGCGCAGCGGAAATGGGCATCAGCCGGGTGGTATTGGCCCGGGAACTGAGCCACGACCAGATCGCCTACATCTGCAAAAACAGCCCCATTGAGGTGGAGGTATTTGTCCACGGGGCACTTTGCATGTGCTATTCCGGACAGTGCTATCTCTCGGCAATGATTGGGCGGCGCAGCGGCAACCGGGGCCAGTGTGCCCAGCCCTGCCGCCTGAACTATGGCTATGACCGGGAGGAAAACCGCTACCCCCTGAGCCTCAAGGACAACTGTTTGGTGGGCTATCTGCGCCAGCTGGAGCAGATGGGCGTTGCCTGCGTGAAAATTGAGGGACGCATGAAGCGGGCGGAGTATGTTGCCATTGCCACCCGGATTTATAAGGATGCGGTGCTGGGCAGACCCGTGACCCAGCAGGCCCTTCGGGAGCTGGAGAAGGTCTTTTCCCGCCAGGGCTTTACCGACGGCTATTTTGCCGGGCGGAAGGGCACCCATATGTTCGGCACCCGGCAGGAGGAAGCGCCGGACCGAAATCTTATGGCCCGGACCCGGGCGACCTATGAAAATGCCGAGAATCAGCGGGTGCCGGTGTGGTTTGGGGTTCAGTTGTATCCCGGAATGGCATCCACGCTGACGGTTTCGGATCAGGAAGGGCACACCCTGTCTGTGCAGGGCCCCATGCCGGAGGTGGCGCGCAATGTGCCTCTGACAGCGGAGGCATTGACCCAACGACTTTGCAAAACCGGCGGCACCCCTTATTATGTGGAGAACGTTCAGGTGGAGCTGACCCCGGGGCTGACCCTGGCGGCGTCTGCCATCAACGGTCTTCGCCGGGATGCCCTGTCCATGCTGTCGGCGGTACGCGGTCAGCTTCCCCAGCGGCGGGAGGGCAGCTATGTGCAGCCCCAGGTCTATCGGAGCAATGGGAGGGCACCGGTCTATACGGTGCAGATCCAGTCTTTTGACCAGGTGACCCATGGGCTGATCGCCCTGCGTCCGGCGATTTTATATGTACCCTTGCATCTGTTACATCCCGCTGATCCCATGGCGCAGGCGGTTTGCGGCGCGTTCCGCGTCTGTGCGGTGCTGCCCAGGGTGATTTGGGACAGCGAATGGTCCACGGTGCTCGCTCGGCTTTCTCGGGCAAGGCGGCTGGGGGTAAACGAGGTGCTGGTGGGCAATATCGGTATGATTGCGCCGGTTCAGCGTGCAGGCTTCCAGGTTCGAGGCGATTTCGGGCTGAATGTATTCAACTCCGGCAGCGCCAATTGGTATGCGGCCATGGGGCTGAGTGCATTGACGGCATCCTTTGAGCTGACGCTGCCCCAGCTGCGGGACATTTCCAAGCCGGTGCCCACGGAAATCATCGCCTATGGCAGACTTCCGCTGATGATTACGGAAAACTGTATCATCCACGGCAGAGCGGGCACCTGCATTTGCGGCAGCACCAAGACCAATTTGGTGGATCGCACCGGCAGCCGATTCCCGGTACTGCGGGACGGGGATACCTGCCGCAGTCAGCTGTTTAACAGCAAAAAGCTCTATTGGGCGGACAAGCTGCAATCTCTGCGGGGATTGGGCCTGTGGGGCCTACGGCTGAACTTTACCACGGAAACACCTCAGCAGGTAGACGCCATTCTGAACGACTATACCCGGGGCGGAACCTTTGACCCCGGCGTTTCCACCCGCGGACTGTATGTCCGGGGCGTAGAATAAGAAAACGGAGGAATTCCAAATGAAACTGATTTTAGCATCCGGCTCTCCCCGGCGGGCAGAGCTGCTGGAGAAAATGGGGCTGACCTTTCAGGTGGAGCCCTCCAATACTGACGAGATTCTGGAGCCCGGCCTGACGCCCCAGCAAGAGGTGGTGCACCTTTCTCTGGGCAAGGCAAAGGCGGTGGCAGCCAATCATCCTGAAGAAGCGGTGGTGCTTTCGGCGGATACCGTGGTGGAGCTGGACGGGAAAATTCTCGGCAAGCCCCATAGCAAGGAGGCGGCGGTGGAGATGCTTCGGGCCCTCAGCGGCAGAAGCCATCGGGTGCTCACCGGCGTAACGGTTATGGGACCCAAGGGCACCGAAACCCACTGTGAAGAGACGCAAGTGGTATTCCGGGAGATGTCCCAGGCGGAGATCGACTGGTATGTTGCCACCGGCGAGCCTATGGACAAGGCAGGGGCCTATGGCATTCAGGGCTATGCCGCCATCTTTATCGAGAAAATTGACGGAGACTATTATAACGTCATGGGGCTTCCCGTGTGCCAGGTGGGGCTGATGCTCCGGCGGGCAGGAATTCCCGTGTTGGGGGCTGAGGCATGAAGAAATACTTCACCACCCGGGTGCGCGTGGTGCTGGTACTGGCGGCATTGGCGGCGCTGATTACCGTCGGCAGCATATTTCTCTGGCCGGGAAAGGCTGGGGTAATGAATAACGTGATATCCATTGTGGTTAATCCGGTGAAAAACGGCGTTACGCTGCTGGTGGACAGGGCTGAGCGGCTGTATGACTATCTGTTTGGCTATGAAATGCTTCAGGCGGAGAACGAGCAGCTGCAAGAAGAGCTTGCCAACATGAACCAGGACATCCGGGACGCGCAGACCTATAAAAACGAGAACGAGCGGCTGAGACAGCTGCAAAATTTCACGGAAAAGCACACGGATTATGAGCTGGAGATGGCAAATGTGGTATCCTGGGGCGGCAGCGGCTATGGCAGCACCATTACCATTTCTCAGGGCAGCTCTGTGGGACTGGAAACCGGCATGTGCGCCATTACAGAGAGCGGACAGGTGGTGGGCATCCTCACTGAGGTGGGCACCAACTGGGCCACGGTAACCACGATCCTGGATACCAGCTCGGAAATCGGTGCCTATATCTTCGGCAGCGGATATAACTGTATTGCCCAGGGCGATTTTACCCTGATGAAGGAAGGAAAGCTGCGGGCCAGCTATTTGAGCTCCTCGGCGACCATTCGAAACTCCGACCAGCTGCTGACCTCCGGCGACGGCGATATCTATCCCCCCGGATTGGTGATTGGCAGCGTCACGGACGTGGGCGACGACGAAACCAATGTGGCAAAATACGCGGTCATCTCTCCGACTGTAGATATCGACAAGGTGGAGCAGGTGTTTGTGATTAAATCCTATGATATTAAGGACTGACGGAAAGGAAGGCGCTTATGTCCAGTAAAATGCGGTTTCGCATGAAAATGGCGCTGTATGTTGTGGTGCTTTTTGCCGCAATGCTGCTGGATGAAGCGGTGTTCAGCGCCATGAACCTTCGCTACCATCCCTGTGTAACCCCCATTGCAGCCATCTGCATTGGCCTGTGGGAGGGCGCGGAAAAGGGCTGCATCTTCGGCCTGGCGGGCGGATGCCTTTGGGCCTGGAGCGGGCCGCTGAGCCTGATGGGGGCGTGGCATATTTTTGCGGTGACCCTGGTGGGCTTCCTGGCGGGGCTGCTTGCCCAGCGCTTTTTGCTCCAGGGGTGGAAGACGATTTTCTGCATGAGCATTCCCGCGCTGCTGCTGACCGAAGGGGTCTATGTGGTGGCGCTGATCTCCCACGGAACACTGCCTGCGTCGGTTTTGATTACGGATTTGGTTCCGGAGTGCCTGTTGTCGGTTGTTTTCTGCGTGGTATTTTACCCGGTTACCCATTATATTTCCCGGATTGGAGGATTCCATGGATAGAACCTATCGCTTTCGCAACGGTATTGTAGTTTTTTTGATTTTCCTGGTGGCGGCGATTTATGCCATTCGGCTGTTTTCCGTTCAGATGACCCAGAAGGAGGAAACGTCTTACGGCAGCTCGGATACCACCTCTTATATCCAGTATGTATCTGCGGCGCGGGGAGAAATCCTGGACCGCCACGGCAATGTATTGGTCAGCAACCGCGCAACCTACAATGTAACGCTGCAGAGCTTTGTGCTGTTTAATACGGACGATCCCAACGAGTATTTGCTCCAGTTGGCGCAGACCTGTATCAAAAACGGCATTGAATATGAGGAAAGCCTTCCTCTATCCATGACGACGCCGTATGTCTATACCACCGATGAGCTTTCCTCTACGGAGCGGTATTATTATCGAAGCTTCCTGCTGGAGCGGGGCTGGGATGCGGATATGACGGCAGAAAACCTGGCAAAAAAGCTGAAGACGGCATACCATATTTCCGATGAATATACGGAAACGGAGGCGCGGCTGATTATGGGACTGCGCTATGAGCTGGATTTGCCCACCTATGCCAACAGCAGCACCTATACCCCGGTGAAGGACATTTCGGCAGAGCAGCTGGCCATCCTCAAAGCGCTGGGTATTCCGGGCATGGACGTAGTTACCACCACCGTCCGGGAATTTAACACCAGCTTTGCGGCGCAGATTTTGGGCCATGTGGGCCTGATGGATGCCGAGGAATATGAGAGCACCTATAAAGCGAAGGACTACAGTATGAACGCCACCGTAGGCAAGGACGGTATGGAATATGCCTTTGAGGAGTATCTCCATGGCACCGACGGACAGAAGGTGATTACGGTTACCTCAGACGGCACGGTGGTGGATGAATACTGGAAGGTTGAACCGAAGAGCGGCAACAACGTTGTGACCACCATCGACATTGGCATGCAGGAGGTTGCGGAGAATTCTCTGGCCAAGTATATTCAGGCGATGGCGGCCCAGGGCAGGGAGGAGAACGGCAGCGAGGACATTGCAAAGCACGGCGCGGACGCCAAGTCCGGTGCAGTGGTGGCAATGGACGTAAACACCGGCGAGGTGCTTTGTGCGGCCAACTATCCCACTTATGACCCCAAGGACTATGCAACCATGTATAACGAACTGCTGACGGCAGACGGTGAGCCGCTGGCCAACCGTGCCCTTCAATATCCGCTGGCGCCGGGCTCTACCTTTAAGATGGTTACGTCTCTGGCGGCGCTGCGCCATGGTGTTTCTGCCAATTTCTCGGTGGACGATACCGGACTCTACACCAAGTATTCCGCCGACGGCTTTACCGGTAAGTGCTGGATTTACACAGAAGGCGTGGGCGGCGGTCACGGACTTTTGGATATGCGAGGGGCCATTGCCAACTCCTGCAACGTCTATTTCTATACCGTGGGTGATATGCTGGATATTGATGAGATTGACGCAGTGGGCGAGGATTTCGGCTTTGGACAGTCCACCGGCTCTGAAATCCCGGACAGTAAGGGCGTTTTGGCCTCTCGCGCCAATAAAGAGGCGCTGTATGATACGGAAATTGACCAGGAATGGTATAAGGCGGATACGTTGATGGCCTCCATCGGTCAGTCTATCACCACGGCAACGCCCATTCAGCTGTGCCGCTATGTGGCAGCGCTGTCTACCGGCGGAACGCTTTATAATGCGACCTTCCTGCGCCGGGCAGTATCCTCTGATTTTGATACGCTGGTGGAAGCAAATCAGTTTGCACCGGCGGCAACGGGCCTGATGAGCCAGGAGGAATATCAGGTCATTCAGGAGGGCATGGTGGAGTGCGCCACCGACGGTACCGCCCAGGGCTATTTTGACGATCTGGACTATTCCGTCGCCTGTAAAACCGGTACTGCACAGCACGGTAACGGCGGCTCGGATAACGCCTCGTTCGTCTGCTGGGCGCCGGCGGAGAATCCGCAGATTGCCATTGCGGTGTATGTAGAGCATGGTGATACCGGCGGCTTCTTCTCCCAGGTGGCAAAGGACATTCTGAAATACTATTTCGAGCGCCAGGACCAGGCTCAGGAGGTTGAGTCCGAAAACGCGCTGTTGGTGGATTGACAGGAGGAAGTTGATTTGACACTGGACTATATCACCCTGACTCCCGAGGAGCTGGGGAAGCTGATGGCCGCCGGAAGCGGAGATGCAGCGCTGGTATATCTCTATATAAAGTCTACCGGGGACGTTACCCTGAAGCAGGCAGAGCAGCAGCTCAACATGCCCGTACAGAATCTGGGCTGGGCGGAAAGTCTGCTCAAGCGGCTGGGGCTGATGGATGCGGTGGTGCCGAAGCAGCGGTTTGACCCGCAGCAGGCGCCGATCTATACCGGCGAAGAGGTTTCGGCATTTTCGGCCCGGGACCCCAGCTTCCAGCTGCTGCAAGGGGAAGTCAGCCGCCGGATGGGCAGAATCCTGAACACGGAGGAGCTAAAGACTCTGCTCTCCTTCCGGGATTATTTAAAGCTGCCGCCGGAGGTAATCAGCATGGCCCTGACTTACTGCCTCCAAAAGCTGGAGTATGCCAATAAGTCGAGCGGGCGGAACCGAACCATGTCCATGCGGATGCTGGAAAAGGAATGCTATCAGTGGGCCAACAACGGCATCCAGACTCTAGAGCAGGCGTCGGCGTATATCAGCCACGGCCTGGAGATGCTGGCCCCAGAGAGCCAAGTGAAGAAAGCCATGGGCCTGGACCGGGCGCTGGTGGATTCGGAGCGAGAGTACATACATGCCTGGCTGAACATGGGCTTTGATGTGGATGCCATTCGGCAGGCCTATGAAAAGACGGTTTTGGCTACCGGAAAGCTGGCCTGGCGATACATGAACAAGATCCTGCTGAACTGGCATGAGAAAAATCTCCATTCCGGGCGGCAGGTATCTGCGGAGGAACGAAAGCCCCAGGCACAGGCGGCACAGAGTCCGGGCGGATTTACCCCCGGCGCCGGAGAAAAGGCCGCAGTCAGCAATTTGCAGCGGTTCCGCGAGAGTTTGAAGGAGTGATCCCATGGGCTATGAAAAAGAAGTGCTGGTGCGGGCGAAAAAGCGCTATCAAGAGGCGGTGGACCAGTTCCAGCGGACCCAGCGGGAGCGCCGGGAGCGGATCTATCGGGAATACCCCCGGGTGCAGGAAATCGATCAGCAGCTGCGCCGAACCATGGCGGAGTTTATGGCGGAGACGTTTCGCAACGGCCAGGATCCCCGTGAGGCGGTGGAACTGCTGCGCCGGGAGAACCTGCATCTTCAACAGGAGCGCCGGGATATTCTGCGGCGCAGCGGCTATGGAGAGCACTATTTAACCGACGGGCCCATGTGCCGGATTTGCAGCGACACCGGCTATGTGGGGGAGAGAATGTGCAGCTGCCTGGAGAAGTTTTGCCAGGAGGAACAGAAAAAGACGCTGACCAGCCTGCTTTCCACCAATCTCAGCAGCTTTGACGATTTTGCCCTGGACTATTACAATACCATCCCCGACCACACTCTGGGCATCAGTCCCAGAGAGCAGATGGAGATGGTCTATGAAACCTGCGTCAACTATGCCAGAAAGTTCTCGCTCCACTCCAGAAGCCTGCTGATGAACGGCGGTACCGGGCTGGGGAAAACCTTCCTGTCGGCGTGCATTGCCCGGCAGGTGGTGTCGATGGGCTATTCGGTGGTATATGACACGGCAATCCATGTGTTCTCCTGCCTGGAAAAGCAGAAGTTTGGAAATGCCGACCAAGAGGAAAAGCGCATGGCCCAGCGGATTATGGAGTGCGACCTGCTGATTCTGGACGATCTGGGCACTGAAATGCCCACCAGCTTTATTTCTCCGGCCCTGTACAGTATCATCAACGGACGGATTTTGGCGAATAAGCCCACAATTATCTCCACCAACCTGACTTTGGGCGAGCTGTCCCGGCGGTATACGCCGCAGATCGCATCCCGCCTTATGGGCGAGTATATTTCTCTGGTGTTTATCGGCCAGGATATTCGCCTGCAAAAGGCGCAGGGATAACAAAAAGCGGCTGCTGCAATCCTGTGCAGCAGCCGTAAATTATGAGAATCAGCTCTTTTGGATAACCGCGTATGTACCGATGGCGGTGCAGGCTATTTTGCCGGAGCTGGGGATGATTGCCTCGCAGTAGGCTGTGGCATTTCGGCGGCCCAGAGAGGTAAGCCGAGTGTGAATCAAGACGGAGTGGTCCATGGGAATGGGCCGCTGGTAGTTGACGGTCATGGAAACCGTGGGCGGAATGGTTTCCCGGGAGAAGCAATAGACGGCAATGCTCATGGCCAGGTCCATCATCGTATAGGCCATGCCGCCGTGGAGCGTGCCCAGGCCGTTGACCTGCCAGCCCCCCAGCGGAAATTCCAGGGTTAGCTCCTGGGTTTCGTCGTTGCAGGAGACAAAGGCAGCCTTTAACTGACCGTTGAGGGTGTGGGACATGGTGGTATTGATGAAGTCAAGCTCCTGCCGCAGCCACTGCTCGGTGGAGATGGGGGATTCGATCATAGCCGGACCTTCTTTCACATTAGATAGAAAAAACATAACATATGAAAGCGAATACTGTCAATGGGGGAACCAGGGTGAAAAAAGAATTTTATCAGCATTTACACGATTGGGTGATGGAGCATCCCACGATGCACCGGGCTGTGGTCGGGGGCGTGAAGCTTCTGCCGGGAATTGTCTATGCAGCGTATCCATTGGTGATTGTATATCTTGCGGTGTGCCAGCGGGCAGATTTGCTCCAGGGCGTTCTGGTTCCGGCGGTTGGATTTCTACTGGTTACGGTACTGCGGGCGGGCATCAATGCGCCGCGCCCCTATGAGGCCATGGGAATCCCTGCGATTACCCCCAAGGACACAAAGGGAAAGTCGTTTCCATCCCGCCATGCCGCCTGCGGTGCAGTGATTGCGGTCACGGCGCTGTTTACAATTTCTGCGCTGGGTTGGGTGCTATTGGTGATCAGCTTACTGATTGCCCTGTCCCGGGTATTGGCAGGGGTACATTATATGAAGGATGTTTTTGTGGGCTGGCTGCTGGGGGCAGCGGTGGGCCTACTGGGCTTTTTGATTTGACATGAGAAAGGTTGTGACGCGGTGATTACCCAGATGGATCTTTCAATTTTGGATTGGATACAGGCGCATTTGCGCTGCGGCATTCTGGACCATGTTGTTCCGGCGATTACGATGCTGGGCGAGGCAGGATGGATTTGGATTCTGCTGGCGGTGGTGCTGTTGGCCCGGAAAAAGACCAGGCATTGGGGCGTTGCGGTGGCGATTTCCCTGGTGCTGGACCTGGTGCTGTGCAATTTGATGCTCAAGCCCCTGATTGCGCGGCCCAGACCCTTTACCTTCCGACCGGAACTGACGCTGCTGGTGAAAGCGCCCACGGATTTCTCCTTCCCGTCGGGGCATACGGCGGCTTCCTTTGCGGCGGCGGCAGCGCTGCTGTTTTCCAAGTGCCGGGGATGGATTCCGGCGCTGGTGCTGGCTATTCTGATTGCGCTGAGCCGACTGTATCTCTATGTCCACTATCCCACCGACGTGCTGGCCGGGGTTGCAGTCGGGTTCCTGTGCGGATTTTTGGGGGCAATTCTCGCAAAAAAAGCAATGGAATTCTGCAAAAAATCCGAAAAATGAAGCCCGTGATTCATTTGCAGGGGGAACAGTATAAAACATACAAAAGTTCAGGAAAAATGCATGAAAATTCGGTGCAAAATGGTCCCGGTACGCTGCTTGACGAACTGGGATGTAGTGTGGTAAAGTATTAACGAATTGTAAATGACACAGACGTCATTACAACACATGATTGGAGGAACCAACAATGAAGAAATTCAAGAAGGGTGCTGCTCTGGTCCTGTCTCTGGCAATGGTCATGAGCATGACTGCATGTGGTAGCAGCACTTCCAGCAGCGCAGCTGAGGCTACCGGCTCCGAGCCTGCCGCCAGCACCGCTGAAAACGCAACCGGCACTTCTAACGGCGCAGCCATCAAGCTGGGCGGCATTGGCCCCCTGACTGGCGGCGCTGCAATTTATGGTAATGCAACCAAGTACGGCTCTGAGCTGGCTGTTGAGGAGATTAACGCTCTGGGCGGCATCCAGTTCGAGATCAAGTGGGAAGACGATGAGCACGATGCTGAGAAGTCCGTCAACGCCTACAACAACCTGAAGGACTGGGGCATGCAGATGCTGGTTGGTACCACCACCACGACTCCCTGTGTGGCGGTTTCTGCCGAGACGAATGCGGACCATTTGTTTGAGCTGACTCCCTCCGCTTCTTCCACCGATGTTATCGACGGCAAGGACAACGTATTCCAGATGTGCTTCACCGACCCCAACCAGGGCACTGCATCTGCTCAGTATATCTCCGAGAAGAAGCTGGGCACCAAGATTGCTGTAATCTACAACAACTCTGACGCTTACTCTACCGGCATCTACAACAAGTTTGCTGCCGAGGCTGAGAATCTGGGCCTGGAGATTGTATCCGCTACCACCTTTACTGAGGACACGGCCAACGACTTCTCCGTCCAGCTGGGTGAGGCAAAGAGCGCTGGCGCTGACCTCATTTTCCTGCCTATCTACTACACCCCCGCTTCTCTGATTCTGAAGCAGGCAGCTGATATGGGCTATGACCCCGACTTCTTCGGCGTAGATGGCATGGATGGTATTCTGACGCTGGAGGGCTTCGATACTTCCCTGGCTGAGGGCGTAATGCTGTTGACTCCCTTCTCCGCAGATGCTTCCGATGAGAAGACTCAGAACTTCGTTTCCAAGTATAAGGAGAAGTACGGCGATACCCCCAACCAGTTTGCTGCCGATGCTTATGACTGCGTCTATGCAATCTATGAGGCTTGCCAGAAGGCTGGCGTTACCGCTGATATGAGCGTTTCCGACATCTGCGACAAGATGATCGAAACCTTCACCTCCAGCGACTTCACCTTTGACGGTCTGACCGGTACCGGCATGACCTGGTCCACCACCGGTGAGGTTTCCAAGGAGCCTAAGGGCATGGTTATTAAGGACGGCGCATACGCCGGTATGGACTAATCGCCCCTATATCGCAAACATCCACGGGGGTTGCCGCCTGGCAACCCCCGTTTGCCGATTTTAAGAAAAATAACATGAAAGGGAGGTGTGTGGTATGAACCTGCTTTCCAATTTGATCAACGGCGTCAGCCTGGGAAGTGTTTATGCCATCATCGCACTGGGCTACACCATGGTTTACGGTATCGCTAAGATGCTGAACTTCGCCCACGGCGACGTTATCATGGTTGGTGCCTACGTTTGTTTCTGTACCATGAGCTATTTGAATCTGCCCCCGGTGGTTGGCGTCATTCTGGCAGTTGTGGTTTGTACCCTGCTGGGCATTGTGATCGAGCGCTTGGCCTATAAGCCTCTTCGCTCGGCTCCGTCCCTGGCTGTGCTGATTACCGCCATTGGCGTCAGCTATTTCCTCCAGAATGCAGCGTTGCTGATCTGGAAGTCCGATCCCAAGGTATTTACCTCTGTGATTAGCCTTCCTTCTCTGGAGCTCGCTGGCGGCAACCTGATTATCAGCTCCGTTGCGATTGTTACGGTGCTTGCCTGCATCATCATTATGGTTGCCCTGACTCTGTTCACCGGCAAAACCAAGATGGGCAAGGCAATGCGCGCTGTGTCCGAGGATAAGGGCGCGGCACAGCTGATGGGCATCAATGTCAACAGCACCATCTCCATGACCTTTGCCATTGGCTCTGGCCTGGCAGCCATTGCAGGCGTGCTCCTGTGCTCCGCCTATCCGACCCTGATGCCCACCACCGGCTCCATGCCCGGTATTAAGGCATTTACGGCAGCGGTTCTGGGCGGTATCGGCTCCATTCCCGGCGCAATGCTGGGCGGTATCCTGCTGGGCGTGATCGAGATCTTTAGTAAGGCATATATCTCCACCCAGCTCAGCGACGCCATTGTGTTTGCGGTTCTGATCGTTGTCCTGCTCATTAAGCCTGCGGGCCTGCTGGGCAAGAAGGTCAGAGAGAAAGTGTGAGGTGGCGGCTATGAAAAAAATCACAAAAACCACCCGCAGCAATATGATTACATATGGCATCGTCGTTGTTGCCTTTGTGATTATGCAAATCCTTGTGTCGGGCGGACATGTAACCAACTCCCTGTCCGGTCAGCTGGTTCCCATTTGCGTTTATATTTGTATGGCTGTTAGCCTGAACCTGACGGTTGGCATTCTGGGCGAGCTGAGCCTGGGCCATGCGGGCTTTATGAGTGTCGGCGCATTTTCCGGCGTGGTGATGGCGATGAGCATTCAGAATGCAGTTCCCAGCGGCCCCGTTCGTCTGTTGCTGGCCATTATCGTTGGCGGCATTATGGCTGCCATTGCCGGTGTGATCGTTGGCGTTCCCGTTCTGCGGCTCCAGGGCGATTACCTGGCCATCGTTACCCTGGCCTTTGGCGAAATCATTAAGAACATTCTGAACAACCTCTATGTGGGTGTAGACGGCAGCGGACTGCACTTTAGTATGAAGAGCACCGATGCGCTGGGAATGGTGGACGGCAAGGTTCTCATCAACGGTCCCATGGGCGCAACGGGCGTAACGAAGCTTTCAACCTTTGTGGCGGGCTTTATCCTGGTGCTGGTGGTGCTTACGGTGACCCTGAACCTGATCCGCAGCCGTTCCGGCCGTGCCATTATGGCCATCCGCGACAACCGCATTGCAGCGGAGTCTGTGGGCATCAATATCACCAAGTATAAGCTGATGGCGTTTGTTACCTCTGCGGCGCTGGCCGGTATGGCAGGCGCACTGTATGCCATGAACTATTCCACCATTGTGCCGAAGAAGTTTGACTTCAACACCTCGATTCTGATTCTGGTATTCGTGGTTCTGGGCGGCATGGGCAATATCCGCGGCAGCATTATTGCGGCAACGGTGCTGACCATTCTCCCCGAGGCCCTGCGTGCCATGAACGACTATCGTATGCTGATTTATGCCATCGTGCTGATTCTGGTTATGCTGGTGACCAACAACCCCACCCTGAAGAGCGGCTGGGAAATGGTAAAGAGCAAGATTATGTTCTGGAAGAAAGCACCTGCGGTTTCTGAGGAAGGAGGCGGCACACATGAGTAAGATGGTTCCCGTACCAAGCGATAGTATCATCCCTGAGCGCGACCTGGATAAAACCCCCGTTCTGGAGGCGAAGCATCTGGGCATCGACTTCGGCGGCCTTACCGCTGTGGACGACTTCAACCTGACCGTCGGCAGAACTGAGATTGCCGGCCTCATCGGACCCAACGGCGCAGGCAAAACCACCGTGTTTAACCTGCTCACGAAGGTTTATCAGCCTACCCGCGGCACCATTCTGCTGGATGGCAAGGAAACCTCCGGCATGAACACCGTCCAGGTGAACAAGGCCGGTATTGCCCGTACGTTCCAGAATATCCGCCTGTTCGATCAGCTGACGGTGGAGGAGAACGTCAAGGTCGGCCTCCACAACAATATGAAGGGCGGCATGATTTCCGACGTATTCCGCCTGCCCTGGTATTGGAAGAGCGAAAAGCTGGCCCATGAGCGTGCCATGGAGCTTCTGAGCATCTTTGATATGGAGAATCTCAAGGACCACAAGGCCGGATCTCTGCCCTATGGCGCACAGCGTCGGCTGGAGATCGTCCGTGCTCTGGCAACCAATCCCTGCCTGCTGCTGCTGGACGAGCCTGCCGCCGGTATGAACCCCTCGGAGACTGCGGAGCTCATGGAGAATATTCGGAAAATCCGCGATACCTTCCACATTGCCATCATGCTCATTGAGCACGATATGAACCTGGTAATGGGCATTTGCGAGGGCATTGCGGTGCTGAACTATGGCAAGATCATTGCCAAGGGTACCCCCGAGGAAATTCAGGCCAATCCCCAGGTCATCGAGGCATATCTGGGCAAGAAGAAGGAGGGCTAAGTCATGAGTATGCTGAAGGTTGAGAATCTCCATGTATATTATGGCAGCATCCATGCCATTAAGGGCATCTCCTTTGAGGTGGAAGAAGGGGAGATCGTAACCCTGATCGGTGCCAACGGCGCCGGTAAGTCCACCACCCTGAACACTGTATCCGGACTGCTCAAGCCCAGAAGCGGCAGCATCGAATTTGAGGGCAAGAACATTGTCAATGTGCCTGCCCATAAGATTGTCTCCCACGGCATGGCCCTGTGCCCCGAGGGACGGCGCGTGTTCCTCCAGATGACCGTGCAGGAGAACCTGGAGATGGGCGGTTATACCCGGAACCAGAGTGAGATTGCCGGTTCCATCGACGATGTTTATCAGCGGTTCCCCCGTCTGAAGGAGCGCTATAAGCAGACGGCCGGTACCCTCTCCGGCGGCGAGCAGCAGATGCTTGCCATGGGCCGCGCTATGATGAGTAAGCCCAAGCTGCTGATGCTGGACGAGCCCTCCATGGGCCTTGCGCCTATCCTGGTAGAGCAGATCTTTGACATCATCAAGGAGCTGCACCAGGCCGGTACCACGATCCTGCTGGTGGAGCAGAATGCCCAGGTGGCGCTGTCCATTGCAGACCGCGCCTATGTGCTGGAAACCGGCACGATTTCTATGAGCGGAGATGCAAAGCAGCTGCTCAGCGATCCCAGAGTGCAGAAGGCATATCTGGGCGGCTAACATAAAACATGAGGGCGAAAACGTGGCTTGCGTTTTCGCCCTTTGTCTGTAGTGAGGTGGCAACATGGGAAGATTTGACGGCGTACTGTTGGTGTCGGATTTTGACGATACCCTGGTGGACCGGAAGAAACAATTGCCGGAGCGGACGAAAGCGGCGCTGGAGTGGTTTGTGGCCCAAGGCGGAAGGTTCACATTGGCCTCGGGCAGGGGATTGGAATCCGTACGGCTGCAAGCGCCTGGACTGCCCATTGGTGCACCGGTGATTGTGGCAAACGGCACGCAGATTTATGACCTGGACCGGGAACAAATGCTGTTTGAAGCGAAATTTCAGGAGACGGCACAGGAAGACTTTGCCGAAGCACTGGCGGCATTCCCGACGTCGGCGGTGGAAATCTTCGGAGCAGTCCGGGTATATGCAGTGCGGCCCAATGAGGTGACGAAGGTGCACCTGGAGGTGACGGGGCAGCATGCGCAAGAGGCGGCGCTGGCGGACATTCCATTCCCCAGGGTGTATGCAAAATTTGAGGATACCCACGAGCATTTGGAGGCCATGCAGCGGTGGATGAAGGAGCGCTTTGGGGACCGCTACGGCGTGTTTTTCTCCCATCCCATGCTGCTGGAGATTACGCCCGGCGGCTGCAATAAGGGTACTGGGGTCATCAAGCTGGCAGAGCTTTTGGGCGTGAACCGGAAGGACCTCTACTGCGCCGGAGATAATGAAAACGACCTTGCCATGCTGGAGGCAGCGGCAGTTGGATTCACCCCGGCGGGCAGCACCCAGGCAGCGCTCAGAACGGCGGATGTGATCGTCTGTGACTGCGACCAGGGGGCCATTGCGGATGTGGTGGAATACCTAAAGAACGTCTATCAAGCGTGAAAAAATCCGAAACCCGGAATTGATCCGGGTTTCGGATTTTTTGCGTATTTAGGAACGCCCACGGGGGTCAACGCCGCAGCTATCTTGCAGCAGTTTACCGAGGCGCTGCACGGTTTCCTCGGCATAGTGCTGATCCAGGAAGAACTCCAGGGCGAAAATTGCCTGATAAATCAGCATGCCGATGCCGTTCCCGGCTTCGTGACCGGTGCGGCGCGCTTCCTCCATGAAGGGCGTCATGGCAGGGGAATAGATGCAGTCCATGCACAGCGCACCGGATTGCAGCGCATCCAGGCAGGGAACGCTGCTGCCTCCAACGCCGGACATGCCGATGGGCAGAGTACTGATGAGCAGGTCGGTCTGGGGCAGCACATCGTTTAGCTGCGTCAATTCCAGTGATGCCATATTCGGCTCATTTTCGCAAAGTCCCTGTGCCCGGGAGAGGGTGCGGTTGGCAATATAGACCTTTTTTGCGCCGGTGTCCACCGCCGTCATAGCGATGGACTTTGCTGCACCGCCTGCGCCCAGAATGGTCACGGTCTGCCCGGGGAAATCCCGAGAGAATTCTTTTAAAGACTGGCGGAAGCCCAGACCGTCAGTAGAATGTCCCTCCAGCTTTCCATCCCGAATCCGCACGGAATTGACGGAATGGCACCGCTTTGCTTCCGGCGTCATGGCGGAGAGATAGGGGATGATATCCTCTTTGTGGGGCATGGTCAGATTGAAGCCCTGAATGCCGATGGTTTTGGCGGCAGAAACAAAGTCCCCAACGGTTCCGGCGGGAACAGGGACGGCTAGATACAGCGCATCCTCATGGAGTGCCCGGAGCATGGTGTTGTGCAGCAGGGGCGACAGACTGTGAGCGATGGGGTCGCCGATGACGCACAGCAGCTTTGTGCCGTTGTGATACTCAATCTGCATGGCCGCTCAGCTTCTCGATGAGATACCCCATAGCTGCCACATAGCCAAACTGGCCCAGGCCACAAATCTGACCGTCACAGCCGGCGGCGGTCACGGACTTATGCCGGAATTCCTCCCGCTTGTGAATGTTGGAGATGTGTACCTCCACCGCAGGAATGTCTACCGCCTTCAGCGCATCGAGAATGGCATAGCTGTAGTGGGTATAGGCGCCGGGGTTGATGATAATGCCGTGGAACGCGCCCTTTGCCTTGTGAATGGCGTCGATAATCGCGCCCTCATGGTTGGACTGCATGCACTCCACTTCCACGTTCATGCTGGCCGCAGATTCCCGAATCCGGGCCAACAGCGCATCGTAGCCGCTCTTTCCGTAGATCTCCGGCTCACGGGAGCCAAGCAGGTTCAGATTGGGGCCATTGATGACTAAAAATCTCATAGCTTTCCCTCCAGTTTTGTAAGAATCTCCGCCACGGTAGCTTCCGGGCTGGAGAAATCGTTGATGATGATGTGAGAAAACGCCTGATAGATGGGCTCGCGCTGGGCGAAGCGGGCGAGAAAGGCTTCCCGGCCCTGCTGCCCCAGAGGGCGACCGGACATGTCAGCGGTGTCGTAGATTTCACCGGGGTCCCGGCGAAGAAATACCACAATGCCGATGCTGCGCAGAAAATTTCGATTCTCCTCCCGGAGGGGAAGACCGCCGCCGGTGGCGATAATCAAATCTTGCTTTTGGCTCAGTTCCTGGGCAACCTGGGTTTCCAGATCCCGCATAGCCGTTTCGCCCTGGGATGCAAACAGGTCGGAGATGCTCATGCCCGCTTTTTCTACCACCAGATCGTCGGTATCCACTACCTGCATGCCCAGCTGGTTGCCCAGAAGCCTTGCACAGGTGGTTTTTCCGCAGCCCATCATGCCGCATAGAATGATGTTCTTCATGGCTTACTCCAGATTGCTCTTGAAGTTGCCCAGCACCCGGAAATCCCCTGCGGTTTGGGAAATTTCGTGGAGAATGCCGTCCATCTCCGGGGCCTGTAGACTGCCGGTGAACTCCAGGAAGAACATGTACTCCCAACTGCGTCCCTGAATGGGCCGGGACTCCAGCTTGACCATGTTCAGACCGTTGACGGCGAAGATGGTCAGAATTTCGTGAAGACAGCCGGATTCGTGGGGCGTAGTGACGATGGTGCTGATTTTATCCGCGCCCTCCCGCAGCTCCATATAGGGGGAGACGACCACGAAGCGGGTGGTGTTGATATCGCTGTAGTTCACGCCTGTAACCAGAATATTGAGCCCGTAGATTTCCGCGGCACGGGCCGAGCAAATGGCGGCCTTTGTGATATCGCCGGACTCTGCAACGTATTTTGCACTGCCTGCGGTATCGGCCAGGGGCGTTTGAATCCAGTCCGGATGGGTGTTTAAAAACTTCTCTGACTGGAACAGACCCTGCTCGTGACTATAAACATGGGTAATGGTGTCCAGGGTTGCGCCGGGAGGGGCCATCAGACAGTGCTCCACCGGGACGGTGGTTTCGCCTACCAGGTAGAATTCATACTGGGAAAGCAGATCATAAATCTGACGAATGGCGCCGGTGGAGTTATTCTCGATGGGCACTACGCCATAGTCTGCCTTTCCCTCTTTGATGGCAACGAATACGTCCTCAAAATGCCGTAGACCAATGGGGGCAATATCCGGGCCGAAGAAATTCACAGCCGCCTGCTCGCTATAGGCGCCGGGACAGCCCTGATAGACCACCCTGGGATTGGCCACCGGGGCACGACGGCCCTCATAGGCACGCAGAAACCGGGCAAAATTGGGGTCCTCTGCGCCTTCCCGGACGATTTCGCGCTGCTGCCGCCGGGAAATTCCCATAATGGTTTCATACAGCAGGGTGACGCCGGTTTTTAGCTTCGGGTCAGAGACAAGCGCTGCCTTTCCGGCCAATACCTCCCGCTCCCGGGCAGTATCCAGCACCGGCATGGAGATTTTCTGCTTATATTCGCCCACCTGACGGGTGACTGCCATGCGGCGTTCGAACAGGTGTACAATTTGATTGTCAATTTCATCAATGGCGCCGCGCATCATATCAAGCTCGCTCATGATGATCACCTTCTTTTCAGAGTTTCAGCAGCCGAAGCGCCGCAAGGGCCGCTGCTGCTTCCACCACCGGAACGGCCCGGTGGACGATACAGGGGTCATGCCGCCCTTGGACGGTGATTTCCGCATCCTGATGGGCAGACATATCGATGGTGTGCTGGGACTGGGAGATGGAGGGGGTGGGCTTGATTGCGACCCGGAACACGATGGGCATGCCGGTGGTGATGCCGCCTAAGATACCGCCGTTGTGGTTGGTTGTGGTAACGGGGGTGTCACCGTCCATGGTCCAGGGGTCATTGGCCTGACTGCCGTGCATGGTGGAAAGCCCAAAGCCGTCGCCAAATTCCAGACCCTTGACGGCGGGAATCGCAAACAGCTGGCGGGCAAATTCCGTTTCTGCATTCCGGTCAAAATCCGGCGCGCCCAATCCCATGGGGAGCCCGGTGACCACGCATTCAATGGTGCCGCCGATGGAGTCCTGATGGGCCTTGGCATCCAGAATCAGCTGCTGCATCTGCTGGCCCTGAGCATCGGACAGAACCGGGAAGGGCTTTTGCCCGCAGCCGATCAGCGTGTCCATATCCGGATGTACCGGGTCAATGGACGTATCCCGAATAGTGCCGATGGAGGCAATATGGGCCGCGGATTGAATCCTCTTTTCCCGGAGAATCAGCTTGGCAACGGCGCCGGCTGCCACCAACGGTGCGGTGAGCCGTCCGGAAAAATGACCGCCGCCCCGATAATCGTTACAGCCTTGGTAGCGGACAAAGCCGGTGAGGTCCGCATGCCCGGGACGGGCCAGATAGCGGATGGCTGCATAGTCCTTGGAATGCTGGTCGCCATTGCGAATCATCATGCAAAGGGGCGCGCCTGTGGTTTTGCCCTCGAAAATACCGGAGAGCACCTCCACCTGATCGGCTTCCTTCCGGGGCGTGGACAACGGGCTGTTTCCGGTGGCACGGCGGCGGAGTTCTGCGGCGATGAAATCCATGTCCAAGGGAATGCCCGAGGGAACATCCTCCAGAACCACGCCGATGGCCGGACCGTGGCTTTCTCCAAAGATGGTATAATTCACGGTGATACCTCCTGAATCTCGCCGCCAAGACGGCAATAATCATCCCAGAAGCCGGGGTAGGACTTCCGAACGCTTTCGGCACCGGTGAGTACGATAGGCTCCCGGCACACGGTAGCGGCCATAGCAGCCATCATGGCAATGCGGTGATCGCCCCAGCTGTCAACGGTAACGCCGCCCTGGAGGGAGGGAACACCATGGATGGTCAGGCTGTCGGGGCCTTCATCAATGCTGGCACCCATGGCACCCAATACGGCAGTAACAGAGGCCAGACGATCACTTTCCTTGAGCCGCAGCCGGGCGGCACCCGAGATGACCGTGGTTTCGCCGTCACGCAGGGCCGCGCGAAGGGCCAGGGGCGGCACCAAATCCGGGCAATCCCGCACGTCCAAATCTACAACGCCGTGGCCGTTCAGCTTGTCCATATAGGGGAGGATGATGCGGTCACCCTGCACGCTGTCCGGATTCATGCCTATGACGGTCACCGGATTGCCGATACCTTGGGCGGCATAGAAGAAGCCGGACTGGGAATAATCCGCTTCCACCGCAAGGCTTTGGGGCTGATAGTGCTGGTTTCCGGGCACATGCCAGCCCTGGGCGGTGGGAAGAATGGTGATGCCGAATTTCCGAAGTGCGTCCAGGGTGAGGTTTACATAGCTCTCCGATTCCAGCCGCGTGGTGAGCACGATATCACTGTCACCGTGGAGCAGGGGCAGAGCATAGAGCAGGCCAGTGATAAACTGACTGGAAACATCACCCCGCAGGGCGTACTGTCCCGGCGCAAGCGTGCCACGAACCGTGAGCAAATCACCCTCCAGCTGATATTCGATGCCCTTCTCCTGAAAGATTTCGAAATAAGGGGTCTGAGGACGCTGCATCAGTCTGCCGTGACCACGGAAGGTCACATCGCCGGTGAGGGCCAATGCGACGGGAATCAGGAAGCGTAGGGTGGAGCCGGATTCGCCGCAGTCCAACACCTGACCGGCAGGGGCAGGTGCTCCGTTGTTTCCGGTAATTTGCAGGGTGGTATCGTCCAGCTGTACACTGCCAGCGCCCAGGGCTTCCATACAGCCCAGGGTGGCGGTGATGTCATTGCTGCCGGATACAGACCGGAGAATGCTGGTGCCGCCGGCCAGAGCGGCCCCCATAATCAGCCGATGGGCCTGACTTTTGGAGGCCGGGGGCGTAATAGAGCCCTGAAGCTGCCGGGGAGAGATCTTGAGGTTCATAGGATGCACTCCTTTACCAGCTCCAGCAGGTTCGACTGGGGCATGTTCACCGGCTGGGCATGACCAATTTCCGTGAGGGCAATAAGGTTGATGTTGCTGCCCTGACTCTTTTTATCCTTGACCAGGGTTTCCCGATAATCCTGCTCCGATGCGGAAATGGCGGTGGGAAGCCCATAGCTTTGCAGCAGCGAAGCGATTTCGCCTTCTGCGGAAGCGGGAGTAATGCCCAGGTGTGCGCCGATTTTTGACGCAGCAACCATACCGGCGGCAACGGCCTCGCCATGGGTGTATTTTTCATACTGATAGGCCTTTTCGTAGACATGGCCCAGGGTATGACCGAAGTTCAGGAGCATCCGGATACCGGTGTCATGCTCGTCCTCTTCCACCACCTGGCGCTTAATATCGCAGCAGCGAAGGGTGATGTCCTCGATATGAGCCATAATGCCCTTCCGGTTCCGCAGGGCCCGAAGCTGATCGAACAGCGCCCGGTCCCAGATGCAGCCGTATTTAATGACCTCTGCCATGCCGTCGGAGAAGACCCGATCCGGCAGGGTTTTCAGGCAATCCGGGTCCATGATGACCATTTTGGGCTGATAGAATGCACCGGCCAGGTTCTTTCCGGCCTGGAGATCCACGGCCACCTTTCCACCCACGGAGGAATCCACCTGGGCCAGTAAGGTGGTGGGAATCTGAACGAAGTCCACGCCCCGGAGGATGGTGGCAGCGGCAAAGCCTGCCAAATCGCCCACCACGCCGCCGCCCAGTGCAATCACGGCATCGGTGCGGGTAAGGCCAATGTCCATCATCTGCTCCCACAGCTCCGCCAATACCTCGGGGCATTTGCTGGTTTCACCGGCGGGAACCTCCAGAAGCGCCGCCTGGAATCCCGCCAAATGGAGACTGCGGGCCAGCCGTGCGGCATAAAGGGGCTCCACATTGCTGTCGGTGACAATGGCCGCCATTTTACCCTTTAAAATCGGACGCAGCAGCGTTCCGGCTTCATCCAGCAGTCCGGGCTGGGATACGATGTCATATTCCCGGCCGGGGATATTGACATGGAGGGTTTTCATACGGTCTTCCCCATGAACTGGGCCAGGGCATTGGCCTTATGCATCAGATCGTCGAACTGCTCAGGGGTCAGGCTCTGCTTGCCGTCGCACTTAGCGTGGGGAGGATCGTTGTGGACCTCCACAATGATGCCGTCGGCACCGGCTGCAATGGCGGCCATGGTCAGCGGCTCTACCAGCCATGCAGCGCCGCCGGAATGGCTGGGGTCAACGATAATGGGAAGATGGGTCATCTTCCGCAGGCAGGGGATGGCGCTGACGTCCAGGGTGTTGCGGGTGTAGGTTTCGAAGGTACGAATGCCGCGCTCGCAGAGAATGACGTTCTCGTTGCCCTCGGACATGATATACTCCGCGGACATGATCCACTCCTCATAGGTGTTGGCCAGACCGCGCTTGAGCAGAACGGGCTTGGACATCTTGCCCACTTCCTTCAGCAGGTCGAAGTTCTGCATATTCCGTGCACCGATCTGTACCACATCCACGGTGTTCTCGAAAATCTCGCAGTATTTGGGGCTCATGATCTCAGTGACAATGGGAAGGCCCGTTGCCTTCTTTGCCTTCAGCAGCAGCTCCAGGCCCTGAACGCCCATGCCCTGGAAGGAGTAGGGGGAGGTGCGGGGCTTGAATGCGCCGCCGCGCATGAGCTTTGCGCCGCTCTTCTGCACATCCTTTGCCACGGAAACAATCTGGTCCTCGTTTTCCACGGAGCAGGGGCCTGCGATTACAGTGAAGTTGCCGCCGCCGATTTTGGCATCGCCCACCTGCACCACAGTGTCGGCGGGATGGAACTTCCGGTTGGCTTTCTTATAGGGCTCCTGCACACGCATTACCCGCTCAACGCCCTCATGGAGCATCAGATCGTCGGCGTCCAGATTGGTGGTGTCGCCCACCAGACCGAGAATCGAGCAGCCCACGCCGTTGGTAATGCCGACGCGCAGACCCTTGACCTCCAGCTCGTGCGCCAGTGCGTCGATACGCTCCTGGGTGGTGCCGGGCTTCATAATAATGACCATTGTTGATCTCTCCTTATATCAGAATTCGTTTTTGACAGAATAAAAAATACGCCCTCCGACTGAACCTAACATTCAGCAGGAGCGCGCAACAGTCAGCTTTCCCGGAAGGTTATGATCCAATCTAAATACGACAAATGCCCGCTCCCCAAAAGGAGCAGGTAAACAGACCGTAAAATCGATTGGACTCGATACGCATAATGCTACCTCACACTTGAAAACTGTCTTCATTATAGCATGGTTCCCGGGAAATTCAACACTTTTTTTAGCTAAAGAATTCCGTTTTCGCGGTTTTACTATAATATCTTTGAATTTCTGCGGCAAAACTATGGATTTTTACAGAGAAAATGCCGATTGTCCATTGACAGCAGGGAAGAAACATGATAGGATAATGATGTAATAAACGTATGGAACAAGTGAAACAAGTATGATCAGTTCTTGTGTATGAATGGGAAGGAAGCTGCATATACTGTACTTCCATGCCAGAATCCAAGCGTTTTGTGAAGAAACGACTGCGTTTCGTTTAGGAGGTAGAAGGTATGTCTATTAAGGTTGGTATCAATGGTTTTGGTCGAATTGGGCGGATGGCATTCCGCGCCAGTGTGAATTATCCCGAGATTGAGATTGTGGGAATCAATGATCTGTGTGAGCCTGCGTATCTGGCTTACATGCTGAAATATGACACCATGCATGGCCGGTTCCAGGGCGAAGTCTCCAGCACCGAGAATGCTATTGTGGTAAACGGGAAGGAAATCCCTGTATTTGCGGAGCGTGACCCCGCCAATATTCCCTGGGCCAAGGTGGGCGCGGACTATGTCATTGAGGCAACCGGCCTGTTCCTGACCAAGGAAAAGGCAAAGGGCCATCTGGCTGCCGGTGCAAAGCATGTGGTCATGTCTGCTCCTTCCAAGGACGATACCCCCATGTTCGTCATGGGTGTCAATCAGGACCAGTACCGCAGCGACATGCAGTTTGTTTCCAATGCGTCCTGCACCACCAACTGCCTGGCGCCTGTGGCTAAGGTGCTCAACGACCATTTTGGCATTGTAGATGGTCTGATGACCACCGTACACTCTGTCACCGCTACCCAGAAGACCGTTGACGGCCCCTCTATGAAGGATTGGCGGGGCGGCCGTGCGGCTACCGGCAATATCATTCCCTCCTCCACCGGCGCTGCAAAGGCGGTGGGCAAGGTCATCCCTGAGCTCAACGGTAAGCTCACCGGCATGAGCCTGCGGGTTCCCACCCTGGACGTTTCCGTGGTGGATTTGACCGTCAATCTGAAGAAGCCCGCCACCTATGAGGAAATTTGCAAGGCTATGAAGGACGCATCCGAGGGTGAGCTCAAGGGCGTTCTGGGCTATACCGACGAGGCGGTTGTTTCTTCCGACTTCCTGGGCGATCCCAGAACCTCCATCTTCGACGCCAAGGCCGGCATTGCGCTGACCGACACGTTTGTGAAGGTGGTTGCATGGTATGATAATGAGATGGGGTATTCCCACAAGATTCTGGAGCTGATTCAGCATATGGCGAAGGTGGACGCAGAATAATAGAATATCGCAGTAACATGATGCCCCGGGGAGTGGTCCCTGGGGCATTTTTATGAGCAATGGCGCAAAATATTGCTATAATTCGACGGAATATTTGTATACATCCATTCAAAATATCGATATACTGATATCAATCAGATGGCTCACCGGTATCTCTCTTTGTCTGCCGATAAGCCCCCGGCGTCATCCCGGCGGCGGCGCGGAATTGGCTGATAAAATAGCTGGTGGTGCTAAACCCTGTCTCATAGGCGACTTGACTGACGGATTTTTCCGGATGCAGCAGCAATTCTGCGGCGCTTTTTTGCAGCCGGACCTGGCGAATATAGGTGGTCAGCGTGCAGTGCATGATTCGCTTGAACTGGCGGCAGAATTCGCTGTCACTGAGCCCGGCCAAATCAGCGCATTGGGAGAGCGTGATGTGCTCGGCATAGTGCCCGTCGATGAATTGCAGCACCGAACGCAGGCGGCTCATGTCCTCCTTCGGGGCGGAGGGGGCAGCGTCCAGCATGGAAAGCATACGGCCAAGCAGCTCCATGAGCAGTCCGGTGACCATCAAGGGATAGCCGGTGGCCTGCCGGTGGGACAGCTGCCGGATTCGCTCCAGCAGCGCCAAAATCTCCTGAGATTCGGCGGTTTCACCGGAAAAGCGCACCAGCGGCACAGCGGAATCGGCGGCCAATGGGGTAATCAGCGATACATCCAGCACGCTGCCGGGAAAGCCGCACAGCAGCGAGGGGAGAATATCGATGCAGCAATAGGCGGCGTCCGGGGTGTTGGGCCGCGCCATATGCAGCACGTTGCTGTTGATAAACAGTCCCTGGCCCTTGGATAAAACCAGCTGCTGCCCCTGCACCCAGAATGCAACGGTTCCGGCGGTAACCTGGCAGAACTGGAATTCCCGGTGCCAATGCCAGCTGACAAAGCCGAGGATGTTTTTACTTAATACGGTTTCGTAGACAGCCAAGGGGAAATCAAAGGTGCCGTGGGCGGTGGTTTCCTGACGGGAACTGTCGATGGGAATATCATAGATTTGCATAAAAACCTCCCAATGAGGTGGAATATATACCAGTACATCATAATCGAGATTTTACCGGAAAGCAAGGGCAATACCGCAGACGCATTTGTTTCGTGTTGCCCAAGAGGGGGACAAAATGGACGTCATTGAAAATACGTGGAAAACACCGGGGAAAGGGGCCGATGTGGATTGGCTGTCGCCGGAGCAGGCCGAGAAAGTAATGGCATTTCATCGCCAGGTGCCGGGATATGAGCCAACGCCGCTGGTATCGCTGCCGGCATTGGCCGAGCAGTGCGGCGTGGGAGCGCTGCTGGTAAAGGACGAATCCCCGCGGTTTGGACTCAATGCCTTTAAGGGACTGGGCGGCATTTACGCAGTGGCCCGGGCGGCAGGCAGACTTCTGGGGTTGACACCAGATCGGATCACGTTCCCGGAGCTGCAAAAGCCCGAAAATCGGGAGGCGCTTCGCCATTTGACCTTCGCCACGGCCACGGACGGCAACCACGGAAAGGGTGTTGCCTGGGCGGCGGGACTGCTGGGCTGCCCGGCAAAGGTGTTTATGCCTAAGGGATCGTCTCCACGTCGGGCTCAGGCCATTCGGGACGCGGGCCAGGCGGAGGTTACGATTACGCCGTGGAATTACGACGATACGGTGAATTATGTAAAAGAATGCGCCGCGAAAAACGTCTGGATTCTGGTGCAGGATACTTCCTGGTTCGGATATGAGCGGGTGCCCAAGTGGATTATGCAGGGCTATACCACCATGGCCCAGGAGGCGGCCGAACAGCTGCCAGAGGTACCCACCCATATCTTCTTGCAGGCGGGTGTTGGCGCCATGGCCGGGGCGGTGACAGGCTATTTCCGGGCGCGGTATGGCGAAAACAGCCCGAAGATCGTTCTGGTGGAGCCCTATGGTGCGGCCTGTATCTACGAATCCATGGAAGCGGGCGATAGGAAGCCCCATACCGCCAAGGGAAACGGCGAAACCATTATGGCGGGGCTGAACTGCGGCACGCCCTGCACCGTGGCCTGGGACATGCTCCGGGACTATGGCAGCTATGCCCTAAGGTGCGGAGACGATGCGGCGAAGCTGGGTATGCGGACGCTGGGACGCTATGGCGTGGTATCGGGGGAATCCGGGGCGTCGGGTATCGGCGCATTTCTGGAGCTGGCAAAGTCGCCGGAACGGAAAGCTCAGCTGGGTATCGGCCCGGATGCGCGGATTCTGTTTTTCAGTACCGAGGGAAACACCGATCCCGAATCCTATGAAGAAATCATTGCTGGCGCAGATTGTGCCGAAGCAGAATAGAAAGGAAGCGTAGAACATGGAACAACTGATTGAAGCCGTACAGAAGGCGGTACAAATTCGCAGCTATTCAGACGAAGAGGGCCAGATTGCTCAGTATCTGCTGGAGCTGATGAAAAAACTGGGCTATGATGAGGCCCATATCGACGCCACCGGCAACGTCATTGGACGGGTAGGAAATGGCCCGAAGATTCTCCAGTTTGACGGACATATGGATACGGTCCGGGTAGAGGACGGGGACCTTTGGCAGGTGCCGCCCTTCTCCGGCGAAATTGTGGACGGTGCAATCTGGGGCAGAGGCTCCGTGGACATGAAAAGCGCGCTGGTCACTGCGATTTTTGCAGCAGCCGAGGCAAAAAAGCAGGGGAAGCTGGAGGGCAAAACCGTCTATGTTACCGGCACGGTCTGCGAGGAATACTGCGACGGCGTAAATCTCCAGCACCTTTATAAAACCTGTGGCTGGAAGCCGGACTACTGCGTCATTTGTGAGCCATGCAACAACGTTATTACCCTGGGGCACAAGGGCAAGGCCCAGGTTCGGATTATCACCAACGGCATCTCCGCCCACGGTTCCGCGCCGGAAAAGGGAAAGAACGCCGTGTATGAGATGGCGGAGATCATCCAGCGGGTGGAGCAGCTGAACAAGAACCTCATGGCCCAGGGAAAGGGCGGTACGGTGGTGCTGTCGGATATTTCTTCCGTGGCAGCGTCTCTGAATGCCGTGCCCAGCCAGTGCAGCATTTATCTGGACCGTCGGCTGGGGCAGGGGGAGACGCTCGAACAGGTCAAGGCGGAGATGGACGCTCTGATTGCCGGGAAGGACGCCCGGTGGGAGGTCGGAACCCTGGTGCATACCTCCTGGAAGGGCGAAGAGCTCCGGTATGAGCCCATGCACGACCCCTGGGAGATTTCCAAGGACCATCCCCTGACCGCGGCATTGCGCCGGGCTGTGGAAACGGTCACCGGAACCCCGGTTACGGAGTACGACTTCTGGGATTTCGGCACCAATGCGGTAACACCCATCAGCCTGGGCATTCCCTGCATAGGCTTTGGCCCCGGCGAATACAAGCTGGCCCATATGCGGGATGAGCACTGCGCGGTGGAGAAAATCCAGGAGGCATTCCGGGTGTATCAGCAGCTGATTCAGGAAATATAAGGCAACACCGCACAAATGTGTCGTCGGGCTTCGTCGTCGTAAGCTGCGCATCCTT
>CAVJLG010000024.1:0-24086 GCA_963650135.1 Barnesiella intestinihominis | reverse complement strand
TCAGCAAGAACTCCGGTTTTCTTGAGTTGAAAACCGGAGTTCTTTGACAAACTGAAAAGCCTCTGCCACAAATGTGGCAGAGGCTTTCATCAATATCCGCAAAAGGACATCACAAATTACGATGATTTTCGATGGTTTTGTCAACATACAAATTAGGCTGTAAAATGTGCATTTTGTGCTCTGTGTTCATTTCGTGTTTTCGCATTCTTCACAAATGTTCGGAATGTGTCATAGCGCCTGTAAAATACGGAAAAATGGCCGGTTTTCAGCGCACATTCGGCAAATATATGCTATAATTGAATAGTTCAAGTAGAAAAAAGAATCGATTTCCCAATATTTTTTACCCAAGGAAGGTATGCCTATGACCGAAGTTTCTCTTTCCTGTTTTAAAGCGTTTCGATGCATCGCGGGTGCCTGTCCCGACACCTGCTGTGCCGGATGGGAGGTGGATTTGGACGACGATATTCTCTGCCGTTATCAAAAAATCCCCGGTGCACTGGGTGACGAAATCCGCTCGGCCATCTGCCAGGAGGACAGCTACACCTTTTTCCGCACAAAAAACGGCCAATGTCCTTTTTTAAATAAGGAGAAGCTGTGCCGACTGATTTTAGCGTTGGGCGAGGATGTTCTCTCCGTCACCTGCCGGGAGCATCCCCGATTTTGGGAGGAATACGGCAACCGTCGGGAAACCTGCCTGTCCATCTCCTGCCCCGAAGCGGCTCGACTGCTGCTGGAAGAGCCTTTGACACTATGTACCGCCGAAACCGACGAAGCCGCCCCGGAGGACCCGGAGCTGGATTCGGAATTTTTCCACCAGCTGCTGATCTTCCGTCAGGCGCTGTTTGCCCTGGCCCAAAGCCGCCGCAGCCTGGCCGATCAGTTTTCATTGGCTCTGGATGCTTCCGAAAATGGAATCACACTGCCTCCGGAGGGCGAAATCACCCCAGACTTTTTGGATGCCATGCCCGCTCCGCCGCTGTCTCTGTCCCTTTCCGGCTATTTTGCCGCCATGGAATCCATGGAGTTTACCCGGCCGCAATTAAAAGAGCTGCTGCCCCGGGTGATTGCATCGAGCGCCGCCCTGCCCCTTTCCGACCCGGAAGTCCAGGAACCCGGCAGCCGCATTCTGTTTTATTTTCTCTACCGCTATGTGCTCCGGGGCGTATGGAGCGGACTGGTGGAGGAAAAAGTGCAGTTCTCCGTCTACAGCACCGCGGCCATTCTCGCCCTGTCTGCGCACACGGAAGCTCCCACCCTGCACCAGCGGATTCTGGACGCCGCCGTGCTCTATAGCCGCGAGGTGGAGCACTCCCCGGAGAACATGGAGCTCCTCTATGAACATTTATGCAGCGGCAAATGCGAATATTCATAATTCCCGTGTATATTCGTGTATATATTGAATATTTTGTGCATGACGTCAAAAGAAAATCGACCTTTCGTGAATTTTTATGCAAGTTGAAGGTTGCAAAACGTCTACCGCTGTGGTACCATATGCTCACAAACCAAACATACGACATTCCGTCAAAAACATATAGGAGGCAATCATTATGGCAGCCAAAGAAGTAAAAAAAGTAGTCCTGGCCTATTCCGGCGGACTGGACACATCCATTATCATCCCCTGGCTCAAGGAGAACTACAACAATCCTGAGATCATCGCTGTTTCCGGCGACGTTGGCCAGGAGAGCGAGCTGGACGGCCTGGAGGAAAAGGCCATCAAGACCGGCGCTTCTAAGCTCTATATTGCCGACCTCACCGACGAGATGGTAGACGACGTTATCATCCCCTCCATGAAGGCTGGCGCCAAGTACGAGCAGTATCTGCTGGGCACCGCATTCGCCCGTCCCATCATCGCCAAGAAGCTGGTAGAGATTGCAAAGGCCGAGGGTGCCGACGCCATCTGCCACGGCTGCACCGGTAAGGGCAACGATCAGGTTCGGTTTGAGCTGGCCATCAAACGGTTGGCTCCCGAGATGACCATCATCGCCCCCTGGCGGATTTGGGACATCAAGGGCCGTGACGAAGAGATCGATTATGCAGAGGCCCACAATGTGCCTCTGAAGATTTCCCGGGAAACCAACTACTCCAAGGATAAGAACCTGTGGCATCTGTCCCATGAGGGCCTGGACCTGGAGGACCCCGCCAACGAGGCTCCTATCGATAAGCCGGGCTTCCTGGAGATGGGCGTTTCCCCCGTTGCCGCGCCTGACAAGCCCACCTACCTGACCCTGGAGTTCGTCAAGGGTGTTCCCGTGGCACTGGACGGCGAGAAGCTGAAGGCCAGCGACATCATCCGGAAGCTCAACAAGGTCGGCGGCGAGAACGGCATCGGTATTCTTGATATCGTCGAGAACCGGCTGGTTGGCATGAAAGACCGCGGCGTATATGAGACGCCCGGCGGCACCATCCTCTACTATGCCCACGAGGTTCTGGAGATGATTACTCTGGATAAGGATACCCTCCACGAGAAGCAGAAGCTGGCAGTAGACTTTGCCGATCTGGTTTACAACGGCAAGTGGTTCACCCCCCTGCGGGAAGCTCTCAGCGCCTTTGTGGATAAGACCCAGGAGCATGTCACCGGCACCGTAAAGATCAAGCTCTATAAGGGCAATGTAACCCATGCTGGTGTTACTTCCCCCGAAACCCTGTATTCCGAGGAGCTGGCTACCTTCAACGAGAGCGATTACAACCAGATGGACGCCGAGGGCTTCATCAACCTGTGGGGCCTGCCGGATAAGGTTCAGGCACTGCGGGAGCAGGGCAAGCTGAAGTAAGCCCCCTTTATTCCGTTACCACTCCGGCAACGGCCCAGTTTCCGGGTCGTTGCCGGTATGTTCATCCGGAGCATTCCGGCAAGAATTCTAGATTGACAATTAAGGAGATATACTATGAAATTATGGGCAGGACGGTTTCAGAAGGAGACGGATACCCAGGTAAACGACTTTAACTCCTCCATTCTGTTTGATCAGCGGATGTACAAGCAGGACATCCAGGGCTCTTTGGCTCACGCCACCATGCTGGGCCGCCAGGGCATTATCACCAAGGAAGAGGCCGACGACATTGTAAACGGTCTGACCGCCATTCTTCAGGACATCGAGGACGGCAAAGTGGAATTCTCCATGGAAAACGAGGATATCCACATGAACATCGAGGCCATGCTCACCCAGCGCATCGGCCCCGACGGCAAGCGGCTCCACACCGGACGCAGTCGGAACGATCAGGTAGCCGTGGACTTCCGGCTGTATGTAAAGAACGAGATCCCCAAGATCATCGGCATGCTGCTGGACCTGGAAAAGGTGCTCACCGAAAAGGCCAAGGCCAACACCGAGACGGTCATGCCCGGCTACACCCATATGCAGCGGGCCCAGCCCACCACCTTTGCCCACTATATGATGGCCTATGCCAACATGATTCGCCGGGACATCACCCGGCTGGAGGACTGCCTGGAGCGGATGGACGAATGCCCTCTGGGTGCCGGTGCGCTGGCTACCTCTTCTTATCCCATTGACCGGGAATTTACCGCCCATGCCCTGGGCTTCAAGAAGCCCACGGAGAACTCCATGGACTCCGTATCGGACCGTGATTTCGCCATCGAGTTCCTCTCCGCCTGCTCCATTCTGATGATGCATCTGAGCCGGTTCTCTGAGGAGATCATTCTCTGGTGCTCCTGGGAGTTTAAGTTTGTGGAGATGGACGACGCCTACTCCACCGGCTCCTCCATTATGCCCCAGAAGAAGAACCCCGACGTGGCCGAGCTGGTACGCGGCAAGACCGGACGGGTTTATGGCAGTCTGATTACTCTGCTCACGGTTATGAAGGGTCTGCCCCTGGCCTATAACAAGGACATGCAGGAGGATAAGGAGCCCGTATTCGACGCCATCGATACTGTGGAGCTCTGCATCCCCGTGTTCTCCGCCATGCTGAAAACCATGACCGTGCTGCCCAAGAACATGCGCAAGGCTGCTTCCGGCGGCTTCATCAACGCCACCGACTGCGCCGATTACCTCACCAGAAAGGGCATGCCCTTCCGGGAGGCCTATATGATCGTGGGCCGGCTGGTCAACAACTGCCTGAAGTCCGGCGATACCCTGGATACCCTGACGCTTCGGGACTTCCGCGCCGTGTCCAATCTCTTCGACGGCGACATTTACGATGCGCTGGCCCTGAAAACCTGCGTCAACGAGCGGAAGGTCATGGGCGGCCCCGCCGAGCAGGAGGTTCTGCGGCAGATTGCCTATATCGAGAAGTTCGTGGAGGAGCATGCATCCTCCGGTGCTCCTTATGAAGGGAGCGAGAACCAGTGACGAAGATTTTCATCGACGGACGGGCCGGAACCACCGGCCTCCAGATTGAAGGCCGGATGGGACTTCGGGACGATGTGACCCTGATTGAGTTGCCCGAAGCCATGAAAAAGGACCCCGCAGCCAGAAAAGGCGCCATTCAGGAGGCGGATTACGTCTTCCTGTGCCTGCCCGATGCCGCGGCCATAGAAGCTGCCGAAATGGTAGAGGACTCCGGCACCCGGATCATCGACGCCTCCACCGCCCACCGGACGAACCCCGCCTGGGCCTATGGCTTCCCCGAGCTGTCTAAGGCTCATCGTGAGAAGATTCAGACCGCGCAGTTTGTGGCCAATCCTGGCTGCCACGCCACGGGCTTTATCTCCCTGGTGTATCCCCTGGTGCAAATGGGCATTCTCCCTCCGGACTATCCCCTGGCCGCTCACAGCCTGACCGGTTATACCGGCGGCGGCAAGAAGATGATTGCTGAATACGAGTCCCCCGAGCGCGACCCGGAATATGACTCTCCCCGGCACTACGGTCTTTCCCTCAGCCATAAGCACATCCCCGAGATGATGCAGGTCTGCGGCCTGACCAAAAAGCCGATTTTCTGCCCCATTGTCTGCGATTTTCCCCAGGGCATGCTGGTCACTGTGCCGCTGCACTTTGATCTGCTCCCCGGCACCAACAGCCTTGCCTCCCTCCAGAAGGCCTACAGCGACTTCTATGCCGGTGAGAAGAACATCCATGTGATGCCGGTGATGGGCGAAGGTGTGCTCAAGGGCGGATGCCTGGGCAGCAATAATGTGGTCGGCACCAACGACCTGAGCATCTTTGTCTGCGGCAATGAATCCCAGGCCATTGTGGCAGCGCAGTTTGATAATCTGGGCAAGGGTGCTTCCGGTGCCGCCGTCCAGAACCTCAATATTATGATGGGTGTAGACGAGAATTACGGTCTGTGATAAAATACCCTTGAGGCAACACCGCATAAATGTGTCGCCGGTCTTCAGTCGATCTTTTCCACCGGAAATGCGTTATTTTTTCTTGAAATACACAAAGTATTCCTGCGAAAAACTGCCTTTTTCCGACGAAAAATCTCCGCCTGAATCCTCGCCGCCAATTTATGTGGCATTGCCTTAAAAGAAAGGGGATTTTTATGGCAGAACGAAAACACAAGGATTATCTGGACATCGCCAAGGGCATTGCCATGCTCTGGATCATTTCCGTCCATGCCGACGGGGCGCCCTATACCGGCACCGTGGGCTATGTGGTACTGATCCCGCTGTTTTTCCTCACCGCAGGCTTTCTGTGGAAGGATAAGGACGAGCCCTGGGGTACGCAGCTGAAAAAACGGGCCAAGCCATTGCTTCGACCTTACTTTGGCTACAACGCCGCACTGATGGTATTGTATCTCTTCGACTGGATTCCCTATATCATTCCTCAGACCCGAGAGACTGCCAAACAGCTTCTCAAGCATATCTTCGGCGTGTTCTATTCCGAGGGCGTGATTTTGTTCTCCGACACCACCCCTTCCCTGCACTACTTTACATCCTATAACTATCCCTTATGGTTTCTCACCGCCATGGTCACCGCTTCAGGGGCATTTCTGCTGCTTCTGCTGCTTCGCCGGAAGTTCGGCTGGAAGCTCCGGTACATGATAATCCCCTGTCTGCTTGTTACCATTGCCATGAACCATCTGCCCCTGCGGCTCCCCTGGAACTTTAACAACTGCTTTCTGGCCGCCGCGCTGATGGCCGCAGGCTATGGCATCCGGCAGATCAACCTATTGGAGCGCCAGTGGAATCATAAATGGCTGGAGCCGGTGTGCTACATTGCCGCCGCTGCATTGGTGGTTTGCATTGGCATTTGGAACGATGCCATGTCCACCTCCATGCTCATGAGCGCCTATGGCCCGCACGGGGATTGGGGCGCGGTGATTTACTTCATCGGCGGCGTGATCGGCCCCTGCGTGATGCTGCGGCTGTGCAGATTTTTAGAGGGCACGAAGATTTCCCATGTGCTCATGGAGCTGGGGCAGAACACCATTCCCATTCTTGCCCTGCACCGAACCATTATCACCTACTATAACCGGATCTGGGCCCATATCTTTGGTGCGCAGCCGGAGCTTTCCACCCCCCAGTGGTTCCTGTTCTCCGTGCCCCGGCTGCTGCTTGCGGCGGCGGGCTCCATGGGGCTTGTTTACCTGGGCCGGTGGCTCAAAAAGACGTATCAGCAGCGGAAAACAGCTGCTTCTCACTGATATTTTAATGCTGGAGGTATCCCAATGAAACTCATCTCTGGCGGCGTAACTGCCGCAAAGGGCTTTCGGGCAGCCGGTGTCCATGCCGGTGTAAAGGCAGGCTCCTCTGCCGACAAAAACGACCTTGCAATGATTCTCTGCGACACCGAGGCTTCCGCCGCCGGTGTTTACACCATGAACCGCGTCAAAGCCGCTCCCATCTATGTCACCATGGAGCATCTGGAAAACGGCTCCGCCCGGGGCGTAATTGCCAACTCCGGCAACGCCAACGCCTGCGCACCCTTGGGCCATGAAAACGCCGTAAAGATGTGCGAAGCTGCGGCTTCCGCCACCGGCCTTCGCCCCGAGGATTTCATCGTCTGCTCCACCGGCGTCATCGGCCAGACGCTGAATGTCTCTGTGATTGAAGACGCATGCCCCACGCTGGCAGCTCTTCTCAGCCGCGACGGTTCCGGCGATGCCGCTGCCGCCATTATGACCACCGATACCAAGAAGAAGGAAATTGCCGTTTCCTTTGAGCTGGGCGGCAAGGAGGTGCGTCTGGGCGGTATCGCAAAGGGCTCCGGCATGATCCATCCCAACATGGGCACCATGCTCTGCTTCCTGACCACCGACTGCGCCATCTCCCCCGATGTACTTCAGGACGCGCTGTATGAGGTCACCAAGGTCACCTTTAACCGGGTATCCGTGGACGGAGATACCTCCACCAACGATACCTGCTGTATTCTCGCCTCCGGTGCGGCGGAAAACCCGCTGATCGATTGGAAGAGCGAGGATTACGACGTATTCTACGGCGCGCTGAAATTCGTCTGCACCGAGCTGGCAAAGAAGATTGCTGGCGACGGCGAGGGCGCTACCAAGCTGGTCACCTGCACCGTCTCCGGCTCCCGCAGTGACGAGGCCGCCGAAAAGCTGGCCATGGAAGTCATCCGTTCCTCCCTGGTAAAGGCCGCCATGTTCGGTGCCGACGCCAACTGGGGCCGGGTGCTCTGCGCCATGGGCTATTCCAAGGCGCCCTTCCGTCCGGAGTGCGTGGACGTTACCTTCGCCTCCTCCGCAGGCTCCATTGCCGTATGCAAGGCCGGAGAGGGCCTGGAATTTGACGAGGACCTGGCGAAAAAGGTTCTGTCCCAGGACGAAGTGGAAATTCTGGTGAACGTCAACGAGGGCGAGCACGCCGTCACCGCTTGGGGCTGCGACCTCACCTATGATTATGTGAAAATCAATGGGGATTACCGCACCTAATATTCCCCGAAAAGAAGGTTGAATCCGATGAGTCTTAGTATTATGGATCGGGCCAAGGTATTAAACGAGGCCCTGCCCTATATTCAGCAATATTCCGGCAAAATCGTCGTGGTGAAATACGGCGGCAATGCCATGATTAGTGAAAATCTCCGCCGGGCGGTGCTGTCTGACATTGTGCTGCTGCACCAGGTGGGCATTCAGGTGGTTGTGGTCCATGGCGGCGGTCCCGAAATCTCTTCCATGCTGAAAAAGATCGGCAAGGAGGGCGTGTTCGTCAATGGCCTCCGCTACACCGACGAGGAAACCATGGACATCGTACAGCAGATTCTCTGCGGCAAGGTCAGCAAGGACCTGGTATCCCTGATCGACGCTTACGGCGGCAAGGCCATGGGCCTGTGCGGCATGGACGGCCGCATGCTGGAGGCCGTGAAGAAAACCGGCGACGGCTTTGACTACGGCTTTGTGGGCGATATCACAAACATCAACTGCCAGCCCATTCTGGATGTGTTGGCCGCAGGCTATATCCCTGTGATTTCCTCTGTAGCCGCCGGTGCTGACGGCGCAAAGTGCTACAACATCAACGCCGATACCGCCGCCGCCCAGGTGGCTGCCGGTTTGGGCGCGGAAAAGCTGGTGATTCTCACCGACGTATTGGGCCTGCTGCGGGACGTCAATGATCCCAGCACCCTGATTTCCAAATGCCGCGTATCCGAGGTGCCCGTTCTGGTAAAAGAGGGCGTAATCAAGGGCGGCATGATCCCCAAGATTCAGTGCTGTGTGGAGGCGGTACGACGAGGCGTCAGCCGCGCCCATATTCTCGACGGACGTATCGAGCACTCGGTTCTCATTGAGCTGCTCACCGATGCAGGCGTCGGCACCATGATCTATTGATCCCTCCCACAGAAAGGATGAAATACCTATGACAAGCAAAGAACTGATGAATCTCGACGCCCAGTGCGTCATGCAGACTTATGGCAGATTCCCCGTTGCCATCGACCATGGCGAGGGCGCTACCCTCTATTCTCCCGAGGGCAAGAAATATATCGACTTTACCTCCGGCATTGGCGTCAACTGCCTGGGCTACGGCAACAAAAAGTGGCTCAAGGCCATCACCGACCAGGCCGCCAAACTGGCCCATATCTCCAACCTGTTCTACTCTGAGCCCTATATCGAGCTGGCCCATCAGCTTACCAGCCGCACCGGCATGAAACGTGCTTTCTTTGCCAATGGCGGCGGCGAGGCAAACGAGGGCATGATTAAGCTCTGCCGGAAGTATTCCTATGACAAATACGGCGCAGGCAGAAGCACCATCATCACCCTGAAGGACTCCTTCCACGGCAGAACCATCACCACCCTGACCGCCACCGGACAGGATGTGTTCCATCAGTATTTCTTCCCGTTTACCGAGGGCTTCCAGTATGCCGCCCCCAACGATTTGACGGCCATCAAGGCACTGGACGACGGCACCGTATGCGCCGTGATGGTGGAGCTGATTCAGGGCGAAGGCGGCGTACTTCCTCTGGATCAGGATTATGTCAACGCACTCCAGGCTCTATGCCAGGAGAAGGATTGGCTCTTGGCTGTGGATGAGGTACAGACCGGTGTTGGCCGGACCGGCAGTCTGTTCTGCTTCCAGGACTATGGCATTTTGCCGGATGTCGTCTCCTTTGCCAAGGGCATCGGCGGTGGACTTCCCCTGGCCGGTATTATGGCAGGTGCCAAAACCGAAACCGTCCTGACCCCCGGCACCCATGCCACCACCTTCGGCGGCAACCCCATTTGCTGCGCCGGTGGTCTGAGCGTTTTGGAGCAGCTGGACGATACGCTGCTTGCCGACGTTAAGAAAAAGGGCGCTTATCTCAAGGAGAAGATCTCCGCAATGCCCGGGGTGAAAGAAGTCCGTGGTATGGGCCTGATGCTGGGTGTCGCCCTCACCGATGAAGCGGGCTACAGCGACAAGATCAGCGCCATGCGGGACAAGGGTCTTCTGTGCCTGACCGCCGGTCACAGCACCATCCGTCTGCTGCCGCCACTGACCATCTCTCAGGAGGAAATGGACCAGGGACTTGCCATCATGGCCGAAGTTCTGGGCGCATAAGGGAGTAACGTTCCATGAAAAAGGATCTACTAAAGCTTTTGGATCTCACCACCGAGGATATCTTCGAAATTCTCGATCTGGCAGATCAGCTGAAATACGATGTACGCCACGGTATTCGACATGACCGTTTGGCGGGCAAAACCCTGGCGATGATTTTCGCCAAAAACTCCACCCGTACCCGGGCGTCCTTTGAAACAGGTATGTTCCAGCTGGGCGGTCACGCCATGTATCTCACCGCCGCCGACACCCAGATTGGCCGGGGCGAACCCATTCAGGACACCGCCCGCACCCTCAGCCGTTATTGCGACGGCATCATGATCCGCACCTATAAGCAGGAGGAACTGGAGGCCCTGGCCTCCCACGCCACCGTTCCTGTCATCAACGGCATGACGGACTTCTCCCACCCCTGCCAGGTGTTGGGGGACCTGATGACCCTGCGGGAACGGGACCCCATTCTGGAGGATCAGCACCTGTGCTTTGTTGGCGATGGCAATAATGTCTGCTCCAGCCTGATTGTGGGCTGCCTAAAGGTAGGCATGCAGGTTACCGTTGCCTGCCCCCAGGGCTATGAACCGCCCCAGGAAATTCTGGACTTTGCCAAGGAATATGGTGACCGGTTCCGTCTGATGCACGATCCAGCCGAAGCCGTGGTTGGCGCCACCGCCGTCTATACCGACGTATGGACCTCCATGGGGCAGGAAGCCCAGCAGGAAACCCGCACCAGCGTATTCTCCGGCACCTATCAGGTCAACGACGCGCTGCTGGAAAAGGCCGCGCCCGGCTGCCTGGTGCTCCATTGTCTCCCCGCCCGCCGCGGTCTGGAAATCACCGATTCCGTCTTTGAAGCGCACGCCGATGTGATTTTTGAAGAGGCGGAAAATCGGCTCCATGCCCAAAAGGCCGTGCTGACTCTGCTCATGGGGTAATTTTGCAGCAGAGCACCCGCCAACATTCATGATTTTTTGTGAATATCATGGAAAATGCGTATATTTTCCTGAATGTTGTGAATATTTCTGTTTTTCTTGCAGGAAGGTGCTATAATCAGTAGTATGAATCCGAGTGTGCCAAGGCGGCAGTCCGTTTTGGTGCATTCATATCATTGAAGGGATGATTTCATCATGAAAAAGTTTTTTGCAATGGCACTGAGCTGTGCGCTCTGCCTTTCCATGCTGGCAGGCTGCGGCGATTCCGCTGCTTCCTCTGCCGCCACCTCTGAGGCTGCTACCGCAGCGCCCACCGAGGCTGCTGCCGAAGCTACGGCTGCTGCCGAGACTTCCGTAAAGGACGAGGCTCCCGCTGCCGAGGCCGATTCCACCACCGAGGCTGTTGCCACCGACTTCACCACCGTTGAGGATGGTAAGCTCCACATGGCAACCAACGCCGCCTTCCCTCCCTATGAGATGGTTGCTGACGACGGCTCCTTCGAGGGCATCGACGTTGAGATTGCAGGCAAGATCGCCGAGAAGCTGGGTCTTGAGCTGGTGGTTGACGACATGGACTTCGGTTCCATCATCACCTCTGTTCAGACTGGCAAGTCCGATATTGCTATGGCCGGCATGACCGTTACCGACGAGCGGAAGCAGAACATTGATTTCTCCGATACCTATGCCACCGGCGTACAGATGGTTATTCTTCCCATTCTTTCTGACATCGAATCCATTGATGATCTCCAGGGCAAGCTGATCGGCTGCCAGGAATCCACCACCGGCTACATCTACTGCTCCGATGACTTCGGCGAGGATATGGTCACCGCATTCCCCAACGGCGCAAACGCGGTTCAGGCGCTGCTCAGCGGCAAGGTTGACGCAGTGGTCATCGACAGCCAGCCCGCTCAGGAGTTTGTAGCGCAGAATGCCGGCAAGCTGAAGATGCTGAGTACCGAGTACGTCAGCGAAGACTATGCCATTGGCATCAGCAAGGACAACACCGCTCTCCGGGATGCTGTCAACAACGCCCTGAAGGAGCTCATCGACGATGGCACCGTACAGTCCATCCTGGACAAGTACATCAAGGCGGAATAACATGTATCTTAAAATGGGGCGGGCAACCGCCCCATTTTTACTAATTTCTCCCCGTAGGGATATCAACTACAAGAGAGGAGCAACACAATGGCGGAATTTTTCTCCGGCGTGAAAGACGATTTTATCCAAAGCTTTGTGGAAGGCGACCGCTGGCTTCTGTACTTAAAGGGCATCGGGGTCACGCTCCAGGTGGCAGCCATGGCATTGGTGCTGGGCATTGTCCTGGGCGTTCTGGTGGCGGTCGTTCGTACCAGCCACGATCAGCAGCGCCCCGGAAAGCATAACCCGGTGCTGGGTGTGCTCAATGTAATTTGTCAGATTTACACCACCGTCATCCGCGGCACTCCCATCATGGTTCAGCTGCTGATTATGTACTTCGTTATCTTTGCCAGCACCCGGAACCAGGTTGGCGTTGCCATGCTGACCTTCGGCGTCAACTCCGGCGCTTATGTATCCGAGATCATTCGCGGCGGCATTATGTCCATCGACAAGGGCCAGATGGAGGCAGGCCGTTCTCTGGGCCTCCCCTATGCCACCACCATGCGCTTTGTCGTCATTCCCCAGGCCATTAAGAACATTCTCCCCGCCCTGGGCAACGAGCTCATTACCCTGCTGAAGGATACGTCCATCGTCACCGTGATCGGCCTCCGCGACCTCACCAAGGCCGCACAGCTGGTGCAGGGCAAAACCTATCAGGCATTTATGCCCTATGTAGGTATCGCCGTGCTCTACCTGGCTATGGTTATGATTCTGTCCGGCCTTATGGGCCTGCTGGAAAGGAGGATGCGCGCCAGTGATTGAGATTAAGGATTTGCATAAGAGCTTTGGCTCCCTGAATGTGCTAAACGGCATCAACGAGCACATTTCCAAGGGCGAAAAAGTGGTGGTCATCGGCCCCTCCGGTTCCGGTAAGTCCACGTTTTTAAGATGCCTGAACATGCTGGAAACCCCCACCTCCGGTGAGATTTTGTTCGACGGCGTTTCCATGACCGACCCCAAGACCAACATCAATGAGATGCGCCGGAAAATGGGCATGGTGTTCCAGCACTTCAACCTGTTTAACAACCTGAACATTCTGGACAACATGACCCTGGCCCCGGTTCGCCTGAAGCTCAAGACCAAGGAAGAGGCCAAGGAAGACGCAATGGCCCTTTTAAAGCGAGTCGGCCTGGAGGATAAGGCCATGTCCTATCCCTCTCAGCTCTCCGGCGGCCAGAAGCAGCGTATCGCCATTGTCCGCGCGCTGGCTATGCATCCCGAAGTGATGCTGTTTGACGAACCCACCTCCGCCCTGGACCCCGAAATGGTCGGCGAGGTACTGGAGGTTATGAAGCAGCTGGCCCAGGAGGGTATGACCATGGTCGTAGTCACCCACGAGATGGGCTTTGCCCGCGAGGTTGCCAACCGGGTGCTGTTTATGGACGGCGGCATTGTCCAGGAGTCCGGTACCCCCGATGAGATTTTCAATCATCCTCAGAATCCCCGGACCCAGTCGTTCCTGTCCAAGGTACTATAAAAATGACCCCTGCGTACTCCGAATTTAGAATACGCAGGGGTTTTCTCTAGCCGATTATGCGTCCATCTGTACGTCCAGGCCCTCAAACTGCATATTGAAGTACCGGGCATAAATACCGTCCAGCTCCATGAGCTGATGGTGGTTGCCCTGCTCCTTTACGCCGCCCTCGTCAATGACGATGATCTTTTCCGCCGAACGAATGGTAGACAGCCGATGGGCAATCACCACAGTGGTGCGGCCCACGCTCAGCCGGTCCAGCGCCTCCTGAATGTGCTTCTCCGACTCATTGTCCAGAGCTGAGGTCGCCTCGTCCAAAATCAAAATCGGGGGATTTTTCAGGAATACCCGGGCAATGGCAATCCGCTGCTTCTGGCCGCCGGAAAGCCGGGTGCCCCGTTCACCCACATAGGTGTCGTAGCCGTCCTCCAGACCCATGATAAAGTCGTGGATGTTGGCATTCTTCGCCGCCTCTTCAATCTCCTGCTGAGTGGCAGCCTTTTTGCCATAGGCGATGTTCTCCCGGACCGTTCCCGCGAAGATATACACATCCTGCTGGACAATGCCAATGGCCTCCCGCAGGCTTTTGAGCTTCAGCTGCCGAACGTCGTGACCATCCACCAGAACGCTGCCGCCAGTGACGTCATAAAATCTGGGCAGCAGGGAGCAAATGGTGGTTTTGCCGCCGCCGGACGGGCCAACCAATGCGCAGGTCTTGCCCGCGGGAATCTGGATATTTAGATGGGTGAGCACCTGCTCCTTCTCCGTGTACTGGAAAGATACATCCTTGTACTGAATGTCGCCGGTCACATGCTCCAGCGCCACCGCATCGGGTGCTTCCTGAATATCCGGCTCCGTCTCCATAATCTGCGCAAAGCGCTTAAAGCCTGCATAGCCCTTCTGAAGCATTTCCGTAAAGTCCATCAGCTGACCAATGGGGGTGATGAAAATACCGATATACAGCGCATACACCGCCAGGTCGTTATAGCTCAGGCTCCCACGGGCGATGAAAAAGCCGCCGGACACCAGCGTTACCACATACAGCATGCCCTGGAGGAAGTTGCTGCCGCCGTGGAAAATGCCCATGGCCATATAGCTCTTTTCCTTGGACTGCCGATAACGCCCGTTGGAGGCCCGGAAATTATCCATCTCCCCCTGCTCTACCGCAAAGGTCTTTACCACCCGAATGCCCGCCAGCGAGTTCTGCACCCCGGCATTGACGTCCGCAATCCGCTCCCGGTTTTCGGTAAAAATCCGCTGCATTCTCAGTTGCCGGAACACCGTAAAGATCACCAAAATCGCCGTCACTGCCAAAAGCAGCATGGTCATGGGCACATTCACCCACAGCAGCAGAATAAAGCTGCCGATGATCTTGATGGAGCACATCAGCAGGTTCTCCGGCCCATGGTGGGCAAGCTCCGAGATATCAAACAGGTCGCTGACCAGCCGGGACATCATCTCGCCGGTGTTATTCTGGTCATAGTAGGAATAGGACAGGGACATATACTTGTCAAACAGGTCCTGGCGCATATCCGTCTCCATCCGGGTGCCCATCACATGGCCGAAAGAGGTCACATAGAACTGGCACAGCGCCCGCAGCAGATACCAAATCAGCAACACCGGGAACAGCCACCGCAGCGCCGAAAAGATGGACGCTGCACTGCCCGAAAACAGCCCCTCCGGCAGCCACCGGAGAATCTGCGGAAAGCTCAAATCAATGATGCACAGCACCGTTGCGCACACGCAGTCCATATAGAACAGGTGCCGGTATGGCTTGTAGTAGGATACAAACCGCTTTAGAATCGACATGGTTCTTCCTTTCTTCTCGTTTCTTAAACTCCGATTTTTTGTTCTCCCAACGCCCGAACTCCGGCAATCACGCCCGCCGGCGACAGCTCCGGAATCTCCAGCTGCCTTTCCGCGTCGGCAATGGCAATCAGGTCGTGGGCGTCGGAATTGGACAAAAAGCCCCCGGTAAACTGGTATTGCGCCATCAGCGCTTGCCGGTCACAGCCGGGGGTTGTTTCATAGACCGTAAAGCCCATTTCCGGGTCCACCAGGCCCATCACGCCGATCAGGGAATAGCTGGCCCGGTCGATATGCGCGGGTACGGCAAATCCCCCAAAGTCCTTCAGCAGCGCTTTGGTTTCATAAATGCCAATGGAGGAACCGAAGGACAACAGCTGGGACTCTTCCTCCAAAATCTCGTCTTTTTCGTTCATCACATATTGATGACCAAAGGCCTTTGGGCGGTTTTTCCGCTGAGGGAGCCGGGGATAGACATACTGCCGGAAGTCCTCCGCTGCCGCAACGCTGGGCAGCAGGCACAGCACATGAATATCCTCCTTGGTGGTGAGCTCCATAGCGGGCACCACCAGCACCCCGCATTCCTTTCCCACCTCCACCGCCGCCGGAACATTCCGGGTGGTGTTATGGTCAGACAGGGCAATGACCTGGAGCCCCGCCAGCGCCGCCATATGCACCAGGTTATTGGGGGTCATATCGTCCGCCCCGCATGGGGACAGGCACGAGTGCATATGGAGATCGTAATATACCTTCATCCCAGTAGCGCTTTCATGCGCCAGCAGAGCTGATACTCGTCCATTTCACTGCCCAAAAGGGTAACGCCCTGCTTTTCCGCCCGCTCCAGCAGCTCGGTATCCGGCTGGACATTTTCCGACAGAATGATGCACGCCGTATCACACAGCACTGCCACCGCAGCCACATTCTGATTGGACATAATGGTGATCCATGCGGCATCCGCCGGGCATTTTCCCATGACCCAGCTGAGCAGATCGCCGCAGTAGACCCCTTCAATCTCCCGGTCTTCCTCTTCTACATAAAATGCCTTGAGCCCAAGGGCCTCGGTCAGTTCTTTTACCGTCATATGTCTGCTCCTTTCTCAGTGCAGCGGGCGACGGAAGGGTGGCGGGACGAATTCATCGGATTCGTCCTCATAGCTCTTGCCCTCTCGCATCGCCTTGATGATATTAAAGATACAATCGCCCTCGTCGGCAAAGCCCTCTGCCACATCTCGTGAAAAGGCACGGCAGGTAGGCGCGCCGCAGTTGCCGCAGTCAAATTTCGGCAGCGTTTTCAGCAGACGTTCCGCCGCCGCCTCAATTTGCAGCGCCTGGGCAATGGTATCGGCAATTTCCGTATCGATTTCCTCCAGCTCAAAGTCCCAGTTCAGCCGCTCCTCCAGCCATTCGGGGATTTCCATTCGCTGTGCCGGAATCGGGTCGGTAATGCAGCGCATCCGAAGCTTCGCGGTGTAGGGATTCTCCACCATCATACAGCCGCCGAAGCAGCTCTGGGTACACATGCCCAGCTCCACATACTCCGCCTCGCTGACCTTATCGTCCTCCAGCTCGCTCAGGATGTTGACCACACTCTTGGTGCCGTCCACCGCCAATGCGTCACGATTGGCAAACAGGCCGCTCTGGCCGCCGGTTCTGCCCCAGCTCAACCCCAGCTTGCCGCAGCGGAGAAAATCCCTGGGCTGCTCCACGGATTTCATGGGGGTCAGCAGCTTTAAATACACCTCGCTCACCGGCAGCACATAGTCCACCACCGGCTTCTCCAGGCCCAGGGGATGGTAGGCCCGGGTATTTTTCGCCGGGCACGGTGAAATCAGGCAGATACCGATTTCCTCCGGCTTGAGCCCCGTCTTCTCCGCAGCTTCCTTCCGGGCCAGAATCGCCGTAACCTCAAAGCTGCACAGCTTTTCCACCACGTTGGGGATCAAATCCTGAAACTCCATGGCAATGAGCCGTACCGTAGCCGGGCACTCGGAGTTGATTCTGGGCAGCTCTTCGGCCAGAAATTCATCCTGGTGCTTTTTGTAGTAATCCGACAGCAGCTCCGCCCCGATGGCGCAGGGATACACATCCTGAAACCCCAGCATTAAGAGCCCCTCGTGTACCAGATTGATGTCATAGAGGTTCTTAAACTGCCCATACAGCGCCGTATCGGGCATGGCAATATTGTATTTGTATTCCTTGAGCTTGTCGAAGCGGTCGGACTTTACGGAATAGGCATGGTGGGGGCAAATACCCACGCACCGCCCGCAGTCAATACACCGCTGGTCGAAAATGACCGCCTTACTCCGGACCACCCGGATTGCCTCCGTGGGGCAGACCTTCACGCAGGCGGTACACCCGGCGCACTTGTCGAGGTTCAGCTCGATCGAATGACTCACTTTCCGTCACCGCCGATGTAGATGACCATGGTAACGGTAGTGCCCACGCCAATGGTCGTCTGAATGTCCATTTTATCCGCATTGCGCTTCATATTGGGCAGGCCCATACCGGCGCCAAAGCCCCGAGCCCGGACCGTGGGGGATGCCGTGGACCAGCCCTCTTCCATGGCCTTGTCGATATCAGGAATCCCGGGGCCCTTATCCTTCAGCACAATCACGATTTTCTCCTCGTCTACCTCCAGCTCGGCCACGCCGCCGTCAGCATGAATGACCATATTGATCTCGCCCTCGTACATGCACACCACGGCCCGGCGCACGATCTGAGCAGGCAGGCGCAGCTTTTTCAGCACCCGCTTCACCGCCGTGGACGCATCACCCGCTGCATTGAAATTATCTCCGTCAATCTCGTAAGTCAGTTTTACGGTTTCCATAATATCCTCCTTAACGGCAGCCCAAACCAGCTGCATACAGCCGCCCGCAGGCGCTGAACATACGACAGTTGGTGACCAAAACCGCCATCTCTCTCTGCCGTGCCATCTCTACCACGTCCTCCGGGGGACATTTGCCCCGCACAAAGACAATCAGCCCAATGTCCATCATATCCGCCGTCCGGATGACCTGGCTATTCATCAGCCCCGTGAGCAGACATTGAATCTCATCGGGACATGCCAAAACATCGCTCATCATATCGCTGGCAAATACGGTGGAAACGTCTTCCTCCAGCCGGTCTTCCCCGCAGAGCACCGACGCCTCCAGCAAATCCCGCAGGTATGAAATTTGCATATCGTGTTCCTCCCCGGCAGCCGTTCCAAAGCAGCCGCCCTAAAAATCGCCCACAGAGTTTTTCTCCGGGGGGATTTCCCCTAAAAATCAAAACAATTCCGGTTCTCATTATATCACTAAATTATCATCGGTTTCAACCTTATCTTTGGGTATTTCCCCAAGCCGCATTACATTGACAAAGTATTGTTTCTTTATTATAATAAAGCATAGCACATTGCCAGACGCTTCCTTTCAAACCGCCCGGCAATGGCAAATTATATTAACAGGAGTGACTAAATCTATGGCAGCTTATGATCGTATCTACAACTTCTCTGCCGGCCCCAGTATGCTTCCCCTTCCCGCATTGGAGCGCGCTTCACGGGAAATGATGAACTATGGCGGCAGCGGAATGTCAGTCATGGAAATGAGTCACCGTTCTAAGGCTTTTCAGAAGATCTTCGACGATACCCAGGCAAAGTTCCGCCGCCTGATGAATGTCCCCGAGAGCTACAAGATTTTGTTCCTCCAGGGCGGCGCATCCTCCCAGTTCTCCATGGTTCCCCTGAACCTCATCGGGAAAACCGGCAAGGCAGATTACGCTGTCACCGGTAACTTTGCCAACATCGCCTATAAAGAGGCCACAAAGTACGGCGACATCCATGTTGCCGCTTCCTCTGAGGATCAGGACTTTACCTATATCCCCACCCAGGACCAGCTGCAGCTGAGCCCTGACGCATCCTATTTCTATTACTGCGCCAACAACACCATCTACGGCACCGAGTGGCAGTATGTCCCCGAAACCGGCGATGTGCCCCTAGTATGCGACATGTCCTCCGACATTCTCTCCCGCCAGGTGGATGTGAGCAAATACGGCATCATCTTCGCCGGCGCCCAGAAAAACATGGCGCCTGCCGGTCTGACCGTTGCCATTGTCAAGGAAGAGCTGGCTGGCCACGAGCTGCCCTACACCCCCCTGATGATGAACTACAAGACCATGATCGACAAGGATTCCATGTACAACACCCCTCCCTGCTGGTGCATCTATATGCTGGGTCTGGTGCTGGATTGGCTGGACGAGCAGGGCGGCATCCCCGGCATGGAGAAGATCAAGCACGGCAAGGCTCAGATGCTCTATGACGTCATCGACAGCTCCAAGCTGTTCACCGCCGCCGCAAAGCCCGGCTCCCGCTCCGACATGAACGTCACCTTCCGCACCGGCAATGCCGATCTGGACGCCAAGTTCGTGGCAGAGTCCATCGAGGCCGGTTTCTCCAACCTGAAGGGCCACCGGAAGGTGGGCGGTATGCGTGCCTCCATCTATAATGCTATGCCGGTAGAGGGCGTGGAAAAGCTCTGCGATTTCATCAAGAAGTTCGATAAAGAGAATGCTTAATAAGGGGATATTAAATATTATGTATACCATTCAAACTTTAAATAAAATCAGCCCCCTGGGCCTCGGCCAGCTGGACGAAAAGGAATTCACCGTCACCGATACCTGTGAGAACCCCGACGGCATTCTGGTTCGCTCCGCCGACATGCACGAGATGGCATTCGGCACCAACCTCCGCGCCATTGCCCGCGCCGGTGCCGGTACCAACAACATCCCGCTGGACAAATGCGCCGAAGCCGGTATCGTGGTGTTCAACACCCCCGGCGCCAACGCCAACGCTGTAAAAGAGCTGGTGATCTGCGCCCTGATGCTGGCCTCCCGTAACGTGGTCGGCGGCATTGAGTGGGTATCCGGGCTCACCGAGGCTGACGGCGACGTAGAAAAGCTGGTGGAGAAGGGCAAGAGCAAGTTCGTCGGCCCCGAGATCATGGGCAAGAACCTGGGCGTTATTGGTCTGGGTGCCGTCGGTGTGAAGGTAGCCAACGCTGCCGTGAAGCTGGGCATGAATGTCTATGGCTATGACCCCTATCTGTCCGTGCAGAACGCGCTGGTGCTGGATTCCTCCGTCAAGGTTGTGGATCTCAAGACCATTTATGAGATGAGCGACTACATCACCGTCCATTCCCCGCTGCTGCCCTCCACCAAGGGCATGATCAACGAGGCCTCCATCTCCTCCATGCGCTATGGCGTTCGGATCATCAACCTGGCCCGGGGCGGTCTGGTAGACGACGAGGATATTCTGGCGGCTCTGGAAAGCGGCAAGGTTGCCCGCTATGTCACCGATTTCCCCAACAACAAGCTGGTTGGCAAGCCCGGCGTAGTTACCATCCCGCATCTGGGCGCTTCTACCCCCGAGAGCGAAGAGAACTGCGCCATTATGGCCGCCCAGGAGCTCCGGGAATACCTGAACACCGGCAACATCCGCAACTCCGTCAACATGCCCAACGTGGAAATGCCCCGCTCCGGCGCTGCCCGTCTGGGTATCATCCACCGGAACATCCCCAAGATGATCTCCAACATCTCCACGCTGCTGTCTGCCGAGGGCGCCAACATCGAGAACATGACCAACAAGTCCCGCGGCGATTATGCCTATACCCTGATCGATCTGGGCCAGGAAATCTCCGAGGAAACTCTGGCGCATGTGCGCGGGCTGGAAGGCGTTCTGCGGCTCCGGATCATTAAGTAAGTTTTATTCGCTTTTCACTGCGCCTGAACCGGGTTCGGTTCAGGCGCTTTTTATAACCGCCGGTTATAGCTATCCGAGAAACTGGTATTGGAAAGCTGCGCATTCTGCGGTATAATATAGACTGAAATTATATGCACTGAAATGAGGAATCCCCATGGCAAAAGATATGACCACCGGGAAGGAATGGAAGCTGATTCTTTCCTTCACCCTGCCCCTGATTGGCGGCAATTTACTACAGCAGATTTATTCCCTGGCCGACAGCCTGATTGTGGGCAACTTCGCCAGTCAGACCGCGCTGGCATCCGTCGGCACCAGTTTCCCCATTACATTCCTGCTGCTGGCCCTGGCAACAGGCCTCACCAATGGCGTTGGTGTAATGGCATCCCAGTTCTACGGGGCCAAAAACGCCGACGCCTTCCGTAAGAATCTCTCCACCGCCTGCTTTACGCTGCTGGGCGCCGGAATTCTGATTACGATTCTGGGCATTCTCACCAGCCGCCCCCTTCTTGCAGGACTTTTGCAGGCCGATGCTTCGATTCTGGACGATGCGCTGCTGTATCTGCGGATTTACTGCATTGGCCTGGTGTTTCAGTTTGCCTATAACACCTTCGCGGCCATTCTGCGATCCATTGGCGACAGCCGCTCTACCATGTATTTTCTGCTGATTGCCACGGTGGTCAACATTGTGCTGGATTTGATTTTCGTGCAGTTCTGGCAGGTAGCCGGTGTGGCTTGGGCAACGGTAATTGCACAGGCAGTCTCCGCCATTACCGCGGGCATTTATCTGTTCCGCAAGGTAGAGCTGGCAAAATTCCAAAAGGGTCAGTTCCGGTTCCATAAGGAGATGTTCTCTATGAGCCTTCGCCTGGGCGTTCCCACCTCCATTCAGCAGTGCTCTGTGGGCCTGGGCATGGTGCTGATGCAGCGGCTCATTAACTCCTTCGGTGTGGACACCATCTCCGCCATTACCGCTGCCATGAAGCTCGAGAGCTTTGCCATGGTGCCCATTATGATGTTCTACATGGGCCTTTCCAACTTCACCGGGCAGAATATGGGCGCCGGAAAGCTGGACCGCATCAAGCGGGGCTATCATCAAACCATGGTCATGGCGATGATTACCTGCGCCGGAATTATCCTGCTTTTGATTTTTGCAGGCCCCTATGCCATCGGACTGTTCCATATGAACGAGGCCGCTACCGCCATCGGCAGCGAATATCTCCGCACCCTGGCCTGGTTCTTCCTGATTTTCTGCGTGATGTATATCACCAACGGCGTGCTCCAGGGCAGCGGCGACGTGGCTTATCCCACCGCCGGTTCCATGACCAGCTTGGTTGTCCGCGTGATCGTGGCAAATATCATGGCAACCTTCCCGGCCATTGGCTATCGCAGCATTTTCTATTCCATCCCCATCGGCTGGGTCTGCGGCACTGCCATTGTGTTCATCCGGTATCTCACCGGAAAGTGGAAGACCAAGGGCGTTGTACGCTCCGGCACGCAAAACGCAAAGGAGGAAGCCGCCCATGGCTGATATCATCGCCGCCATTTCCACCGCCCTTGCCCCCTCGGGTATCGGTGTTGTGCGCCTTTCCGGAGACGGATGCGCCCAAACCGCTGCGCAGATTCTCACGCCGGTTTATGGAAAGCCCTTGCCGGAAGCCACACCACGGAAGCTCTGCCTTTACGATCTTCACGACCGTCAGGGGCGGATTATTGACCGGATTCTGGCCGTCTATACTCCCGCCCCCCACAGCTATACCGGCGAGGATACCGTGGAGCTCCAATGCCACGGTTCCCCCGCCGTACTCACCGAAGCCCTTTCCGCCCTGTTCCGGCACGGCGCACGGCAGGCAGGCCCCGGAGAGTTTACCAAACGTGCGTTTTTGAACGGTCAAATGGACCTCACCGCCGCCGAGGCAGTCATTGACCTGATCGAAGCGGAAACCGCCGACGCTGCCGCCAATGCAGCCGGTCAGGTGGGCGGCGCGCTGCTGCGGAAGCTGGACCCCATTTATGAGGCGCTGGTTTCCGTGATGAGCCATTTCCATGCGGTACTGGATTATCCCGACGAGGATATCGACGATTTCTCCCTTCAAAACTATGCCGCACTGCTGGATACGCAAATCGATGCGCTGGAACAGCTGCTGTCCACCTGTCAGCGGGGGCAAATCGTCCGCAACGGCGTAAAGTCCGTGATTCTTGGCCGTCCCAATGCGGGAAAATCCAGCCTGCTCAACGCCCTGGCAGGCTATGAGCGGGTGATTGTCACCGATATTCCCGGCACCACCCGGGATACTGTCGAAGAGAAAATTCGCCTGGGCGGCCTGGTATTGCGTCTGATCGACACCGCCGGCATCCGCGATACCCGGGACGCTGTAGAACAAATCGGCGTTACCCGCGCGCTGGAGGCCGCAGAAAGCGCCGATTTGGCACTGCTGGTGCTGGACGGCTCTCAACCGCTGACCCCCGAGGATTTTCGCGCCATGGATGCCGCCAGAAATGCCCGGCATACCATTTGCATTTTGGGCAAGGCCGATCTGCCCCAGGTTATGGACCCCGCCCAGCTGCATTTCGACCAAATTCTCACCCTCAGCGCCAAAACCGGTCAGGGAATCGATGCGCTGGAGCCTGCGGTTGCCGCACTGTTCGCCTCTGACGCCCCCTGCGATGGCGGTCTGCTGACCAATGCCCGCCATATCTCCGCCATTACCCGGGCAAGAGACGGCCTAACGCAGGCCCGCATCTCTCTGTCCTGCGGTGAAACCCCAGACGCGGTACTGATGGATGTAGAAGACGCCCTCAGTGCCATTGGCGAGGTCACAGGCCGGGCCATGCGGGAGGATATCACCGCCGATATCTTCTCCCGGTTCTGCGTGGGAAAATAAAAACACGCCGGAGTTTTGCCACGGTGTAATAAGGCAGTATTTTAGGAATTATGGTGTAATCCCGAATAGGGGTTACACCTTTTTCTTTATTTAAGCGGATTTTTCCGCATTTTTCTGCTTCAATCTTTCCATAGTTTCAAAAAGCTGTTGCTCAGTTGGAATATCGAATAATCCTACTGCCGTAAAGTAGATATCCACTTTAACATGCCCATGAGAATGCTTCTTCTCGTTGTTGTGAATCTCGATACGCT
>CAVJLG010000023.1:0-19325 GCA_963650135.1 Barnesiella intestinihominis | reverse complement strand
TCTATCTTTCTTCTCGTGAAGAAAGATAGAGGAGAAAGACACGCCAAAGGGCTCCAAAGCCGCCCTTTGGAATCTGGCTTTTTTATTGGGACTTGAGGGGAGACGTGCGCACGTCCTACGAGTTCGCCCGGGTGCAATTTACGCGATTTAGGCCCGTCCGGGGGCGTGCCGTCGGCGGCTTTTGTAACGCTTCGCGCAAAATCCGGGGCCTCCTTTGCGCAACACGATGTGTTGCACGCACTACTTCCCCCGGACTCAATTGTACTGCACGAACTGCGGCGAAAACGTTGGCACTCAAAGAATAACCATCTTTTCGCAAACTCAGCAGTCGGGTGGTTGCGTAAGTCTTTCAATCGTTCTAGGCAGTGCAGCACGCAGAGGCAAGGGGATAAGCGAAGCGCCGCAGCCGACTTAATCGCGTCGGAAATGTCGTCGCGGATCGGTGCGCACAAAGCACGTCCGGTTGGGGTCCCTATTAACCCCAGGGGATGAAAGGGGACCGCAGTCCCCTTTCCACGCCTTTCTCCACTATCTTTCGCCGTGCAGCGAAAGATGGTGCCACCGGAGGTCGTACCGAAAAGAAAATGTAGGTAAAAGCAGAAAACGTAAGAGTAGGCCACCGGAGGTCGTTGGATTAGCAGCGCAGCAAGTAAAACCACCCCAAAAACAGACAAAAAAAACTCCGTACCATCCGGTACGGAGTTTTTGTCTTACTTCTCTTCCTTGACCTTTTTCTTGTGCTTTCTCAGCCGCACCCAGACGTTGCCGGAGATGCAAACCGAGGAAAAGCAGCCTGCCAGCACGCCCACGAACAGGGGCCAGCAGAAGTTCCGAATGGAGGTCACACCCAAGATAATCACCATGGTGATGGTGAGCAGGGTGGTAATGGTGGTATTGATGGACCGGCCCATGGTCTGCCAAATGGACTTGTCCATGATCTCGGCGAAGTCCACCTTGGGGTTGGCCTTGGCATTTTCCCGGGCCCGGTCAAACACCACGATGGTAGCGTTGATGGAGTAACCGAGGATCGTCAGCGCCGCCGCAATGAAGTTGGCATTGAAGGGAATCCGGAAGATGATATACGCCGACAGCATCACCAGAATATCGTGGCACAGGGCAACCACCGCAGCCAGGCCGGAGCGGAAGTCAAACCGGATGCCGATATAGATCAGCATGCACAGAACCGCAACCAGAGCGGACAGCATGGCGGAGTTTCTCAGGTCCGCGCTGACGGAAGCAGACACGGAGGAAGAGGACACCACGGATGCGTCGGGATACTCGGCCTGAATCGCGTCAAACAGGCTGTCGCGGGTCTCATTGGGCACATACAGGCTCTTAACCACCACCTGGGTGCCGGTGCTGCCGGAGGTGGTGACGGAGGACAACTTGCCCTCCAGCACGCCCTTGGCGATTGTCTCGACCTCGGCGGTATCGGCCTGCTGACCCAAGTCATAGGTCATGGTCATGCCGCCCAGGAAGTCAACGTCCATGTTAAACAGGTTCAGCCCAAAGGGCAGGGTTACAAGGCCCACCACGCCGGTGACCACCAGGATGGCGGAGATAATCAGGAAGAGCTTAAAATGCTTTACAAAGCTGAATGTCTTATTCTCAAACATCTTACTTCTCCTCCTTGTTCTTTTTTACGCCGTAGAGGGCGGGGTTGGTGGCCTTTACGCCCACCAGCGCCTTCATCATGATCTGGCTGGCAAACAGCATCACGATCATGGACAGGATCACGCCGATGAACAGGGTCTTTGCAAAGCCCACGGTGGTGCCGGTGCCCAGCTTCCACAGCACAACGGCTGCGATGATGGTAGTGACGTTGGAGTCGATGATGGCGCTCATGGCGCTCTTATAGCCGGAATCGATGGCGGCACGAATGGTCTTGCCGGCATGAATCTGTTCCTTAATCTGCTCAAAGGTGATGACGTTTGCGTCAACGGCCATGCCCAGGGTCAGGATCACGCCTGCAATGCCGGGAAGGCTCAGGTTCAGGTGTGCCACGGATACCACCACCAGGAACAGGGCGGTATACAGCAGCAGCGCCACGCTGGCGATCACACCGGGGAGCCGATAGACGATAATCATAAACAGGATGACCAGTCCAACACCGATGGCGCCTGCCATCAGGGAGCTGGACAGGCTCTTCTCACCCAGGGATGCTCCGACGCTCTCCATCTTCACGTTCTCCAGGGCGAAGGGCAGCTTACCGGCGGCGATGATGTCGGCCAGGTAGGTGGCGTAATCGGAATCTGCGGTGTTGCCCAGGGTAATAATGGCGCTGTCGTTGTTGATGCCGGTGTCCTTATACTCGGAGGAAACCTGGGGGGTGGAAATGGCGGTGCCGTCCAGGTAAATGCCCACATAGTTGGAACCGGAATCCTGGTTGGCGGCATATTTGGTGATCTCCGCGAACTTCTCTTTGCCCTCGGAGGTGAACTCCAGCACAACGTGCCAAGCCTGGTTGCCGGTGGAATCCACGGCGCTGTACTCGGCCTTGGCGGACTTGATGATGTTGCCGTCGGCCATCAGACCGGTGCCTGCGTCTGCGTCATAGTCCGATGTACGGAACTCCACCACTGCGGTGGTACCGATCTGGCTGGCAGCTTCCTCGGGGTTGCTCACTGCGGGAATGTCCACCACGATCTGGTCGGAGCCCTGCTTGGTTACCGTTGCCTCGGAGTAGCCCAGGGAATCCAGGCGTTGACGAAGCATGGTGATGGCGCTGCTGATGCCGGCCTCGACATCCGCGTCGCTGGTGCCGTCGGGGATCTGTGCCTCATAGGTGATCTCCGATCCGCCCACCAGGTCAAGACCCAATGTGACGCCGTCTTCCACGCTGGGGATCTTGGCAAAGCCCAGATCCAGACCGAACGCTGCGGTAAACGCCAGCAGCACGATCAGCGCGATCACGACCACATAGGTAATGATACTCTTTTTCATGTGTTTCCGTGCCTCCTATACTTTTTGCACAATTAGGATTGATTATATCCAATTTTTGACCAAAAGTCAACGTTGGGTTTGTGCGGGATTGTCACCGCTTATACCTTCAGCTCCACGTCCTTCTGGTCGATGAGGTCCTGATACTGCGCCAGCACAGGATTCACGCAGGTTTTAAGGAAGTCGTCCACCTGCTCGGGGCAGCAGCCGATATAGTTCTTAGGCTCCAGATGGGCGGTGAGCTCTTCCTTGGTCATGCCGAACATGGGGTCGGCGGCGATCAGGTCGATGAGGTTGTTGGGCTTGCCCAGGTCCTTTACCTGACGGCCCGCCTCGATGGAGTGAACACGGATGCGCTCATGGAGCTCCTGCCGGTTCCCTCCCCGCTTCACTGCGTCCATCATGATATTCTCGGAGGCCATGAAGGGCAGCTCTTCGAGGATATGCTTTTCAATGACCTTGGGATGGACCACCAAGCCGGAAGCCACGTTCTGATAGATGCCCAGGATTGCGTCCACCGCCAGGAATGCCTCGGGGACGGACAGGCGCTTGTTGGCGGAATCGTCCAGGGTGCGCTCGAACCACTGGGTGGCGGCGGTGATCTGGGGATTCATCACGTCGGCCATGACGTAGCGGCCCAGGGCGCAGATCCGCTCGCAGCGCATGGGGTTGCGCTTATAGGGCATGGCGGAGGAACCGATCTGGTTCTTCTCAAAGGGCTCCTCGATCTCCTTCATATGGGCCAGCAGGCGCATATCGTTGGCGAACTTGCTGGCAGAGGATGCAATACCGGCCAGGGTGGAGATTACGCCGGTGTCCATCTTCCGGGAATAGGTCTGGCCGCAGACGGGAACCACGCCCTCCACGCCCATTTCCTCGGCGATCATCTGCTCCAGCTGCTTGACCTTCTCGTGGTCGCCGTCGAACAGCTCCAGGAAGGAGGCCTGGGTGCCGGTGGTGCCCTTTGCGCCCCGAAGCTTCAGGGTGGTCATCCGGTAGTCCAGCTCGTCAAGATCCATGAGCAGCTCGTTGAGCCAAAGGGTGGCGCGCTTGCCAACAGTGGTGAGCTGGGCGGGCTGATAGTGGGTAAAGCCCAGGGTGGGCATGGCCTTATATTCCTCGGCGAACTTCGCCAGGGCCGCAATGACGTTCACCAGGCGCTTGCGGATGAGCTGGAGGCCCTCCCGCATCAGCAGCACATCGGTGTTGTCGCCCACATAGCAGCTGGTGGCGCCCAGATGGATGATGGGCATGGCGTTGGGGCACTGCTGGCCAAAGGCGTGGACATGGGCCATGACGTCGTGGCGCAGGCGCTTTTCCTCTTCCCGGGCCACGTCGTAGTTGATGTCGTCCTTATGGGCCTCCATCTCGTCGATCTGCTGCTGGGTGATGGGCAGGCCAAGCTTCATCTCGGCCCGGGCCAGGGCAATCCACAGCCGCCGCCAGGTGGTGAACTTCTTGTCCTGGGAGAACAGGTAGAGCATCTCGTCGCTGGCATACCGGGAGGAAAGTGGGCTTTCATATACTGCGGTACTGATAATAATCATCCTTTCGTTTTTGGGGGCAATTCCCCAAGAATCGTCATGTCAATTCTCGCGGAATTACCCCGATGAATTTTCATATTGTATTAAATGAAAAAAAGAAAACGTTTCAGGGGAAAGAAGCGAAGGCAATACCTCACAATTTGGCAAGCACATTCAGCCGAAGATTTTGTGTTGGAAGAAGGCATTTTTTCGCAGGAATACTTTGTGTATTTCAAGAAAAATAACGCACTTCCGGCGCAAAAGATTCGCTGAAGGTCGCAGACACATTTGTGTGGTGTTGCCTTAAAAAGAAATATGCACGAACAAAAGTCCGTGCATATTATAGCGTATTTTATAGCGTATTTCAATGTGTTTTTTCTCGTCAAAACAGCGGATTTTCGCTGCAAATCCGGGGAAAAATCAATCGGTCAGGGCGGCGAGGAACTTCTCCAGCCGGTCCATGCCCTCTTTGATGTTTTCAAGAGAGGTTGCATAGCTCCAGCGGACATACTCCGGTGCATCGAAGCCGCTGCCGGGCACCACCGCCACCAGGCCCTTTTCGAGGAGCTGAGAGGCGAAGGTGTCGCAGGAATCGATGACCACATCGCCGCACTTTTTGCCCAGAACCTTGCGGATATTCATCATAATATAGAATGCGCCCTCGGGCTTCAGGCAGCTGACCAGCTCCATGGAATTGATCCGCTCCACCATGTAGTTTCTCCGCGCCTCAAAGGCCTGACGCATGGTTTCCACGGTGTCCTGGGGACCGGTGAGGGCTTCCACCGCCGCCCACTGGGACAGCGTGGAGGGGGCCGCCGTGGAATGGCTGACATAGTTGCTCATAACCTTGGTGATATGCTCGGGGGCCAGAGAATAGCCGATACGCCAGCCGGTCATGGCATAGGACTTGGAAACGCCGTTAATCAGAATGGTGCGCTCCTTCACGTCCTCGCCCAGGGCGGCGATGGAGACGAACTCCCGGTCGTCGTAGACCAGCTTATAGTAGATTTCATCCGCGATGATATACACATCCCGGGCGATGCAGACGTCGGCCAGGGCCCGGAGCTCTTCCCGGGTGTACATCATGCCGGTGGGGTTGGAGGGTGAGTTGAAGAGCACGCACTTGGTGTTGTCGGTAATCGCCTCGTCCAGCTCCTGGGGGGTGAGCTTGAATTCGTCCTCCTCCCGGGTCTGGGCAATCACGGGGATGCCGCCGCACATCCGAACGATCTCGGAATAGCTGACCCAATAGGGCGCGGGAATCACCACCTCGTCGCCGGGATTCACCAGGGCGCGGACGGTGAGATAGACGTTGTGCTTGGCGCCGGAGGCAATGAGCACCTGAGAAGGGGTATAATCGAGGCCGCAGTCCTCTTTCATGCGCTGGCACACGGCCTGTTTCAGCTCGATGATACCGGAAGCAGCGGTGTATTTGGTTTTGTTCTCCGCCAGTGCCCGCAGGCAAGCCTCTTTGATGTTGTCGGGGGTGGGAAAATCGGGCTCCCCTGCCCCAAAGCCAACCACGTCGATGCCCTGGGCTTTCATATTCTTATACATGGAGTCAATGGCCATGGTTGAGGATGCGTGGACGGCTTCTGCAAGGGTAGACAGCGGTTTCATGCAAATTCGCTCCTTCATATTGATTCAAATGTCACATACGTTTCTTTGTGAGGGTTATTATAGTCCAGCCCGGCCAAAAATGCAAGTCTTTTTCGATTATTTTTCTATTTTCATGCAATATGGCGAGAAATGACGGGTGTTCATTCGTAATTTTGCAACTGAATTTAGAGTAAATTCATTTTTAGACGATGGGTTATGCAGGGAAACTTTCATAGAAATTTTGATTTTGGGGGCATTGCAATATATGATGCAAAATGGAAATGGTTCTTCTTTGATGGGAACTTGCAGGTTTTTCGTACATTTCTCTTTTCGTTAGGGCCTCCGGCGGCACCATCTTTCGTTGCACGACGAAAGATGGTGGAGAAAGGCGTGTCAAGGGGGCTGCGGCCCCCTTGAATCCCCCGGGGTTAATGGGGACTGTAAACCGGACGTGCTTTGTGCCTACCTCTATGCGACAACGTTTCCGACGCAATTAAGTCGCGCATGGCGTGCTGCGCACTGCTTCCATGCGCTCTGCGTGCTGCGCTGCCAAGGGCACAGTACTGCTTATGATTTTCTGAGGTCATTGCGAGGAGCACTTGTGCGACGTGGCAATCCGTTCTCCTAAACGTTTTGCAACTGAGCTGTGCGTACCAAGGGGAAAGCGGATTGCCACACCAGTGAGCGCACTGGTTCGCAATGACGGTGGAAACTTTGAAGACTTACGCAACCACCCGACTGCCGAGTTAGCGGAATGTTGGTTATTCTTGAAATGTTACGAATTCGCCGCAGTGCGTGCAGTACGCATGAGTCCGTGGAAACAGTGTGCTCGCCACACGCCACGGACGGGCCTAATCGCGTCAATTGCATTACGGCGAACTCGTAGAAAGGCCAGTACGTCTCCCCTCATGTCCCTATTAACCCCTGGGGGATCAAAGGGGGCCGCAGCCCCCTTTGCACGCCTTTCTCCACACTCTTTCGTCGTGCAACGAAAGAGTGTGCCACCGGAGGTCGCCCGTCGAAGAACACAGTCAGTAAAACCGCAACCCGAAAAAACAAAAAACCGCGCCCCTTCCTCCGAAGGAGCGCAGTCAATTTCACCTTAAATCTTATCGCAAATGAGCTTGCCCATCTCTACCGTCCCAATGGCCTCGCCATCCCCGGCGATATCAGCCGTATGCCAGCCCCCGGCCAGCACCGCATCCACCGCCTGCTCAATGGCGTCGGCCTCCTTGGGCAGGTTGAAGGAATACCGCATCATCATGGCAACCGACAGGATCGTTGCAATGGGATTGGCCTTATTCTGTCCCGCGATATCCGGGGCGGAACCGTGGATGGGCTCATACAGGCCCGGGGCGGTATCGCCGATGGACGCGGAGGGCAAAAGGCCGATGGAGCCCGTGACCATAGAAGCCTCGTCAGACAGGATATCGCCGAACATATTCTCGGTGACCACCACGTCGAACTGGCTGGGGTCCCGGACGATCTGCATGGCGGTGTTGTCCACCAGCATGTCAGAGTATTCCACGTCGGGATACTCCTCACTGAGCTTATGCATAATGCTCCGCCACAGCCGGGAGGTTTCCAATACGTTGGCCTTGTCTACGGACGTGACCTTCTTCCGGCGGAGGCGGGCCAGCTCAAAGGCACGGCGGCCAATGCGCTCGATCTCCTTCTCGGAATAGGCCATCAGGTCGGTGCACTCCACGCCCCGGTCCTCCGTCTCATAGCGGTCACGCTTGCCGAAGTAGATGCCGCCGGTAAGCTCACGGACCATCATCAGGTCGATGCCCTTGTCCACCGTCTCCTTTTTCAGGGGCGATGCATCCGCCAGGGCAGGACGCAGGGTGGCGGGGCGCAGGTTTGCATACAGACCCAGGGCCTTCCGGATGGCAAGCAGACCCTTTTCGGGGCGAATATCGGCGGGGCAGGAATCCCACTTGGGGCCGCCCACCGCGCCCAGAAGCACCGCATCGCAGGCCTTGCACTTCTCCTCGGTATCGTCGGGGAAGGGCTTGCCGCATGCGTCGATGGCGCAGCCGCCCAGGAGCACGTCGGTATAGGTAAAGGTATGGCCGAACTTCTCGCCGATTTTGTTCAGCACCTTCACGGCCTCGCCTACCACCTCGGGGCCGATGCCGTCGCCCCGAATCAGCGCAATTTTATAATCCATAACAAAAATCCTCCTTATTCCGCCAGGCCCCGGGCCTTGAGGGATTTCAGCAGGCCGCCCGCCTCGATGATGCCTTGGATAAAGGGCGGGAATGCGGCGGCATGATAGGTCTGGCCCTTGGTTTCGTTGACGATTTCGCCGGTTTCAAAGTCCACCGACACCTTGTCCCCTGCCTCGATGCCCGCTGCTGCCTCGGGGCACTCCATAATGGGCAGGCCGATGTTGATGCAGTTGCGGTAGAAAATCCGGGCAAAGCTGGAGGCGATGACCACGGAGATGCCGCTGGCTTTAATGGCAATGGGCGCATGCTCCCGGGAGGAGCCGCAGCCGAAGTTCCAGTCGGCTACCATGATGTCACCGGGCTGCACCTTCTGGGCGAATTCTGCGTCGATGTCCTCCATGCAGTGGGAGGCCAGGGCTTTATGGTCCGGCTCGTTGAGGTAACGGGCGGGGATAATTACGTCGGTATCCACATTGGAACCGTATTTATGAACATTACCGGTAATTTTCATGGAAATCGCTCCTTTCTTAGAGATCGTCCGGGGTGCAGATGGTGCCCTTCACGGCGGAAGCGGCGGCCACTGCGGGAGAGGCCAGCACAACCTCGCTCTTCACATGGCCCATCCGGCCTACAAAGTTCCGGTTGGTGGTGGAAATGGCGCGCTCGCCTGCGTACAGAACGCCCATATGGCCGCCCAGGCAGGGGCCGCAGGTGGGAGTGGAAACCACGGCGCCGGCGGTGATGAAGGTTTCAATGAGGCCCTCTTTCAGCGCCTGCATGTAAACGTCCTGGGTGGCGGGAATCACGATGCAGCGCACGCCGTCTGCCACCTTCTTCCCTTCCATGACCTTGGCGGCAACCCGCAGGTCGGAGATCCGTCCGTTGGTGCAGGAGCCGATGACGCACTGCTGAATGTCCATACCGGCGACCTCTTTCACAGTCTTGGTGTTGCTGGGCAGATGGGGCAGAGATACGGTGGGCTCGATGGTGGAAAGGTCGATTTCGATGGTCTTTTCGTATTCCGCGTCGGGATCGGGGGCATAGGCGGTCCAGGGACGGTTCACCCGCCCGGTCATGTATGCCTCGGTCTTCTCATCCACGGGGAAAATGCCGTTCTTTGCGCCTGCTTCAATGGCCATGTTGGCGATGGTAAAGCGGTCATCCATAGAAAGGGATGCAACGCCGGGGCCGGTGAACTCCATGGACTTGTAGAGGGCACCATCCACGCCGATCATGCCGATGATGTGTAGGATCACGTCCTTGCCGGAAACCCAGGGCTGTAGCTCGCCGGTGAGATGGAACTGGATGGCGGCAGGCACCTTGAACCAGGCCCGTCCGGACGCCATACCGGCGCACATATCCGTGGAGCCGATGCCCGTGGAGAACGCGCCCAGGGCACCGTAAGTACAGGTGTGGGAGTCTGCGCCGATGCAACATTCGCCCGCAGCGATCATGCCCTTTTCCGGCAGCAGGGCATGCTCGATGCCCATGGTGCCCACGTCGAAGAAGTTGGTAATGTGGTGCTTTTTCGCAAAGGTGCGGGCCTGGAGGCTCAGCTTTGCGGCGTTGATGTCCTTACAGGGGGTAAAATGGTCCAGGACGATGGCAATCTTGTCCTTGTCGAAGACCTTGGTAAAGCCGGCGTTCTCAAACTCCGTGATGGCAACGGGGGTGGTGACGTCGTTGCCCAGCACCAGGTCCAGCTTGGCCTCGATGAGCTCGCCTGCGGCAACCGATGCTTTTCCGGCATGGGCTGCCAGGATTTTTTGGGTCATGGTCATTCCCATAGTAATTCCTCCTTTTTTTCTGGTAATGAACTCAGAATCTGAGCGCAGCATCTTCTGGCATCTTTTCCGCCTGACTGCCCAGAAATCCTCGTGAATACACAAAGTATTCCCTGCGGTTTCTGCTTGTCAGTCGAAAAATCTGCTGGCGAATCCACTGCACTGATCTTCTGAGATCATTACCAATAGTCTACCGTTCAAACTGCGTCTATCATTATATATAGACCGCTAAAATGACGCAGTACTTTATTTCAGCGGTTCAAGGGGAATACCGCACAAATCGTCAAGAGGATTCAGCCAAAGATTTTGCGTTGGAAAAAGGCAATTGACCGCAGGAATACTTTGTGTATTTCAAGGGAGATTGACGCATTTCCGGCACAAAAGATTGGCTGTAGCCCGCAGACGGTTTGTGTGGTATTGCCCTAAATAGTACGGACCACCCGGCAGGGTTTCCCCATGGCCACGCTGTTGGGCGGGATATCCTCTTCCACAACGCTGCGGTCGCCGATGATCGAATTGTCACCAATGGTCACCCCGGCCTTCACCTGCACCCCGAAGCCAATCCAGACGTTATCGCCTACGGTGATGGGCTTGCCATATTCCAGGCCCTGGTCCCGGTTTTCCGGGTCGCTGAGCTGTACGGAAGTTTTGAAGCAGCAGTTGTGGGCCACGAATACGTTCTTGCCGAACCGCACCTTGGCGCAGTCCAGAATCACGGTGTTGTGATCGGCAAAGAAGTTCTCGCCGATTTCGATGTTGTAGCCATACTCGCACCAAAACGGCACAGTAATCGTATATTTCTCCGGGATTTTTCCCAAAAGCACCTGTAGAATCCGCGGCCCCACCTCTTCCATGAACGGAGGCAGCTGGTTATAGCTTGAGCACAGTTCCCTTGCCCGTTCACGTTCCTCGTCGAGTTCGGGGTCATCCATGGAATAGAGCTCGCCCCGGAGCATTTTTTCCTTCTCCGTCAATGTGTGTCGCCTCCTGTACAGCCGCATTCGTTTGGATTACCCCAACATTATGACATAATCCTTGCAGAAAGAATGTAGCATGTGTTACAATCTAAGAAAGAAAACTCCAAAAAGGTGGGAATTTCATGTATTACGACAGCTTTTCCTCCCCGGAGATGTGGCTGCCCCAGGGGCTGTTTGCGCCGTTTTTCGCGGCGGGGCATCCGATCTCCTATCCCAAGGGGCAGATTATCTACATTCAGGGCCAGGAGCCGGAATATCTCTACTGTCTGGGCGCGGGGGCGGTGCGGACCATGATGACCTCAGACGAGGGCGAGGTGCGGCTGCTGACCACCTACGGCCCCGGGAGCATCTTCGGGGAGGCCTCGTTTTTCGACGGAATGCCCCGGGTTTCCACCGCCGAGGCTGCCACCGACTGCCAGATCGTGCGGCTGAGCCATCAAAAGGTGGACGAGCTGTTTCGGGTGCATCCGGAGCTGGCCTCCGCAATGATTACCTATCTGGCCCGGACGGTGCGGCTGCTCAGCTGCCATGTGGACACCATGAGCTTTCAGTCGGCCCAGCAGCGGCTTGCCAGTCTGCTGCTCCACCATCCCCAGGGGGACGAGATCCATGTGACCCACGAGGAATTGGCGGCGGCGCTGGGCCTCAGCCGGGTGACGGTCAGTCGGCTGCTGGGGAGCTTTTCCAAGCAAAAATTGGTAAAAACCGGCTATGGGGCCATCACGGTGCTGGATCGTGGGCGGCTGGAGGCGCTGGAATAAAGGTTAATGATTTGTTATTGCTTCGTTCATGGGGTGTTCATAATCCTCCGGTATTCTTTAGACATAGAAACCGGAAGGCGATAAGCTGATCGCCGGGGAAACATTCCCGGATATGCTGACAGCCCGCCGCCGGAGGAAAGGCTGGTGTTCCATCAAGTTACTCGATTCAATCTAATCTGACAATTTCTCCTTTACTTTACTTTATATATACTCTCTTTCTTTCTTCCTTTTGTTTCGTACTGCACAACGAAGCAAGCGCCCCATGCCGTGGTTCCAAGTCAACACGGGATGGGGCGGTTTTTTTCGCATCTTCTTGACAAGTACGCATTGAACGCGCATAATATAGAAGTAAGGAGGAGATGATAGGAAACGAAAGGACCTGATTCGGCTGCTGGAGGCCAACGGCTGGTGGCTCCTCCGAAACGGCGCCAATCACGACATTTATACCAATGGTCAGCGAATGGAGCCAATCCCACGGCACGGCGAAATCAAGGAGCAGCTGGCAAAGTCCATTATTCGCCGCCAAGGCCTGAAATAAGTGCATTTTCTTTCCAACAGGAGGTTTTTCATATGTCCAAACAAGTTTATCCCATTGTGCTGCACCCCGAAGCAGAGGGCGGCTATTCCGTCGATGTTCCCGATCTTGGCATTGGCACCCAGGGCGAAACCGTAGCAGAATGCATCGATATGGCCCGGGACGCCATTGGCCTGTGGGGCATTTCCATGCAGGACGCAAAGCAGCCCATCCCCACATCCGGCAATTTAGAGCCGGAATGCGCCGCCGGGGACCTGGTTACTCTGGTGGATGTGGATTTTGACGCATATCGCCGGGCGAATGACCTGCGCACCGTTCGAAAAAATGTCACGCTGCCCTCCTGGCTGTGCTATCTGGCAGAAAATGCGGGGGTGAATTTCTCTCAGGTATTGCAGGATGGGCTGAAAGCACGGTTGCATGTTTCGGAACCGTAAAATAAAAAGAGCTGGGCAGTTACGGAAGTCGTTTGCACCTCCGTAACTGCCCATTTTTATTTGTCCCGCGAGCACTCAAATTTCCTCCGCGCAAAACGCGCTGTACCCCTCATAATAATAGCTCCGGTCAATTCCCTTCATATAAATCTCCCGGCTGGAAACGTCCTCGGTGAGCGCCGCCCACAGCAGCACCTTGATCTCCGTATCCCGAATGGGACTGCGCTCCATAGCCAGAAGATAATCCTCCTTATTGACCTTGCTCCAATCTACCACCTTGCCGATGCCGTTTTTCAGCATCAAATCCAGCCAAATGCGCATACTCCGTCCGTTGCCCTCCCGAAACGGATGGGCAACGTTCATTTCCACATACTTTTCAATGATTTCCCCGAAGGTGGACTGGGGCATTTGGTCGATATTTTGGAGTGCCGCCTCCAGATACAGCACCGGGGCGAATCGGAAGTTCCCCTTCGCCAGATTCACCGTGCGAATTTCCCCTGCAAAGTCGTAAATCTCCGCAAACAGATGCCGGTGAATGGTCCGAAGCGCCGCAAAGGTCCCCGGGGTCAGGGTGTCCAGCGTGCCGCTTTCAAACAGCCACGCGGCCTTTTTCTTACTGAGCCGTTCCTCTGCCCGGGCCAGCTCCACCGAATCGGTGAGGCCCAATTTGTTCTCCAGCGCCATGCCTTCCTGCCCTCCCTGAATTGATATCTCTTCTCTCTTATCTACTCACTGATCTCCCCGGTATAATTCCTCGAAAAGATCTCCCTGACCTCCCCCGGCTCCTGGGTCTGCCCCAGGGCCCACATGAGCTTGGTGACGGCGGCCTCGGTGGTCATATCCCCTGCGGGAATCACGCCGGTTTCCAGCAGCTTTCGTCCCACCTCGTAGATGGTGAAATTGCTGGGCTCATAGAGGCACTGGCTGCACGCCACCACCACGATGCCCTTCTCCTCCAGCATGCGGAGCTTTTCCAGCAGGTCCCGGCGGTGGAAGTGCATCCCCCCTGCCCCGAAGGTCTCCAGCACCACGCCCCGATAGCCGATCTCCGCCAGGTGGTCAAAGAGCCCGGGGTTGGTGTTGGGGATGAGCTTTAGGAGGAACACATCGGTGGAAACCTGGTCAAACAGTTCGGTTTTCTCCTGGGAATTGGGGATTTGCCGGTTATAGACCCGCAGGCCGTCGGCAAAAATCTCGCCGAGATACCGGGCGTTGACGCTCTCGAAGGCGTCGAAGCCCATGGTGCGTACCTTCACGGCCCGGCATCCCCGGATGATATGGCGGTTAAAGGCCACCGACACCCCCTGGATGTCCGCCTCCACCGCCGCCAGGGCACAGAACAGGTTGTTCCGGGCGTCGGTGAGCATATTGTCCATAGGGATTTGTGAGCCGGTGAACACCACGGGCTTATGGAGATTTTTCAGCATAAAGCTCAGCATCGAGGCGGAATAGGCCATGGTATCGGTGCCGTGGGTGATGATAAAGCCGTCGAAATCGTCAAGATTTTCGTAGACGTTCCGGGCCATGATCTTCCATTCCTCGGCCTGGACGTTGGAGGAATCCAGGCTCATGATCTGCCGCACCTCCACCTGGAACCGTCCGCTCAGGTCGCCCAGGCAGTTGAGAAGCTCCTGTCCGCTCATTTCCGGCTCCAGACCGTCTGCGCCGGGGCGGGAGGCAATGGTGCCGCCGGTGCTGAGTAGTAAAATCCGTTTCATCGCTTATCCTCCATCTTCGTCAAAGGGTACGTCGTCGTCATCGGGCAATGTGGGCTGCTCCTCCGGGGCCTTGGCCTTGGGGTTCAGGCCCACCATGGTGTCCCACTGCTCCCGGGTGATGAGCAGCTGGCGGGGCTTGGAGCCTTCGAACGGGCCCACGATGCCCTTCTCCTCCAGCTCGTCCACAATCCGGGCCGCATGGGCATAGCCCAGCTTCAGCCGCCGCTGGAGCATGGAGGTGGAGGCCTGTCCGGTATCCAGCACCACCTCCACTGCGTCAGGCAGCAGGGGGTCGCCCACCATGTCCATAGCCAGCTGGTCGCCGTCGCCGTCCTTGCCGGATTTTCCGCCGCCGGTGGTGACATTCTGCTCGATTTCCTTGATGATCTCGTCGGAATAGTCGGCCTCGGCGGAGGTTTTCACGAATTCCGCCACCTCTTCGGCCTCTTCGTCGGTGATAAAGCAGCCCTGGACACGGGTGGGCTTGCCAGTTCCCAGGGGGGCATAGAGCATGTCGCCCTTGCCCACCAGCTTCTCCGCGCCGCTCTCGTCCAGAATAATCCGGCTGTCGATGGCAGAGGCCACGGCAAAGGCGATGCGGGAGGGAATGTTGGACTTCATCAGGCCGGTAATGACGTCGGTGGAAGGCCGCTGGGTGGCGATCACCAGATACATGCCCGCCGCACGGGCCTTCTGGGCCAGACGGACAATGGAGTTTTCCACTTCCTTGGCCGCCACCAGCATCAGGTCCGCCAGCTCGTCGATGATAATCACGATCTGGGGCATGGGGGGCATGGAGGGGTCCTTCTGGGCCTGCTTGTAATAGCCCTTGATTTCCCGGACCTTATAGTCCGCCAGCAGCTGATACCGGCGCTCCATCTCCGTTACGGCCCACTGGAGCGCGCCCGCCGCCTTTTTGGAGTCGGTGACCACGGGGATGAGCAGATGGGGAATGCCGTTGTAAATGCTCAGTTCTACCATTTTCGGGTCGATCATAATCATCCGCACCTGCTCGGGGGTGGAGCGATAGAGCAGCGACACGATGATGCTGTTCATGCACACGGACTTACCGGAGCCGGTGGTACCGGCAATCAACAGATGGGGCATTTTCGACAAATCGCCCACAATGCAGTTGCCGCCGATGTCCTTGCCCACTGCCACCGCCAGGGCCGAGGAATTCTTCCGGAACGCATCGGAGCTGAGGACTTCCCGGATGGGCACGGAGGTGGTGATGCGGTTGGGCACCTCGATGCCGATGATGGAGCTCTTGCCGGGCACCGGGGCAACGCGCACGCCGGAAACGCCCAGGGCCAGGGCAATGTCCTCATGGAGGTTGGTGATCTTATTCATCTTGACGCCGGGGCGCAGCTCCATCTCATACCGGGTGACGGTGGGGCCGCGGACCACATTGTCCACCTTGATGTCCACGTTGAAGCTGCGGAGGGTTTCCTCCAGCTTGAGGACGTAGGTGCGCATTTCCTCGGTGTTGTCCTCCCGGGAGCCCATGGCTTCGGTGAGCATGGTCATGGGCGGGAACTGATACGGGGGCGCGGCGTCCTCCCCTGCCTCCTGGTCGGCCCGGGCCTCGATCTCCATAGCCACCGCTGCCGCTGCCTGGGCGGCCTCGGTTTTTGTGACCTTACCGGATTTCTCGGCGGCCTCCGCTGCGGTTTTCAGGTCGGTATCGGTGAGGGTCCGGGGCATGGTGTCCATGGGCACGCTGCCGTATTCCTCGTCCATTTTCCGGTCCCAAAGGTCCTGAATCTCCCCCACATCCGGCTGACGGACCAGCTTTTGCACCTGGACGGTGTAGCTGTCCTCATCGTCGGCAAAGGGGTTGAATTCCGTGTGAGTAGTTTGCGACTGCTTCGCTTTTTTGCGCTTTTTCAGGGGCTTGGGGGTGGAAAGGGGCAGGAAATCGCCGTCCTGGGGATTCTGGGCATCCAGCATTGGCTCGTCCTCATCGTCAAAGGGAGACTCCACCCCGCTTCTCCGCCGGAAGGCGCCCCGGGGCCGGTCCGGATTCTGGCGCACAAAGCCGGTGCCCAGGACCTTCAGGTCCTCCATGGTCATCTGTGGGGTCAGCTCCACCTGCTCCGGCTGGGACTCGGTGGAACGCTCCTCCAGCTGCTTCCGGCGCTTTTCCGCCCGCTTATGGATGAGCATGGAGGCGGAGATATGGAACGCCAGGAACACCATGACGATCAGCAGCACCAGCAGCACGGGAATCGCGCCGCCCTTGCTGAAATAGTAGACCAGCCCGTAGCCCAGCAGGCCCGGAATCACGCCGCCGGACGCGCCGGACATGCCGGTTTTCCACAGGGAAGGAACGAGCTTTAGCCCGGACTCCAGCCAGGCATAGCAGAGAATCACATGGAGCAGGGCGCTGAATGTAATCACAACGCCGCAAAGGCCCAGGGTGCGGACGATCCAGGGCTCATGGTTCCGGAACACCAGCCGCCAGGCCGTGAGCAAAAATGCCAGGGGCAGCAGGTAGACGCCATAGCCGAAGAGCCCCTGGGCCAGCTTCCGCAGCAGGTCCAGCGCCGCCGCATGCACGCCAACGATGCTCAGCAGCAGAAACAGCGCCAGGAAGGAAAGCACCAGGGCCGCAATGATCCGCCCGGTGAGGGTGGACTTGGGCTCCTGCGGCAGGACCTCCGGGGTTTTCTGTTTGGATTTTGCCCCTGCCCGCTGGGCGGCGGTTTTGCCGGCGGCAGGCTGGGGGGTGGTTCGTTTCGCCATGAAGACGCCTCCAGAAGAAAAGAATAGAGAATAGATAAGAGAGAATAGATAAAAGTGGGAAGTTGCGGGGGTGGGTACGATTTTACCGGCCGCGGTGCGGCGACCAAGGCACTCCGTGGGCCATATCTTTCTTTATTTGAAGAAAGATATGGAAGAAAGACAAATCAAGGGGGCTGCGGCCCCCTTGAATCCCCCGGGGGTTAATGGGGACTTGAGGGGAGACGTGCTTAGGTCCTACGAATTCGCCGTAATGCATTTTACGCGATTTAGGCCCGTCCGGGGGCGTGCCGTCGGCGGCTTTTTATTCGCTTCGCGGAAAAAGCCGGTGCCTCCTTTGCGCAACGCGATGCGTTGCACGCACTGCTTCCCCCGGACTCATGCGTACTGCACGCACTGCGGCGAAAACGTAACATTTAATGAATAACCAACGTAATTCGCCCCTTGAAGCCGGGTGGTTGCGTCAGTGCTCCCCATTCAACCGCAGCGCAGCACGCAGAGGCAAGGGGATAAGCGAAGCGCCGCAGCCGACTTAATCGCGTCGGAAATGTCGTCGCGGAAAAGTAGGCACAAAGCACGTCCGGTTGGGGTCACTATTACCCCAGGGGGATCAAAGGGGGTCGCAACCCCCTTTGCACGCCTTTCTCCACCATTTTTCGTCGTGCAACGAAAGATGGTGCCGCCGGAGGTCCTAACGAAAAGAGAATGTCAGTAAAAACGTACAGCGAAAGATATCGTCCCCGAAGGGCCTAAGAAAAGCAGCGCGGCCGGTAAAGCAGGAAACGCAAGATGAAGGTCCGAACGGAAAGAACCGCTAGGCAACCAAACTCAGCAGCAAAGCCACAATCCCCGCGCCCCAGCAATAATACGCAAACCCGCCAACGCCGCTTCGACCAGCGACCCACCGGAGCAGCCGGATGGCAAAGTACCCCGACACCGCCGAGGCCGCCATGCCCGCAAGATACATGGGCAGCATGCGGGCGTCGAACCCCAGGGTGACCGCCTGGACAACGCCGACCACCGCCGCGCCCAGCACCGCCGGGATCAGCAGCAGGAACGAAAACTTCACCGCGAAGCCCTTGGGAAAGCCCCGCATCAGGCCGATGGAGATGGTCACACCGGACCGGGAAATGCCGGGCAATACCGCGAAAATCTGCCCCAGGCCCACCAAAAGTACATCCAGCAGGCTGATGGCTTTTTCGGGCTTTTCCGCGCTGCCGAAGCGCCCCGCCAGGTAAAGGACGCCGCCGTTGACCAGCAGCAGGGCCCCCACCAGGGCCGTATTGTCCATCAGGGACTGGGCGGCGTTCCGCAGCAGCAGCGCCAGCAGCATGGGCAGCGTTGCCACCAGCACGAACACGGCCAGGCGGCGATTTTCCTTGGCCCGGGGGGTGTTTCGGCCCCGGTCATGGCCCACGCCGATCATGCCCCCAAGGCCCCGGCGGACATAGCGAACGTCCTTCCGGAGCATCCACAAGACGGGCAGCAGGGTGCCCAGGTGGAGCAGCACGTCGAACATCAGGTCCGCCCCGTCGATATGGAAGATATGTTGCAGCAGCGCCAGGTGCCCGGAGCTGGAGATGGGCAGGAATTCGGTGATTCCCTGTAGGAGCCCCAGGAGCACTGCGGTGAGATAGGTCATTGGAATGCCTCCGAGAATCGGAATTTTGGGCGCAATACGCCGTATAGGTTATTATAGCATGAGTGAGGGGAAATTTCCAGAAGTTATTGTCGAAGGATCATAGGGGTGTACGAATTTACGGACATTTCTCTTTTCGATAGGCCCTTCGGGGACCATATCTTTCGTTGCACGACGAAAGATATGGAAGAAAGGCGTGTCAAGGGGGCTGCGGCCCCCTTGAATCCCCCGGGGGTTAATGGGGACGCCATTTGCCGAATTGGCGCGTCGCGTGTTCGCATTGGTGCCCCGCCCGAATTTTAATCAGGGGCGGCGCTTCGCTTATCCCCGCCCCTTCGTGCCTACTGCTAGTGCAGTTGAATGGGCAGCAGTTCCGCAACCACCCGACTTCAAAGCTCAAATCACGTTGGTTATTCCTTGAGTGCCAACGTTTTCGCCGCAGTGCGTGCAGTACAACAGAGTCCGTGGAAGCAGTGCGCAGCACGCCACGGACGGGCCTAAT
>CAVJLG010000022.1:0-16447 GCA_963650135.1 Barnesiella intestinihominis | reverse complement strand
GAAAGTGTACTAAGCAGACACACTGTAAATCGTCTGCAAATCTTATTATACGAGGTGTGTTATGAAGAAAATCCCAATGCGGCAGTGTGTTGGCTGCCGGGAAATGAAACCGAAAAAAGACCTTGTGCGGGTGGTAAAATCCCCGGAAGGGGTAGTTTCCATCGACCTTCGGGGCAAAGCTCCAGGTCGCGGCGCCTATGTGTGCCCCAGCAAGGAGTGCCTGCGCCGTGCCATCAAATCCGGCGCGCTGGCCCGGGGATTTGAAACCACCATTCCGCCGGAGATTCTCCAGCAGCTGGAGCAGCAGATGGAGGCGACGGATGATGCATGAGAAGGCCCTGGGACTTCTGGGAATCTCCCAAAAGGGCGGTAATATCGAAATCGGCGAAGAGCCGGTTGGTGCAGTGGCCCGTGCAGGCAAGGCAAGGCTCATCATCCTTGCATCCGATGCGGCGGGGCATACGGTTCGCCGGGCGCAGTCCTTTGCAGCGCTCCACAATAGCCCAGTGGCGGTGATCGATGCGGATAAGGACACCCTGGGCGCGGTATTTGGCAGAACCTCCGTGGCAATGGCAGCACTGACCGACGTATTTCTGGCGCAGCGCTTTCTGGAAACCCTGGAGGAGCCGGAGCGCTATGGGGCGCAGCTGACTGCCGTACGGGAAAAAGCGGCGGCCATGAAGCAGCGCCAGTCGGAGAAAAAACGCGCACAGAGGAAAAAAGGGAAACGATAGATTAGTATTTGGAGGTGGCTCTATGAGCAGTTTCGTGAAATATAAGATTCGAGAAGTGGCAAAGGATTTTGACATGCCCACCAAGAGCGTAATGAATATGGTGACGGAGCATTTTGAAGCGCCCAAATCCAGCGCACAGGTGCTCTCTGACGATCAGCTGAACCTGGTTTTCGACCTGATTACCAAGGAAAATCAGATTGATTCCATCGAAGAGGTGTTTGCTGCCCGGATGCAGCAGACTCAGGATAACCCGGATCTCCTGGTGGTAGACGATGCCCCGGCCAAGAAGGAGCAGCCCAAGGCAGAGGCAAAGCCCCAGCAGCCCCAGAAGAATCAGCCTGCGGGCAATAAGCGGCCCCAGGGCGGTCAGAACAATCAGCAGCCTCGGCAGCCCAGCGGCCAGAGCCGTCCCCAGCAGCCCCAGAATGCCCAGGCGCAGAATAACAATAATAACAATGCAAATAACAACACTCAGAGCACCCAGCCGCCCAAGCGGAAGAAGGAGCGCCGGGTCGTTGACACCAGCCGCGTTACCGTCAATGCTGACCGGTTTGATGACCGCGTGGAGGAGCTGGTGCCCGAAAAGGCCCAGAAGTACACCAGCAAGAAGGTTCGCGTTGGAAACAAGAACAACAAGAAGGGCGGCAACTTTGGCAACAAGCGCCGCAACGAAGAGCAGGAGAAGATGCGTCGGCTCCAGCTGGAGATCGCCAAGAAGGCTCCTGTTAAGGTTTCCATTCCCGACGAGATCAGCGTTGGCGAGCTGGCTTCCCGGATGAAGAAGACCGGCGCCGAGGTGGTTCGCTGCCTGATTAAAAACGGCATCATGGCTTCCGTTTCCGAGGTCATCGACTATGAAACCGCTGCCATTATCGCAGAAGAAATGGGCTGCAAGGTGGAGAAGGAAGTCATTGTTACCACCGAGGAGCGCCTGATTAACGACCATGTGGATACCGAGGACGAGCTGGAGAGCCGTCCCCCCGTTGTGGTTGTTATGGGTCACGTTGACCACGGTAAGACCAGCCTTCTCGACTATGTACGGAAAGCCCACGTTGCTTCCGGCGAGGCAGGCGGCATTACCCAGGCCATCGGCGCTTATCAGGTAGATGTCAACGGCAGCACCATCACATTCCTGGATACCCCGGGCCATGAGGCGTTTACCTCCATGCGTGCCCGTGGCGCTATGTGCACCGATGTGGCAATCCTGGTGGTGGCAGCGGACGACGGCATTATGCCCCAGACCGTTGAGTCCATCAACCATGCAAAGGCAGCGGAGATTCCGATCATTGTTGCCATCAACAAAATGGACCTGCCCGGCGCAAATCCCGAGCGCATTAAGCAGGAGATTATGAAATACGACCTGATCCCCGAGGAATACGGCGGCGACACCATTATGTGCGAGATCTCCGCAAAGACCGGTATGGGCGTGCAGGAGCTGCTGGAGATGGTTGTCCTCACCGCTGAGATGCGGGAGCTGAAGGCCAACCCCAACCGCGAGGCATCCGGTACCGTTATCGAGGCGCGTCTCGACAAGGGCCGCGGCCCTGTATCCACGCTGCTGGTGCAGAACGGTACCCTGAAGCAGGGCGATGTGATTATTGCCGGCACTGCGGTGGGCCGTGTACGCGCCATGACCGACTATCGCGGCAGAACCATTAAGACTGCCGGCCCCTCGGTTCCTGTGGAGATCATCGGTATGGCAGAGGTGCCTCAGGCAGGCGATACCTTCAATGCCGTGGCTGACGAGCGTATGGCCCGTCAGCTGGCTGAGGAGCGGAAGCAGGCCGAGAAGGATTCCAAGGTGAAGAATCTCAGCGGTTCCGTTACCCTGGAGAACCTGTTTGCCCACATGCAGGAGGGCAATATGAAGGCCCTGAACATCATTGTCAAGGCAGACGTTCAGGGCTCTGCGGAGGCCGTCAAGGCAAGCCTGCTGAAGCTCAGCAACGACGAGGTTCAGGTTAAGGTCATCCATTCCGGCGTCGGTGCGGTCAACGAGTCTGACGTGCTGCTGGCTTCCACCTCCGGCGCAATCATTGTCGGCTTTAATGTACGGCCTGAGACGGCTGCGGCGGCTGCTGCAACCCGTGCAGGGGTAGAAATCCGTACCTACCGGATCATCTATGAGTGCATCGAGGAAGTGGAGAAGGCAATGAAGGGCATGCTGGATCCCAAGTTCAAGGAGGTTGTGGTGGGCCATGCAACGGTTCGCCAGACCTATAAGGTTTCCTCGGTTGGTACGGTTGCAGGCTGCTATGTCAACGACGGTAAGATTCAGCGGGACGGCAGCGTGCGCGTGGTCCGCGACGGTATTGTGGTACACGAGGGCGAGCTGGGCTCCCTGCAGCGGTTTAAGGATTCCGTCAAAGAGGTTACCACCGGCTTTGAGTGCGGCATGACCATCGACAAGTTTAACGATATCAAGGAAGGCGACGTCTTTGAGTGCTTCGTCATGGAGCAGATCAAGGACTGATATAAGGAGGGACGCATATGGCATCCAGCCGAATCGGACGCATTAACGAAGAAATTATGCGGGAGCTGAGCACGTCCATTCGCTCGCTGAAAGACCCCAGAGTTCAGGGCATGATTACGATTACCGCCGTGGATACGGCGTCGGATCTCCGGACGGCCAAGGTTTATGTGAGCGTTTACGACAAGTCTCGCAGCAAAGAGGTCCTCAAGGGGCTCAAATCCGCCGGGGGATTCCTCCGGCGGCAGCTGGGGGCATCGCTTCAGCTTCGCTATACGCCGGAGCTGGTCTTTGAAGAGGACCACTCCATTGAACACGGCACCAGAATTTTTGAAATTCTGTCCAAACTGGATATACCTGAGGATGAACCCAATGATGAAAACAATGACGAACAGGGAAACGGCTGATTTTCTCCGCAGCCATGACCATTATCTGATCCTCAACCATCGCCGCCCGGACGGAGATGCAGTGGGCAGCGCGGCGGCGCTGTGCCGCGGACTTCGGGCCTTGGGCAAGGAGGCGGTGATCTGGAAAAATCCCCAGACCACCAGCCGATTCCTGCCCTATCTTGAGGGCATGGAGACGGAAACGGTTCCGGAGCACGCCACGATTGTCTCGGTGGATATGGCAACGGAGAATCTTCTGCCTATGAACGGTGCAGAATTTGCCGGAAAAACGGTTTTGTCCATTGACCACCATATGTCCAACGAGGGCTATGCGGAATACACCAATGTGCAGCCCCAGTGCGCGGCTTGCGGCGAATTGCTGCTGGACATCTTAAAGCTGCTGGGGCCGGTGGACAAGGCCATGGCCGAGGCACTGTATCTGGCCATTTCCACGGATACCGGCTGCTTCCAGTATTCCAATGTCACCGGCAATACCCTCCGTGCGGCGGCGGAGCTCAAGGACTTGGGCGCGGATACCTATCCCGTCAATAAGGTGATGTTTGGCACCAAGACCATTGCCCGGCTTCGGCTGGAGGCGGCTCTCACCGAGTCTGTGGAGTTCTACGCCGGCGGGCTGGTGGGCGTTTGCACCATGACCCAGGAGCTGCTGAATCGGGTTGGCGCTGACAGCAACGACACCGACGATATCTCCGGCTTTGCCCGGGGCATCGAGGGCGTTCAGATTGGCGTTATGATTCAGGAGCTGAAAGAGGGCGGCGCGAAGATCTCTTTGCGTACCGGCGAGGATTATAATGCTTCGGCGATTTGCGCAGAGTTGGGCGGCGGCGGCCATAAGGCGGCAGCCGGTGCATCAGACCCGGATGGCACGGAGCAGGCTAAGAAACGCATCCTGGAGGCGATCGCCCACAGCGGCGTGGAGCTGGGATGAACGGGATCATTTTAGTGGATAAGCCCCAGGGGTGGACGTCTCACGATGTGGTGGCAAAGCTCCGGGGCATTTATCAGCAGCGGCGCATTGGGCATTCCGGCACCCTGGACCCCATGGCCACCGGCGTTTTGGCGGTGTTTTTGGGCCGCGGAACCCGTGCAGTGGAGCTGTGCGAGAACGATGAGAAGGAATATGTGGCAGAGCTGCTGTTGGGTACTGTCACCAATACCCAGGATATCACCGGCGAGGTGCTGGAGCAGCATCCCGTAGACGTATCCAGAGCGCAGCTGGAAACTGTGCTGGCGCAGTTTTTAGGCCCGCAGCAGCAGATTCCGCCCATGTATTCCGCAGTGAAAATCGGAGGGAAAAAGCTCTATGAACTGGCGCGAAAGGGTCAGAGTGTGGAGCGGAAGCCCCGGAATATCGTGATTCGGAAGCTGGAACTGACAGCATATGACGGCGAAAAGGCGCAGCTTCGGGTGGTATGCTCCAAGGGCACCTATATCCGTACCCTGTGCCATGATATTGGCATGGCGTTGGGCACCGGCGGATGCTTGTCGGCGCTGCGGCGGACCCGGGCCGGGATATTTTCCATTGACGAGTGCGTCACCCTGGAGGAAATTCAGTCGGCTCGGGACCAGGGAACCCATATGGCGCTGCTTCGCCCGGTGGACAGCATGTTTGCACGTTATCCTGCCCTGTATCTGGGGGAGAAGGAAGCGCTGCGCTGCAAAAACGGGGCGGAGAATGCCATTCCGGGGATGCCGGACGGAAACTACCGGGTCTATGGTCCCGGAAACGAGTTCCTGATGCTGGGCAAGAGCCAAAACGGCGTGCTGCGGACAGTGAAAAGCTTTTTCGAGGTGAAGGAAGGTTGAAGGAAATAGAAGGTCGTGTAATTGCCCTGGGATTTTTCGACGGGGTCCATCTGGGGCATGCCAGCCTGCTGGAAATGGCACGGAAACGGGCGAAGGAACTGGAGCTGACGCCTGCGGTGATGAGCTTTGACCTCCATCCCGATAATTTGGTGGCAGGTGCGAAGGTGGCCCTCATCAATTCCATTGAGGATCGGGAAGAAATTCTCAAGCGCTGCTTTGATATCTCCGATGTGATCCTGGCGCATTTTGACGAGTCCATGATGCATATGCCCTGGGATGTGTTCATCGAAGAATATCTGTATCGCCAGCGGAAGGCCCGGCATTTGGTCTGTGGCTATGACTTCCACTTCGGCGACAAGGGTGCGGGCAATCCCCAGCGGCTTCGGGGAAAATGCCGGGAGCTGGGCATTGGCTGTGATGTGCTGCCCCAGGTGACACTGGACGGCGTGACCGTAAGCTCTACTTATATCCGAAAGCTGCTGAGCGAAGGGGAGATGCAGGAGGCCATGCGCTTCCTGGGGCATCCCCATTGCCTGTCCGGTGAAGTGGTGCATGGGCGGCAGCTGGGCCGGACCATTGGCGTGCCAACTGCGAATTTGCTGATTCCGGAGGGCGTTCTGACCCCTGCGTTCGGCGTTTATGCCACCAAGGTGGTTCTGCCGGATGGAACGGAGAAGCTAGCAGTGACCAATGTGGGCGTTCGGCCAACGGTAGGTCAGTCAAATCTGGTGACGGTGGAGCCCTGGATTCTGGACTTTGAGGGCGACCTCTATGGGCAGCATATCCGGGTGGATTTCTATCAGCGCCTCCGAGGCGAGAAGCGATTTGACGGACTGACTGCGCTCCAGCAGGAGATTTTTGCAAATGCTGAGGAAACAAGAGCGCTGCTGGGCTAAGTAAATATAGAAAAAAACGGCGTAACCGCAATGGGTTACGCCGTTTTTGTATTGTCATTAGGAAATGGAGACGTACTTGCTGCCCACAAAGCCACGCTGACCGTCGAAGGTCATGAAGTAGTCCTCCACCAGATCCATCACCAGGTACTTGGCCTTGTTCAGGTCGCGATCGTTGGGATGGTTCCACATCTGGTTGTGGAAGAAGTAGGAGCCCTGAACGGTGCCGCTTGTAGTCTCGTAGTATTCAGGGTTCTGAATGCCGCCCATGCCCATGACGTTGGGCTTCTGGCCCTTCTCCAGGCCTGCGGGACCGAACTCCTTGCCGCAGCAGGCGAAGGTGCCCACAACGCTGACATTCTGGAGCTCCAGGAACAGCTTCAGTGCAGACAGAGTTGCCTCGCTCTCGCCGGAGCCATAGAAGCCGCCGCCGTAAGTGGTGAAGACAACGCCCAGAGGCTGATAGTTATCACGAACAGGACCGCCGGGATAGCTGCAATTTCTGCGCCGGAACACGGGACCACCGTTGGCGCCGGGAGCACCGGGATCGCCGCCAGGACCACCGGGGCCGCCAGGACCACCAGGACCGCCAGGACCACCGGGACCACCAGGACCGCCAGGACCGCCAGGACCCTCGGTTCCACCGACTCCGCCGGGGCCACCGCCCATGGTTTCGGAAGTCATCTTAAAGCCGCCGCCTGCATCGACCATCTTCTGTACGTTGTTCTCCAGCTCGCCGCCTGCGCCCAGAGAGAACAGCTTGTTGATGATGGTCAGGGGATAGCCTGCCACAATGGGGGAGCCCAGGCACACCACATCGTAGTCCTCGAAATACAGGTTATCCTGAATCTCAGTCCACTTGTTGGACTTCTTCAGCCGGTAGCAGTTGCACTCCCAGCCGCAAGCCTCAAAGCCGTCCTTCATGGAGAGTGCGATGCGCTCGGTGTTCTTGGTCATGGTTGCATAGAGAATCAGCGCGCGGCGCTTATGAGGAGTAAAGGTCAGGCCTTCCAGCTGGGTGGTAACATTCTCACCGCTGTCCTGATAGATCAGAACGGTGCCGGTGGGATTCTCACCCAGGGTGATCTCCAGACGCTGGCGGGCAGGGCCAACCTGTGCCTCAAAGGAGATGGTGTCGCCGTGAACGCAGACATTTTCCAGCAGCTCGCAGCCGCCGTGGGAAGCGATGAGCTCACCCTCGTAGGCACGGGCACCCTTGCGAATGGCAACCTTGGTTTCGCGCTTTCCGCTGGGGGTTTCCATGAGGTATGTGTAAGTACCTTCGAATTTCATATGGTTTGCCTCCTTGATTTCTTTTCAAATGAAACGCAGAACCTTCTGCGGGATAGATGAATTAGTTGACCCGATCATATGCAGTCTGAATGATCTCGGTCAGACCGCCGATGTTCATGTCTTCAATGCTCTTGACATAAGCGTTCCATACTGCATCGTCGTCCACGTCCTGCGCGCCGTTGATGAACTGCAGGGCGGAGGTTGCAACATGGGTGATAATGTCGGAGTAGATGGCGGAAGCCTCGGTGGATTCCTCGGAGGTCAGAACAACGTCGGAGCCCAGGTTGTTGCTGCCGTTCTTGTTGGTGCTCCATGCATCGAAGCAAGAAAGCTCGCGCTCGCCAAACTCAAAGGACAGGCGGGTGTCATAGACCACACCGGCCAGATCCTTGGTGGAAACCACGCCGGATGCCAGGTTGGTGGATTCTGCTACGCTCAGCAGTGCATCGCCGTCGAACATGGGCTCGCCATTGTCGTCATAGTACCAGGTTTCGATATCGTGGCCGGAGCCCTCTTCGAAGCCGTAGTTGTAAAGCAGGCCGCCCTCATAGCTGTAGCCGTAGTCCAGGAACTGAAGCGCAGTTTCTACCTCATCGCACTGAGAGGAGATGGAGATCTTTGCTGCGCCGGTGGTATCGACCATGGAAGTCTCCTCGTAGAAGGGGATGGTCTGGCCGGAAACCTCGGCAACGTCCTGCACGGGCCACCAGTTGCAGTTGGTGTCGCCGTTCTGCGCTGCCATGGTGGAGTAGTTGCCGCCGAAGGGCTGGTTGGAGAAGATGTAACCGGTTTCGCCACGGGAAGCTTCGCCGGCATTCAGGTCGCCGAAGGGGTTGACATCGCGGTTCTGCATGTTCTCAAAGTTGATGAGGCCCTGCTCATAGAGCTTGTGGAGCCAGGAGAGGTATTTCCGGGTGCCATCCTGGGTTGCACCATAGACAACCTTGCCGTTCTCCTGATAGAAGGATGCGCCAAAATCGGTGCCCATTGCGTCGGCGCTGAGCTCGGCCTTGGAACCAAAGCCGCCCATCAGCAGACCGTTCTGCATGGAAACGGTGTTAAACAGGCTCATGGGCTCGGTAGCGCCCTTTTCGTTCTTAAATGCGGTGAGCACATCGGTGAGCTCGTCATAGGTGGTGGGGACGTCCAGACCCAGGTCCTCCAGCCAGTCCATCCGGACAAAGGTGCCGATGCCGCCGGGGTTGGCGTTCTGGTCCTTGATGGGATAGATGCACAGAAACATGTCGGCATCCTGTACCTTGGAATAGACATTCTGGTCTGCGTGGATGATGGAGGAATAGTTGGGCATGTTGTCTTCCAGATATTCGCCCAGGTCGATGATGATGTCCTCATTCAGAGCGGCCTCAGGACCTGCGGCGTAATCGGAGATGTTCATAAGATCGGTGTAGTCGCCGGAAGCAATCATCAGATTGAACTTATCCGTCTCGCTGGTTTTGTCTACCACAGTGAGCTCCATGTTGACGCCGGTGTTCTCGGCCAGCCACTTCCAAACCTGCTGGTTTTCCAGGTTGTTGTCTTCGATGTAGCTCAGACCGGAGGTTTCGTAGCCCAGAAAATAGGTCAGGGTAACGGGGTCCTCGGTGATGGGAAGCTCGGTGTGAAGGGTTTTGAGCATTTCGCGCCAGCCGTCATAGTCGTTGTTGGCGTTGGCCTCGGTGTAATCCGCAGGGCTTTCATCAATGGTGGAGTCAGGCTCGGCGGTGCTGTCAGCTTCCGGCTGGGAAGCGGTTTCCGGTGCTGCGGGGGCCTTGGAAGCTTCCGCAGGGGCGGAGACGGACTGCTCGGCAGAGGTGGATGCAGAGGCGGCGTTGGAACCGCAGCCGGCCAGGCATGTCATGACCATGGCGAGCACCAGCAGAGCAAGCGTACATTTCTTTTTCATGTGATCTTCTCCTTGTGCGTATTTCAGATTCCGGCGGGTCAACCGGTTGAACTCAGTTTAGCACAAGGGCGCATAGGATGAAAAGCCGCAAAAGCGGATACTGGGGGATAATTTTGAAAAACGGATGTGTGAAATCCTGCGCCTGGTCATAAATGAGGCAAAAATCGTCACACATCCGTATTTTTTTATGAAATTGCCGCGCCCTGATGCTGCTCCCGATAGGCGCCGGGGGTGGTTTCTTCATAGCGCTTAAAGGAACGGGTCAGAGTCCAGCGGCTGGAGAAGCCCACCTGTACGGCGATATCGTCCACGGAAAGGTCGGTGGAGGCCAGCAGCTCTTTCGCCTTTTTCAGTCGGGCGGCATGGATGTAATCCACCACGCCCATGCCGGTGTTTTGCCGCAGTAGCCGACTGACATAAGAGGCGGACAGCCCCAGGGCGTCGCCAATTCGGTCTGCGCAGATGCCGGGGTCGGCAGAGTTCTCTTCAATATAACGTAGGGCACGCTCAACCTTATCGGAGTGCTCGCGGCTGCCGGACTCCACGTAGTCCTGCAAGACCGCAATCAGCCGCAGGCAATGCTCCCGAAGCTGCTGGGCGGAGGTCTGCTCTAACAGGGCCCGATACTGGGCAACCACGGGGGCCTCGGACTCATCATATTCTACCACGGAAATGGAGAAGGCCGAGAGCATCTGCTCCATATGGGAAACCAGATGCTGCTTCACCAGGTCGGGATAACGCGGGGCAATCCGCAGCTCCAAGTCCACAAAGCTGTCCATGGTTTTCTCCAGCAGCGGGAAGTTGCGGTTGGTGATGCCCTGCATAAATTTCTTCTCCAGGTCGGTGCGAAGCAGTTTGTCGCTGAGATCCATAGGGGTTTCGGAGTGATCATAGCCGTTCTTGACCGGACTGCTGTCGCCCATAAGCTCGGCATAGGCGGTAAGCTCCTGGGCTTCGGTCTTGGCCTTGACAATGTTTTCGCGCCCGTGATAGACCGTACTGACCACGGCGCCGCAAATGAGCCCGTGGCCCTTGAGGTCCTCAATGGCAGCGGACAAGCCCTGACAGACTGCGGCAATCTGCGCCCGGGCACTTTCATCCAGCGCATCCTCTTGCAGTGCAGAAAGGTTGATTAGGGTAATCATGCCGTCGGTCATGGGGACGAAATAGGGGGTGCAGATGGGCTCCAGGTGGGCGGCGATGCGCTCTCGCATCCAGTTGTCTACCTTCTGAAACTCTGTGGGAGGGATGTGTTCGTCGCTGCACTGGGGCAGATAGCCGCTAAAATCAATGCACTGGAGCATTGCCACGGCGAAATATTCGCTGGCGAGGCCAGGCATGGCCTCGGTGAGATCACCCTCCGGCGGCACGTCGCCGCTTAGATACTTTTCCAGCAGCCGGGTACGGCAGGCACGGTCCAGCTCCAGGGTCAGCTTGATGGTTTTGGAGTAGAAGCGCCGAAATACAAGCACCAGGATCATTCCGCCAACCACTGCGGCAACTATGCCCAGTGCCAGGGAAATCTGGCGGAATAGAAGAATGCAAATGGCCCATATCAGAAGAGAAACCGCGCAAATTGCCGTATTCCGTGCTAAAAACGGAATGGTGCCTTTGCGCTGAAAAAGAGAACGGTTCATAGTGTGCCTCCAACTGGCAAGATACATTTATTTTATCACATAACCTTGGGGCAATGCAATCATCTTTCTGTATGGAACGTGAGAAGTCGAAATATAAAACGGCTCCGGAACAGCCAAATGCCTTCCGGAGCCGTTTGCGTATGAGGGAATTATGCAGTCTCGCTGCGGCCGTTATAGCGGGTCAGCGCTGCCTGATAGCAGTCGATGCAGTCCTGAAGCCCCATGGAATAGATGGTATCCACAAAGGCATCGTATTCCTGATCGATGTCCATCTCACCGGTGAGCATCTTCAGGATGGACTCAGAGGTGTAGGAGGCGATGTCCGCCATGTTCTTGGAGAACAGCTCAGACTCTTCTGCGGTGAGGGTCAGCGCCTTGGGGAGATCATAGAGGGACTCCACATGGTCGCTCCAGATTTCCCGGGCTTCCAGCTGCTGCTGGGTCATCTGATCGTCAAACTTCGTGTACTTTTCCACATAGCCGTACTCGTCCATGTACACGGCGGCCAGCCAGGTAGCGGACAGACCGTTTTCGTTCTTTACGATCAGGTCGGTGTACTGGGGATTGCCGTTGGCGTCGTATTCAAAGGAGATGCCCTCGATACCATAGTTAAACAGGAAGGAGCCTTCCTCGGAATAGCGCCAATCCAGCACGGAAACGGCCAGCTCTACGTCGGGGCAGCTGGAGGTGATGGAGAAGGTGCCCTGACCGGTGAGGGTGCTGGTGGAGGTGTGGTAGCCGTCAAAGGGAATCACATCGCCTTCGTTGCGCACGGCATAGGGCAGTGCGACGATGGTGGCGTTGGGATCGGTGAAGTAGGAGCTGGCGGTGGCCAGTGCATCGGTGTCGCCGTTATAGTAGCTGAATACACCGGCGGCGAAGTCGGAAATGGTGCCGAAGTTGGAGGTACGGGTGGCAAAATCCTTATAGAGAATGCCCTCGTCCAGCCAGCCCTTCATGGTTTTGAGATAATCCTTGGCCTCGTCGGTCACAGGGCCATAGACAACCTGGCCGTCCACCTGATAGATGGGATAGCTGACGGAGGGGAAGGTGGAGATGGTCAGATTGGTGCCCCAGGCGCCGGAGAATGCGCTGGCAGTGGCGTCAAATTCGCACTGTGCGCCGTATTCCCGATACATGGCAAGCAGCATGTCGTGGAGCTCGTCGATGGTATTGGGCGTGTCAATATTCAGCGCCTCCACCCAGTCGCCGCGGGTAACGGGGCCAGACTTGGTGATGGAGGGGGTGTCGAGAATATGGACGAAGCCGGGGCGGTAGCCCTCGTCGGTGGGGATGTTGGCAAAGCCGTCTACCTTATCCACCCAATAGAGATAGTTGGGGGCATATTCCTCCAGATAGGGGGCAAGGTCCAGAATCACGCCGTCGTCTACTGCGGCGTCGGCGCCGGAGGAATAGTAACACAGGCCGGAGTGCATGATATCCGGATAGTCGCCGGAGGCAAACATCAGGTTATACTGCTCGCCAATGTTCATGGCGCTGATGTTCTGAAACTCAAAATTGACGCCGGTGCGCGCCGAATATTCCTGCCAGGCGGGGTTGTCTTCATAACCGGCATAGTAGGAGGCCAGCTGAGGGTTAATCATCATGGAAATGGAGAAGGTCGCTCCGTCCTCGGTCAGGGGAAGGGGCCATTCATAGGGGGAAAACTGTGCGGTGGGTTCGGCAGTGGAAGCCTCGGGGGCGCTGTCTTCTGCGGAATCGGGCTGCGGTGCGGTGGTGGGGGCCGGTGCTGCGGTTTCCTCCTGGCCAGAGGAGGCCGGGGTGGAGACGGGGGCACTGGAACTCGTATCCGTGTTACCGCAGCCAGCCATCAGCGCGGATAGGAGCGCAGAGGCCAGCAGCAGAGATATGATCCGTTTTTTCATTCTCATTCATCCTTTCGTGGGAAATCATCCTCACCGTTATTGTAGCGGTTCTGAAGAAAAAATCCTATGGTCCCTCAGCGATGAATTTCCCGGACAGATTTGTCTGAAACGGACAATCGCGGCGATGGAGCAGCTGAATTTGTCCGGAACAGACAAGAAACGGCTGCTTTTTCAAAGGAGGCGGACAATTCCCTTTTACAGGGCGGTGTACTAGAATAATGGCATGCAATCAATTGAAACAGAAAGAAGGAACCTATCATGGAACTGATTCACGGAATTCCCTATCAGACCTTTACTCGCCCGGCTTATCAGAAAATGCAGGGACCTCCCCCCTCGGAAGACGGCGAGGGACCCGGCGGCCCTGGCGGCCCCGGTGGCCCCGAGGGTGGCCCTGGTGGTCCCGGCGGCCCGGAGATGCCCGAGGAAAAGCCCACCTTTGCTGCACTGGAGGTCCAGAATGGTAAAATTGTCTCCCAGGACCCTGCCATTGCCGGAACCTTTACCGACACCACGGCAAAGAATGTGCGGCTGAACCTGAATCGTGGCGACATGGGCGGCATTTATGTGGCCGGAGAGGGCTCTGACTTTACGGTGGAGCATGCCAACATTCGTCTGTACGGCGAGGGGCAGGGACTGGGCGGTAAAATCAGCGGCGCGGCGGTGGAAGACCATGCCAGCCTGACGCTGCGGGATTGCCGTATCAATATGGACGGTAAGCTTCGTTGCGCTACTTCGGCTGGCGGCAACAGCGTGCTCAAGGTCTATGACTCCATGCTGATTTCCCATGGCGATCCCTGGAATGTGGAAGAAAAAGAGGTCACCTGGGTCATTGGCCCCGGTATGGCAAAGCCTCCGGTATTCCTGGAGATCGAGGGCAATATGCGCACCCACTGCACGGTGATGGATTCCGAGAGCTATTTCTACAATTCCACCATTATTGCGGACAGCTGGGCGGCACTTTCCACCGATGCGGCGGGAGATCGGGTCTATCTGGAGGCCAACGACTGCAACGTCATCACCACCCGCTCGGGCTATGGCACCTATGCAGATACCGGCTGCTATTGCGTGCTGAACCGCTGCAATCTGGACGTTCAGAATATGGCGGCCATTGTGGCAGGCGAGTCCGGCGTGACCTTAAAGGACTGCACCGCCAAGTGCGGCAGCTATGTGGTGCTAAACCATGTGGTTGGCGGCGGGCCTGGCGAGGGCATTTTCACCCAGGTGTCCAACATTGCCATTGAGGGCGGCAAGTATCAGTGCCAGGACCCCGCGGTAATCTGCAAGAGCGTCAACAGTGATGTGCTCATCGACGGGGCAGAGATCCATTCCGCCTGCGGTGTGCTGGTGAAGTCCCGGATCAACGATGATCCCTGCGCACCGAATCCTGAGGGCCGTGATGTCTATGGCATCCATGTGACCCTTCGGAATATGAACACCGAAAACAGCATTCTCCATGAGGACACGGGGCGCAAGATGACCCTGAAGCTGGAGAATACGGCGCTGGTGGGCGCAATTACCGGCGGCGTGCTGCTGACGCTGGATGCAGGCAGCCGTTGGACGGCCAATGCAGACTCCAATGTGGTGTTCCACGGGGATGCAGCTTTGCAGCAGATTGACGCCCTTTCCGGTGTGACCATTACCGCAGTGGGCGCCGAGGAGAAGACTGTGACCCTTCCCTCCGGTGGTACGCTGGTGGTGAAAACCGCTTAATATTACGCATGATAGTAAAACGCTGTCGTCCAAGATTGGTTGGGCGGCAGCGTTTTTGCGTTTTATTCCGCGTCTCCAAAGCAGCGAAGATAGCGGACAATATGCAGGGCGTGGGTCAGGGAGAACATGGTGGCGGGATCGTCGAGATCGGCGTCCAGCTTCGCAGATAGGGTAGAGAGTCGGTATTTTAGCGTATTGAGATGGATATAGAGCAGTTCCGCCGCCCGGGCCTTTTTGCCGCCGGTGGAGAGGTAGACCTCCAGGGTATGCAGCGATTCGCCGGAGGTGTCGGCCTCTAGCAGGTCCTGAAGGTCCGTGGGCAGCAGCTCACGAAGATCCATCCGATTGGCGGCGGCACGAAGGGCGGTATAGACGGCGTAATCCTCATAATAATAGCAGCGGCGATCCGGATGCAGCGCCCCGCCCAGCTCCAGCGCAGAACGGGCCTGGCGCAATGCACCGTGCCCTGCTTCGGCGAGACTGTGGAAGGGATTGCTGATTCCGGCATTGACCGTGGGGCTAAGGGTGGAGAACAGCGACTCTACCGCGGGAAGCTGCCGGATGCTTTCCTTGCATTGCACCAGCAGCACCACGCCCGCCTCTAATCGGGTACAGATATCGTGGGGGAACAGTTGGTCCAGCAGAGCCAGCACACTGTCTACATCGAAAAACGGCGTTTTTGCAGAGGTTCCGCCGTTAAACAGCAGAAGATAATACCGCTGGTCGCCGCTGCAGGTCTGCTGCTCCAGCCATTGGGGCACATCGGGCATGTTCATTTCTCCCGCTTCCAAAAAGCTCTTTAAATGTCCGGCGTCGGAGACGCTGACCCGGGTGATGGAGTTTTGGCGCAGCAGGTCCAGGGTGATGAAGCAGCCCAAAAGCTCGGCAATCTGGGCGTCGGTGCCAGAGAATGGACGGAATTGGGCCACAACGGTGAGATATCCCAAGGTCTGGCCCCGGGAGCCTAAGGCCATCCGCAGCTGCTGGGGATCGTCGGTGGTGGAAAGCAGCACTGGCACCTGGTCACGCCGGGCGTGCTCCATGGCCGCGGCATGCTCCACCGAATGGAACTGAGACAGGGTGGCGAGGAATGCTTCCGATTTCCAGGCATCGTCCCGCAATCCGGCCTGACGGCTATAGGCCAGAAGCTTTCCGTCACTGTCGTGGATGGCAAATGGATTGCCAAGGTACGCATAGCCGCACTCAATCAGGGCGTCCATACTGCGGCAGCGAAGAAATGCGGCGGAAACCTCGGGCATTTGCGAGGAACGAACGCCTTCCTGAAATAAAATCCGGCTCAGCGCGGCATAGACCCGGGACGGTTCCGGGCAAAGCACCAGAATCAGGGCTGGGAAGGACGCCTGACTGTGCCGCAATGTCCAGCCCGTGTGGCCGATACAGAGCACAGGCCCCTTTGCCGGTGCGCCCTGGTAGCGGAGCAGCTGATTTTGTTCCACGGTATAGAGAACGTCTGGCCGGGTGGGAGGATTATCTGGGGTCAGGCCCTGGAGATCGGAAATCTGGAGGTCCATATCTCCGCAGGTTTCCAGGGGGAATTCCAATTTGAGTGCGTCAATCAGGGAAGTTAGGCTGCATTTCATAGGATCACCTCATAAGAACAGTATACCAGCCATGAGCAAAACTGAAGAAACGCAGTAATTACAATGGTTCCCGGTCATGGCTGAAACCGAAAATCACTCAGATGATA
>CAVJLG010000021.1:0-76221 GCA_963650135.1 Barnesiella intestinihominis | reverse complement strand
TTGTTTGAACCAAGTGAAAATCGGCTACTTTCTCGCTCTGCGCCGAATGAAGGCTTTTTATTCAGAGGTTCCCTAGTTCCCAATGATACCCCCTAAATGGATGCCCCCGCCGGAAGCTGTTCCGACGGGGGCATTGTGGCAGTTATTTCAGCTTGCTTTGGCAGCGGCTCATAAATGACTCACTGCGGATGATGCAGCGGCGGATAGTACCGTTGCCGATTTCTCCGGCCTGGTCATAGGCAGTAACGGAGAAGGTGAGCATTTTCCCGTTTACTTCGGTCAGGGTGGCTTCGGCGCGGACCTCCATGCCCACCGGCGAGGGGGCGGAATGCTGAATGTCCATGGATACGCCCACGGTGCTCTGTCCCTCCTCCAGTGCGGCGGATACTGCATTGCAGGTGGCTTCCTCCATCAGCGCCAGCATAAACGGTGTGCCAAATACCGAGAGGGAGCCGGAACCGCAAGCGGCGGCGGTCTTCTCTGGGGTGACGGTTGTGGCAGCGGCGCCGCAAAGTCCAGTAGTCAGTGGCATAATCATACCTCCATTGATTCATTTGGGGATAGTATAGGCCCTGAACGCGGGAAATGCAAGGCCCATTTGGACAGTTGACATTTTTTCTGGGATGGAGTAAAATAATACGGAAATCAGGGAAAGCCTGCATATCGATTGAGACATAAAATGTCACTCTGCCATTGTCGGACGGCGGAGGGGCATTTTTTGTTGCATTTCGGCGGCTTTTCCCAGTATGGAGGAATTGTAAATGCCAAAAACAAAAGCCCAGTCCGTATTCTTCACTGCCGTAACCGCCTGGATTATGGTGTATATTATGACGCTGTATAACACGGTGCTGGCGACGGATTCGTTTACCAATGAAACCTTTCTCATTGCGCTCAAGGGAATGTGGGTGGAGTATATCATCATCTTCCTGTGTGCGTTTTTCCTGTCCAGCCGGGTGGCAAAGTTCTTTGCATTCCGGGTGGTACAGCCGGGAGATCGGCCCATTGCGATCATTCTGACTATCCAGGTGTTTACGGTGGTGTGTCAGGTGGCGCTGGCCAGCATCATTGGCCTGTATCACGGCTATGGATTTGACGGGAATTGGCTGCCCAACTATCTCATGACCTATTGCTGGAACTTTGTGATGGCGCTTCCGGTCCAGCTCCTGATTGCAGGGCCCATTGCAAGATGGATTTTCCGCCGGGTGTTCCATCCGGAGATGGAGGCCGCATAAAAAAACCGGGCTGGTACAGCGTTTCACTGCACCAGTCCGGTTTTGTTTACTCTTCAGCCCAGGCAAGCAAGCTGCTTTCCTGATTCTTTGCCAGGTTCCATGCGCTGTAGAGCAGCATGGCGGCTTCCTGGCGGGTCAGGGGCGCGGCAGTGTCAGACAGGTCCTCCAATCCGGCGTCCCGCACCGATGCAACCGCAGCAGCAGCCCATGCAGGAAGCGCCTCCTCCTGGGCCAAAACGGTCTGCTCCTCCGGCTGGGAAAGATTCAGTACCTTGGAGAGCATCACCGCGGCCTCACCCTGGCGAATGGGATCGGACGTCTCCATGGCCAGCCCGTTTTCCGTGGGAATGCCGGAGAGATAGCCACATTTCAGTGCAGTGCCCACATAGGGCTGGAGCCACAGCGGCATATCAGAGCCGTCGATAAAGCCGGTTTCCAGCAGTTCCGGCTGCTGCTGGGTCAGCGCTACACACATGGCGGTAAATTCTCCCCGGGTGACGGTTTCCTCCGGGGAGAACAGCAGCTCACCTGCCACACTGCTGCCCCGATAGATGCCGCTTTCCTTGAGCCACATGGCGGCAAGCTCCGCGGGATCGCCGGTCATGTCCTGATAAGTCTCCTTGTCCGAGGGCTTGAGAATCCGGATGCGCACGGTGGCTTCCTCCGATACGTTGCCTGCGGTATCGGCGACGGTATAGGTAAAGCTGTCTTTGCCCACCTTATTTTCATTGGGGGTATAAGTGACTGTGCCGTCCTCGTGAACCTCTACCATGCCGCGCTTGGGCTCGGATACAATGGTAACGGTCAGCGGGTCATTCTCCGGGTCCGAGACACTCAGGGGAACGGTGCCTGCAATGTTTTTATAGGTTTCAAATTCGGAGTCCTGGGCTGTTGGGGCTTCGTTTTTTCCGGAACCGATTTTCAGGGTCATCCGGGCCTCGTCACTAAGGCCGTCCGGGGTGATGGACATACAGGAAACGTCGGCATCTCCTGCGGCGCCGGTGACCGGAACAAAGGTCAGCTGCTGCGCCTGCTGCCGGGTCAACACGTCACCGGCGATGATCCTTCGGGTGCCCAGGTATACGGAGCCCATGGTATCTTCCGGTACGTCGGTTACTACAATGCCCAGGCTGTCATCCGTCATGGTGAGATCCTGGGTGGAGAAGCAATAGACCTCGCCCCAGACCACCTGGTCATCGGCTGCATTTGCAGGTAGGGCCAGCAGTGACGCGGCCAGAAGAAGGGCCGAAATGGGTGCAATGAAATGTTTCATAGTAAAACCTCCAGCGTTATTTGCAGAGGTAGTGTTTGCCGCTGGAGAAAAAATATTCCGATTGGGCAGAAAAAACCTGCGGAACCGAAGCTCCGCAGGGAAAGAAGCATGTTATACCGGCAGTCTGAGATATCGCTGCTGAGAGTCCGGTGACGGATGCAGTCGAACACTGGAGATAACGCCCATTGCAATATAGAGGGACAGAATAGACGAGCCGCCATAGCTAAAGAACGGAAGAGTCAGACCGATGACCGGCATAACACCCAGGCACATGCCGATGTTGATAATAATCTGGAACATCAGCGTGCCTGCAATGCCAACGCAAACCATGCGATAGAAATAGCTGCCGGAATGGTTGCCCACATAGAGAATTCTCAGAATAATGGACACCAGCAGGATAATGCACAGCGCACAGCCCAGGAAGCCCAATTCCTCGCCAATGGCAGCGAAGATAAAGTCGGTGTGCTGCGCGGGCACATTGTTGGACTGAATCTGCGTACCGTGAAACAGGCCCTGACCGGTCAAACCGCCGCCGGAAATTGCGTTCAGGGAGCGGGATGCCTGCCACCGAACGTCAAGACCCTCGGGGTCGATGCTGGAGTCGAAGAGCACCATAATTCGCTCTTTCTGGTCGTCGCGTACAATGCCGCTGTTCCATAGAATCGGGACAATGACGGCAAGTGCGACACCGGCTGCGGCAAACCAGATGAAGCTAAAGCCTCCGGCCAGCGCCATGATAATCAGGGTGAACACATAGATCAGCGCAACGCCTGCATCCTTGGAGATGATTACGATCAGGCCCATGAAGATGGCGGATACCAAGCCAATCCGGAATACACAGGGCAGGGAGTTGATGCGCTCCTGATAAATGGTCATAATTCGGGCGACCACAATGATGTACGCGATTTTACAATACTCTGCGGGCTGAATCATAAAGGGCATGCCGGGGATGGACATCCAGCTTCGGTTACCGGTGTTGCCCGCAACGCCAAATGGGTACAGCATGGCAAGAAACAGCGCTGAGAAAATGACCAATATGGTCTGGTGCTCAGCCAGAATTTCGATATCAACAAAGGAAATCAGCACATAGAGGATCAGGCCAATTACCAAGGCAATGACCTGCTTAGAAACATAGGTGGAAGCGCCGTTGACGTTAGAGGCGCTGGCAATCATAACAATGCCAAAAATAGAAGCGGCGAGACATAGGCCCAGCAGAACCCAGTCCGTCCGGCTAAAGAATTTTTTAATGGCTCCCAGCATAGTAGACTCCTTTCGGGAGAGTAACAGGATAAACACCACCATTCTAGCATTTTCCCGCCGGGAAGTAAATAAAAAGATTTTCCTTTCCCTTGCCAATGTGGTATAATAATACGAAAAATAAAACGAGCATGGGAGTATTGCCATGGAATTTTACACAGCATCGGCGCGGGAAACAGAGCAGCTTGGGCAGCGCCTGGGCCAGAGGCTCAAGCCCGGGGCCGTGATTGCATATTCCGGAGATTTGGGCGCCGGAAAAACAGCCTTTACCCGGGGGCTTGCCCGGGGACTGGGGATTGAAGACCCCATTACCAGCCCAACCTATACCATCGTCAATGAATATCCCGGGAAAATCCCGCTGTTCCATTTTGACATGTACCGGCTGAGTTCGTCAGAGGATCTCTTTGACATCGGCTGGGAGGATTATCTCACCCGGGGCGGCGTGATTGCCGTGGAGTGGAGCGAGCGGGTGGCGGATGCACTGGATGAGGTGGAGAACATCATCCGAATCCGCATTCGCCGGGACCCGGAGCACGACGACGGGCGCATGATTACCATAGAAGGAGGAGAGAGCAATGCGGATCTTAGCCTTTGAGTCCTCAGCCAAGGCGGCGTCGGTGGCGCTGGTGCAGGACGGCGTTTTGCTGGCAGAGAGCTTTCAGAACAATGGAAAGACCCATTCTGCCACCCTGATGCCTATGGCAAAGCAGGTGCTGGAGGACTGCGGATTGACGGCGGCGGACCTGACGGCAGTGGCCGTGGCAAAGGGCCCGGGCAGCTTTACCGGCGTTCGGATTGGTGTTGCGGCGGCAAAGGGACTTGCCTGGGGGGCGGAGAAGCCGGTCTGCGGCGTGAGCACCCTGGAGGGCATGGCAACGCAGATGGCGATGCTCAGCGGGATTATTTGCCCGGTGATGGACGCCCGGAGAAGCCAGGTTTATAACGCGCTGTTCCAGTCTGACGGAAAAAAGCTTGAGAGATTGACCCCGGATCGCGCCATTTCGCTGGAAGAGTTGAAAAAAGATTTGGAAACCTGCGAAAAAAGCATTTTCCTGGTTGGAGATGGCGCAAATCTGTGCTATAATACTCTATCAGAAGCGGTGCCGCATCTGGTCCTTCCTCCGGCACACCTTATGATGCAGCGGGCGTCCGGCGTGGCGCTGGCTGCGGAGAAAATGGTGGAGCAAGGGCAGCTTCAATCGCCCGGCGAGCTGGAGCCCAATTACCTTCGGCTTTCCCAGGCAGAACGGGAGCGGCTGGAAAAACTCAAACAATCGAAAGGGGATTAAAAAATGGCAGAAGTGCACATTCTGGATCATCCGCTGATTCAGCACAAAGTCTCGATCCTGCGTGACAAAAATACCGGTGTTAAGGAATTCCGTGAGGTGGTTGGTGAGATCGCCGCGCTGATGTGCTATGAGGCAACCCGGGATCTTCCGCTGGAGAATGTAACCATTGAAACACCCATTGCCACCGGCACCTTTAAGCGTCTGTCCGGCAAGAAGCTGGCAATTGTTCCGATCCTTCGGGCAGGCCTGGGCATGGTGGATACCATCATCGACCTGATTCCCTCTGCCAAGGTGGGCCATATCGGTCTGTATCGTGACCCCGAGACGCATAATCCCGTGGAGTATTATTGCAAGATGCCCCCCGATATCTCCGAGCGTGAGGTGCTGATTGTGGATCCCATGCTGGCAACCGGCGGCAGTGCTTCCGCAGCAATTACCTTCCTGAAGGGCTATGGCTGCAAGAACATTAAGCTCATGAACATCATCGGCTGCCCCGAGGGCATCAAGGCTGTGACCGAAGAGCATCCCGATGTTGAGATGTATGTGGCCGCAGTGGACGAGAAGCTCAACGAGAACAAGTATATCGTTCCCGGCCTGGGCGACGCTGGCGATCGTATTTTCGGCACGAAGTAAAATTTTAAGGCAATTCCACGCAAATGCGTCTGTGGATTCTGACGGATTCTTTCCGCCAGAAATGCGTTAGGAAAACCTTGCAATACACAAAGTATTCCTGCGGTTTTCCACCTTTTTCTGACGCAAATTCTCTCGCCAGAATCTCTTGCCGATTTGTGTGGAATTACCTTTTGCATGAGATGAACAAAGGGCGCGTTGCAATCAATTTTGCAACGCGCCAAAATGATTCAATTACCCTGAAAGGCCGACTTCACTCATCATTTCAAAACAAAAAATGTTGAGGAGCAGCAGAATTCCGTTTGGACCGTTGTATGTTACAGCGGTCCTTTTTGCTGTTATGGGGTAGTCATGGCGTCTGGTGACGGCTCCAAGGATTGACTGGAAGCTTCCAATACGTCGCTGAGGGAAGTGTCCGTCACAAAGGTATCGGCGCTGTAGAGCAGCAGCACATCGGTGACGTTTTCGGTGGTCAAAATGGGATCGAGACTGTCATAGTAGTACCGGGGATCAATCATGATGATTTTCTCGTAATAGGGCCACAAAAACTGTACAAAGCTATTGGCATAGGAATCCTTAAACAGCAGCAGAACCCGCTGGTTATCTGCGGTGGTACTGATTTCCACCTTGGGATAGTTGCCGCCGAGGAATACGGTGTACTTGTCCTTGTGTTCCAGGGCACTGCTTTGATAAATGGAGCAGGTTCGCTGGGTGCTGTCGGAATCGGTGACATAGTAGCGAATCTGGCTCTGGGGGACGTAGATTTGAACGGTATCCTTGGTCTTGTGGCTGCCGGATTTGGAGGACAGGGTACCTTCAAAGCTGTCGGAAACGGTGTAGATGTCGTAATCCGTCATGGGGTCGGCGATACCTAGCTGACCGGCACAGGCGGTGAAGGCATAGTAAGCCCCAAGAGACGTCCAGTGGTGGTCTGTTTTATAATAGATGTACTCGTCCGCATGGGCAGTGAGGGCACCGGTGACATCCAAATGTTGAATGGAGCCGGAGAGTCGGTTATTGATTTCTGTAATATCCTGGAGCTGATCTCGAATGGGCGCATGATCCGGCAGCTGATCGGAGAGAATCATGGCGGCGTCGGGCACCAGCATCATTCGAATGGAAAGGTCAGAATGGGCGGCGGCAAACTGATTAAGGTTTGAGATGGTGCTATTCAGCGCATCCTCGTCCGGCGTTTCCGGCGTGCCAAACAGAATATCGTTTTTCCCGAAGAAAACGCCAGAAGCGTCCTTTCTACCCATCGTGGTTTCGGCCCAAAGCTTCATGGACATCCAGCGATCCCGACCAAAGAACTGGTCACTGGCATAGTCGGACAGGGCGGAGAAGTAGCTGCCGTCGGCCAGTGCCGCCGCAGTAAGGGCGGGGCTTTGGGCCAAATTGCGGTTCTCTGCCTCGGAAAAGTCTTTGTCCTTTGTGATGAGATTGATGAAAAAGAACAGAAGCAAAATCAGCAGAACCATTCCGGCGAGGATTACATTGTGCAGTCGGCGGCGCTGCTGGGCCTTTCGAAGCCGCTGTTTCCGCTCCGCGCGTGCAGTAAGCTCCGGAGATGCAGCAGAAGAAACTGATTCTGGCCCAAGAGCATCAGCAGGGGACGAGGGAATGGCATCTGGGGAGAGATTCGTATCCATATAGCGGCTCCTTTCATCAGAATTGCGCATAGAGAAAGCTGGAATAGGTTGCGCTCAGCATATAGGCAACGCAGAGAATCAGCAGCAGAACAAAGCCGACAACGGAAACATAGGTGAGCTTCCCACCCTTGAAGTAGCAAAGCCGCTGATGTATCCGCCGTACCAGAGGGCCGCAGCCGATCAATGCCACGATCAGGAGGTGCAGACTGCCAAAGAAGTAATACTGGAATGTGCCGTCCAACAGGCCCATATGACCGGCGCCAAACATCTGGCCATAGTAGTGGATGGCGCTGCTCAGGGACGGGGAGAAGAACAGTACCCAGCCGAAGAAGACCAGAAAATCCGTAATCAGCACCCGCAGTACCTTGGGAATCTTGGGGAGAATGTCCTTGTGCGCGAACTTTTCCAGTATGACAAAGCAGCCGTGATAGACGCCCCAGAGCACAAAATTCCACGCGGCACCATGCCAAAGGCCCGTGAGCAGCCAAACAACCGCCAAATTCAGCAGCTGCCGATGCACTTTGCAGCGATTGCCGCCCAGGGGGATGTAGACATAATCCCGGAACCAAGCGCCCAGGGAGATATGCCACCGCCGCCAGAACTCAGAAATACTGGCGGAGAGATAGGGATAATCGAAATTCTTAGCAAAATTGAAGCCAAAGAGTTTAGCAAGGCCAATGGCCATATCGGAGTAGCCGGAAAAATCGAAATACAGCTGGAAACTGTAGAGTACCATGCCCAGCCAGGCCGTACCGGCTGACATGGTGGTCAGTCCGGAAATTGCAGAAAAGGTAACGCCAAGGTTATCAGCGATCAGAACCTTTTTCCCCAGGCCCACCAGGAACAGGCTGATTCCGGCGCCGAATTTGGCGGGGGCCATGGTTCGATCATGGAGCTGCGGGGCCATATCTTTGTATGGAACGATGGGGCCGGAGGATACTTTGGCGAAAAACGTCACATATAGGGCAAAGTCCAGAAAGTTTCGCTGGGCCTGGGCGCGTCCGCGATAAACATCAAATACATAGGACAGCACGGAAAAGGTGAAAAATGAAATGCCTAAGGGAAGCGGCAGATTCGGCGCAGTTAGAGTCAGTCCGGTGATGGAATTGACGGTGGAAATCAGGAAGCCGTAATATTTAAAGAACCCGAGAATCAAAAGATCCACCACCACGGCGGAGATCATCGCAACCTTTGCGCCGATGTGCCGCTGGGTTTGCAGGTAAGCAGCGAGCTGTAGCCCTGTGACATAGTGGAATAGCACCGAAAATACCAGCAGAAGCAAATAGGTGGGGTTCCCCCAGGCGTAAAACACCAGGCTCACCAGCACCAGCGGAAGATTCCGAAAGCGCTTTGGCACAATATAATAGAGAATCAGTGCAGCGGGAAGAAAGAAAAACAGAAAAAATATGGAGTGAAACGTCATATGGTATCCCTCCTACAGCGCGCCCAGAAAGGCTTGACGAATGGGGGCAGGATCACTGGCGACCACCAGAAGAATGTAGTTCCCGCGCACTTCTACCACGGCCTGCTCCAGCATGGCGTATTGATCCACCCCGTAGCCGTCGAAGCTCTTTTTCTGGGCGTTCAGACGCGCATCGATGGCGGCGGTAACGGCTTGCTGCTGCGAAAGGTCCGATAGCTCGATGAGCAAAAGCTCTTCTGCGCCCATGTTGGTAGTGGGATAGTAAAGCAGAACGTTTTCATAGTCGCTGGCGCTGAGTCCATAGAGGCGCTTGAGGGATTGATTGTCTCCTTCAGCCATAGGGGTGAGGTCTGCTGCGGCAATTACTGCCTCTTTCACATGGGAAAATGGGGCGCTGCTTTCTCGATTGGCGGACAAAAGCACAAAAAGGAATACACCCAGCGCTGCCACCAGCAGCCATTTGAGCACTTCCAGTAAAATGATTTTTGTGGAGTTCAATGCGGTCCCTCCAGTTCAAAATGACGAATCATCGGCGGATGAGTCAGGGGTCGTTGCAGCGTCGGTATCCTCTAGTGAGGCGCTGTAGACTTCGAGAATGAAGTTGGTGGCCCAGTGGGGATAAAAATCCTCTTGCACATGGATTCCGTCGATGTCCCACAGGTCGGCATATTCCTGTGCAATGGCGTCGTTATCCACATAATAGCAGCGGGGAAGGGTATCGCACATATCACAGACAGCCTGACTGTATTCAGGGATGTTGTACCATGCGGCGGACTGCTGAAAGGCGGGGTCACGGGCCGGAAGAATGGAACTGATAAAAATGTTGGCCTCAGGCAATTGGTTCTCGATTTCCGTGATAATGTCCCGGTATTGGGCAGAATATTCCTCGGGGGTGGGCCAGATGCCAATGGAAACGTCATTGAGTCCGTAGCACAAGAAGATGTTTGAGGGATTCAGCGCTACAATGTCAGGAATATGCTCCTCCAAATGGAGGATGGTAGCGCCGCCCTCGGCAATGACACGACTTTCCGGCATGAACCCGTAATAGGAGAATCCCACTGCCCGGGAATCGCCCAGCAGCACATAGTCTTCAAACAGGCTCCAGACGGAGATTTCGCCGGATTCCAGCTGTTGGAGGCGCTGATCGCGCATGGCCTGGAGCTGGTCCTGACGCTGTTGCTTTAGAATTTCGTCTACCGTATTGGGGTCCTGATTTTCCAGGCTCTGAAGATAGGCAACGCCTTGTGTAATGGCGGCGCTTTGGTCCGGGGCAGCGGGGGTACGCCCCTTGAAGGGGTATACAAGCAGGATAATCAGCAGAAGAATGCATATGCCGGTGAAACACCAAATCCATCGGTTGTGCGCCATGTCCTCATCTCCTAATGATGCACTGAATGTACAAAATACGTCCAAATTATAGTATATTTTGACGGACATGTCCAGCGGAATTTTTACAAAATCAACACATAAACGACAAAAACCTACTCTGGAACCGATGAACGGTCAGAGTAGGTTTCCGAATGTGCAGGGCAGAACCGAAGCCGATGCTGTTGAGGATGGGCATCACTCCGGAGCCTGCGGCGAAAAACAGATTGCTGATGGTGAACGCCATGAAATGCAGCCGGAAAGCAAAGCACCCCCACAAGCTGTGAGGGTGCGCATGAATTAGTCCTTTTGATTGACAGCCCGGAGGAACTGCTTGGTTCTGGGGTTCTGGGGGTGGTCAAAGACCTCTTGGGGATTGCCCTCTTCCACCACAACGCCGCCGTCCATGAATACCACCCGGTCTGCTACCTCTCGGGCGAAGCCCATCTCATGAGTGACCACGGCCATGGTAATGCCGGTTTTTGCGACGGTTTTCATGGTGGAGAGCACCTCGCCCACCAGCTCTGGGTCCAAAGCGGCGGTAGGCTCGTCAAACAGGATTGCATGAGGCTGGAGGGCAAGGGCACGGGCAATGCCAACGCGCTGCTGCTGGCCGCCGGAGAGCTGTGAGGGGTAATACTGCATCCGCTCGCTCATGCCGACAACATTCAAATAATGCTCGGCAATTTCCTGGGCCTCTTTCTTGTCCTTCTTCTGGACAATGGTGAGCCCGGCCATGACGTTTTCCAGCGCGGTCTTGTTCCGGAACAGATTGTAGTTCTGGAATACCATGGTGGAATGCTTCCGGATTTCCTGGATGTCCTTTTTGGTGTGATGAAGGGCGTCGATGGTCTTGTCGCCCACAGTGATGACGCCCTGGGTGGGGGGTTCCAGATAGTTGGTGCAGCGGAGCAGAGTGGTTTTTCCGGAGCCGGAGGGGCCGAGAATGCATACCACCTTGCCGGTGGGAATCTCGAAGCTGATGCCCTTGAGCACGTCTACCGTGCCAAACACCTTATGTACATTTTCATAGCGAATCATGACGGTCCCTCCTTAATATTTGGCGTTGGCCTTCTGCTCAATGACCTTCTGGATGGCAACGAAGATCATGTTGATAACCCAGTAGAGCAGCAGAACGCAGAGGTATACCTCAATAAATCGGAAGGACTTGTTGGCCAGCATCTTCGCCCGAAGCATCATATCCACAACGCCCACCATGGAGCACAGAGCAGAGCCCTTAAAGCACTCGATGAAGTTATTCATCAGAGACGGGATGGCCAGCCGAAATGCCTGGGGAAGCACCACATGGGTATAGCCCTGGAGTGTGGTCATGCCGCAGGTGATGCATGCCTCCATCTGCCCCTTGTCTACCGAGAGAATTGCGCCGCGAATCGTCTCGGCCATAAAGGCGGAATAGCTCAGGGCCAGGCAGAGAATCGCCTGGGTGGTGAGGGTAAGATTCTGAATGCCAGGGGTATAGGGGAAAATGCCGTAACAGAACAGAAACAGCTGGCACAGCAACGGCGTACCCCGGAACAGGCTCAGCCAAATCTTCATAATCACCTGAACCACGCGGTTTTTGCACATACCGATGACCGATAGAACAATAGCCAGCACAAACGCCAGCGCGAAGGAGGCGAATGTTACCAGCATGGTGGTTTTCAGGCAGGAGAGAATGGGGGCAAATGCGTCAAAAAAGTAGCTGGGCGCAAAATGATACAAAGTCGTGCATCTCCCTTCACCCAATTCGGGCGTAATGTTTTCGTGATGGGGAAAAAGGCGCTTGCCGATGGTGCGGCAAACGCCCTTTTAGATTTACCGTTATGGATTATTCAGCCTCGTAGCTCTGCCAAGCGTTGTCACCGGTGGTGGTGACGTAGTTGACCTCGCCCTCGGGAACCTCGGTAACGTCCATGCCGAACCACTTCTGAGACAGCTCAGAAAGGGTGCCGTCCTCATGCATCTGGGCAATCAGATCGTTGAAGGCCTCGATGTAGTCCTTGTTCTCTTCCTTACGGGGCCAGCCGTAAACGATGGGCATGTTCTTCCACTGAATGTTCTGAATGTGCATGGTGTCGGTGTAGCCGGACTCTGCCAGAATATAAGCACAGGTGGAGGTGCACATCAGTGCGCCGTCTGCCTGCTTCTGGGCAACAGCGGGAACCAGCAGCGGAGAGGAATCCAGCAGCAGGGAGTTGATGGTGATGCCCTTTTCAGCCTCCTGGGCGATGATGTCCTCCAGGATCAGAGCGGGGTTGCCGGTTGCGGGCGTTGCGATGGTCTTGCCGTCCCAGAAATCAAGATCGCCGTCCTCGGGGATGCCATCCTCGTTCCGGGATACGATGCAGTAGGACTCCCAAGCGTAGGTGTTGGTGAACCAATAGAGATCCAGACGATCCTCATTTACGGTGGTCAGTGCGGCGATGGTGTCCAGCTGATCGTTCTGGAGCATGCCCCACAGGCCGGAGGAGTCGCTGGTGGTCCATTCGATGCTCATGCCATAGTAGTCGCAGATGTAGTTCATTACATCGATGTCCATGCCCTCCAGGCCGCCGTTGCCATCATCCTGGCTCCAGCCCTTCTGTACGCCGGTGGTGCCGACGCGCAGGGTCTTGCCGTTGAGGGAAGCCCACTTGGTTTTCAGATCCTCAGCAGCGGCGGGCGCATCTGCGGTGGAGTCGGGGGTTTCTGCAACGGACGCCTGCTCCTGCTGGGGAGCGGAAGCGGGTGCAGCGGTAGTAGTCTCTTCGGTTTTCGGTGCCTCAGTTGCAGCAGTGGAAGATGCGGCTGCCTGGCTGGAGCTGCTGTCGCCGCAGGCTGTCAGAGAGGCGAACATCATCACTGCCAGAGTGGCGGCAGCGAGACGCTTCCAGAGTTTCGTTTTCATAGTAGTTCCTCTTTTCTTTCGTTTCGGTATGGCGAACGGCAGGACTCTCAGCCCGTTCGCTAGCTAACTGTATTCTAGGCCCAATTATTGCAAATGTCAAGTAATACTTTAGTGACAGAAAGAAAAAGAACGAAAAGGTCAAAAATGTGTTGGAAAATACAAAAACGGGCACCCCGTTTGAGGTGCCCGCTCAGAGTGAAGATTAGAATTCGCCCTTGCCGATGTAGTCGTTTACATTGTCCTTGGTGATGTAGGTAAGGTCAGTGTAGTGATAGTATTCGGTGGTGCCGTTGGTGAAGACTTCGGCCATAGCGTTGACGATTTCCTGGGAGATGGCGTCGGCGCGGTTCATAACGGTGAGCTCCATCTTGCCGTCGGCAACGGCCTGAATGGCATCGTTCTGACCGGTGATGGAATAAACCTTGATCTTGCCGGTGAATCCAGCTTCGTCAATGGCGGCAACGGCGCCCATGGTCAGGTCGTCGTCATAGCCCATAACGATGTCCAGATTAACGCCCTCGGCCTGAAGGTGGTTCTCCATAAAGGTCTTGGCATCGGAACGGCTGGAGTAAGCATAGTCGGGCTCCAGCAGCTCGTATTTGGTGCCCTGCATGGCCTCGGCAAAGCCTGCTTCACGCTGGATGTAGTCGTCCAGGAAAGGAACGCCGGAAATCTGGACCACTCTGTACTGCTCATCGCCGTTCTGCTCAATAATGTACTCGCCAATTTTCTTGCACATTTCCTTCTGGTCAGGACCAACGCAAGCCTTTACATACTGTCTGCCGTTCTCGGAAACGTCCAGAGCAGCCATGAATACGGGGATGCCGGCCTCGTCAGCGGTCTTTGCGATGTCGGAGTTTGCGGAGGGGTCGCCGCCGAAGATGACCAGCGCGTCAACGTTTGCGTCGATCATCTGCTGGCAATACTCAGCGATTTTTGCGGTGTCGGTCTGTGCATCGAGGATCTTGCAGGTGCCGCCGGCAGCCTTTACGAACTCGTCGAGCTTGGTGCCAATCAGGCCGCCCCAGGGAGCAGCGCCGTTGATGGTAACATAGCCGATGGTCTTGCCGCTCATGGCAGCGTTGACGTCAACATCACCGGCAGCAGCGGCAGGCGCGGAACCTGCTTCGCTGGCAGCGGCGGCGGGTGCGTCGGATTTAGCAGCCTCGGCGGTGGAACCGCTGGAAGAACCGCAGGCAGCCAGAGAAGCTGCCATGGTCAGCGCCAACAGCGCTGCTGCGAGTTTTTTGAACAGTTTCATATCATTTCATCCTTTCAAAGGGGGAGGCGGTGCCTCCGATGTTTATGATGATCCCTAAATCCAAGGGAAAACCAACGAGACTATTCGTCTGCGGACTTGGTGCTGGTGAACCGGTCGATAATCAGCACGGCGACCAACAGAATACCGGTAATGAGGTTGATCATATCGGTGCTCAGGAACATGACGCTCATCATGGTGGAGATGGCGCGCATAATGAGTACGCCCAGCAGCATATGGACCACGGTGCCCTTGCCGCCCGCCATCTTAATGCCGCCGATGACGCAGCAGGAGATGGGGAAGGTGGACAGGGAGTTGCCCTGGGTGTAGATGGTATAGCCGTCGAAGGACACCATCAGGAACCCGGATACCGCAGCCAGAACGCCACAGAGAATGTAGGTAACCAGCACGGTTTTGGTGACGCTGATACCGGAGTAGGAAGCGGCCTCGGGGTTATCGCCTACCACATGGAGACGGTTGCCGAACTTGGTCTTATACATCCACAGACCCAGCAGAATCACGATGACCACAAAGATAATCACCGAGGGGGTCAGCCAGCGGAGGCCGAAGAGCTTTGTCTTTGCAATGACCTTTACCGCGTCGGCATCGGTGGGTGCAAAGGAGCTCTGTGCGAAGTTGAAGACCAAGCCCTTGAACAGATAGTTGGTGGCGATGGTGGCGATCAGCGGAGAAACGCCGATTTTTGCAACCACAAAGCCGTTAAGCAGTCCGGTGAGTGCGCCGGTAATCAGGGCAACCACAATGGAGATAATCAAGGACATGGTACTGTTGCCGCCAGTGGCAGCATAGACCGCATTGAAGCTCAAAACGGTGGTAACGCCAGCCAGACCGGCCTGGAAGCCCACGGACAGGTCAATGTTGCCGGTAATCATCACCAGGCCCAGACCCAGGCAAATCACGCCATAGATGCTGGAGTATACAATGACGTTGTAGAAGCCGTTTTTGTAACCGTCTACAAACAGGAAGCAAACTGCCAGAAGCACTGCAAGAATCAGCACGGAGTTATTGTCCTTTATCATGCGGATGGCTTGGTTGCGCTTTATTTCTTTTTCCACAGCTTGATCCCCCTTTCCTTCAGCACGTCAATGGACAGTGCAGTGACCATAATCACACCCATAATCACCCACTGGACATAGGTGGAGAGGTTCAGTTGGGTGAAGCCTGCGGACAGAACGCCATAGAACAGGACACCAATGATGCTGCCCCATACGGAGCCCTTGCCGCCGGTGACGGATACGCCGCCCAGCACAACGGCCAGAATGATCTCCATTTCCTTACCGTTGGAGGCCTGGGGATTGGAGCTCTTGACGTTTGCCATCATCAGCACAGCGGCCAGGCCAACGCAAAGGCCGGTGATGATATAGCTGACGGTGGTGTTGCGCTTGGCACGAATGCCGGAGAAGCGGGCTGCCACCGGGTTGGAGCCGATGGTATAGAGCTGCTGACCATAAACCGTGCGGCTTAGCAGCAGGCCCAGCACCACTGCGACAATCACAAACCAAACAATGAGAATATGTACCGGGCCAAAGGAGGTAATACCCACGGCCTGGAACAGAGGATCGCAGTTATCCGGGATGACCAGAACGGTACCGGAGGAAATCCGCAGCGCCAGCGCCGTAAAGATGGAGCTGGTGCCCAGGGTGGTGATGAAGGAGTTCAGCTTCACATAGCTGACGAGCACACCGTTGACCAGACCGCAGATGGCGCCAGCTGCAATGGTGCCGAAGATGCCAAGCAGGCCGTTGTCGGTGCCCATCATGATCTTGGCGCAGACGCAGCAGAGGAAGGTCAGCATGCTGCCCACGCTCAGGTCAATGTTGCCGGTAATCATCACCAGGGTCAGGCCAAAGGCGATGATGCCGGTGTAGGCCTGCTGGCGGAGAATACTAAAGAGGTTGGTGGGGGTAATGAAGGACAGGCCCGCGCTGCCTTTGGTGATGGTCAGGATAATCTCAAAGAGTATGATGATAATCACCATGGCGATGAACATAGCCGCGCCGTTAAGGCTCATGAACCGGCTCCACAGGGAGCGGCTGTCCTTGGAATTTGTCTTGCTCACTGTGCTTCACCGTCCTTTCCGGGGATTGCCCAATCTGGCTTGCTGCCCAGGGCACAGGAGAGCACCTGCTCCCGGGTGAGCTGATCGTTGATGGTCAGCTGTGCGGTCTTTTTGCCTTCGGAAATGGTGACCACACTGTCGCAGACGCCCATAATCTCCTCAATTTCCGAGGAAACCACGATGATCGCCATGCCCTGCTTGGCAAGGTCAGACAATAGACCGTAAATCTCGGACTTGGAGCCTACGTCGATACCGCGGGTGGGCTCGTCTACAATGAGCACCTTGGGATGCATCATCAGCCACTTGGCAACCACGACCTTCTGCTGGTTGCCGCCGGACAGGTTGCCCACCAGCTGATGGACCGAGGGCGCTTTGATGGAGATGGACTCCATATACTCGTCGGCTGCGGCACGCTGCTTTGCACGATTGATTACGCCCAGCTTCGACAGCAGGGGGAGGCGAACCAGCGTCATGTTCAGCAGAATGGAGAGCTTCAGGGCCAGACCTTCTTTTTTACGGTCCTCGGTGCAGAAGCCGATGCCGGCCCGAATGGCTGCGGCAGGATCACCGCCCCGGAGCTTTTTCCCGTCCAGAATGACTTCACCGCTTTGATATTTATCCACACCGAAGATGGCGCGCATAATCTCGCTGCGGCCTGCGCCTACCAATCCGAAGAAGCCGACCACTTCGCCTTTGCGGACCGAGAAGGAGATGTCCTGGAACACGCCCTTGCGGGTGAGATTTTTAACCTCCAACATGGTTTCGCCAATTTCTGCGGGCTCCTTCTGATACAGGTGCTGGAGCGGGCGGCCAATCATGCTGGCAATCAGCTGATCCTGGGTGAACTCGGTTTTGTCCCGGCTGACGATGTTTTTACCGTCGCGGATGACCGTAATGCGGTTGGACAGGTACATTACTTCGTCGAGCTTATGGGAGATGTACACCACTGCAATATTCTTTGCGGTGAGCTTTTTGATGACCTCGAACAGCGTTTCGGTTTCGGACTCAGACAGGGAAGAGGTGGGCTCGTCCATGATAATCACCCGGGCGTTGCGGGTCAATGCGCGCCCAATTTCCAGCATCTGCTGCTGGCCCACCGACAGATCACCGGCGATGGTTTTGGGTGATACGTTCAGGTCCAGCTCCGACAGAATTTCGGCGGTGCGGCGGTAGAGGGTTTTGTGGTCCACCAAGCCGCCTTTCATGGGCAGGTTGCCAATGAACAGGTTTTTTGCAACGTCCAGCTGCGGGGCAATGGAAAGCTCCTGATACACGCAGGAGACGCCCAATGCAATGCCCTCTTGGGTGCTTTTCAGGTGGACTTCCTGACCGTCGATGAGATATTTTCCGCCATCGGGGGCATGGACACCGGTTAGGACCTTAATCAAGGTGGACTTTCCTGCGCCGTTTTCGCCGCACAGGGAATGCACCTCGCCCTCACGGATGTCAAAGGACACGCCGTCCAGCGCGCGAACACCGGGGAAAACCTTTACGATGTCCTGGCATTGGATGATGGTTTTCACTTCAGGCAATTTGGATACCTCCAATCTGGTATTCCGGCAATTTTGCCAAAAGACCTTTCAAATCTACGGACATTATAGTACAAGTTGATTTGAATTTCAACTATTGTTTTTCTATTCTTAATAGTTTTGAAATGTGAGAGGACATTTGGTTGAAAAACGAAAAAAGACCGCCCAAAGGTGGTCTAAAAGTTAATGTTTCGTATCCGTAATGAAAAATGCCCCCTGCTTTCACGAAGAAAACAGGGGGAAGTGATGCGATTAGGGTTCCGCTGCGGCTTGCTTTTTCTTTTCCGGCGCACGGTAAACAATGTAATAGGCGATGAAGCAGATGGGCAGCGCCGCCAACAGGTCCAGCACGGAATGCTGCCGGAGAAAAATTGTGGAGATGGAGATCAGAAATGCGGCCACACCGAAGACGATCTTCCAGGGAAGGGTGGAGAAATGCCGACTGTTCCATGCGGCAAACATTACGGCCATGGAGCCCACCACATGGAGCGAGGGACAGACGTTGGTGTTGGTGTCAAAGCTGTAGAGAAATTGTACCACATGCACCATCCAGTTGTCCCGGGCGAATTCCACAGGCCGGAATTCCTGACAGTTGGGAAACAGAATGTAGACCGCTACCGACGCCCAATAGGTGATGGCGAGATAGCGGATAAACTTTCGAAACGTGGGGACGTCATACAGCAGCGTATAAATGTGCATGCCGATGAGAAACAGAAACCAGAAAAAGTAGGGAATCACAAACCACTCGCAGAAGGGAATATGGCTGTCAAGAGGGCAGGACATAATGTGATAGCTGTCCCGAATCCATACTCGTTCGAGAATATAAAAGACAATGCCGAAGCTGGGCCAGAACAAAAGGAGCTTCAGATGGGAATACCGCGGCTCGTTCAGGGTGCGAAAGTTCAGATCCCGATAGTCCACGATGCTTGTATGTTCCATAGGAGATTCCTCGCTGTTGCCAAAATTGTTTTCGTCCCCAAAGTATAGCATAAGTATCCTGGTTATGCAACGGTCATTCCAATAAAATTCCGGGGGGAATCGGGCAGCAAGGAATGTTCGGAATGTGCTGTTTCGTTGGATTTGGACAGTTTGACTCCGAAAGAATTGACGGAGCATCGGATGGCCGATATAATAGAAATAACAATCTGGGGCACTGGGCAAATGTGCCCGCGAAAGGAGATTTTCACCATGGAAAAGCTGAAGACGTATCTGCTGGAAGGAAAAGAGGTGCCGGAGGGAACGCCCGGCGCAGTTTTGTATGAGACAGACCCCATTGCGCCGGAAACGGGGCTCTATGCCGGTGGCATGACCAAGGGCAGCAGCAATTATCGTACCGCGCTGTTTGTAGACGGCGGCAAGGTGCAGGAGCATCAGTCCGTTACCGCTGCGATTACCGGCGGAACCTTTGACGGCAAGGGCATTACCGGCGGCGTGATTGACTCTGACAACCAGTATTTTAACGGCGTGATGGTCAATGATACCGACTTTACGGTTAAGAATCTCACTATGACCGCAGACGGCTCCGGCGGCAACGACTTCAAGGGCTTTGGCGCCGGTGTGGCTGGCTATGGCAAGACGAAGCTGGATGTGGACGGCTATGTATTTGAGGGCGCCGGTGCGGTGCGCCATGGCGTGTTTGCAGGCGGCAGCCATCCTGAGGACAACCTCACGGTAAATGTGAAGAACTCCTACATCAAGGCCAACGGCTCGAAGTATGAGCTAGCAGCCGAGGGCATGAGCTCCTGCCCCTGGATGCTGGGCATCAGCCCCGATGGTCACGCCCGGGCAACCATGTGCGACGGCTACAGCCATGTGAATTACGACAAGGACGTGCTGCTGTCTGACGGCTGGGGCGTTCTTTCGGTAGACGATACCGGCGACACCAAGGAGTTTGGCACCTATGCCATTGAGATGCAGGTGAAGGATTCCGTTATCGACGTGACCACTGAGGGCTCCAAGGACCCCAGCTGCTACGCAACCTATTCCATTGGCGGCTGCCGGAACCGCTTCTATGGCTGCACCATCGGTGACGGCGCAGATTCCGAGGCATTCAAGGCGCTGAAGGCTGCACTGCCCAACACCGGCCTGGTCTATGACTATGCCACCAAGAAATACGGCATGACCTATGCGGCGGTTGTGGCCAATGAGCACGCTTCCGCAGGCTGGTATGACGGCTGCAACGTCACCACCAAGTATGGCGTAATGTATCATAAAACCAATAACGTCCGCTATGTGCCCGGCGCAGAGGACGATACTTCGAAGACCCTGCCGGAGTGCGGCGTGACCGAGGTGAAGGATTCCACCTTCCATACCCAGGGCGCGGCGTTCCTGATTAAGGCTTGTACCCCTGCCATCGATGTGGTGAACAGTAAGTTCCGGTCAGAGCAGGGCGTGATTGCCCAGCTAATGACCTGTGATGACCCCGGCATGGGCACCCCCGCGTTCTCCGAGGTGCTGGATCTGACCGCTCCTGTAGCGAAGGACCCCAAGTACAATCCCTATGACTATAACCGTAAGGATCAGAAGCTGTTCCGGAAGTTTGATGTAAAGAACATGATTGCCGATCCGCAGCTGACCTTCACTGGCTGCAACGAGAAAAACGGCACGGCGCTGGAAGGCGGCTTCTATAACAGCATTTCGGTAGAAACCAATGGCGAAGGCATGCTCTGGTGGGGCCAGAATATGATCCTGACCTTTAAGGACTGCGACATCAAGGGCGCTATGACCTCCTCCGTGGCGGCCCATAACGGCTATTCCTATTATCTGGCGGATGGCAACAACGAGTACGGCGGTATTCCTGTGAATGGCGACGGCCTGGAGATCGCAGGAAAGTGGGAAAAGCCCTCCTTTGGTCCTCCCATGCCTGCCGAGGGCGAGGGTGCGCCGGATATGGCCGGTATGCCGCCTATGGACGAGATGCCTTCCATGGAGGGCATGCCTCCCATGCCCGAGCCGAAGTTCTACTTCACCCCGGATTATGACGAGCAGGGCAACCTGATTGTCATTGGCAAAGAGAAGCTCACGCCCACCAAGGGCTGCATCATCGGCAAGGACGCAACCCTGCTGGGCGGCCTTACCAATACGCCTGCTCCCACCGTCAACAACGGCGTTTGGGTGAAGCTGGAGAACGGTTCTACTTGGACGCCCGTGGGCAAGAACTATCTGACTCGGCTGGAGGTTTCGGCAGACAGCGCCATCCACGGCACCGTGACCATCGGCGGCGAGGCTGTGGCAATTGAAGCTGGCAAGGTCTACACCGGCGAGATCGTAGTAACCGCATAATTCCATATCAATAGAAAAAATCCCCGGCTGTGAAATAAACTCACAGTCGGGGAAAATTTTATGCCTGATACAGTGCCGCGTGGGCCTTTTCCAGCTCATCCCGAATGGCGATGTGCTGGGGACATGCCTGCTCGCACTTGCCGCACTTGATGCACTCGTTGGCAGGCTTCAGGCCATGACCGCCTACCAGCCACTCCTCCTGATGCTTGGCAGCGGGGAGGTCGTGATACAGGGTCAGATAGTTCATGGCAGTGAAGGTGCCGGAGATGCCGATGTGCATGGGACATACCTTGGCGCAGTAGTTGCAGGTGGTACAGGGCACCATAGGAATCCGATGGATTTCGTCCTGGGCAGCCTGGAGGGTTTCTTTTTCTGCATCGGTGAGGCCGGTGAAGTCCTTCATATAGGAGAGGTTATCCTCCATCTGCGCCACGTTGCTCATACCGGAGAGCACGGTAATTACGCCCTCCAGATTGGCGGCGAAGCGAATGGCCCAGGAGGAGATGGACATGTCCGGCTCAGCGGAACGGAGAATCTTCTGTACGGATTCCGGGGGATTTGCCAGCATACCGCCCTTGACCGGCTCCATGATAATCACAGGCTTCCCGTGGGCACGGGCAACCTCATAGCAGCGGCGGGACTGTACGGCGGGATAATCCCAGTCGGCATAGTTGATCTGGAGCTGCACAAACTCCATTTCCGGATGGGCGGTGAGAATGGCGTCCAGCTCTTCGGGGGTGGAGTGGAAGGAGAAGCCCGCATGACGAATCAGGCCCTCTGCCTTTTTCTCCTGCACCCAGGTCCAAAGGTCGAAATCATCGAAATACTTGGTGCGGCTTTCGCCCAGATTGTGGAGCAGGTAGAAGTCAAAATAGCCTGCGCCGGTCTGGCGGAGGGAGGTGTCGAACTGGGAAATGGCCTCTTCCCGGGTCTTACAGTTGATCCATGCGGCATTTTTGGTGGCCAGCTGGAAGGACTCGCGGGGATAGCGTTCTACCAGAGCCTGACGAATGGCGTCTTCACTGCCAGCGTATGCCCAGGCGGTGTCGAAATAGGTAAAACCGGCGTCCATAAACCGATCTACCATGGCTTTGGTCTGCTCTACGTCGATGACCCCGTCCTTCTGGGGCAGACGCATCAGGCCAAAGCCCAGCTTCTTGATGTTTTCTCCTAAGTATGCCATGAAAAACGCTCCTTTCAAGAGATGAGATAGGGGGTTAAAAATGCTTCTAATTCGGTTTCACAGTAGCGCTCGGTGCGCTGCCGGAGGCTATAGCTGCCGTCGCTGAGCACCCAGCATAACAGCTGACCGTAAAGCACCTCGGTAAGGCAATAGGCCAGTTCCTTTGCCGGGGCGGATGCAATCAACTCGCCGCCGGAGATGCCAACGGACAGCAGCGATTCCAGCGCAGAGGAATCCAGATGGAGCTTGTTGATGCCCTCTTGGCAGAGATCCGGATGGGAGACATTGCAGATCCAGTCCTGGGCCATTTTGACGCTGCCTTTTTCGATATAGTCGGAAAAGTGAATCATATAAAACCGGAGCCGGGCGAGCATGCCGCCGGGAACTGCCATGGCGTCAGACAGAATTTCCCGAAACATCCCCTGACTGAGCTCCAACACCACGTCTTCCTTCCGCTTAAAATAGGTGTAAAACGTGCCCTTGGAGACGCCGCAGGTCTGGGTGATTTCTTCCACAGAAGTATTGGACAGCCCCTTGGTACAGATCAAATCTTTGGCGGCTGCCACCAGGCGCTTGCGGGTTTCGGCTGCGGCAGCCTGACGATTTGTCATGATTCCACCTCCTTTGTGCGTTCATTATAACACGGTCATTGACTCGGAGTCAATGAAAAATGAAAAAAATCCCGATCAGACGCTAAAATCTGCACCTGATCGGGATAAATGAGATTATTCTGCTGTCAGCTTGCCATAGAGCTTTTCCGCCAAGGGGAACAGCACGCCGCCAACCATATTGCCCAGAGAGATGACGATCAGATAGAGAAAGCTTTTTCCGGGAAGGCTGGTGAAGGTGCCGGATACGGCCCAATAGTACATATCTGCAATGGAGTGCTCCGTGCCGCAGAGAATAAAGATGGAGACGCCCAGGAAAATGGCCAGATATTTGCCCAGCTGATGGGGGTTCTTGGCGTAGCCGTTGACTGCAAGATAGATAAAGATATTGCAGATGCAGGCCAGCAGGAAAATGCTCCCCAAGCCGGAGGACAGCTTGGCATCCACCATGGCCTTGGCGGTGATATTGATGCCGGACTCGGGACCGCAGAGGGTAGTCAGGTTCTCAATGAATGCCAGAAGACAGGTGCCCACCAGGTTGCCCACCCAGATTACTGCCAGGGTAATCAGATAGCAGGGCTTATTGTCAAAGAGATAGCAGGCCTTTCCTGTGAACAGATTATAGCCCCGGGTGCAGATGGCAAACAGGCCAATGCCAAACAGAATTGCGCCCACGATATTTGCGCCGGTAAAGGCATCCTTGATCCGGAGAAACACGGTGCCGCCCAGACCGATGCAGATGCCCGCCAGTACGGCGTAGACAAAGGTAGCCAGATGTTTTTTCATAGTGAACCTTCTTTCTTTTTAAACAAAATAATTAGAAGCTGGAGTGCGTAACCCAGTTAGATTATCGAATCAAGTGCTACAAGGGGAAAGAGGTAGTACCACACAATTCGGCAAGCGCATTCGGTGAGAGATTTTTCGTCTGAAAAAGACGTTTTTCCGCAGGAATACTTTGTGTATTTCAAGGGAAAACGGCGCGTTTCCGGCGAAAAAGATCCAGCGAAGGCCGCAGACGTAATTGCGTGGTATTACCTCAAAAAGTTAATTTTCGATGATGCCTGCGGCCTCGGCCTTGAGCTCAGCTTCCTTCAGCTGTGCAATCAGCTTCTGAGAGATGTAGGTGCCGTCGGCAGTGTAGGCCTCGCTCTCGGGAATCTTCTCCACCCGGCAGGCGCAAACCTTATACTCGGGAATGCGGGCGTACTTATCCAGGGCGGCATTGGTGAGCCAGTTGCAGTCGCCGTCGGGGAAGTGGAATGGCATCCAAGTCTCGCCGGGGTTGGTCTTATCAGATACTCTTGCTTCGGAGGTAATTTCGCCGCGGCGGGAGAGCACCTTGACACGCTCGCCGTTTTCAATGCCCAGCTTCTTGGCGTCCTCAGTGTTGATTTCGATGAAGGAGTTGCCCTCAATCTCCATAAGCTCGGGAGTACGGCCGGTCATGGCGCGGGTGGTGTAGTGGTACAGGATTCGTCCGGTGGTGAGCATCAGGGGATACTCCTCGTCCGGCAGTTCCTTGGCAGGGATATACTCCGCAGGATAGAACCAGCCAAGACCACGGGAGAACTTGCCCACATGCATAATGGGCGTACCGGGATGGTCCTTGGTGGGGCAGGGCCACTGGAGGAACTTGCCGTCGGAGTTATCCAGGCGCTCATAGCTCATGCCGTGGAAGCTGGGGGTCACCTCAGCAATTTCATCGAAGATCTGAGAAGCGGTGAGGGTGGGCTGGTTGTAGCCCATGCGCCGCATCAGGTCGCAGATGATGTCGGTGTCCAGCCGCATATTGCCGGGAACGGTTACTGCGGTACGGACGCGCTGTACCCGGCGCTCGGTGTTGGAGAAGGTACCTTCCTTCTCGGCATAGCTTCTGCCGGGGAGAATGACGTCAGCCAGCTTGGCGGTTTCGGTCATAAACAGCTCCTGGATGACAAAGAAGTCCAGACTGCCCAGGGCCTTGAGAATATGATGGGTGTCGGGATCGGTTACCACAGGGTCCTCGCCGTAGATGTACAGGCCCTTGACCCGGCCGTCGATCATGGCGCCGAAGGTGTCGGTGGCATGAAGACCGGCCTTCTTAGGCAGCTCGCAGCCCCAAGCCTTTTCGAACTTCTCTATGACGGGCATATTGGGCTTGCCATCGATGGTGATCTTCTGATAGCCGGGATAGTCGTTGGGCTGTGCACCCATGTCGCAGGCGCCCTGTACGTTGTTCTGACCGCGCAGGGGGTTGACGCCGCAGCCGGGACGGCCCAGCTTGCCCACCATCATTGCCATGTTGGACATGGACATAACGCCCTCGGTACCGGTGGAATGCTCGGTAACGCCCAGGCAGTAGATAATGGGGGCCTTTTTTGCCTTGGCATAGATCCGGGCGGCCTTCTTGAGGTCCTCGGGATCAATGCGGCAGATATGGGCCACACGCTCGGGGGTGTATTCCATAACGATCTTTTTCAGCTCTTCAAAGCCCTCGGTGCGGGTCTTGATGAACTCCTCGTCGATGAGCCCCTCGTTGATGAAGACATTCATCATGCCGTTGGCAAATGCCACGTTGGTGCCGGGGCGAAGCTTCAGATGGACAGCGGCGGATTTTGCAAGGCCGATATCGCGGGGGTCCACCACAATGAGCTTGGTACCCTTCTGAACGGCCTGACGAATCTGCGCGCCGACCACGGGATGAGCTTCCTCAGGGTTGGAGCCCACCAGCAGGATCGCGTCCACATCGTGGGTGATGTCATAGATGGGGTTGGTCATTGCGCCGGAACCCAGGGTCATGGCCAGACCGGAAACGGAAGCGGAGTGGCAGACACGGGCGCAGTTATCGGTGTTGTTGGTGCCGAAGCAGGTACGAACCATCTTCTGCACCATGTAAATATCCTCGTTGGGGCTCCGGGAGCAGGCGAAACCGGCCAGAGAATCGGGGCCGTATTCCTTCTTGATCTGCATGAACTTGGAGGCAACCAGATCCAGCGCCTCATCCCAGGATGCCTTGCGGAACTTACCGGTTGCCTTATCCTTAATCAGAGGATCGGTGATGCGGTCGCCGCTGTGGACGAACTTGAAGGAGCCAAAGCGGCCCTTGACGCAAAGGGTATTGTGGTTGGACTCACCGTCGGCAGGCTCGCAGCCCACAATCTTGTTGTCCCGGACAATCAAATCCATCTGACAGCCGGTGGCACAGTGCGGACAGGTGGTGCGGACCTTTTTGATGTTGTAAGGACGATAGTTGTAGAGGTTGTCCTTGGTAACCAGGGCACCCACCGGGCAGGCAGCGGCGCAGTTGCCGCAGTGCTCACATTCGGTGTTGTCCCAGGGCATTTCAAAGCTGGTGGTAATGGCAGCGTTAAAGCCGCGGTTGGACACAGACAGAACGCCTCTGCCCTGAATCTTGGCGCAGGTACGCTGGCAGCGCCGACAGAGAATGCACTTCTTGGGATCGTAGGCCAGGAACTTGTTGGAATAGTCGGCCTCGGGACGTTCCGGCTGAACGGGGTTTTCAAAGCTGGTCTTCTCTACGCCGTATTCAAAGCAGTAGTCCTGAAGCTTACAGCCGCCGTTCTTTGCACAGCTAAAGCAGTTGCCCTCGTGGTTGCTGAGCAGCAGATCCAGCACAAAGCGGCGGGCTTCGATGACCTTTTCTGATTTGGTGTGAACCACCATGCCGTCGGTGCAGGGCTGAGTACAGGCTGTGACCAGACCCTTGGCATTGCCCTCGACCTCTACCAGACACATTCGGCAGGAGCCCTCGGGATTCAAATCCTTGAGATAACACAGGGTGGGAATCTCAATGCCGGCGAGATTTGCCGCAGTGAGAATGGTATCATCAGGAGTTACCTGAACCTGTACCCCGTCGATGGTTACAGTAATGAGATTATTTTCAGACATTGTTCGGATACCTCCTTAAACCTTGGAAATTGCGCCGAACTTGCACTTTTCAATGCAGCTGCCGCACTTGATGCACTTGCTGGTGTCGATGGTGAAGGGAGAGCGGATCACACCGGAGATGGCATCGGCAGGGCATACGCGGGAGCAAGCGGAGCAGCCCTTGCACTTATTGGGATCAATCTCATAGTGCAGCAGGCTCTTGCAGACGCCGGCGGGGCAGCGCTTATCTACCACATGGGCGATGTACTCGTCCCGGAAATTCCGAATGGTGGAGAGAACCGGGTTGGGGGCCGTCTGACCCAGGCCGCACAGTGCGGTGCCCTTGATATTGGCGGCCAGCTTTTCCAGCTGATCGATATCCTCCATGGTACCCTTGCCTTCGGTGATTTTGTCGAGAATCTCCAGCATCCGGCGAATGCCGACCCGGCAGGGGGTACACTTACCGCAGGACTCATCCACGGTGAACTGGAGGAAGAACTTTGCGATATCAACCATGCAGTTGTCTTCGTCCAGAACGATCATGCCGCCGGAGCCCATCATGGCGCCGATCTTGGTGAGGTTGTTATAGTCGATGGGAACATCAATCTGAGAGGCGGGAATGCAGGCGCCGGAAGGTCCGCCGGTCTGAACGGCCTTGAACTTCTTTCCATTGGGAACGCCGCCGCCGATATCCTCGATGATGGTGCGAAGAGGCGTGCCCATGGGGATCTCCACCAGGCCGGTGTTGACGATTTTGCCGCCCAGAGCAAATACCTTGGTGCCGGTGGAGCCCTCTGCACCGATGGCAGCGTAGGCGGCAGCGCCGTTGTTGATGATCCAGGTGATATTTGCGTAGGTTTCCACGTTGTTCAGCAGAGTAGGCTTGCCGAACAGACCCTTGTTTGCAGGGAAGGGGGGACGGGGACGGGGCTCGCCGCGGTTGCCTTCGATGGAAACCATCAGCGCCGTTTCCTCGCCGCAGACGAATGCGCCGGAGCCAAGGCGGGTTTCCAGATGGAAGTTAAAGCCGGTTTCGAAGATGTTGTCGCCCAGCAGTCCGTATTCCTCGGCCTTTTTGATGGCGATGTTCAGACGCTCGACTGCAATGGGATACTCTGCACGGACGTAAATATAGCCCTGGCTGGAGCCCACGGCATAGCCTGCAATGGTCATGGCCTCTACCACGCTAAAGGGGTCGCCCTCCAGCACGGAGCGGTCCATGAATGCGCCCGGGTCGCCTTCGTCAGCGTTGCAGCAGACGTATTTCAGGTCGCCCTTTGCATTGGCGGTGAACTGCCATTTGAGGCCGGTGGAGAAGCCTGCACCGCCGCGGCCACGGAGGCCGGACGCCTTGACTTCATCGATGACCTGCTGAGGCGTCATTTCGGTGAGCACCTTACCCAGGGCCATGTAGCCGCCGGTGCCGATGTACTCGTCGATGTTTTCCGGATCAATTACGCCGCAGTTCCGTAGGGCAATCCGCTGCTGCTGGCGATAGAAATTGGTGTCGGTGAGGGATTCCACCACCTTGTTGGTGCCCTCTTCTACGTTGAGAAGACGCTGGACGGGACGGCCCTTGAGCAGATGCTCTTCCACGATTTCTGCCACGTCTTCCACATGAACCATAATATAGTGGGTACCGTCGGGGTAGATCACCACGTTGGGTCCCTTGGCACAAAGGCCCAGGCAGCCGGTTTTGACCACGCGAATCTCCTGATCCAGGCCAAACTTTTTCAGCTGAGTTTCAAATTCCTCGGCCAGACCGTTTGCGTTGGCGGCAGCGCAGCCGGTGCCGGTACATACCAGAATATGTGCGCGATATAACGCCATGAATGCTCCTCCTTTACTCCGCAGCGCCGATGGTGTATTCCGTCACCACCTGCTTGTTGACCAGATGCTGTGCCACGATCTGAGGAACCTTTTCCGGGTTCATCTTCACATAGGTGACCTTTTCCTGACCGGGGACATAGACCTCAACGATGGGCTCCAGGCGGCAAACGCCAATGCAGCCGGTCTGGGTGACCTGGACGTTTTTCAGCCCACGCTTATTGATTTCTTCTACAAAGGCATTGAGTACAGGACGAGCGCCAGCTGCAATGCCGCAGGTTGCCATACCGACCACCACGCGGATGGTATCGGCGTTTTCACTGCGGAGGTTCATCTTATCCTGCATCTGCTCCCGCAGTGCCTTGAGTTCTTCCAGAGACTTCATTGTGCTCCTCCTTTACATATACTTCTTAAGAATGTTGCCCACCATGTCGGGGGTGAGACGGCCATAAACGTCATCATCCACCATCATAACCGGGGCTAGGCCACAGGCACCCACGCAGCGGGTGGCGTCCACGGAGAACTTTCCGTCGGGGGTGATGGAGCCGGACTTACAGCCCAGCATAGCCTCGATCTTATCGAGAATCAGCTGAGAGTTCTTGACATAACAGGCGGTGCCCAGACATACGCTGACCCGATGCTGACCCTTGGGATTCAGGGTAAACAGGGAATAGAAGGTGGCGATGCCATAGACCTCGGACAGGGGAATATTCAGGCCGTCTGCAATGATCTTCTGAACCTCAATGGGCAGATAGCCATAAATATTCTGGGCCGCCTGCATGACGGGCATGGTGCCGCCCTGTACATCTTTATACTGAGCGATGACATCCCGAAGCTGGGCTTCCTGCTCCGGCGTGCCCGAAAATGCAACCAACGTTTTCTTATTTGGCATATTGTTACGCTCCTTTGAAGGGATTTCCATGAGAAAATGGATGGTAACCGTATTATATATTTGATTTTTTACCACGTCAAGAATCGTTATTTTCTTCACAAAATGGGCTGCTTTTGTCCGATATGGAACAAAAATAGGGCAAATTTCTGGAAATATAAACCAAAGCGCGGAGCGCTATCAGTACAGACGCCCTGACATTCTATTTCGCAGGATGTTGCAGCGAATCATGCAAAAATCCAGAATAAAAAGGAAGAAAATCCGGCGGGTGATACAAACCGGGCCTGCAGGGGTTGACAGCGAATCGAAATTCTGCTAAAAAATAAGCAGATAAAACCCGGATGGAGGTAGGAATTTATGCAGCTGACCCAGGAGGAAATTGTGGTGCTTCGAAAGACATTTCTGTTCCATCGGCTGACCCCTGCCGCATATATGAAGCTGTCGGAGCAGAATCTTCATGGGGCATTTCGCACCGAGATTCGCACTGGCGCTCGGCTGGAATATCCCTCGGAGGACCGAAACGACCTGGGTGTGGTGATTGCCGGAGAGCTGCAAGAGCTGCGGGAACCCACATTTCCCAACCGCACGTTGGGGGAGGGCAACGTCATCGGCGTGATGGATCTGTTCAGCAAGGAACGGGGACCGAGGGACGAGATTGTGGCGAAAACCAGAAGCCGCGTGGTGTTCTTTACGGCCCAGCAGATTCGAGAGCTGTTTGATGCATATCCGGGCATGATGATGCGGTATATCAACTTTCTGACGGCGCGTACCCAGGAGCTCCGGTGGGAATATCTTATGGCGGCAACTCCTTCGGCGCTGGATCGCGTGAGAAAATATTGCGCAGCCCAAATGGAAGAGGAAAGTCAATTGGTGGTATTGCCCCGGTCCATGTCGGCCCTGGCAGGCAGGCTGCATATGAGCCGGTCTACCCTATATCGCTGTCTGGATCAGCTGGAGCAGCAGGGGGTATTGCGGTACCAGGGGAAGGATTTGGAGATTTTGTGCCCCCAGCGACTGACGGAAAGGAGAGCGGAACCGTGCGACTGATTGTACCAAAGGACCCGGGAATGGCGGTAGAGCAGCGGATGGCGACCCATTTTTCCTCCAGGGGACAATCCTTCCGCTATCCCGACGACCTGGTGGCGGAGCATACCATGGAGATTTATCTCAACGATACCCCGGCCTATGAGGTGGTGTGCAGTCCCACGGATTTGCCGGAGCTGGTGATGGGGCGGCTGCTGTCGGATGGTGTGATTCACGGTATGGACGAGGTAGAGCTATTGTACCTCTGTGAAAACGGCCTCCGTGCAAAGGTCTACCTGCCCAAGTGGGAGCCGCCAGCGGATGGTCCGGCGGTGGAACAGGTGAGCACCTGCTGTACCGGTAATCGCACCATTGCGGACCTGTTTCGGAATCAAACGCCGCCGGCACATGTAAAACCCATTGCCTATGAGCAGCGGTGGATTTTTCAGCTGGCGGAGGCCATGAAGGAGGATATGCCCCTCTATGCCGCAACCCATGGAACCCATAGCTGCTTACTCATGCACAAGGGAGAAATCCTTCGGCGGGCTGAGGATATCGGGCGGCATAATGCCATGGATAAGGTCCTGGGCTGGGCGCTGATGCAGGGGATTCCATTGGGAGAATGCATTGTGTATACCAGCGGACGGATTCCGGTGGATATGGTGATGAAGGTGATCCGTGCAGGGGTGCCGGTGCTGGCCAGCAAAGCCATGCCAACCCGGGAGTCGGTGCTGCTGGCGGAGGAATTCGGACTGAGCCTCATTGGTGCTGCCAGAAAAGACAGCATGGTTGTATTTTAAGGATGAACGCAAAACACCCCCTCGACTGTGTATCGTTGCACAGACGAGGGGGCGTTTCTTTATTATAGTGTGGATCGCACGGCTTGCACGGCGGCAAACACCTTGTTTTTATCCTTAAAGCTGTCGGTTTCCACGCCGCTGGACAAATCCACACCCCAGGGGGCGAGCTGAGAAACCGTCTGCCCCAGATTATTGGGACCCAGTCCACCTGCGAGAATATAGGGGCGGGTGATGCCCTGAAGGTGGCTCCAATCAAAGGTTTTTCCGGTGCCGCCGGAGCCATTGTCCAGGAGAATATAGTCGGCGGAGGAGCGCTCGGCACGGGCCACATCCTCGGGGCTGGCGACCCGAAAGGCCTGAATGATGGGCACATGGATTTTCTCCCGCAGGGCGGCGATATAGGCTTCGTCCTCCTTGCCGTGGAGCTGCACATAGGATAGGGTCCCATCCTCCACCAGCTCGACGATTTCGTCTATGGGGGCGTTGACAAATACACCCACGGGCTTTACATCCGGAGACAATTTTTTCACTAGCTGCCGGACGGTATCCGGGGTGACATTCCGCTTGCTTTTGGGGACGTTGATAATGAAGCCGCAGAAATCCGGCTTTGCTTCGTTGACGTATTCGATGTCACAGGGTCGGCTTAATCCGCAAATTTTGATTTTGGTCATGCCATGGTTCCTCCTCTCAATTGGGCCAGCATGGCTTTTTTATCGGGGGCACGCATCAGGGTTTCGCCGATCAGCACAGCGTTGGTGCCGTTGTCATAGAGCTTTTGAATATCATCCGGGGTTTTGATGCCGCTTTCCGACACAAACAGGATCTCCGGCGGGGCCAATTTCCGAAGCCGCAGGGAGTTATTCACATCCACGGTAAAGGTATGAAGGTCCCTGTTATTGACGCCGATGATTTTGGCACCGGCAGACAGGGCGCGGCTTAGCTCGGCTTCATCATGCGCTTCCACCAGTGCGGACAAGCCCAGACTGTGGGCAAGGGAGAGATAGTCCCTTAGCTGGCTGTCCGTTAGTATGGCACAGATCAGCAGTACCGCCGAGGCACCCAGCGCCTTTGCACCATAGATCATATAGTCGTCCACGGTGAAATCCTTCCGCAATACGGGGATGGTGACGGCTTGGGCGATTTCCTTTAAATATTGGTCGCTGCCCTGAAACCAATCAGGCTCCGTGAGGCAGGAGATGGCGGCAGCGCCTGCGGCCTGATATGCTTTGGCAATGTCCAGATAGGGAAAGTCTGGGGCAATCAGGCCTTTCGAGGGGGAGGCCTTTTTGACCTCGCAGATAAAGCTCATCCCAGGGGCTGCCAATGCCTGGAGGAATGGGAAGCCGGTATTTGCATCCATCGCTTCAGCCTGGGCTCTCAGCTGGGGAAGGGGAATGGTTTTCTTTTCTTCCGTGACCCGAAGCCGTGTTTTTTCTGCAATTTCCGATAAAATGCTCATTGGTTGCTTGCCTCCACAAAGGCCTGAAGCTTTTCATAGGCCTTGCCGCTGTCGATGAGATACTCGGCCAGACGCACGCCCTCTTCCAATGTCTTGGCGCTGCCTGCAATATAGAGTGCGGCACCGGCGTTCATGCAGACGGCATTGCGCTTGGGGCCTTTGTCCTTGCCCTGGAGAATGTCCCGGGTGATCTGGGCATTTTCCTCCGGGGTGCCGCCCACCAGATCGGATTTCTGGCAGCGGGTGTAGCCAAACTGCTCCGGGGTAAGTTCGTAAAGCTTGGTCGTTCCGTCCTGAATTTCGCAGACTGCGGTGGGAGCACTGGCGGAGATTTCGTCCAGCTTGTCGGTGCCATAGACCACCATACCCCGGCGAATGCCCAGATTCTCCATGACCTTGGCATAGGGCTCCAGCAAGCTCCGGTCATAAACACCCATGACGCCCATGGTGGGAGCGGCGGGATTGGTGATGGGGCCGAGAATATTAAATACGGTGCGAATGCCCAGCTCCTTCCGCACAGGGCCTACATATTTCATGGCGCTGTGATAGGTCTGAGCAAACAGGAAGCAAATGCCCACCTGCTCCAGCAGCGCCCGGCACTTTTCGGGAGAAAGGGAGATGTTGACGCCCAGGGCCTCCAATACATCTGCGGCGCCGGACTTGGAGGACGCTGCACGATTGCCGTGCTTTGCCACCGGAACGCCACCAGCGGCGATGACCATGGCAGAGGTAGAGGAGATATTAAAGGTGTTCGCGCCGTCACCGCCGGTACCCACGATCTCCAATACGTCCATGTCGTGGGGAACCTTGGTGGCGTGGGACCGCATGGCATAGGCGGAGCCGCTGATTTCGTCGATGGTTTCGCCCTTCATAGAAAGGGCTGTGAGATAGGAGGAAATCAGGGTGGGGCTGACCTTGCCGTCCATAATTTCGTCCATGACCTGCCGGGCTTCTTCATAGCTCAGGTCTTCTTTGTTCATCAGTTTTGCAATGGCTTCCTTAATCATGATTTGTTCCTCCAATCAGGGTGAAAAAGTTTTGGATGATCTGGCCGCCTTCCGGGGTCAGAATGGATTCCGGGTGAAACTGTACGCCGAAAATGGGCTTTTCTCTGTGCTCCACTGCCATCACTTCGCCGTCGTCGGTGCGGGCAGAAACCATCAGGCAGTCCGGCAGTAGATTTTCCGGGGCGGCCAGGGAGTGATAACGGGCGGCGGTAAAGGGCCCCATACCTTGAAACAGCCGGGCGGCGGGATCGGGGATCACCAGCGAGGCTTTTCCGTGCATCAATTCCTTGGCATAGGTTACGGTGCCGCCGAACGTTTGGCAAATGGCCTGATGCCCCAGGCAGACCCCGAAAATGGGTTTGTTGAGGTTCCTAATGACATCCAGACAAACCCCGGAGTCCTCGGGTCGCCCGGGCCCTGGGGATAAAAACACGGCTTCGGGATGCATGCCTTGGATTTCCTCCAGCGTAATTTCCCGGTTCCGCACCACACGAATGTCCGGGCGGAAAGAGCCGATGAGCTGATAGAGATTGTAGACAAAGCTGTCGTAATTGTCGATGAGCAGAATCATTGGATGCCTCCTTCCGCCGCCTCAATGGCAGCCACAACGGCGCGGGCTTTGTTTTTGCACTCCAGATATTCCGTCTCCGGTACGCTGTCATAGACAATTCCTGCGCCGGACTGGACGCAAACTACGCCGTTTTTCTTATAGGCCAGCCGGATGGAGATGCACACATCCAGGTTGCCGGTGAAGTCCAGATAGCCAATGGCGCCGCCATAGATGCCCCGGGGACGCTGCTCCAGCTCCCGAATGATCTGGCAGGCCCGAAGCTTTGGGGCACCGGACAGGGTGCCTGCGGGGAGAATGGCGTCTACTGCATCTACAGCGTCTTTATCTGCTGCAATTTCTCCGGACACCGTGGAGCCAATGTGCATCACATGGGAGTAGCGCTCGATGGACATATATTTTTCCACCGTAACGCTGCCCAATCGACTGATTTTCCCTAAATCATTCCGACCCAAATCCACCAGCATGTTGTGCTCGGCCTTTTCCTTTTCGTCGGCTAACAGCTCTTGCTCCAGCCGCTGATCTTCCTCCGGGGTTGCGCCCCGGGGGCGGGTTCCTGCCAGCGGGAAGGTGTGGAGAATGCCGTCCTGGAGCTTTGCCAGGGTTTCCGGTGATGCACCGGAGACTTCGATATCATCGCTGGAGAAATAGAACATATAGGGGGAGGGGTTCGTGGTACGGAGCACCCGATAGACATCAAACAGGCTGCCCTCTGCCTGGGCCTCCATAGGATTGGATAGAACCACCTGAAAGATGTCGCCCTCATGGATATAGTGCCGGGCTTTTTCCACCATGCCCATGTATGTTTCTTTGGAAAAGCACAGCTCCAGGGGAGAGGTGAGCTTCAGCGGACGGAACACTGCCTTTGCGCCGGAAGAAAGCAGCTGCTCCATCTCCAGAAGCTCCTGCTGCGCTTTCTGGTAACCGGCTTCGGGATTGCTGGTATCCACGCCTGCGATGAGAATCAGCTTTTGCCGGTAGTTGTCGAATACGATAACCCGATCAAAGAGCATCAGATCCATGTCCCGGAAATCCCCGGCCTCTTCCGGAGCAGTTTTCAGGCTGGGTTCGGCATACTGGATATAGTCATAGGAGAAATACCCCACCAAGCCGCCGGTAAAGGGAGGAAGCCCCTCCAGCTTGGGACTTTTATAGTCCTTGAGAATCTGACGAATCACATCGCCGGGATGCTCAACCTGATGGGTTTCCACTGTGGGATGCTCGCTTTCGGGATTGTGCACCAGGCGAACGGTGCCAGACTGACAGGTGACCTCCAGCGTTGGGGCATAGCCCAGGAAGGAATACCGCCCCCAGGTGCTCTGGTTTTCTGCGCTTTCCAGCAGATAGCAGTGGCGCGAGGCGGCGCGCAGCGTGCGCATCACCTCGATGGGGGTGAATCGGTCGGCGTAAAGCTCGTGGCACAGGGGGATTCTGCGATATTCCCCGCCGGAACTCAGCGCCAGAACCTGGTCAAAGGATGGATACATACAAGGACCTCCTTTGGGGACAAAACAAAAATCCCGTCCCCGACATAAAAATGTCAAGGACGGGAAAACCCGCGGTGCCACCTTGATTCACGGAATATAGAAATCCCGTGCCCTTAGCGAGATACCAACATATCTCCGACAACTGACGTATGCCCACACGTCAACCATACTGGGATTCAAAAGAATCTGTTCCGGCTGCCCTCAGCGGCCCATTGTAACAGCCTGCGTTCCGCCCGGATTCCACCATCCCGAGCTCTCTGAGGGGGCAACAGCTGCCTTTACTTCCGCTTCAACGGTTTCATTTTCATTTGTTGGGGCGATTATACACCGTCAGAATCCTACTGTCAAGAGGGAAAATAAAAAATCTTTGATAATTTAACCTGCTAACACAAAAATGCAAAAAAGTGCTTGACAAATGAAAAACGCTGCGTTATAATCGAGCCAAATTTCACAGCAAAACTGACGACTGAAAAGAGTAGCCCCGAAGGTATACGCATAGAGAGCCGCGGACGGTGGAAGCGCGGTGGTAAGCCCCGGTGTGAATGGATTCAGGAGGGTGGGAAGAACGGAGGAGCCTCCTAGTAATGCCCAACGGTTTGGCGGTCCGTTATCTCTGCCGGCGTATGTTAGTACGCATAGAGGTGGGCGCATTGGCGTCAATTTAGGTGGTACCGCAGAAGTGTAAGACTTTTGTCCTAAGAAATTAGGGCAAAGGTCTTTTTTGTTATCTTTCAAGGAGGAAATCACAATGAGCAAAGGACGATTTGGACAGTTTGGCGGGCAGTATGCCCCGGAAACCATGATGGCGGCGCTGGACGAGCTGGAACAGGCCTACAATCATTTCAAAAACGATCCGGAATTCAACCGGGAGCTTCAATACCTGCTCCGGGAATATGCCGGAAGACCATCGGGGCTGTACTATGCCGAGAAAATGACCAAGGATTTGGGCGGCGCAAAGATCTATCTCAAGCGGGAGGACCTGAACCACACCGGTGCGCACAAAATCAACAACGCCCTGGGACAGGTGCTTCTGGCAAAGAAAATGGGTAAAACCAGAGTCATTGCCGAGACGGGCGCAGGTCAGCACGGCGTTGCCACGGCCACTGCCGCAGCGCTTTTGGGCCTGGAGTGCGAGGTATTCATGGGGGAAGAGGATACCAAGCGTCAGGCATTGAACGTCTTCCGTATGGAACTGCTGGGGGCAAAGGTCCACCCGGTGATGAGCGGTACCCGGACCCTAAAGGATGCGGTGAACGAAACCATGCGCGAGTGGGTCACCCGGATCGCCGACACCCACTATGTGATTGGCTCCTGCATGGGCCCGCACCCGTTCCCAGTGATTGTCCGGGACTTCCAAAAGGTCATTGGCGAGGAAATCCGGGAACAGTGCCTGGAGAAGGAAGGCCGTCTGCCGGATGCGGTGGTGGCCTGTGTGGGCGGCGGAAGCAATGCCATTGGAACGTTTTATGACTTCATTCGGGAGCCTTCGGTGCGGCTGATTGGCTGCGAGGCGGCGGGCCGGGGCGTTGATACGTTCGAAACGGCGGCAACTGTGGCAACGGGCCGGGTTGGCATCTTCCACGGCATGAAATCCCTGTTCTGCCAGGACGAATACGGTCAGATTGCGCCGGTGTATTCCATTTCTGCGGGCCTGGATTACCCCGGAATTGGCCCGGAGCATGCCGACCTCCATGCCACCGGACGGGCGGAGTATGTGCCGGTGACGGACGACGAGGCGGTGGAAGCCTTTGAATATTTGGCGAAGACTGAGGGCATTATCCCTGCCATTGAAAGCGCCCATGCGGTGGCCTATGCGAAAAAGCTGGCGAAGGAAATGGGCAAGGATCAGATTCTGGTGGTCACGATCTCCGGCAGAGGCGATAAGGATGTGGCAGCCATTGCAAGATACAAGGGGGTTGAAATCTATGAATAAGATTACAGAAGCATTTCAGAACGGAAAGGCGTTTATTCCGTTCCTCACCGGCGGCGATCCGGATATTGAAACCACAGAGAAGCTCATTCGCGCCATGGCGGAGGCCGGAGCGGATCTCATCGAAATTGGCGTACCGTTTTCCGATCCCATTGCAGAGGGCACGGTGATTCAGGAGGCCAGTCAGCGGGCGCTCCAGGGGGGCGTGACGGTGGACCAGCTGTTTGACATGGTCATTCGGCTACGGAAGGATATTACGATTCCGTTCCTGTTTATGGGCTATGCCAACTCTGTTTACGGCTATGGGGCGGAGAAGTATATAGCCCGGTGCCGGGAGGCGGGGGTAGACGGTGTGATTCTCCCGGATGTGCCCTTTGAGGAGCACCAGGAGTTTCAGGACGTGCTGGAGAAATACGGCGTGACCCAGATTTCCATGGTTTCGCCCACCTCTCATGACCGGATAAAGGCCATTGCAAAAGAGGCCCAGGGCTTCCTCTATTGCGTGTCGTCCCTGGGGGTTACCGGCGTTCGCAGCAGCTTCAGCTCCAATCTTTCCGAAATGGTAGCGCTGGCGAAATCCGCCGGAGATGTTCCCTGCGCCATTGGTTTTGGTATTTCCACTCCTGAGCAGGCGAAGGAGATGGCGCAAAAGGCAGACGGCGTGATTGTGGGCAGCGCCACTGTAAAGCTCATTGCCCAGTATGGCCGGGAGAGCGTGCCGGTGGTCTACGACTATGTCAAGGCCATGAAGCAGGCGGTATTGAATGCCTGAATTGGACAATCTCATCAAAATTACATCAAAGATTCCGCTATTTTCCACAAAACGGTTGGTTTTTCTTGACGATGTTTGATGCAAAAGGTACAATAACCTTAAGGAAGATTTCTTGCCTTGAATGTTCCTTGCTCCATCTGTGCTTTCAGCGCAGTGGAAACCTTACGGTGGAATACAGTGCGTTGATCATATTCTGCAATGGGATAATCAGGCTTTCGTTAGAGCCGTCCGTGTCAAAGTTGTCGTAGTTCTCTTTGATAGCAATAAACCGAAGTCCAATCTGCGGAAAAATCCGTTCCAGATATGTACCGGCTTCAATGTAGTCACGACCAAAACGGCCGAGATCACGAACGACCAGGCATTTAATCCTGCCGGTTTTGATGTCATTCATCAGGCGGTTAAACTCAGGTCTATCGAAGACAGTTCCCGTTCGTCCGTTGTCGATATAGGTATCGACGAGATTCAGGTAGAGGATTTGATGTGCGCACTCGTGCGCCAGCGTAAACCGACGCTTGCCGCAGAGCTTTTTGACTTGTCCGGGCTGAATGAAGCTCTCATCCAGCAGGACCTGATTTTTCCTGAGTGGGATTTTGCGGATCGTACCTCTTTCTTCCACGGTGTACTCAGTATCGGCAAACGCCGTCAATCCGCAGATACTTCCGTCAGAGGATAACTTGGCGAAAGATACCGTCAGTCCGAGATAATCCTTTGCAAGCTGATCTATCGGTGTTGCTTGCGGAAGACGGACTTTTTCATCTTCTGCGCCGAAAAAGAACTCGTTGAAGTCCTTTGTGACGGCGGCTGCAATTTCTTCAATTTGTCTTTGGGAAAGAATCATTAACTGCCCTCCTTTGCTTCTACAAACCACTTGTCACCTTCATGAAACAGAAAAGACTCCTTTCCCTTAATCATAACGGTGTAACGAATACCGCCGCCTCCAACCTTTTTGGAGGTAGCACGACACTTATAAAGCACCTGGTCGATCTGAAAGATCAGCCCATTTTTCCAACGGATAAACCGTGGATGCAGCGCACCTTCCTCGTCCACATCCACATTGACCGACACATAGGCTTTTCTACACTGTACTTCCATTTGCAATGATCACTCCTTCTTCGGTATCGACTTCTCATACAGAGTCTCAGCCGTTAATTGTAACTTTTTCTTGTATTTCTACTCAAACCCCTTGACAGAGTGAGCAATTTCAGGTAGAATATGAGCAGTTGAGATGCTCATATATTATTATACGCATTTGAAATGCTCTTGTCAATAGATTTGAGCAATTCGATGTCGCAAACTTTTTGTGAACAGGAGTGATTACCAAAATGACATTCGGTGAAAAGTTCAAGGCAGAACGAGAAAAGAAGAACTTAACCCAGCAGCAGGTAGCAGACGACTTAGGTCTTAACAGACGCATGATCACAAGATATGAGAACAATCTTTCCTTCCCCCGTTCGAGAGACAACTATAAGAAGATCGCTGAATTTTTCGGAGTGGATGTAAACTATTTTCTGAGCGAGGATGAGTCCTTCGTCGTTCAGGCATCCGAGCAGTACGGCTCTCGTGGTATGAAACAGGCGCAGACTTTGATTGCAGATATGTCCGGCTTGTTTGCCGGTGGTGAGCTGTCCGAGCAGGACAAGGATGCTGTAATGAAAGCCTTGCAGGACATCTACTGGGAGTCGAAAGCCCGTAATGTGGAGAAGTACACGCCGAAGAAGTTCAAGAAAGACGAATAAGTCCGTTTTTAAGGACATTACACTTGCTATAATCTATATGGAAACTTGTATCATGAAGGGGGTGAGCGTCCCATGATCATTCGCTCAGAGGAAATTTACAAAAAAGCCAACAATATTGTAAAAAGCTGCGGCACAAGAGACACCTTGAAGATCGCCCGTGAACTGGGCATCTATGTTCACTATGTTGACAGCTTCAACGAACTCTTGGGAATGTATACCTATCGCCACAAGGAACGCCATATCCTGCTGAACTCCAATATGGAACACATGGTCATGCAGATGGTCTGCGGTCACGAGATCGGACACGACATTTTTCATCGTGACCTTGCCAAAAGTGCCAGTGCATTGCAGGAGTTTACGCTGTTCGATATGCGCTCCAAGCCGGAATATGAGGCAAACGCCTTTTCTGCCCACCTGATCATTGAAGACGATGAACTGATCGAGAATATGAAAGTGGGCTATGATGTGGTTCAGCTCTCCGCAATTATGGGGACAAATATCAATCTGATGCTGATCAAGTTCAACGAAATGAATCGTATGGGCTGGGGGACTGAACTTGCCTTATGTACCTCACGCAGACTTTTTGAAGAATATCAAACCGGAAGGATAACCGACGGCATGACAGAAACATATATACTGAGATACAGAAAACTTCAATTTTGAGCCATACTCAGATAAAGGCTTTAGTGGGAACATTCTGCTGGCTGTGCCGAAGTCAGCAGACTTTCCGAAATTGCTTATCAAGTCTGACAATCCAAGCTCTGCCTGCACCGAGTTTATGTATTCGAGGCTGGCAGAGCTTTTGCGCATTCCTACGCCAAAAGCATACCTCATGAATGTGGCAAAGAAGGACCGCAGACGCTTTGGCTCTCCCTATGTGGTGGGCATTGCGTTTTTGGAAGGACTGCGCCGCTTTGATAAGGACGAAATGCGTTCCTCTCCCACTCTGAAAAGAGAATACGCAGGACAGTTTGCACTATCGGCAATGTTTGAGCAGGATGACCTTCTGCAAATGGCAATGACCGCAGACGGGCATATCGTTAGTTTTGATTTTAGCGAAGCCTTCTGGCTCTCCGATATATCGACACTGACCTATCTGCAAGCTGAAAAGCAGTTGACCTATCTGCTGACAAAGAGACTGCAAGCATCTGCAAGGAGACAGACCTTTATGCTTTCTGCCGCCGCTTCGGTGATCAAGGAACACTTTGGACCCGTACCGTGTGAATATCTTGATCCGCTCAGAGCGATGTATGCCCTGACGGAAGATGATATTGAGGAACTGCTGGACACGCTGGATCAGGTCTATTCAGCGATTGTGAGTGCTTATTTTGAAGAATATCTTATCCAACTGCAAAATAAAATCGCCGCCTATTTCGATACCATAGGCGAGAAGCTGTAAAGGAGGCTGCCCTATGAAATACATACTGTACCGTTCACTCAGAAATCTTGACCGTCAGGTCAAGCAGCACGAGCTTGTTGCCGTGGAGTTTGGCAAAAGCATTGACGATGTAACCGATGCGCTCATCAAGGATGCAGCGGACGATCTTGCCGCAATGCCGGAATATGCCCATTGTGAGACGGCGGCTTATGCACCTGAGCCGATGGATGAAACCCGTCGTGTCAAACGGTATCAATATGAGATGACCGGGATTGTCTATCCTCCCTATGCTGAGAAGAATATTCTGATAGACTATGGCATTGTGGAGGTTGAGGAATGAACAAAGAAGACGGATGCGTTGATATTCCCGAAACCTATACCCGGCGTCAGTTGAATGCCCTGTATCGGGAAATACCGCTGAAGGACACCACTTCGAGAACACTGCGGAAATATTTCAACGCAATGGCGAATCTCTATGGCATTATCACCTTGAAAGAGGCATGGAAGATCATCTCCAAGCAGAGTCCGTCTCTTGTCACAGAGAAAGAGTTCCTTGCCTTTGCGGAAATTGCCCGACACGAATGCGAGGACTACTATCTTTTGGGCGAGGATGAGATTTATGTGGATGGGTCGAAAAAGCCCGTTTGGGAGCGTGAAATCATTGATGTGACGCTCTTTGATGAAGATATATCCCCCTACCACGAAACCCTCCGTATACAGCAAGGAAAGCCCTATTTTGTACCCGAAAAGAAACAGTTATTGTGCTATGACGATCCGTTCTACTGTGAGAACACGCCGGAAACGCTGGCATTGAAGAAATTCCTCAGCGAAGCCTTTGCATTGGACGAGGACAAGCTGAATGCTATCTTCATTGACATTCTCTATGGCACACGCTGTAAGACTGCTGATTTTTCAAGCATAATGAATCGACTGCATGAATTGGGGCTGGAATTTTCCAGCGAAGCCGATCTCCATAGGTTTGTAGAACTGCATCAGCAGTTCCATAACCACACCCGAATGCAGTGCAACCGAGGCTATACACCGGACGAGCTGTTCCAGATGCAGCCGCCCGAAGATCGTATGCCGAAGTCTATCTCTCTTGGCCCGAACATTCGCAAGGCGATTGCGGACGGCACGATGGATGCAAACGAGTTTCGGAAAAGCATCCTGACGATGGATATGCCCAGCGAGGAATTGCGGTTTAATCTGCTGAAAGAGCTTGCCGATGCGGAGGCAGCGGTCAAGAAAGCCAAGCCTCAAAAGGTTGGTAGAAATGATCCTTGTCCTTGCGGCAGCGGAAAGAAATACAAGAGGTGTTGCGGACGATGATTCATCTAAAGCAAGTCGTTCAGGCAATGGAAGAAGCCAGCGAAGCCTATACGCTGTATCTGGACACACAAACCGGCAAAACCGTCTATTTGCAAGATTACTTTGTGACCGGCGAGACGGATGAAGCCCTTGCAATGGAGATTGAGGACAACCACGGACGCTATCTCCGCTTTCCCGACAAATATGAAATCCACGAATACAGCATTATGGAGCAGTTCGTCGAGAGCCTGTCTCCCGGCAAAGCACAGGAAGAATTAGCCTATGCCATCCGTGGCAAGGGCGCATTCCGCAGATTCAAAACCTCCTTGCGCTATTTTGGACTGGAACAGCGTTGGTATGACTTTAAGGCAGAGGCTTATCGTGAAAAGGCAATCCGCTGGTGCATAGATAATGATGTTGAGTTTGAAGATGAGGAATGAGAGGACGGTAATTCTTTTGAAAGATTGGATTATATATGAAGATGGCAACACCATCGGAAGTGTTGGTAGTGAAGATGGCATAATTCTTCGTGATGAAGAATACAACGGCGAGTGCCGGATTACGCTTGAAAAATGCAAACGGTATTATGCTATCACTTGCGGTATTTATGGTGCAATGCTACACACTGCATTTTGCGATCCAGAAAAAGGAGATACCGTCTTTGATGCAATGAAGACTGACTTGGCGAATTTCCTTTCGGAAGAACATACCGATGACCAAGCGTGTGATTTTTATGATGATTTTTGCCGTAAGTATTGATGGAGAAGGAAAATGAAAGCATTAACTTATATAGAACACGGCAAATTTGCCTTAACCGAAAAACCGAAGCCTGAGTTGCAAACCCCACGGGATGCCATTGTCCGTGTGACACTGGGGAGTATTTGCACCAGCGATTTACATATCAAGCACGGCTCTGTGCCGAGGGCTGTTCCCGGCATCACAGTTGGCCACGAAATGGTGGGCATAGTCGCTCTGAGCGCATTCGCCGGATGAATGCACTCCGGCAAGAGGAAGTTTTCGAGTCTGCTGTCTGCGAGGATGCAGAAGAAATGCCTATACCTCTGCCTATGGCGGTCAATTCAACAAAGGCTCTTTCTCTGGATGACGCTCTGAATCAGATCGACGAGAGCTTTTCTGAAATGCTGCTCCGTAAGATTGACGAGTCCGGCATGACCGACGCTCAGTGCTACAAGAAAGCCAATATTGACCGCAAGCTGTTTTCCAAAATCCGCAGTGATAAGCTGTATAAGCCCAGCAAGCCAACGGCGATTGCCTTTGCCATTGCCCTTGAGCTGTCTCTGGATGAGACGAAGGATATGCTGATGAAAGCCGGGTTTGCCCTCTCTCACTCCAATAAGTTTGACATCATCGTCGAATACTTTATTGAGCGTGGAAATTACAATGTTTTTGAAATCAATGAAGCTCTGTTTGCTTTTGATCAGAGCTTGATTGGAGCTTGACAGGAGAATGTGTTATGAAGAAATCGGCAGTCGTTAGATTTATAGGAAACCAAGAAGAATATCGGTTGCACTGTGAAAACTCCAATTTCAAATATTGCCGTGATTGCAATGTGGATAATTGCAAGGAAGATCCGCGCTATCTGTTTGTCTGCGGAAGGCTCTACAATGCGTATTTCTTGGAATATTGGCAAGGAGAGCGAACAAGCCTTCATGTCAAAGGAGAAGATGGTGAAGTTCACGACTTTATTCCATTTGAGGAATTTGAGGTTGTATTAGATGAGGATGATGTTCTGAACACACATGAGGCAATCGTTCGCTGCATTACTCACGAATATGATGACGAGTTGTTTGACCTGAATTATGGTAACGAATACAAAGCCATTGGATTTGATGAGAATGGGCAGTATTTGGTCATGGATGAGTGCTACGACTGCTACTTCTATTCAAGTAGAGACTTTGAAGTGGTTTCAGATCCGTTTGGTGTCTTAGATATGAAGAAATCTACCCACATCTATGATTGGGAGAATACTCATATAGATTCTGTGTGATGCAGGACATATAAGTACGGAGGTAAATATGGAACAAAGCGAAATTATTTCCGTTATGCAATACAGCAACGGAATGCGTATTAAATACACTGATGAATACGGTGATGAATGGACTGGCTATGTGGATGTCTATGAGAGTGATTATGACAATCAGGATGATGAACGCGCCGGGCATTCCATTTGTCTGCAACGGGATGACGGATCGAATTTGATTGTCTATGATGATGAAATAAAAGAAATCGCTGTTCTCAGTGGCGATCTGATTCAAGTTCGATTTAATGGTAGCGGTGATATACAACAGCTAATCAATGGCAAAGTTTATACGGTCATATCAATAGAAGCCGGAAACTATCGAATTTCCGATGAGACGGGCGAGACGAATCTTTATGAACCAACCAACTTTGACTTGATTTGCGACGGAACAATTCATCGCTTAGATGTTCTGGATGCAGTTCTTCGTATCATTGATATGGAAAGTCTGTATGATAAGCTCTTAAAGACTTTTATGGATTCTCCTGATAAGATCAGGTCAGATAACTCGATACGGAAAGCCGTTGAAGAGTTGTCCGACTATCTCTCAAACGGCGAATGGTTGCAGGATCACGACCTTGACGAGCAGAAACTACTTCCCTCAACGCTCAAGCGTGGTGTTCTCTCAGAAGACGGACTATATAATCTTCTGTGCGATATGAGGAACTGGCGGAATAATAACTGCGGAGGTGAATTGAATGTGGCTGAAACTCAACTTAGACGGAATCATTGTCAGTTTGAGAATCCGGCAGTATGTGAAAGTCGATGAAAACGACTGGGATTCAACTTGGTGCAAAACAGATTTCTCTTTTATCTCTGAGCCGCGGTTAAACTACATCAAGGACGATGACGAGGTGTTTCTTGCACGAGAAATTGACGATTTAGCCGGTGCATTGGAAAAGCTGTTGACCGACCAGCTCACCGAGCCTACTGAATTTGCCTGTATTGAGCCTGACTTTGTTTTTGAGCTTAACCCCAAAGAGGACTTGAGAAACAATTCAAAGTTTGTATATATCAGACCGGGATGCGAAATAACCGACATTGATATGGAATGGAAGGTCTACTTTTGGGATGGTGGGCTGACTACCAACTACCTTTCTGTTGCACTCAGCCGTTCTGAAATTTAGTGTCTTCTGACTTATCTGAAACTTGTAAACGGGCAATTGTCCGAAAACAGCGAGGAAGTCCAGAAACTAATTGCTCAGGGCATTCTCTACTAAACCGAAAGGAGTCATCGGAGCATGAAAGAACGCACCTATATTGCAATCGACCTCAAGAGCTTTTATGCTTCGGTTGAGTGTCGGGAGCGCGGCTTAGATCCTCTGGACACAAACCTTGTTGTTGCGGATGAGAGCCGTACCGACAAAACAATCTGCCTTGCCGTCACTCCCTCCCTCAAGAGCTACGGCATCTCAGGACGAGGAAGACTGTTTGAGGTCAAGCAGCGCGTGAAAGAAGCGAACGCCGGACGGCGACATGATGCACCGGGACGGACGCTGAATGGAGCATCCTATTCCTACGCAGAACTGCAAACCGATCCGTCCCTTGCGATTGATTTTATCATTGCACCGCCGAGAATGGCTCATTACATGGAGCACAGCACACGAATTTACGAGGTCTACATGAAGTATGTTGCCCCGGAAGACATTGTGGTCTACTCCATTGACGAGGTGTTCATGGATGTGACAAACTACCTGAATACCTACAAGCTCTCTCCCCACGACCTTGCCATGAAGATGATTTTGGATGTCCTTGAGACAACCGGCATCACGGCAACCGCCGGTATTGGAACAAATCTCTTCCTCTGCAAAGTGGCTATGGATATTGTGGCGAAGCACATTCCGGCAGATGAAAACGGAGTGCGAATTGCCGATCTGGACGAAATGAAGTTTCGGCACGAACTTTGGTCACATCAGCCCCCCACTGATCTTTGGAGAGTCGGCAGAGGCTATGCAAAGAAGCTGGAAGAGTTTACTATGGGCGATGTGGCAAGATGCTCCGTTAAGAATGAGGTCTTGCTTTACAAGCTCTTCGGCAAGAATGCGGAGCTGCTGATCGACCATGCGTGGGGCTGGGAGCCTACCACTATTGAGGCAATTAAGGCGTACAAGCCAAGAACGAACAGTCTCAGTTCCGGGCAAGTCCTACACTGCCCTTATGATGCAGCGAAAGCGAAGCTGGTACTTCGGGAAATGGCAGATTTGATGGTGCTGGATTTGGTAGATAAAGGGCTTGTGACCGATCAGAACGTTATTACCATTGGCTATGACATTGAAAATCTGACCGATCCAGACCGCCGCAGTAAATATCACGGAGAAATTGTAAAAGACGGCTACGGACGGCAGATACCAAAACACGCCCATGGCACTATCAAGCTGGACGAGCATACATCATCGACGAGAAAGATTATGACAGCGGTTTCCGAACTCTATGATCGGATCGTCAACAAAGACCTTCTTAAATGGAATGCTACACGTAAGGAAATTATCAAGCAGATAGAGGAAGCTGAGAAAAAAGCTACAGGTTCTACTACAAATTCCTCTGATGAGGATAAAGATAGGGATGGCGGTTTCTGGGACTGGTTCGGTTAATTGTCCGGTATACACCTATATATTGCAACAGGTGCGGCAATACAGCCAGACAGTATCTATCGGGTGAGCAGCAGTCAAATCAGCGTAAAATCGCTCAGTTTGAACCCAGATTTTTCGGAAATTGCGGTTCAACTGAATGCAATTATAGAAGAACGCTTTTTAGATAGGCAAGCAATATGAATATCGTTCCATGAAACCGGAGACTGCACAAAGGAGAATGCATATGTTTGAAGCAAAGAAAACTCTCATCGTTGTATATAAGGATGAGCTGTTGATGAACCAGCTAAAGAAGATGGTGGAAACACGCGATGACAATGAGCATGGTACCATCGGCACCAGGGATGATTCCATCAACATCGTCTCTTGGACGGAAAAGGTCTGGCTGGGCAACAAAAAAGCCGGAAATATCCAAGGAAAAATTCTCTTTCTCGGAGAGATAAAAGGCACAGATAAATTGATTCCAGTTATTGATGTGCAGTTTGATGAATACGGAGTCAAATTCGGATGGGCAGGTAATCAGGCTGTCGTATATGCTGATTCGAAAGTGCTGACTACCCGCAAGGATTATGATGCGTTTCTGGAAAAACTCTCTGCGTTTCCTGTTCCGAGTTTCCTCAAGGCCACAAAGGAAAATATCGCCGCCACGGGTATAGACCAGAATGCTGAGTCGGCAGTCGAGCTTCCCACAGAGGATGCTTTCGAAAATGCAGATACCGAAACGGTTATGGCTGATGAGAAAAAGCACAAAAAGGCCGATGTTCTGAAAGGCGTCAAGAAGGCGTTCTCAACGGGTGCAGATGCCATTGGAAAAATTGGCACACAGGTCGCTTCAAAGTCTGAGGAGGTTTTCAGAAACAAGTCGTTGATGAAACGGCAGATGCTTTTCTATGGAGTGATCAGTCTCTACATTGACGGGCTTGAAAAGTTTATGAATATGTGAGGTAACGGCCTATGCAGTCAAAAACCGAGATGCAGCAAGGCTGGGAATTTGCTGCCGGAATAATGGGCGCGGATATTGCTGCCCATATGGGACAGGAATATGTAAGTGCAATCGAGGCAGCAATCAAACAGCTTGAAGAAAATATAAATAACCACCAGTACAGAAATCTTGGAATCGGACAGCTCCAAGGCTATATGCTCGAGGAATGGGGAGCTGGAACATTCAATGTGGATGCGGTCGCGGCTGATTCAGCAGAACGTGCTTCTGTTCTACACAGCACTTTAAAGGACTCTGTCGATATTCAATTGTACTCCGGCGAGGCTTATAGTGCGAAATCCTATGTTACAGCAGAAAAGACTGCAAAAGCACAGGCGAGATTCAGCCCAGAATCCGGTCACGCAAGCTATCATGACCAGGGTAGGCTCGTTCCTTCCGACCAGCTTTCTGATGCCAAGGCGGCGGCTCACCGTGAGGCGTTGAGGCATCAGCAGATTCGTTTGGATGTTTCCGATGCCTATGCTGAAACCGAATCCAGGCTGACAGACACCATAAAGAACGAGGAAGGCGTCAGTTCCAAAAGCGCGTCCAGAAAAGAACTGGAAGACATCGCCCGTAGAAGCAAAGAGCAGAAGTTTAAGGCGGAAGATCACGGCGTAACTGCAGGGAATGCTATCAATACGGAATATATACTGAAACAGGCACTGAAGGCCGGGTACACTACTGCGGCAATCACCGTAGCATTTCAGCTTGCGCCCGAAATATACAAAGCGATAGATTTTCTCATCAAGCATGGAGAGATTAACATTCAGCAGATAAAAAGGATGGGAACGAAGGGGATATCCACAGGAGCGGAAGGTTTCCTCCGTGGATCTATATCCTCTTCTCTGCTGATAATGTGTGAAAAAGGAGTTCTTGGCGAGGCATTCAAAGGTATCAATCCTACCGTCCTTGGTACAGTTGTTGCACTTGTGATGCAGACGGTAAAGAACAGCATTCTCGTTGCTGCCGGAAAGATGAGCACGCAGCAGATGGGAGCAGCCTTTGTGGATACTGTTGTCGTCTCAGGCGGCTATCTGCTTGGTGCACATATCGGCGGCATTATCGGTCAGGCGCTTGGCTTTGAGCTCCCCGTTGTGGGATACCTTCTCGGCAGCTTGATTGGCACCTCGTTCTGCGTCATCTATAACATTGGAAAGAAGAAGCTCATATCATTCTGCGTGGACACGGGCTTCACCTGCTTTGGACTTGTTGAGCAAAATTATGAATTGCCGGATGAAGTTCTCCGCGAACTCGGCGTAGAGACTATTCCAATCCCAAGGACGCAGATTGAGCGGATCGATATTCCGAGAACACAGACTTCGACCGCAAGCATCAATAAGACGGAGCATGAAACCATTGATATATCTGTACTTCGTCGAGGTGTTATTGGTGTTAATAAAATCGGCTATACTATGGCCTGATTGATGCTTGATTTTGGATAATCAAAAGGAAAATACATAAAAGAAGGACCACACAACAGGCTACAGAACCTATTGTGTGGTCTTCCTTTTTACACCGCTTGAGGATGTCGTTCAAAAATCATCGTTGTTTTCGATAATCCCTAATTCCAACCCTCTAAAAGCGGGGGCTTTTTGCGGGCTTGCGGCGAAAATGATACCACTGCAATTTTATATACTTGACAGCTATGCTATACTATAACTAATAAGACCTCAGGGATATTCCGTTTTCGCGGATATCCCTGGATTTTTTCTGTGAATCAGAGAAGATGAAATGAGAAAGGAGCTGTTTCCCAATGACAAGGGTGCCAACCCTATGGTCCTACCTGAAAAAATACTGGGGACAGTATTTGGGCGGGCTATTGTGCCTGCTGACGGTGGACTTCTTAGAGCTGTATATTCCACAGCTCACCGGCGCCATTACCGACGGACTTACGGCTGGGGCATTTCCCATGAAAATGCTGCTGCTGGATGTTTTGGGAATCATTCTAATTGCGGCAATGGCGGCACTGATGCGGTTTGGCTGGCGTGTTTTGATGTTCGGTGCATCCCGGCGGGTGGAGCGGGATCTCCGGGAGGATTTGTATGAAAAGCTCTCGGGGCTGTCCAATCGGTTTTTCCAGCACCACAAAACCGGCGATCTTATGGCCTATTTCAGCAATGATATGGACGCCATTCGGATGGCCGTGGGCCCGGGTATTTTGACCACCTTTGACGCTGTGGTTATGACCGTTATGGTGGTCGTGAAGATGATCGTCTATGTGGACCTGAAGCTGACGCTGCTGGCGATGATTCCGCTGCTGGTGATTCTGTTCGGCGGCAGCCAATATGGCACGGCCATCAGCCGCCGGTATGAGAAAAAGCAGGCGGCCTTTGGCAAGCTGACGGATTTTGTCCAGGAGAGTATTTCCGGCATTCGTGTGCTCAAGGCATTTGTTCAGGATGCCCAGGACTATTGCGCCTTTGACCAGGTGGCCCGGGAGAACCAGAAGGCAAATCTCAAGGTGGTAAAGCTTCGGTCCTTTGTGCTGCCGCTGCTGGATGCGCTGGTAGGAATGGCCTCAGGGCTGACGCTGCTCTATGGCGGCTATTTGGTGATTAACGGCACCATTACGCTGGGTAAATTCGTGGCGTTTAATACCTACGTCATGACGCTGGTGTGGCCCATGCTGGCTGCCGGCGAATCCATCACCATGGTATCCCAGGGCGGCGCATCTTGGAAGCGGGTGCGGTCGCTGTTTGCCGAAACCCCTGAGGTGGCGGACGACGGCCATACGGACCGCTCCATCACCGAAATCGGGTCGGATATTCAGTGCAAGAATCTGCATTTCCGCTACGCCGATGGGTTGCCGGAGGTGTTCTCGGGCTTTTCGGCAGAGATTCCTGCGGGGGCAACCATTGGCGTATTGGGCCGTACCGGCTGCGGAAAGTCTACACTGGTGAGCCTGCTGACCCGGCTTTATAATGTGGATCCGGGGCAGATTTATATTGGCGGGAAGGATATTCGCAGCATTCCAATTGGCGTTTTGCGGGAGCATATTGCCTGCGTGCCCCAGGAGAATCTACTGTTTTCCGATACCATTCAAGCGAATATTGCCTTCGGCACCCGTACCATCGACAAAATGCCGCCCCTGGAAGAGAAAAAGCTCAAGGTCTTTATCCATGGCGCAGAAGCCGCCGAGGAATGGGTTGAGCAGGAGATGAACCAGCGGGAGAGCGAAACGGACCGCTATTGGAACGACCTCCAGCCGGTAATGGAAGCGGCAAAGGATGCGGACGTCCACGAGAATATTATGGATTTCCCCCATCAATATGCCACGGTGGTAGGCGAGCGGGGCGTGACTCTGTCCGGCGGCCAGAAGCAGCGGACGGCCATTGCCCGGGCGCTGTTAAAGGACGCGGATATTTTGATTTTGGACGATGCACTCTCTGCGGTGGATACGGATACCGAGGCCCGAATTCTGGAGGCGCTGAAACGCCGCCGTCAGGGCAAAACCACCATTCTCATTGCCCACCGAATTTCTACGGTGCAGAATGCAGACCGGATTCTCTTCTTGGAGAACGGCGTTTGTGCAGAATCCGGCACCCATGAGGAGCTGCTCCGGCTGGACGGCAACTATGCCCGGCTGTATGAACAGCAGCAGTTGGAGCTTCAGCTCCAGGAAGAAAAGGAGGCGCTCCATGCAGAAGACTAAACCCGGTGTTGTCCGGCGGCTGATGGCATATTTGCGCCCCCGGAAGAAGACGGTGGCAGTGGCACTGCTGCTGGCCATGGTTGTAACGGTCAGCGATTTGGTGCGCCCGGTATTGGTGGGCAATGCCATGGACTCTATTACGGCTGGCAGTACATTCTCGGTGATTATTCGATATTCCGCCGTGTATATGGGCATTTTGGTGCTGGGTACCTGCTGCAATGCCATTGAACTCTGGATGCTCCAAAAGCTGGGGCAGGATATCATTCTGGAGATTCGGCAGCAGCTGTTCCGGCATATCCACAGCCTGTCCCTGCGGTTTTTTGATATTACCCCTGTGGGACGGATTGTAACCCGGGTGACCAACGATGTGGAGACGCTCAACGAGCTGTTTTCTACGATTTTGGTGACCATGGTGAAAAATGCGGTGCTGATCCTGGGCTATGCCGGTGTGATGCTGTATCTCAACTGGAAGCTGGCACTGGTGAGCTTTATTCTGCTGCCGCTGGTGGTATATCTCACCCGGTTGTTTACCAAGCTCTATCGTACCACCCATCGGATTACCAGAACCAAGGTTTCGGCGCTGAATACCTACCTGTCGGAAAACCTTTCGGCCATGAAGCTGATTCAGGTGTTCCATCGGGAAAAGGAGAAGCAGCGGGAATTCCGGCAGCGCTCCGGGGACCTGTTTCAGTCCAACTTCCGGGAGATCGTGGTGTACGGTACCTTCCGCCCGGTGATCTATTTTATCAGTATTTTGGCACTGGCTTCGGTGCTGGGCTTTGGCGGCAAGCAGGTGATGGATGGGGCGCTGTCCATTGGCACGCTCTATATCTTCACCAGCTATGTAAAGTCCTTCTTTGAGCCCATCCAGTCTCTCTCAGACCAGTTTGGTACCTTGCAGGCTGCCATGGCCGCCGGTGAAAAAATCTTTACCCTGATGGACGAAGCGCCTCAGATTCGCCAGCCGGAGGACCCCAAGCCTCTGCCTGCGGTAAAGGGAAGAATCGAGTTCGAGCACGTCTGGTTCTCCTATGACGGAGAGGAATGGGTGCTGCGGGATGTGAGCTTTGTGATTGAGCCCGGGCAGACGGCGGCATTTGTTGGTGCCACCGGCGCCGGAAAGACCTCTATCCTGAATTTGATCGGCCGGTATTACGACATTCAAAAGGGCAGAATCACCCTGGACGGCGTGGATATTCGGGAGCTGGATCTCAAGGATCTCCGTCGGGCGATTGGACAGGTGCAGCAGGATGTGTTCCTGTTTACCGGCGACATTCAGAGCAACATCCGCCTGCGGGAGCAGGAGATTTCTGATGGTAAGGTACATGATGCGGCGCATTTTGTAGGGGCTGACAGCTTCATTGACCGCCTGGAGCAGGGCTATGAGACGGCAGTGACCGAGCGTGGCTCTACGCTGTCTGCCGGCCAGCGCCAGCTTCTAAGCTTTGCACGAACCCTGGCCTTTGACCCGGCGGTGCTGGTGATGGACGAGGCCACCGCGAATATCGACACGGAGACGGAGGGCCTGATTCAGGAGGCCATGGCGAAAATGATGCAGGGCCGGACGACCATTGTGGTGGCCCATCGGCTCTCTACCATTCAGCATGCGGATCAGATTATGGTCATGCACCACGGTCAGCTCCGTGAGCAGGGAACCCATCAGGAGCTGCTGGCAAAGGGCGGCATTTACAAAAAGCTGTATGATTTGCAGCGGCGCAATGCTTTATAAGAATCTATAGAAAAAACCCACGGATGTAAATGCATCCGTGGGTTTTTCGATATTGGGATTACTCCAAGAGATTGGTCATGCTCTTGAGGCTGATGCCCAGCGTGGACATATTATGCAGCAGGGCAGAGGTGGTGGGAGGCAGTACGCCAGCCACACCCAGAATAATCAGCAGCATATTAAACGAGATGATAAACCGGTAGTTCCCGTGAATCCGCGCCATCAGGGCCTGGCTGATCTTTCGCATGGTAACCAGGCAGCGGAGATCCTCCGCGGAGATGGTGATGTCGGCAACCTCCCGGGCAATGGCTGCGCCGGTGGAGATGGAAACGCCTGCATCCGCCTCAGACAGGGCAGGGGAATCGTTGACGCCGTCGCCGATCATAATTACCTTGCGTCTGGCTTCGTGCTCTTTCCGAACGAATGCAGCCTTGTCTTCGGGCAGTACCTCGGCATGGAATTCCGTTACGCCCACTTCCTTTGCCACGGCCTGTGCGGTCCGATAGCTGTCGCCGGTCATCATAACAATCTTGCTCAGGCCCAATTCCTTGAGCTGTGCAATGACCTCCTTGGCCTCCTGACGCAGGGGATCTTCAATGCAGATAACAGCGGCCAGGGTTCCGCCCACGGCCAGGTACAGATGGGAATACTGGGGCGGAAGGGCGTCGAACTTTGCCTGATCCTCGGGCAGTACGATGCAGGCCTCGTCCTCGAATACAAAGTGATGGCTGCCGATGATGACCTTTTCTCCATCGACCCGACTGGAAATGCCATGGGCCACCACATATTCCACCTTGGAATGGCGCTCCTCATGGTTGAGGCCGCGAAGCTTTGCCTCCTCTACCACGGCATTGGCCATGGAGTGAGGATAGTGCTCCTCCAGGCAGGCAGCAAGACGAAGCATTTCGTTCTCTTCCATGCCGCCAAAGGGAATTACAGACTGAACCTTGGGGCAAGCATATGTAAGCGTGCCGGTTTTGTCGAATACGATGGTATCTGCATCGCTGACCGCCTCCAGGAACTTTCCGCCCTTTACGGAGATATGATAGGTGCTGCTTTCCCGCATGGCTGACAGTACGGCCAGCGGCATGCTGAGCTTTAGTGCGCAGGAGAAGTCTACCATCAGAATGGACAGGGCCTTGGTGACATTCCGGGTGAGCACATAGGTGAGAATGGTGCCGCCCAGGGAGTAAGGAACCAGACGATCCGCCAAATGAGAGGCCTTGTCTTCGGTGGCGGATTTGAGCTTTTCGGATGCCTCGATCATTTCAACGATCTTGTCATACCGTCCGCTGCCGGAGATTTTCTCAACGCGGATGGTGCATTCGCCTTCCTCAACCACGGTGCCGGCATAGACATAGCTGCCCTCAGCCTTGCGCACAGGCATGGATTCGCCGGTGATAGAAGCCTGGTTGACGGTTGCTTCGCCGCCCACAACGGTGCCGTCCAGGGGAATCATGCCGCCGGTGCGTACCACGATGCTGTCGCCCTTTTCTACATCCCGCACGGGGAGCAGAACCTCTTGACCGCCGCGAATGGTCCAAACCTTGTCCACATTCAGGCTCATGGTGCGGGCCAAATCGTCTACGGACTTTTTGTGTGTCCATTCCTCCAGAATTTCTCCGATGCCCAGCAGGAACATCACGGAGGAGGCGGTGGCAAAGTCGCCTCGGAGCATAGAAACGGTAATTGCGGTAGCGTCCAGCACCGGTACCTCCAGCTTACCCCGCATCAGGGTACGGAGTCCCTCATAGATGTACTTAACGGACTTAACCATGGTAATTGCAGAGCGGATGGGCATTGGCAGAAAGAGCTTAGACGCACAGCGGCACACTACGCGCATGACCAGCTTGTCCTCGTATTCCCGGTTTAGCGCACGGCCGGTATGGTCGGGGACCAAGGCAATGGCGGTGGGATCGTCATAATGGAACCGGCTCAGTGCATGGATTACCTGGCTCCGGGGGCAGGTGTAGCGAATGATGGCGTCGCTGGTGCGGTCATAGACCTTTACGCTGGTGATACCGGGGGTGTTTAACAGATAATACTCCAGCACGTCGGCACGGTCCAGAGTCATGCGGCCACCGTGGAGATGGACCCGCATCCGTCCGGCGGACTGGTGCAGTATGGAACATTTCATGTGTGTAGCCTCCAAAGAAAGCATAAGTTAGGGAAGAACGCAAACAGTGGTCCGTGCGCAGCTGCCCACGAACCACCATCCACCGAACGAATCTTATTCCGCAACTGCCTCGGCAGTCTCTTCAGCTTCGTCTGCCACAACCTCGGCGGCATCCTCTACTACCTCGGCCTCAGCTGCTGCACGCTGCTCGTTGATCTCTTTTGCGTCGGCCAGAACATCATCGCAGTTCTCCTTGATGGTGGTGGCAGTCGTCATAACGCACTCTTTTGCACGGAGCACAGCAGCAGTGGCATGGGTATATGCCTTCTTTGCGTCCTTGCTGGAGAGAATTTTTACACCGGCAGTACCAAACAGCACGCCGCCTGCAAACAGACCAAGTTTATCCCATTTCATATGAAAAACCTCCTGTAAAACTGGGACAACACTGCTTTTGGCGGTATTGTCCTGGAAATGTATCTTATGTTCCCGCATTATAGCAGTGCAGTTTTGGCTTTTCAACTCCAAACAGACACAAGTTTTGACTAACCGTCAATTTTTGTGCAATAGTGATAGTTAACTTTTACCAAATTCCGGCCCTTTTCGATACTCTCTGGGGGAAACACCAAAGACATCCCGGAATGCAGCGGAGAATTTGCTGGCGTTTTCATAGCCATAATCTCCCGCGATTTTCAAAATAGAGTCCCGGGAGTTTCGCAGCGCCTTTGCCGCAGCCTGCATCCGCTGGGATTTGAACCATGCATAGAGACTCATACCATGATCCTCCCGAAAGTGCTTCTTTAGAGTGGTACCGGAAACGCCAAACTGTTCTGTCAGCTCTTCCAACGTAACATGGCGGGAAAGATGATTCAGAAGGTATTGCTCGGTATGCTTGGACAAAGCGCCCGGGTCCAACCGTACATAGGTGTTCATGATGGTTCCTCACTTTTTTCCCGCTCTTGGCGGTGAATGGAAGTGTAGAGCATGTGCTTTATCACAATAATAGCAGTGAGCAGCACCACGGTCAATATCAGGCCCAAAAGTAATTTCATACTGCCGCCTCCTGATTCGATGCATTGCGGATTTTCTGACACACACCATCCATTTCGGAAAGGGGAACCTCGGATAATAGGTTCAGCGCCAGACCCGGACGGTCAGCGGCAGGGGGGAGCAGCCGACACAGCATACCCTCCACCGTGTCATAATAATCCCGGTAGCGTTGCGCCAGCTCCATTCCAGGCTGCGTCAGGCTCCAGATTCCCTGGGGGCTCTTTTGAAAGATGCCCAGGGAGCCAAGGTATTCCAGTGCGCGCAGTGCGCTGGGGCGGGCTACATCCAGGTGCTTTGCCACGTCGACACAACGAACGCGCGCCCCCTGTTCGGTAAGCTGTTGTACCGCCAGCAGATAGCGGATGTTGGAAGCCGTCAGGCTCACGGTCTGATTGTCCATTGCTTCGACCTCCGTTTCTTGTTGTTCCATAATGCAAAGGGAGATTCGGGAGCGTTTCCCGAATCTCCCTTGAGGGTTTTATTTCTTGGTGGGATGGCAAGCTGAGCAACCGCCGCAGCTTCCGCAGTTCCCGCCGCAGGAGGATTTTCCATTCTTCTTGTCCCGAACCATACCGCGGATAATCAGTCCCACAATTACGATCAGTACCAGCGTAATGATGATGGTAGACAGATTGGATGCAAGCCAGGTCATTGAAATGTCGCCTCCTTTAGAATGTGATGCGTCTTATGCCTTAACGGTGAGCTTCTCAGCCTCGTGATAGGGGCGAACCAGCATGTAGATGATGAAGGCCAGAACAGCCAGAGCGCAAATCAGGCCAACCACATTGACGTTGCCGGTGAAGATGCCGCCGATCTGATATACGATCAGAGCAATGGCATAAGCGAATACGCACATGTAACCAATGGCGATGCCAGTCCACTTGGGGCTGTTCATCTCACGCTTGATGGCGCCCATTGCAGCGAAGCAGGGTGCGCACAGCAGGTTGAAGATCATGAAGCTGTAAGCGGACAGCTGAGTGAAGTTCTGAGCAACAGCGCCCCAGATCTCGTCGCCGTTCTCAGCAACCTCTTCCAGTCCGCCATACAGAACGCCGAAGGTAGCAACAACGTTCTCCTTTGCAATCAGGCCGGTGATGGTAGCCACGGTAGCCTTCCAGTTGCCGAAGCCCAGAGGAGCAAAGATGATGCAAATAGCGGAACCAATTGCAGCCAGGATGGAGTTATCCATATCCTCGACCATGCCGAATGCGCCGTCTTCCCAGCCAAAGGCCTGGAGGAACCACAGCAGGATGGAGGACAGAAGGATGATGGTACCAGCCTTCTTAATGAAGGACCAGCCGCGCTCCCACATGCCGCGGAGCACGTTGCCAACGGTGGGAACATGGTATGCGGGCAGCTCCATAACGAAGGGAGCAGGCTCGCCAGCGAAGATCTTGGTCTTCTTCAGCATAATGCCGGAGATGATGATGGCAGCAACGCCAATGAAGTAAGCGGAAACAGCAACCAGGCCGCTGCCGCCGAACAGAGCACCTGCAATCAGGCCAATGATGGGCATCTTAGCGCCGCAGGGAACGAAGCAGGTGGTCATGATGGTCATACGACGGTCACGCTCGTTCTCGATGGTACGGGAAGCCATAACGCCGGGAACGCCGCAGCCGGAGCCGATGAGCATGGGGATGAAGGACTTACCGGACAGACCGAACTTCCGGAATACACGGTCCATGATGAATGCGATACGAGCCATGTAGCCGCAATCCTCGAGGATTGCCAGGAACAGGAACAGAACCAGCATCTGGGGAACGAAGCCCAGAACTGCGCCAACACCGCCGACGATACCGTCAACCACCAGGCCGCTGAGCCAGTCAGCAGCGCCGAGCTTTTCCATGAGCCAAGCAGCGCCGCCCTGGAGCCACTCGCCGCCGAAGACATCGTTGGTCCAGTCGGTCAGGAAGGAGCCGAAGGGGCCCATGGCAACCCAGTAAACGAACCACATGACAACTGCGAAGATAGGCAGTGCCAGAATACGGTTGGTGACGATCTTATCGATCTTATCGGAAGTGGAGAGCTGACCCTTGCCCTTCTTCTTGTAGCAGCCCTTGATGATGGAGCCGATGTAGATGTAACGCTCACCGGTGATGATGCTCTCTGCATCGTCGTCCAGCTCAGTCTCAGCTGCCTTGATGTCAGCCTCGATGTGCTGCATGACGGAATCGCTGAGCTTCAGCTTAGCCAGAACCTTGTCGTCACGCTCGAAGATCTTGATGGCGTACCATCTCTGCTGCTCCTCGGGCATGGTATGTACGGCAGCTTCCTCAATGTGGGCAATGGCATGCTCAACAGGGCCGGAGAAGGTGTGCATGGGAACGGTCTTGGTGGACTTTGCAGCCTCAAGAGCAGCCTCAGCAGCCTGCATGACGCCGGTGCCCTTCAGTGCGGAAATCTCAACGACCTTGCAGCCCAGCTCACGAGCGAGCTCCTTGGTGTTGATGGAGTCGCCGTTCTTCTTCACCACGTCCATCATGTTGACAGCCACAACAACGGGGATGCCAAGCTCGGTGAGCTGGGTGGTGAGGTAGAGGTTACGCTCCAGGTTGGTGCCATCGATGATGTTCAGGATGGCGTCGGGGCGCTGCTCAATGAGGTAGTCACGAGCAACAACTTCCTCCATGGTGTAGGGGGACAGGGAGTAGATACCGGGAAGGTCTGCGATGGTAACGTCGCTGTGCTTCTTCAGCTTGCCTTCCTTCTTCTCAACGGTAACGCCGGGCCAGTTACCTACGAACTGGTTGGCACCGGTGAGGGCGTTAAACAGGGTAGTTTTACCGCTGTTCGGGTTGCCCGCCAGGGCGATGGTTAAACTCATAATATGATTCCTCTCTTTCCAGATTCATATTGTCTAAGAAACTGTGGCTGATTACTGCACTTCAACCATTTCTGCGTCGGCCTTCCGGAGGGAAAGCTCATAGCTGCGGACGGTGACCTCAATGGGGTCGCCCAGGGGTGCTACCTTACGGATGTAAACCTGGGTGCCTTTGGTGATGCCCATGTCCATGATACGGCGCTTGATTGCGCCCTCGCCGTGGAGCTTTACGACGGTAACCGTCTCTCCGACCTTGGCGGTTTTCAGGGTTTTCATCAAAAATTCCTCCTTTATCTCTTGCCCGGAAGATCAAACCATGATCTTCTGCGCCATTTCACTACTGATGGCAACACGCGCTTCTTTTACCTGGACGATTAGATTTCCGCCCATCATGGTAATGACTTTCACGGTGCTCCCGGGAACAAAGCCCAGGTTTTCCAGATGGTGCTGCACTTCAGTGTTTCCACCAACTCTGCGTACCATGGCTTCTTCGCCTTCGCCGATCAATGTCAGCGGCATCATAGCATTCACCTTCCTAGTTTTTATGGGGTGGTCCATTCTGATTACACAGCCCTAATTAGCGGCATACAACTATATAATTAGGCTTCTATAATTAGAATGTACTAACCAAAAGTGTAAGTTATAGGTTAGAATTCTCTAACCGACCCAAATCATACGCCTTTCCTAGGCAGATGTCAATAGCCTAGGCTAACTTTTTTACTTTTTGTTCGAAGTGTACAAATCATTAGCTACAGCTAACAACGGAATTTGTGCGAGTTTGACGGGACTAACTACAAAAGATGACAAAAATGAAGGAGAAACTGCACGATTGTTGTGGAATAATGATATGGTTTGGTTGAATCGGGGCGGGATTTATAGTAAAATTAGCTAGATTGGAGAGAAGATAGGACAGAATAATTGCCAAGAGAGAAGGGGGCACATCATATGATAATCTGTGAAGCAAGGCCGGAAGATTGCGTAGCCATTGCCGAAATTACGGCCGAAGGACTGGGCTACCATTGCGCACCGGAGATGATAGCACGGAATATTGCGGCGCTGGATCGAAGTCATGCACGGTTGTTTGTTGCGAAGACAGACGGCGACGTGGTAGGATTTGTTGAGCCCCAAGTGTATGAAGCGGTTTATTTTGCGCCGCTTGTGAATATTCTCGGACTTGCGGTACGGGAATCCAGCTGCGGGCAGGGAATTGGAAAAGCGCTGATGGATGCGGCGGAGAACTGGGCAAAGGAAATCGGCGCAACTGGGGTTCGGCTGAATTCAGGAGCTACCAGAACCAATGCCCATGGGTTTTACCGGCATATTGGCTATACAACGGAAAAACGGCAGATTCGATTTTTGAAGGAGTTTTGAAATATGCAATCCAAAGATTTTACCATCAACGAAATGCTTGCCATGCAGACCTCATTGCAGGAAAAATACAAGGACACCTGGGAGGGCGTTTCGCCCGAAGTGGGTCAGAACAAAATCCTGTGGATGATCGGCGAAATCGGCGAGGTAATCGATGTTGTTAAGAAAAACGGTTGGGAGGAGGCAACGCAAAATCCAGAGCATCGAAAAGACCTTGTGGAGGAGCTGGCAGATGTACTCATGTACTACAACGACGTTCTACTGTGCTATGGCATTACCGCCGAGGAACTGAAAAAAGCCTATACAGAAAAATTCCAGCGAAATATGACCCGCTGGTGAGAGAGGAGTACCCCAAATGTCCCATGAAGAAATGACGATCCTGACCAATATGTGCATGGTCTACGATGATAACGGAAATGTGCTGGTGGAGGACCGCTGCAAGCCGGAGTGGCCCGGCATCACCTTCCCGGGCGGCCATGTGGAGCACGGCGAGTCCTTTGTGTCCTCGGTAATTCGGGAGGTCAAGGAGGAAACTGGGCTGGACATCGAGCATCCTGTGCTCTGCGGCATCAAGCAGTGGTACGAGAAGGAGGACGTGCGCTATGTGGTGCTGTTTTTCAAGACCAACCGGTTTTCCGGCACCATCCGTTCCTCGGAGGAGGGGGAGGTCTATTGGATGCCCCGGGAGCAGCTCAGGCACTGCAAGCTGGCAACCGATATGGACGAAATGATCGAGATTTTTGAGTCCGATGACCGGACAGAGTTTTATTACTATTATAATAAGGATGGAAGCTGGGGGCATCGGATACTGTAACGTAATGTTCAGAATGCGTGATATGACAAAACCACGATGTTTGGTTGTGGTTTTGTCATATCTGTTCAGTTAATTGGTTGCTGGCGTCAGAACTGCAAAGGAATACTTGCCCGTGTAACCATTATAACGTTCAAAAACGAGGCAGCCATTGGAGAGCCCTACGGCGCTTTGGTTCAGATTGTCCATCGATATGGGCTCATCATCGGTAGAAAGCTCCGTCCAACTTTCTACTTCTATGTATTCCTGTGCATTCATGTCTACCCCATAAATTCCTCTGGACTCCCATACCAGCAGGTCATAGTCCGTCTTTGCACCGGCTATCGGAAAGTTCATCACCAGAGTTTCGGAAACCTCAACTTCATAGCCAAACTTTGGCGTAACCTCCAGGGTGCCAGGGGTTACAGTGCAGAGAATATGATAGGTTTCGGTTCCAATGGGGGCTCGGCGCTCGATGAGCATACCAACCTCCTGATTCGATAGGGTTACAAAGCGATAGTTGTCTTTGATTTGCCCGGCAAATAGTTCGCCCGGAAGTGCTTCTTCCGTATCAAGATCATCCATCCAGTCCTCTTCTACGTTCAAAAAGCCCAGTGTTTCGGCTTTGATTTCCTCGAAGTATTTGGAAGTGACAAATTCGCCGGATTTGGTGTAAACAAACAGTGCGTCATAAGCATTGCGAATGCCCAGAGTGCTTTCGCGGGCACATTCCACCGTGAGATAAATATAGTCAGCATCACAGGCAAAAGAGCGGACGGCATAGATGTCGCCTTGTTCGTTGAGGTTCAGCTGCATTTGAGTGTTGCCGGCAGAATCGGTATGGAGCAGAAAACAGGCATCGTTTTGCACACCACTGAGCCAAAGACTGCCGTCGGAATCCATACCCCAAAGGGCAGGTTCAGTGTAATCCGGAAAGTCTGCAATTTCCTCCATATGGACGGAATTGGAATCAACGGAAATGTGAAATAGCTTTCCGGCGTAGTTTTTATCATCCGGTTCTGCCATGGCGGCAATTTCACTGCCGTTTGACACCATGGCAACATCAGCGGACAAGTCAGTTTCATAAAATGCAGGGATATAGGCTTGTTCGAATTGAACAGCAGACGCAACAGAGGACAGATTGTCCGCATGTTTGACACCGCAGCCACTGAGCAGTGCAAAACATATTAACATTATAAGAATCCGTTTCATTTCCAACCCTCCATTCATAAAGTGCCTATGTAACTGCATCATACCATCTGCGTAAATATTTGTCAATTACGGCGCGGATACAATGTAGAATCAATTTGACATCAATCTACCCATCCGATATAATACATAGTATACGAACAACCGCAAAATCACCAAAACAGGAGGGAATTTTATGACAAACGCATACCCCCATCTGCTTGCCCCCATTAAAATCGGCAAGTTTGTTCTGAAAAACCGCATGCAGTCTTCCAACTCGCTGCCCCATTTTTCCCAGGGCCCCGAGGAGTACCCTGCTGAGGGCACCATGGCACATTTTATCGGCCGTGCCCGCACTGGTGCTGCCTTTGTGACCTTTGCCGGTGTGGAGGATACTTACCAGATGCCCCCGCTGCCCGACACGCTGGATATGTCCCATTTCCCGGAGTTCGACATGCGCAACGCCAAATGTCAGAACTACATGGTGGAGATGGTGGAGGCCATGCACTACACCGGCTCCATCGTCAGCGGCTCCCTGTTCTCCGCCAATCGTACTTATCGCTATGAGAACGAGAACGGCGAGATCGAGGCCGTGGACGCCAACCCCAAGGGCCCCGTTACCGACAGCTCCGGCATGAGCGGCAGCATCGGCGACGACGTGCCCACCGAGAACCTCTATAAAATTGCAAAGAGCTATGGTCAGCGGACTGCCCTGTATAAGCGCCTGGGCTTTGACGCGGTAACCATCCACATGAGCTACCGTGCCCAGGTGCCCGGCCAGCTGCTTTCTCCGCTCACCAACTTCCGTACGGACGAGTTCGGCGGCAGCTTTGAGAACCGATGTCGGTTCCCGCTTCTGATGCTGGAGGAGATTAAGAAGGTTGCGGGCAACGACATGCTCATTGAGATTCAGTTCTCCGCCGAAGAGCCCAAGGGCGGCTATACCATAGAAGAGGGGATTGAGTTCCTGAAGAAGGCGCAGAAGTATGTGGATATTGTTCAGGTTCGTGCAGCCGATGGCGATTATAACCATCCCATTCCCTTTGAGCTGAATCCTGTGCCGTTCCTGGCGCTGACCGAGCGGATTAAGAAGGAGAACCTGGACTTTGTGGTTTCCAATGTGGGCGGCTGGTTCTATCCGGAGATGGCGGAGAAGGCCATTGCGGAGGGCAAGCTGGACATGGTAGCCATGGCCCGGGCGTGGATCTCCAACCCCAACTACGGTGACCTGCTCTATGAGGATCGTGCCGATGATCTGGTGCCCTGCCTGCGCTGCAACAAATGTCATGGCCGTGGCAAGAACGACATCATGACCACCTGCTGCTCAGTAAACCCCAAGTTCGGCTTTGAGGTGGTGGACAAGTTCCTTCAGAAGGAGCCCGGGAAGAGCAAGCAGATTGCGGTAATTGGCGGCGGTCCCGGCGGTATGCGCACGGCGCTGTATTTGGCGGATCGAGGCCACAAGGTTACCATTTATGAGAAGGAGGACAAGCTGGGCGGCGCGATTAAGCACGCAGACTATGTTCCCTTTAAATGGACCCTCAAGGACTACAAGAACTATCTGATTCATCAGGTGGAGAAGAAGGGTATTCATGTGGTGCTGAATACCACGGCCACCCCAGAGATGGTGGCGGATCGGTATGATGCGGTCATTGCTGCAGTGGGCGCACAGCCTGTGATCCCGCCCATCCCCGGCGCAACGGGCGAGAATGTCACTGTTGCCACCGACGCGATTATGCATTCTGAGAAAATCGGTCAGAACGTTGTAGTCATTGGCGGCGGCGAGGTCGGTGTGGAAACCGGCATGTTCCTGGCCCAGCAGGGGAAGAACGTCACCGTTATCGAGATGCGGGATCAGCTGGCGGCGGATACCACGGTGATGCACTACCGCTCCATGTTCACCGACGCCTGGGAGGCCATTCCCACCTTCCATTATGTGCTGAACGCTACTGCCAAGGAAATTGCAGCGGATCATGTGACCTACACCGACAAGGACGGCGTGGACCATGACCTGCCTGCGGAGTCCGTGATTCTCTCCGTTGGCATGCGCAGTAAGACCGACGAGGCATTGAGCTTCTATGGCACCAACCCCGGCTTCTACATGGTGGGCGATTGCCGGAAGCCCGGTACTATTCAGACCACCAACCGCAGCGCCTATGTAACGGCCAGCAATATCTAAAACTTTTCCACAACGGACAAAAGACCTGTCGGAACATCCGGCAGGTCTTTCGCATGGGGCTTAGTATGGAAAAGGAATTTGGAGAATGTTAGAAGTCATCGCCCCATCCGTCGTCGTAGTATTCATAGTAGTCGTAATCGTCATAATAATAGTCGCCGTCGTACCAGTCATCGTAATATCCGTAGTCGCCGGGATCGGACCAATCATCGTAATATCCATAGTCGCCGGGATCAGACCAATCGTCATAATACGGATCATCGTAATCCCAACCTGCATCGTTGGATTCGTAATACTGTCCGTCATCGTCGATGTAATAGCTGTCACCGAAGCCGATGAATTCATTTTTGTAGCCGTCCCAGTACCAGATGTCGCCGTCCTCGTCATACCAGTAATAGGGGGTGTTGGTGTCGCCGGGATCGGAACCGTCAGTGGTGGCAGTGGCGGCAGGGGTGCCGGGCGTCTCGGGGGCAGACTTGGGCGCAGTTGCCCAGTCGGTGGTGTAGGTGCAGGCGTTCAGCATGCTTTGGCTGATGGCGGCATAGGTATCGATTCGATGGGCCGGGGCCAGGGCTGCGGACACCAGAACATAGCCGGTGGGACCGTAATAACGAATTTCCACAGTACCGGAGAGGGTATCCGCAAGGTCAGCTGACATTACGGCGCCAGCCACGGAGATATTGGCGGTGATGCTATAGTAATTGCCCCAGTCGGCAGATAGGGAAGAGGCGGTTTCCAGCAGCTGATCTCCATATAGATCGCCCAGAACCGCTTGCAGCATGGATTCCAACTGGGGCTGTGCGGTACCAAGGCCGCTAGTCATCTGCTCGTCATAGCCGGTGATGGGATAGAAGAGCATGGCGATGGCGGAATAGCAATCATCTGTGCCGTCGCCCAGAACCGGGGTGAAATACAGCGCATCGGTATAGGCGGGATTGGGCTGAACATCCATGGAGGATGCATAGGAAACGGAAACTGCCGCAAAGCTGCCGGGGAAGCTGATGGACTGATCCAGCTCCTCTGCGGTAGAGGGCAGCAGGGGCATATCCGGGCTGTAGATCAGCAGATTGCCGTCGCCGTCGGCCAGCGTCACCTCATCGGACAGGGCGAGAGAGTTATAGTAGGTGCCGTCGTCCAGATAGAGGTCGGCAATGTCTTCGCTCATGGTAACGGTGCCGGAGTTTTCATGCTCGGCATAGAGATTCATGATGTACCAGCTGCCGTCTTCGTCGATGGTCAGGTAGGCGGGGAGGCTGTCGTACTTCCAGCTGCCCACATAGTCATAGAAAAACTCAGTGGGTGCGGCTGCGAGGTCGTCGTATTTGCTGCTGTCGTATGTTGCGGTGATATCCAGGGACGTTTCATTGCCGGTGGGCAGGAACACCAGATAGTCTCCGTCGGCAATGGAGAAGGTCTGTTCGTCCAGGGTGGTGTCATAAAACAGCTCATCCTCTGTGTTATAGACCAGAATATTGAATCCGGCGTCCAGCTCCTCTTTAGAATAGGTGCCAAGGCCGATCTGCTGCATATCGCCGTCCTCCAGCGGCTCAACCAGCAAGGTGTTGCCCCATTCGTCGGTGGTGGTTGGGGTAATATAGAGCTCGGAAACGGGCTGGCCGCTGCGGTTGACCAGTGTAATGGTTACAGCAGTGCTTTTTTCGCCGCAGGCTGCCAATAACAGCAGGCATAGCAGCGCACTGATGATGAGCATAGCGTGGTGCTGTCTCTTTTTCATATCTTTTTCCTCCCGATTGCTAAAAGCTTATTTCGCTGCTGTTTGACGTTCCGTTCCACTCCGCCATGGAGAGAATTTCGTCGTGGCTCAGCTCCACATTGCCAAACCGAACAAAAATTCCGTTGGTTACGGCGCTGTTCCACACTTGAGGGTCTAAAAGGGGTCGAAAACGGATTTGACGGAGATGGGGCTTCATGTCCAGAAGGAGTCGGCTTCCGGAGCGAAAGTCCACTTGCAAAATGTAATGCGCCAGGGGTACGACTGCTGAAATATATTTTCTTTCCACCTTCGTCCTCCTTTCCGGTAGAATGAAGAAATCCACCGTACATCCCAATTGTACGGTGGATTTTGTCAAATGGATATTAACCAAAGGTTAGTTTTTTCGCTGCATCCGGGCCAAAAGCTCTTTCCGTTTGGTGCGGGTGTCGCCGGTGATTTGCAGCTTGGAGTAAATCTGGTTGATATATTGCTTCACTGTGCCCTCGGACAGAAACAGCCGCTGGGCAATTTCGCGGTTGGTAAGATGCTGGGTCATCAGTTCCGTCAACGCCAGCTCCCGCTGATTGAGAACGGAAAAGCCGTCTGGGGGAAGGGCAGCATTGGTTAGCTGGTTCCGGCGCAGTGCATAGTTTGCGGCCAGGGGGGCAATCTGCTGCATAAACTCCGAAGGACCGGAAAGCCCGGCAAGATAGATATGGTTTTCCACAAAGGGAAGCAGCAGCCCATCCGGCATGGCGGCGTCCAGGGCTTCTTGATAGAGGGCCTGCGCCTCGGAATGCTTGCCTAGCTTTTCATAGGCAGCGGCGGTTTGCAGCTGAATGTGCAGCGCGACCAGGGAATAGTGGAGGCTGCGGCAGGTGCCCAGCAGCGCCTCACTGCGGGCAATGACCGTGGCATAGGCCCCCTGCACCAGATATACCTGGTTCTCAATCAGGTCCATCATGGGCTTACCTGGGGATAAGAAATTGACCGTGGACAGGCGATGCTCCCGGAAGAGCGGCGGGATTTGCGCCTCCTGGCCCAGCAATGCGTAATAATAGGCGCAAATGCTGTCGAAGGTGTTCACCAGCATGACGTTATGCTGCCCCAGCAGTTCTTTCCGCCGGGCCTCAATGGAAAACCGCGGGGACCAGTCCGTGGCAATGGACAGCCGCAGGGACAGAAGGTCGCAGCACAGGGCGATACTCTCTTGACCGTTGCCTGCAATTTGGGCATAGGCACGCTCCAGCTCAATTCCTGCATCGGTATAATGGCCCATCATGAATTCCGCTTCGGCATCCATAATGGTTTCGGCGCCCTGACCGTGGTTCTCGGTGATTTTGTAGTAATGGGGCATGCAGTCGTTCATTTCCTTGCGCTCTGATGCTAGCATGCCGGGAGCACGGTGGAACATCATAAGTACTGAAGGAGAACCAAAGGTCCAGCCGCCGGAACGATGAATGCTGATGGCCGGACGGGTCATTTGGGCGCTGGCACTGCGGTGGAGGGCGCTCATTTTGCTGATGTCGTTGTACATAAGGAAGCTCATAATCAGGGCCCGCTCGCCCAGCAGATTGCCACGATCCTCGGAAGAAAGCTCCGGATGCGCGGCAATGGAGGCCATTAAAAGCCCCTCCAGCTTCAGCATGTTCGGAATCCGCTTCCAGTTGAACATAATCCGCATCAGCACCAGAATGGAAAAGGGGTGTTCCTGCAAGACCGCGTCCGGGCATGTTTCCAAATAGGCTAGCACAGCCTCCGGCTTTAAGGTGGTGAGCAAAATACCTGCGTCCTGCTGCACCACCTGGAGCACGCCATGGTGATTTTCGGCGGCCCGGTAGAAGGACAGTGCATGGAGATATTGCCGGCGCTCCATATACCACTGCCCATAGCGGTTCTGGTAGACAATTTGGCTGGCCCGGGGCAGAGCGGAGAAGCTGCGGACGGCGCATTCCTTCATCATGTGGTGGAATCGGAATGTTACCCCATCGGGCAGCCGGCGCACGAATGCATTTTGCTCTGTTAAAGCGGCAAGCAGCTGGCGGGTATTGGGATTCTCGGTGATAAACTCCGCCATTTCTGCGGTGAATTCGTCTGCAAGGCCCATAATGGCCAAAAATTCCTGCTGATTTTCCGGCAGCGGGTCCAGCATGGCGGTGGAAAACATCTCATAAATGTCGGAATGATGGTCCGGCAGCGCGCCATACTGGGCAAAGGCGCAGAGGTTCAGATATACCGCAGAAAACCATCCTTCGCTGGATTGCAACAGGGATTCAATCTGTATGTCGCTGAGGTCCGTTCCGCAGCGGTGGGCATAGACGGAGAGCTCCGTATGATTCAGCCGCAGCTGGTCAACGGTGATTTGGTGCAGCCGACGGCCCAGGCGAAGAATATCAGCCCCGGTGAGAAAACGATCCCGGCTGGCAATGATTACATGCACCTGGCTGGGCAGCCTGGAAACCAGGGTACACAGAAAGCTGGTGACCCGATCATCCGTGAGCAGATGAAAATCGTCGATAAAGATGTAGGTGGGGAGGGGGTCGGACAGCACATGGCAGAGCTCGTCGGTGAGTAGGCTGGCACTGGCGGCGTCAGAGGGGCAGTCATAGCCTTGCAGCAGGTCGATGCCGCTGTGGGAAAAGGCCGCCTGTACGCTTTGCCAGAAAATCGTCAGGTTGTCGGAGTAGACGCTGATGCGGACAATCCGGAGGTCCTCCAGCTTGGCGCGGGCTTCCAAATACCAGTGAATGGCGGTGGTTTTGCCATAGCCCATGGGAGCAACCACTGTGGTCAGTGCGCACTGAGAGATGGGGCGCAGGCATTCCTGCATTCGCTCCGATATGTAGATCGTACCTAAATTCCATTTCCGCTTCGCCATCATGCGCCCTCCTTTTCGTCTGCCGGGGTTATGACTATCTTACCATACTTTCCCGGATTCGGAAAGCGGTTTCTTGCGGTGGAATCGGTTCTCAGCCATGTTTCCCTACATCCTGCCTGTGCCGCCGCCGGAAGGACTGGGGACTTTCGCCGGTTTGCTTGCGGAACATCCGGCTGAAATATTTGGGGTCATCATAGCCCACCTTTGCGCCGATTTCGCCGATGGTGGCCCCGGTGGAGAGCAGAAGCTCCTTTGCCTGCTCCATCCGGAGGGATGTAATGTAATCGGTGACGGGCATTCCCATCTCTCGGGAAAAGGCGGTGCTGAGATATTGAGGATTTCGGTCTGCCAGCGCAGCCAGTACGTCCAGGCGAATCCGCTCAGTATAGTGCTCCTGAATATAGGTGACGGCCAGCCAAATGGGGCGGGAGTGGCCCTGCTCGGTGAACTGCCGATAACGCTCACAGAGGGCCAGCGTGCCGTCCACCACGCATTGGATCAGCCGGTCCAGGGTGTCCTGCTGGTCAATGATATCCTCGTAGGCCTGCTCCAGCTCGTAGGTTTTCCGGTCAATGGGCATCCGTTCCCGCAAGGCCTGTAGGCTGATCTGCAAAATGTAGAGGGACAGCATAAACGCATAGACTGGGTAGCTTTGAATCTGCGCATGGCGCTGGGCATACAGATCGCGGATGCATCGTTCTACTTCGTTAGGCTGGAGCCGCAATATCGTCTGCTTGATTGCCAGCTCATCGGGGGAATGGAGCAGAGAGAGGCCGCCCTCGAAGATGCCAAATCGGTCATTGCCATCGAAGATTTGGCCCGTGCCCAGGGGGATGCTGTATTTCTGCGCGTGCTGAGCGGAAAACAGGCTTTCATGGAGCTCGGAAATGCTGCTCACCAGCCGCCCGATGCCCATGGTCCAGGCGCAGGTGTACATACCCGGGCGCATTTTGAGCTGCCGAAACGTATCGGTCAAAAGTGCCAGTACATCGCCATAGCTCCAAGAGGTTCCGATGATGCAGCAGATATTACTGCCGGAGTAGCGCAGTGTTTCCGCATCGCCGGGAAGCAGCGTCAGCTGACGGCGGAGAAAGGCATCGCCATCCGCCAGCCATGTTTCATCCACCGGGGCACCGGTGCGCTTTGAACTGACATGGAGCACCAGGGCAAAGAGCGTATTCTCCTGGAAGCCATAGCAGTAGTGGCAGTTGATGTCCGCCAGGGATTGATACATGGGGCTGGTGTCGTGGAGCAGCAGGTATAAATAGACCTGGCGCAGCTGCCAGGTCATTTGCCGCAGGGATTGTACAATTTCCGGTTCGTCCAGTGGCATGGAATCACATCCTGTTCGGTTGGTGCTATGTATAGCATACCTTATTATTATGTTATTGTAAATATTCTGCGAAAATATAATAATTGTCCACCAAATGTGTGCCTTTAGTGATTGCAGAATGTTCGGAATTATCTTACACAGGAGTCAAAGCGTTTGAATGCCCAAAGAAGGAGGAATCCCAATGAAACAGCGAAAAAAGCGTCCCGTTCCGCCGCCGCCCCCGGTGGTCATGGAGGGGCAGTCACCCGAGCAGAAGAAAGAAGAAGTGCCGGTGATGCAGCCAACCATGTATGATTCCAAGGACCCCGTCTATCTGGAGCGGCACAAGCTGGCCCAGGCGCTCCAGCTGCAATCGGCGCTGGAGGGCTATGTACTGCTGAAAAACCGGGATGTTCTGCCGCTGAATGGGCCGGTTCGGCTGAATGTGTTTGGGCGGCACGGCGGTGCGTTTTTCGATGCGGAGCTTTGCAGAAAGTATGGCGTGGCGCTGAATACCGAGCTCATGGAGTATTATAGCAGCTACGATAATCCCGATCCCGGCTATACCGGCGCGGGGTATGACGAGGAAACGGAACCTATATTCCCCAGAATCGCACGGCAACTGGGATGTTCGGCAGCGTGGGCAATTTAGAGCAGGAACCGATCATTGGGCACGATATCTGCAATGCGGATGGCTCCATCCGGGTTGCCCGTATGCCGGAAGAACTGCTGGAGCGGGCGAAGGCGTTCTCTAATACGGCGGCGGTGGTGCGCTATCGCCACGGCGGCGAAGGCGCAGACCACGAAAAGGGCGACGAGCGGCTTTCCGAGGGGGAAGCGGCCATGCTGTCCTACTGCCAGGCGCATTTTAAGAAGGTCCTGGTGATTCTCGCCACCAACAGCGTCATAGATGGGGATTTTCTGGTGGAGGATGCTGTGCAGAAATTCTACTGCTATACCTATGGTGGCGGAGTCTATTCCAACAACATTGGTCGGGAAATCCTGGCGGACTATGACAGCCGCTTGGTGCTTCCCTATGTGGACAAAGCCGGACAGCCCGAGCCCCATATCTATCCCATTTGTGCCGACAAGCTGGGGGCTGTGATCTATACCTGCAATAATCCCGGTGATCGGGGCGCAGAGGCATTGCTCCAGCTGATTTTGGGCCGGGAGAATCCCTCCGGCAGGCTTATGGATGAGATGCTGCTGGACTATGACGACGATCCGGTAAGCCGCTGCTTTGGGGCAATGACCTTCAACCGGAAATCCATCGGAACGGATTTGTACATCTACGGGCATAACTATGTGGCCTATCAAGAGGGCGTTTACCTGGGCTATAAGCATTTTGAGACGTTTTGTCCGGAGCGGGTGGCCTACCCCTTTGGCTTTGGACTTTCTTACACGACGTTTACCTGGGCGGCGGGAAAGCTGGAGACAAAAGAGAATGAATATGGTGAGCTGGCCTTTTCCTGTGATGTAACGGTTCAGAATACGGGAACAATGCAGGGCCGGGATGTGGTGCAGCTCTATGTAACGGCGCCCTATCGGGAGGAAAGTCCCCACCATCTGGAAAAGCCGCTGGTGGTTTTGGCTGCCTTTGAAAAGACCGGAAACCTTGCGCCCGGGGCATCGGAGACGGTGACGCTTCGCTGGAATGCCCGGGATATTGCCTGCTATTCCGACACGGCCCAGTGCTATGTATTGGAGGAGGGTGGCTATCGCTTCTCCGTTGCGGCTAATGCAAACGCGGCCCATGCGGCACCTTCGGCGGTTCTCGATTGGACGTTGGCGGAGGACATGCGCTTTACCCATGACGAGGTGACGGGAACGCCCTACCGCAATCTCTTTACCGGAAACGAACAGGAGGGCTACCGCTACGATACCCGGGGAACCGAAAAGGAGCACATTGTCTATCTCCACCGGAAAGACATAAACGGCGTTCCGACGGTGGCAGATGGCACCTTCCCGGAGACGGTGATGCTGGACGAGCACACCCGGGAGACGGATCAGATTCTCGACCTGAAAAACCGTGGTCTCGAAAGCTGCTATGAAATGGACGGCACGGAAGTCTATCTCCAGGGCGAGGATATTCCGGTGCCTACCACCAATGCGGTATATCGGGATGCCCAGGGCAAGCAGAGAAATTTCCTGCTCCAGGATGTGAACCGGTTTGTCAAAGATGCTGCCGCGCCGGAATATCATAATTCTGCTGCATTGCGCGAAAGAATAGGCATTTCGGTGGCGCAGTGGACAGCGGAAACGGATGATCTGGTGTGGGATTATTTCCTGGATCAGCTGAGCGTCAATGAGATGCTCTGCCGGTTTTACCACAGCGGCTTTGATATCCCGGCGCTGAAGGAATACGGCATTCCCATGAGCTATTCCGCGGATACTCCGGGGCAGATCGGCGCCAATAATAAGCTGCCCATGGCCCGGACGACAAAATACTGCGATACCATTTTGGCCTGTACGTTCAATAAGGACCTTTGCTATCGGTTGGGCCTTGCGCTGGCCCGGGAAGCAGCGGCGTCCGGAGAGGCAGGAACGTCCTTCTTCTATGCCCCGGGCAGTAATCTCCACCGCTCCTGTCTGTCCGGAAAGAACAACAACTATTTCTCCCAGGACGCCTATTTATCCGGCTGGATTTGCGGTCATTTCCTCAAAGGCTTGGAGGAGGGCGGCGTCAATGGCTGCCTGAAGCACTTTGCCTGCAACGATCAGGAGGTCAGCCGGGAGGGGCTGGTGGTATTCGCCAATGAGCAGACCTTGCGGGAGAACTATTTCGCTGCATTTGAACACGCCCTGAAAATTGGCGGCGGCAAGGGAATTATGACCTCACTGGGCCGGGTGGGCACAGTCAATGCCTGCGGGAACCGGCACCTTACTGTGGATCTCCTCCGGAAGGAATGGGGCTTTGACGGTATGGTCATTACCGACGGCTATGGCGTGACCTCGTATATGTATGAGATCAATGTTATGCTGGGCAGCAACAGCGGCCTTTTGTGCTTTGCCAACAGCGGGAATTTTGGCGAATGCCGGGACTTTATGGAGCTGTACCGCTGCTATCTCCAGTATCCGGGCCGCACCACCCAGGCCCTGCGGCAGTTTATGAAGGGAAGCCTGAATGCGCTGCTGCAAAGCCACACCTTCCGGGATCTATACCGGGATTATGTGCCCGTGGACGACGGGACCACGGATATCTGCTGGTATGACGGGCAGATCGGCTTGGGCTATGCCTATTCCCAGGCGGAAAAGCTCACCTATCTTGGGGTCAAGCTCCGGGAAGGGGAGGTCAATCCTCCGTCTATGATGCCAAATACCAACTGCAAGGATCGGGGCGGCACCATTCGTTTGGACGATTACGGACTGACAGAGCTGGAGCTGCGGGGCAATCCCGGAGAGACGGTTCGGGTGCCGGTATCCATGGAGAAGTGCTATGGCATGAAGAAGCTGGGCTTTTCGATAGACTTTGATACCGCTGCGTTGGAGTGCAAGCAATTGGATCGGGAGCATTCTGTGCTGCCCGAGCGGTATCGCCACACGATGCGGAAGACGGAGCGGGGCGTGAATGTGATTCTGGAGACGGAGGGGAACCTGTTTGATGCGCCCTGCGGCACACTGTTTGAGCTGGTGTTCCGGGTGAAGGAGACTGCAAAACCGGGCGATTATGCCTTGACACTACTTCCGTTGATGGACGAAACCGGAACGCCCACGGACAGCTTCTTGAATAAACAGGGCCATCCCATGAGCGTCAGTTTGGTGAGCCAGAAGAATCAATACCGCACGTCCGGCGGCTGGAGCGGCGTATACCAAAGCGTGGAGGATGCCGATTGGCAGAATCAGCTGGCGGCCAATGATACGGAACTGGCAGATTTGACGCTGCTGTCCGGGCATATTTTAGTTGAAAAATGATATTGGATCAGTAAAAAGCGCCGCCGTGAACGAAGTTGGGTTCACGGCGGCGTTTTGTTTAGGGAACCTCTGATTAAATCCGCACTACCATACTGCACCATCCGCGAGGCTTTGAATATCTCATGTTTGAGGAGCCGAAAACACGGGCCAGCGCTTTGGCGCGGCGCAAGAAACTGGGCGTTCCACCCTATGGAAATGGCTGGCCCGGTATTCGGGTCAGGTGGTGTACCGGGCAGCTTAAAACACACCTGATTACCAAGGAAGTGAATCGGCTCAAGGGGGAGTATCACGCGCTGCACTATGTGGGGATTGCTGCCGATGAAGCCAAGCGTTGCAAGAATGAGCAGTATCCGCTGGTGGAATGGGGTATTACAGAAGCCCAGGCGCTGGAGTATTGCTATGCCCGCGGCTTTGACTTCGGTGGGCTATATCGGATCTACCATCGGGCGTCCTGCTGGTGTTGTCCGTTCCAGCGCATTGGAGAACTGCGGAAGCTCCGGCAATTTCACCCCCAACTTTGGGCACAGCTGCTTGCCATGGATCAGCGGGCAAGGCCGCAATTTGGCCCCGGCCCTCTGGGGCAGTTTCAGTCAAACTGGAGCGTGGAACAGTTGGATCAGCGGTTTGCGGCTGAAGAAAAAGCAGCGGGGCAGCCGGAAGATCATGTGCAACGTGGCAAGGGGGTACCGTGTCAAACGCTATAGCAAGCATCGCCTTTGTAATACCACAAAGACACTTGCCAGGGGAAATCCCCTGAAACCCCGACAAAAGGAGAGTAGTGTGAAAGTGAGTACCGGACCAGCACAGAGAAAAAAGGGCGCACAAAAACATCCCTGCAAACAGACCGTTTTGCAAGGTCAAGGCGTATTCACTCAGAGCTAAGCAACAGATAATCCCTGCTTTTCAAGGAAGCGTGT